>CAZJHH010000001.1:0-423255 GCA_964545875.1 uncultured Synergistaceae bacterium
TCCGGAGCCAGATGGCGGAAGTGGCGGCGGCGGCGGAGCGCGTGGCCCTGGGAGGGGAGGAGATGGCCAAGATCAGCGGAGATCTCCAGGAGCGCATCGGAGCCTTTATCCTGGACGAACCCTCCCGCCAGAGTCCCAAGGCTCTCGCCGGTAAAAACCGATCCTGAAGATGCGCGAGGGCGAGCTAGGGGTATATCCGTAGCGGGAGATACGTAAAAACGCAAGAGATCACCCCAAAGTTCCCGGATTCGGAACCGCTTTTGTTCCGCAATCCGGGAACTTTTTTGTAAAGTACCTTTCTCGGGGCCTTTCGGGATCCTCTTTCGAAACGGAAAAAAGATTTCTTTCCGGGGTTCTCGGGGGCATTACGCCGGAAAAAGCATGGTACTTTCGTCCCGCTCCGAATTTCCCGGATATGTTCGAAAACCCAAACCTTATGGGGTTTTTTCAAGGGGTTCGCGTTTTGACTTTTCTGTATTTTCCCCTACACTTTTTTGGTGAGGAGGTGTGCCCCATGCCTTTTGTACACCGAGCTTTCGCTGTCAAGAGCTTGAAGATCCTTTTTTTCGTGCTGATTCTTTCGGAAATGCTCTCCCGGGCATGGGCCCAAGCTCCGGTGCTGGATATCCGGGCAGATCCCGAAGAAGGCATCTGCTACGTGGTTACCGCAGAACCCGGAGGGCTTTACGGGCTCTCTCTCTCGGATTTTCAAAATCTGGGGGGGGCCCTTTCCGAGGATGCTCTCTATTCCCTTTCTCTTTCTCCCGAGGGAAATCTCTTCCTTGCCACCTTTCAGGAAGTCCTTTTTTCCTCGAACCGGGGGGGCTCCTGGAGCTCTCTCCGGGGGGGCGGAGATTTGAAAAATTTCTACGCCACCTCCTCGGGAACCTTTGTGGGGGTCTCCTGGAAAAAGGGGCTTCTCTGGGCCTCCCGGGAAAATCCGGAGTTCCGGGAAGCTTCCGGAGAGATGGGCCATGTGGTGATAACCGAGATTTTGGAAACTCCCGAGGGAACTCTCTGGGCTGCCACCTTCGGCGGAGGAGTGTTTGCTTCTTCGGACGGGGGCAGAAGCTGGGAGCCCCGCAACGAGGGATTGGGAAACTTTTTCGTGCTCTCCCTGGCCCGGAATGCTTCGAAGGGGGTTCTTTATGCGGGAACCTACGAAGGAGGAGTCTATCGCCGGGTCGGAGAGTCTTTCTGGGAACCTTTTTCCCGGGGGCTCCCGGAAAGAGCCATCGTTCAGGCCCTGGAGGTGGATTCCGAGGGAACTCTCTGGGGAGGAACCCATCGAAAAGGAGCTTTTCGGGCCTCCTTCGAAGGAGAGTGGCGCCCCTTTTCCGAAAATACCGAGGACGCCTCCCTTTCGGTGAACGCTCTGGAGACCTTTGCGCAGGGCATGCTGGGAGGAACTCAGGAGAGAGGGCTTCTTTTCGCCGCCTCCGGAGCTCCGCCGTGGATGCCCCTGGAGATTTCGGATCCCCTTACGGGGCTTTCGGAAACTTCCGAGGGAATTCTCCTGGCGCTCTCCCGGTCGGGAATTCTCTACGAAGCTCTGCGAAAGGAAGGCCCCTGGAGAGAATGGGGAAGAATCGAAAGTTCCTTTCCCTGCCAAAGCCTGTCGCTCCTTTCGGATAGAATCTTTCTCGCGGGTACCTCCCGGGGAAGCTGGCTTTCCGAGGATGGCGGCAAAAGCTGGATCTTCCGGAGCTTTCCTGCTCCTGCGGAAGAGGATGTCCGAGAGGATTTCGGCCCTCCTCCGGGAGAATGGGGAGGCCTGGTGGGGATGGTGCAGCTGGGTTCCTCCGTGATGGCCGCCACGAGCTACAAGGGGCTTTTCCGCTCTTCCCGAGGCTGGAGCTGGAGCCTGGAGGAAAGAGCCCGGGAGGATATCGAGGGACGGTATCTTTACGACATGGCTTCGGACGGAGAAAGCCGCATCGCCCTGGGAACCGACCGGGGGCTTTCCTACTCTCGGGATTCCGGGAACAGCTGGATACATGTTTACGTGAACTATGGGCTCTCCTCGGTGCTTTTCGATGATGCGGGAACTCTCTGGGGGGTCTCCCGAAACGGTATCTGGCGCTTCGTTCCTCCCGAGATGGAGCCTTCCCTGGTACCGGTTTCCGGATATTCCTGGTCTCCCACGGTCTACTTTACCCGGCTTCTTTCCGGAGAAGAGGGCTCTTTGCTGGGGCTTCTCAAAAACGACCTTGTCCGGCTCGTTCCGGCGGGGGAAGGGCTTGCCCTGAAAAAAACGACCCTGGGAAATGCGGAGGTTCTCTCCTCTCTCCGGCTTTTCCGGGGAGGCATGCTTTTGGGGAGCGAAAGGGGCTTTTATTTTTCCGGAGACCGGGGCGAAACCTGGCAGGAGGGGCATGTGCCCCGAAATCTCTTCAACCTTTCCGAAGGGCGGTGAAGACCATGCGAGAACTGTACCGCCGAGGCGGAGCCCTTCTGTTTTTCCTTCTCGCCCTGGGATCCTTTCTTTCCATGCGAGAGGTGGTTCTCCGGATAGCCCCGGTGGATATGGGTGCGGAGTACCGGCGGGCCTACACTCCCGTTCAGGGATGGGGGGCCACTGCGGCGAGCCGGGCCTTTCTTCGGGATACCAGCCGCTTTATCCCCCTGGCGGCCTTTATCGAAAAGGAGATTGGGGAGAGGGGAATGAGGGTTTCCGGTCCCGCCTGGGAGAGGCTTTCCGCCTTTCTCTTCGACGGTGCTTCCGAAAAAGATCTTGCCTCCAGAAGGAGCGAGGATGTTTACGATACCGGGAGCCTTTACTTCACTCCCTCCGAGGAGCCCTTTCGGGAGGTTTACGAAAGCATGGAGGAGCGGGATCAACCCTTTCGGTATCTTCGGTTCTACTCTTCCCGGGGCCCCCGGTTTTTCTCCCTTTCCTCGCTAGATCCCGGCACCGCCGCCTCTCGGGGAGTGCCCTCCTTCGTACTTCGGCCCTTCCGGCGCTTTTCCCTTTTTTTCCTGATTTGTGCTCTGGGAATATACTTCTTGCTGCCGAGTAGAAAGGCTCCCGAAGACGCTCTGGGCTATTCCCGGATGGGCAGCGTGTACGTGCCGGATGTACTCGGGCTTTTCCTTTCGGGCCTCTTCTTCGGGGCTCCCTTTCTCATGGTTCCCGAGATTTTTCAGACTGCCAGGGTGCTCAGTTTTTCCGAGGGAAGCCTTTATTTCACCCTCTTTTGGTGGTTCCTGGCGGCCCTTGCCGCAACCCTTTTCTACGTATCCGCCAAATATGCCACCTTCTGGCTCCTCCTCCTTCCGGAAAGGGTGGAGGTGCACACTCTCCGAGGGGATTGGAATATGGCCTATCAGGATATTCAGCTGGCGGATTTCAAGGATTACCGTCCTCCCGGGGGACTGCGGATTATGATGAGACTGGGATCCCTTATGGAGCCTCGCCTTTTGGCTCAGAGCCTTCTTCTGGAAAGCCGCCGGGATTGGGGAGTACGGCTGGTGCGAAAAGATGGCGAAAGCTTTTCCTTTCTCTGCTCAGGCCTCCGGGGGGTACGCCTCTTTTTCGAGGCCCTGGAAAGGGCGGGAGTGCCTCTTTCGGAAAAGCTCCGGGAGGTTGTGAATGGAAGAGAATAGAGAGATTTCCCGTTTTCCTGGGCAGAAAAATACGAGGGCTCCGGGGTTTTTGCGGAGCTTTTGGGTGATAATCATGATTGCAAAGGTGGTGACCCCGTGATGCGCAGTACATGGATCCCTTTTTCCAGAGTTGTTGCATGTGCGGTATGGTTTTTTCTCGCCCTGGGCCTGGCTTTTTTTCCCCTGTTTGCGGAGATTTCCAAAACGGAGGCTGGGACAAGAGAGAACCTTTTACAGCCCCTGGAGGAGCGAATCGCCCTTCTTGAAAAGGCCCTGGAATACCGTATGGAGGGAGAAGCGAAGGAGATTCGGGGAGATGCAGTCGGTGCTCTGGCGGCCTATCGGCAGAGCTACGCCCTTTACGAAGATCCCTTTCTGGAAGAAAAAATCCGCTTCCTGGAGAAAGTGGCGGAACAGCTTTCCGGAACGCTTCCTTCCGGAAGGATTCCCCCGGACCTGGAACCTTTGCGGGAGCGTATCGCTTACCTCGAAAGGCTTTTAGCCGGCCCGGGCTTTTCGGAAGATTTCGTGGATCCCCTGGGGGAGAATTTATTCGAGGACGAGGATGCCGATTGGAGAAACTATCCGGACCTGGCGGAGGAAAAGGCCGCCATCGAAGAGAACTTCGAAGAATTCCGAAGCGCTCTGAAAGAGAAGGATATTCCCCGGGCGGTGAGCCATATCGACCTGGGATGCCGGGAGGAATACGCCGCCCTCTTCGCCCATAATCCCGAGGCCATGCCTTCCTTTGCGGAGATTCTGGAAAAGGCGGAGATGAGCTTTCTCGCCGCGGCAGATCGTGCGGATCCCGCAACCAGCACAAGCCTCCGCACCTCGGAATATGCGGTGGAACTCGATGGCTTTACCTTTTACGTTCGGTGGATCAAGGTGGAGGATCGATGGGTACTCTTCGATTTTTAACGTTTCCGCCGGAGTATCGTTGCCACCGAAAGGGAGGAAAAAACCATGTGGTGTGGTAAAAATAAAAACTTGAGAACGGTTCTCGTGCCCATTCTACTCTTCTGGATCTTCCTGATTCCCTCCTTCGTGGAGGCATGGAGCCAGGCTCCTCACAGCCAGATCAACGCCGAAGCTCTCCGTCTCTTTTTGAGGCAGGCCAAGGGAGAGGAAAAGTTCCGCCTGGGGCCCTTCGCTCAAGGGGCCTTTCAAGAGCACCTCCGGGGGGTGGGGGTGACAAGCTCCTCCCTGAAGGCCGGGGACTTCGTTTCCCGGGAGATGAATCTCTCCATGCAGCGCTGGATCATCATGGGGGGGGACTGGGCCGACGAGCCCCATCTCTTCTCTTCGGTGCGGCACTTCTACGATCCTCTGCGGATGGAGGGGGTGGCCTATCTGACCGATCAGAGCTGGGCCCATGGGTTGTACGACAGCCCCCAGATCGATGCCCGATCCTGGGGGGTGGATCATCCGGAAAACCCCTTTACCTTTTTTACCGCCCTCTCCTCCTACAAGGCGGCCCTGGAGGTTCGGGAGGATGTTCCTCTTCCCCAGCAGATAGGCATGCCCCACTTCAAAACCACCCTGAACCTCGTTGCCCGGAATCATGAGGATCAGCGGAACCTCTACCTTTCTCGGGCCTACCGCGCTCTGGGGGAGTCCATGCACATGCTGGGAGACATGACCCAGCCCGCTCACGTGCGGAACGATTCCCATCCCATGGACGAGCCCATCGAGATTTCCATCTTTCCGGAGCATGTCCGGGCTGCCGCCGGGAATCCCTTTATCGACTCCCACATTCGTCCCTACTTGGAAAGCGCCGGGGGAACTCTTCAGGAACCTCTGGAGCTCTTTCATCAGGTGGCAAGCTTTATTAACAAAACCTTCTACACCATGGACACCATCTACGACGGCCCCTCGGGGGCGCTGCCCAACAATCGGCAGAAGCCTTACCCCGCTCCCCAGTTCAAGGATCTGGAAGAGGTAAAGACCACGGTTCAGGGTTTTCTCATGCCTCGCAGTGTGAGCAAGTTCTACGGCCTTTTCGACGCAGTCAAACGGGTGCCCATGGCCCAGGAGCGGCTGAGTTTTCACTGGTTCGATCCGGAGCAGAGCTTTCTCGGAGGTTTTGATCCCCTCAAGGAGAAGGTTGCCCGAGGGGTGGCGGGGAGGCTCGGCAGGCTCGGGCGATATCATGTTCCTCACGCCTTCGCTCCTTCTCAGGGAGAGGTACTGCTTCCCCTGGCCATCTATGCCTGTGCGGATTTGCTGGAGCTCTTTTTTCCCACTCTGGAACTGAAGGCGGAGTTTGAAGAGAGCGAGCTTTTCCCCGAAAGCGAAACCGGAGCAGATCCCTCGGAGGATGTGGAGGGAGTGCCCATCACGGTTATTGAGATCGAATCCTCCATGGAACATCTTCAGAAAAAGGATCCCGCCTGGAAGGCCGCAGATCTCATCATCCACTATTCCGGGCCCGCGGAGTTGGTGGTGTTGGAGAAGGAGAAGCAAGAGGGAGAGGAGAGGGAGAAGGAGATATACACCCGAAAGCTCCTCTTCCGTAAGGGGGCCCTGGAGAAGATCGAAACCCTGGAGGGGGACTTTGAGGAGGCCCCTCTGCGGCTCTACGCCGCCCCTTCGGGAGCTACCCTCACGGAGGAACAGGCCTTCTACGAGCTGCAACATAAACAGACCGCCCTTATCCGTATAGAGGCGGGGAGCCGCCTCTTCGAAAGCCCCTCGTGGACCCTGGAGCAGGAGGCGGAGGTTTCCATACTCCCCCCCCGAATCGTGATTCTGGAGCTTATAGAAGGATGGGCAGATCAGGAGGAGATGGAATTTGAGGCGTTGGCCACTCCCAAGGGGCTCTACCTTTTCGAATGGGATTTCGACGATGGAAGCGACCTCTTGCAGGATCGGCCGCATCCGGGAAAACGCTCCAAGGTGACCCATCTCTACCAGGGATTAAAGCCCGGACAGGAATATGCTCCCCGGGTGAAGCTCTTCGACCATGAGGAGAACTTCCTCACCGAGGATGCCATCTCCATCAGCGTCATTCAGGGAGCGGAGCGGCATTTCTTCGAAAACCGAACCTTCTGGACCACGGGTTCTCCCTTCGGCAACGACCCTTCGGTGACCTTCCCCGAAGTGCCCCTGAAACTGAAGCTTGAGGCTGCGGGGCTTTCCGGGGACATTCTTCCGGAGACCCCCGAGGCAAAGAGGCTCGAAAAGATGACCGGAGCCGTGGCAAATGCGGGAAATGCCATGAAGGAACAGATGCTTCAGGAAATGGCCAGAATGGGCGTCACCCTTACGGATGCCCAGCTTCAGGAGGCTCTGGGGCAGGCCCTGGCCCTGAGCGGCCTCGGAGGAGCGGGGCAGGATCCCCGGACGGTGCCGGGACGAAAGGTTCTGGCTTCGGGATATGCGGTACGGGGTAAACCTCTTACCCTCACGCTTTCGGTGGCTCTCGCCGCCATTCCCCCCGTGGGGGTTTCCATGCCCGAAACGCCCCCCCTGGAGGGGCGGGTGACGGTGACGAAGTGCTTTTTCACCACGGGATTTCTTTCCAGCACTTCAATTTCCGGAAGCTCCGGAAGTGCTTCGGTCTCCTGGACTCCGGGAAAGGATGCCCAGGTTCCCGAATCCTTTTCGGTGGACCTTGTGATGTATTACTCTCTGGATTTCTACAAGCGGGGAACCCAGGAACCCTGGCTCGACAGCGGTGTACCGGTGCGATACGACAATCTTTCGGTGAGCTTTCCCGTGGGGATCTGTTTCTTCCCCTTGAGCCGTTACGAAAAAGAGTAGCGAGAAAAGGAGGTTGGGATCATGCGTTTTTTATGCGGATCTGTTGCAAGGGATGGGCTTTCGGAAAGAAAGAGACCCCTTTGGGTGTTTTGGGTGCTGGTGTCGGTTCTTGCGCTTTCCTGCCCGCTCTTGCCGGAAAAAGCCTTTGCAGACACGGTCTCTCGTTGGATGGCTCCCTACTGGGTAGAGGTTCCCGCCTCCTGGAAACCCCTGGTGGATCGTCGGGAAGGGGTTATGTTCTTTACCGGAGCTCCCCCGGATTCCATAGGTTCTCCTCAAGAAGAGGGTCGTTCCATCCTGGCGGTGGGGCTGATGCGGCAGGCACCTCCCCCGGGCATGGGCTACGAGGCCCTTCTGGAATCCTTTGAAAAGGAGATTTCCCGGGAAAAGCCCAAAAACTTTACCTCCTCCCGAAAGGAGATTACCCTGGGCTCCGTTCCGGCGGTGTATGTATCCTTCTCCGGAGAGGTGGAGCTTGAAGGAGCTTCCAGGAAGGTGGGAGGAAACTTCATTCTTACCAAGGAGACCGATGGAGAGGGCAACCTTACCCTGGTGATGGTGATGGGAAACGCCTCGGGGCTGGAGGAACATAAAGAGGAGTTGGAGGCTCTTCTCAGCTCCGCCAGAGAGGGCGAGCCTCCCCTGAAGCTGGAGAAGAGCTTTCCCTACGGAGCCACCCAGGAGGTATTCCGGCACACCTTCGGCCTTGCCTGGGCTTCGGATGGCGTGTTCGCTCTGGGGGATTCCACAAACTGTAAAATCCGCCTCTTCGATGCGGAGGGAACGCTTCTGGAAGAATGGGGAGAAAAGGGCAAGGGCGAGGAGGGCAGTTTTTCCTATCCCCAGGGTATGGCCTTCGCTCCGGATGGCTCTCTCTGGGTGGTGGAGGAGGGATATAGCGTGCGGGCCCGGGTCCAGCGATTCTCCCGAAAGGGGGAGCTTCTCCAGAAGATCGAGCTGAGTCCCAAGATAGTGGGCGAAAAAGGCATTTACAAGCCTCCTTTTGTGGGGATTACCGATTCCGGCAAAATCGTGATTTCCGGTCTTACGGATATTACGGATGGGGAGTATAGGGTTCTTGTCTTTGCTCCTTCCGGGGATCTGCTCGCCTCTTGGGAGCCCGGAGAGACGGGGGGCATGGCCGTTCTTCCCGGGGATAGGCTGGTGCTTCTCCAGGAAAACCCCGAAACCGACCGGAATCCTCTCTTCTGCGTGTACGACCTGCAGGGAAAGAAACTCGCTCAGTGGCCTTTTTACGGCGCGGGTTTCTCGCCTACTCCGGGAGACCGGGACGTATACTTCAACCCCAAGGCCATGGCTTCGGACGAAGCGGGAAATATCTACGTCTACGACGATTCCGAGGATGCCCTCTGGATCTATGATGGGGAGGGGCGGTTTTTCCAGGCCCTTCCGGTGCGGGAGCATTTCGGCATTTTCCTGAATATGGCGGCTTCCCCCGGAGGCGATGTGGTGGTGCAGGATCGACCGGGCAGCTACGGTCCCGGCGAACCCTCGCTGCATATTCTGAGAAATACGTGTATCTCCTCTTTCTCCGAGCCTTCCGAGATGAAGCCGGAGTCCGAACCCAAATCCGAAGACGTTCTTGGGGAGGAGAGTTTGAGGGCGGAGCTGGAACGGCTCAAAAAAGCGCTCGCTCTTCGGGAGGAAGCCCTGGCTCTGGAAAGAGGGGGAGATCTTTCCGGAGCTATCGCAAAATATCGGGAAAGCCTTCCCCTTTCTCCGGATCCTGCGGTGGAGGCCTATGCGGCAGAGCTGGAGCGGGAGCTGGAGGAGGAAAAGGAAGTTGCTTCAAAGGCTCCGGAGGAAGCTCCCGAGGCGGCACAAGCCCCGGAACCCGAAAAGGATGCCGAAGTTTCCGGAGAAGCTCCCGGAGCTTTGGAGGAACCCGCAATATCCCTGGAAAGCCTTCTTCCGGAACCTCCGGCACCTCCGGAGCTTCCCGAATTGATGGAGACTCCTCCGCCGGCGTCGCCCTACGACGAGGCGAAAAAGCTTGAATCCGAGGGACGCCGGTACGAGGCCCTTCTCAAATACGAGGAGGTTCTTCGGGAAAATCCCGATCCGGCCATGCAGACTCATGTGCGGGAGCTGGAAAGCCTCCTTCGGCGGGAGGCCCGGCAGGTGGTTACCCAGGCAGTGGCGGTACAGAACCGGGGAGAATATCACGAAGCCCTCCGGCTCTACCGGGAGAGCCTCGCCATCTTTCCTCTGGAACAGGTAAAGGATTATGCGGATCGTCTGGAGATCCTGCTGCACCAGGGTGCCCAGTCTCAGGAGGCCCGGGCGAAGGCGGAAGCTCTCTGGCGGGAGGGGGCGGAGCTTCAGAAGAACTGGCGATACCAGGAGGCTCTGAAGAAGTATAAAGAAGGTCTCGCTCTCTCGCCGGATCCCAAGATGGAAGAGCACGTGAAAAAGCTCGAAGCCTTTCTGAAGGGGCGGGAACCTTCCTCTCCCTAAAAGCGTTGCCCGGGGGAAGCATGTCACAAGTTCCGTATGCCCGGGGATGAAAGCGTGGCGTGCTTCCAAGGCGTGTTCGAAAGAACGACATTCTCTCTTTTCCGTGTCAGGGCGTCCCTGCCTGCCCCGCCGCATCCATGGCGGGGCCGGTAGGGTTCGATGGGCTTTTACAAAAGTCCCGGGTTTCTGCATTTCCCCTCCCCATGGTAGTATGTTCTGAAGCGGCATGGTCGGAGTGCCGGGGATCTCTATTCTCCGGGGAGAATCCCCCAAAAATTTCCCCCCGCCCCTTCCTTCAGGGATTTTGCATCGGAGGTTTGCAAAGGCATGTGTAAACGAAACAGACCCCATATTCTTGCGATAAGTCTTCTCATTCTCCTGGGTTTTGGAGCCGCCAGCATTTTCAGCTACCTGGTCTCTCTCACATCGCTGCGGCACCAGATAGAAAGGCATGCCCTTCCCCTCACGAGCGATACCATCTATTCGGAAGTGCAGCGGGATCTCCTGCGTCCCATCTTCATATCCTCTCTCATGGCCCGGGATACCTTTCTGCGGGATTGGGTTCTTCGGGGAGAGCTGGACGTGAACGAGATAACCCGCTACCTCCGGGAGATCCAGAGCCAATACGGTACGGAGACAAGCTTTTTTATCTCCCAGGAAACCGGGCGGTATTACTACTACGACGGCATACTCAAGACGGTCTCCCCCGAAGAACCTCGGGATGTCTGGTACTACCGCCTCCAGGAAATTTCTGGGGATTACGAGGTAAACCTGGATGTGGACATGGCCCATCGGGACGCCCTCACCGTCTTCATCAATTACAAGGTTTTCGACTACCAGGGAAGTTTTATCGGGGCTTCCGGAGTAGGCCTCGGGGTGAGCGCCGTGACGGATACCATCGGAGAATATCAGGAACGGTACGCCCGGAACATTTGTTTTTTCGACCTCCAGGGAAACATTACTCTTGCAGGATCCCACTTTCTGAAGGAGAAGAAGAATATTCGGGAGATCCCCGGATTGGGAGATCTTTTTGAAGAAATGACCGCCCGGGAGAGCGGAACATTTCAGTACCATGGTAATGGAGACGTCTATCACGTGAATGTCCGGTTCATCCCCGAATTCCACTGGTATCTCCTGGTAGAACAGGGAGAGGGAGAGGTCAAGCGGCACATTTTTTTCACCCTGCTTCTCAACCTGGGAATATGCGGTATTCTTGCGGCTCTCGTGATTATCTCCATGCGGGCTCTGGTGGAGGGATACGAAAAGAAACTGGAAAGTATGGCCGTTACGGACAAGCTTACGGGAGTATACAACCGTCATGCCTTCCAGATCTTTTTCCAGCAGGCCCTGCAGGAATATGAACGTACCCGAACCCCCTTTTCCCTTCTCATGATAGATCTGGACGACTTCAAAAAGATTAACGATCTTCACGGACATCTTTTTGGAGACGAAGTGCTCCGGGGTGTGGCAACCATCTTTCGGGACAATCTCCGGGGCATGGACATTTTGGCCCGTTGGGGAGGAGAAGAGTTTGTGGTACTTCTCAAGGCGTGCCCCCTGGAATTTGCCTTCGAACGGGGAGAACTTTTTCGCAAACAGGTAATGAGCGCCTCCTGGACTTCCGGAAAGGGTGCAACCGTACGGGCGACCATAAGTTTCGGGGCGGCCCAGCACGAACGGGGAGAATCCGGAGAAGCCCTCCTTCTCCGGGCAGACGAGGCTCTCTACCGGGCGAAGCGGAAAAATAAGAACCGGGGAGAGCGGGGGTAGCTCCAAGATTCCTTTTGGAAATGAGAACCGCGATTTCTTGAGGAACTCTACCGACCGTTCTTTCCGGGGCGGAAAAGCTGTTGATCTCCGAAAGGGAGAAGATTCTCCAGGGAATTTTCTCCCTTTTCGAGGCTGAAAAAACTTGCTTGCGCAAGTAAATAAAAAATGCTATTCTCTTTTCCGAGGTGAGAGCCATGAAGAAAGAAAAGGAAGTCTCCCGAAAGGATCTCTGGAGTCTGGGGCGGACCCTTTCCCGCATGTATCGTCAGACCCAGATGTGGATGGATAAGGCCTTCGAACCTCTGGGACTTGGCCGGGGACTCTATCAGTATCTGGTGGAGGTGGCCCGGAGCCCCGGAGCGAATCAGATGGAACTTGCGGAAAAGCTTGCGGTGGATGAGGCTTCGGTCACCCGGGGCATAGGGCGCCTTGAAAAGCTCGGATACGTGGAACGCCGCAGAGATACGGAAGATCGCCGGATGCGGCGCATTTTTCTTTCCCCCCGGGGAGAAGGAGTGCTTCCCCGGCTTGAGGAGGAATTTCGTCGCTGGAACCGTGCGGCCACCCTGGGGGCTTCGGAGGAAGAGATAGCCAGACAGGTGGCCTTTTTCCGCAAAAGCATGGAGGAAGTGGCTCGACAGATGAATTTGCAGGGATGCACACACTGCGAGAGGAGCGAAGAAGCATGACTTTTATGGAACAGGCCCGGATACGGGCCCGGGAAAAGGATAGGGCGGATTCTCTGGCCTCGTTTCGGCATCGGTTCTACGGTGTCCCCGGAAAGATCTACATGGACGGCAACTCTCTGGGGCTGGCGGGAAAGGATGCGGAGGAGGCTCTTTTGGAGGCTCTGGAGGAATGGAAGCGCCTGGGCATCGACGGATGGCTGGAGGGGAATCCCCCCTGGTTTCATCTGGGAGAGACCCTGGGAGCCGTCATGGCTCCCCTGGTGGGAGCGGAGCCCGAAGAAGTGGTGATGACCGGGGGAACCACCATCAATCTCCACGCTCTGACCAGCACCTTCTACAATCCTCGGGAGGGGCGCACCAAAATCGTGGCGGACGAGCTGAACTTTCCCTCGGATATCTATGCCCTTTCCAGCCTTATCCGGCTTCACGGGCTGGATCCCAAAAAAGAGCTGATCCTCGTGAAAAGCCGGGACGGGCGGACTCTGGAGGAAGACGACATTGTCGCCTCCTTCGGGGCGGACGTGGGGCTGGCGGTGCTTCCCTCGGTGCTTTATCGAAGCGGGCAGCTTCTGGATATTCCCCGGCTTGCCGAAGCGGCCCGCCGCAAAGGGGTGGTTCTGGGCTTCGACTGCGCCCATTCCGCGGGGTCCGTGCCGCACCGCCTGAGTGAAAATGGGGTGGACTTCGCCTTCTGGTGTTCCTACAAACATCTCAACGGAGGGCCCGGAAGTCCGGGTTTTCTCTACCTCAACAAAAAGCATTTTTCCCGCTCCCCCGGCCTGGCGGGGTGGTTCGGCTACGTCAAGGAAAAGCAGTTTCAGATGAATCTGGAGTTCCAGCACAGCCCTTCCGCGGGAGGATGGCAGATCGGTACGCCCTCGGTCTTCTCCGGCGCCGCCCTCAAAGGGGCCCTGAAGGTCTTTGCCGAAGCGGGAATGGAACGGGTGCGGGAGAAATCTCTGGGGCTTACGGAATATCTTATGGATCTCGTGGAGGGGGAGCTTGCTCCTCTGGGATACGCCGTGGGAACCCCCCGGGAGCACTCTCGCCGGGGAGGACACGTGGCGGTGGAACATTCGGAGGCCTGGCGCATCTGCTGTGCTCTGAAAGAGCGGGGAATCGTGCCGGATTTTCGGCCCCCCCGGGTAATCCGCATCGCTCCGGTGGCGCTTTACAACAGCTACGAAGAGGTTTGGGAGGTGGCCCGGGCCCTGAAGGAAATCGTTACCTCCAGGGAGTACGAAAGCTTCTCCAAAACCCCTGCAGCGGTATCCTGATTCGGAATAACGGAAAAAATATCTTCTTTCCATGGAAGCGGCTCCTCGATGGGGGGTCGCTTTTTTTGCGGAACTGGGGAATTTTTCTCATTTCGAGGTACGGAAAGAGCAAAATAAGCGCATGGAGAGGTTGATGAATTTTGATCATTCTTTCGAAGGCTTTTTCGACGAAAGCGGTTTTCGTTGACATGGGGCATTGGAGAGACCGTGGAGCCGGAGTTTATGAATTTCCGGCAGCGACAGGGGAGCCGGGGGGCATGGCGTTGCGTCGTGGAGAGGATCTTTTCACCGCAGGCGGATGTGCCGGTAAGCCCGGATCCTTGCCATGGCAGGCGCGGATCCGGGCGATGGGCCGGAGCAGCGAAGCTAGCTAGGAAAGATTCTTCAGCACCATGGCCACGCCTTGACCGCCCCCGATGCAGGCGCTCACGATGCCGAATTCTTTCTTCTGGTGTTTCAGTGCGTACGTCAGGGTGGCGAGAATCTTGCCTCCCGTGGCTCCTATGGGATGCCCAAGAGCGATGGCGCCTCCCAGGGGATTCAGCTTTTCCATGGGGAATTTCATTTCCCGATGACATGCGAGAATCTGGGCCGCAAAGGCCTCGTTGATCTCGATGATCTCCATGTCCTCCAGGGCCATTCCCGCCTTTTCAAGGGCCTTGGGCATGGCCACCACGGGGCCGAGCCCCATGTGTACCGCATCCAGGGCGCCCGAAGCGTAGCCGAGAATCTCCGCCAGGGGAGTATAGCCCTGTGCGGCGGCCCAGTCGCTGTCGGCGATGATGCAGGCGCTTCCCGCATCGCAGAGGGCGGAGCTCGATGCGGCGGTGATGGTGCCGTCTTCCTTGAAGAGCACCGGGAGCTTGCCCAGGGTCTCCATGGTGGTGTCGCTCCGGGGTATCTCGTCGGTATCGAAGAGGATGGTTCCCTTCTTGCGGTCCTTCAGCGTCACCGGAACGATCTCTTCGGCGAAGAGTCCTCCTTCGATGGCTGCCAGGGCCTTCTTGTGGCTGTTCAGGGAAAATTCGTCCTGTTCTTTCCGGCTGATGGCGTATTCCTCCACCAGGATCTCCGCGGTAGCTCCCATGAGCATATCCGCAAGGGGACAGTGAAAGCCGTCCTTGTGCAGGGCATCGAGAACCTTCTTCTCCCCCATCCGGTATCCCCAGCGGGAGTCCGGAAGAATGTAGGGTGCATTGGAGGCGCTCTCCATGCCTCCCGCGGCCACCGCCACCATATCTCCGAGCCGGATTTTATCCGCTCCGAGCATGGCCGCCTTGAGGCTCGAACCGCACCGCTTGTTTACCGTGAATGCGGGAATGGACTGGGGAAGTCCCGCCCTATGCAGAGCGATCCGGGCAGGATTGGCCCCCACCCCCGCCTGCCAGCCGTTTCCCAGAATGACCTCGCCCATGTTCTCGGGAGAAATTCCCGAGCGTCTTACCGCTTCTGCAAGGGCAAGGGCGCCGAGCTCCGGGGCCGAAGTGTTCTTGAGGGAACCCCCGAATTTTCCTCCGGGGGTTCTGCATGCGCTTAGAATAACCGGTTTGCCCATGATAGGTTTATCCTTTCCCGCTTCCTTAGAGCGGTTTTACAAATGATGTGTTGCGAAATGTTTAACGGGAGCCTCCGTTTATATGTTCCCTCTGCTCCTCCAGTGGTCGAACCGCTCCCTTGCTTTGCTGCTTCGCCCCGTCGCCTCAGACGTGCCGTCCATGGCACGGCTGAGACTTGTCGGCACGTCCCGTGCCGCCACCGGCCCTCCACGGCGCAAAGCCGCACTCGCCGACTCCTATGTCGCTGCCGGGAACATATATACTCCGGCTCTGTCTCTGTGCTTCATACAATGCTCCGTGTCAACGAAAAGCGATCTAGGCAATGCCCTTCATGGGGGCAAGATCCGGAGAAACGTCGTACTCCATGGTGGTATTTTCCTTCAGCTCCTGGGGGGTTACCTCGGGAGCGATTTCGCAGAGCACCATGCGTGTTCCGATTTTCCGCATGAGGCAGAACTCGGTGACCACCACGCTCACCACGCCCTTTCCCGTGAGGGGGAGGGTGCACTTCTTGATCAGCTTGGGGCGCCCCTTCTTGTCGCAGTGAGTGGTGGCGATATAGACGGCCCTGGAGCCCGTAACGAGATCCATGGCTCCTCCCATGCCGGGAACCATCTTGCCGGGGATCATCCAGTTGGCGAGATTTCCCTCTCCATCCACCTCCAGGGCGCCAAGTACGGTGGCATCGAGATGCCCCCCCCGGATAAGGCCGAAGCTCGTATCGCTCGCCACGAGGCACGATCCCGGAAGAAGGGAGACGCAGCGTCCCCCCGCGCCGATGAGGCGAAGATCCTCCGCTTCGGGTTTGGGCCCCGCTCCCACGATGCCGTTCTCGGTCTGCATCAATACATGCACGTCCTCGGGAATGTAGTCGGAGACGAGGGTGGGAATGCCGATGCCGAGGTTGACCACCGCACCGTCCTCGAAGTCCAGGGCGATGCGTTTGGCTATTCTGTGCCGGACAAGCTCTGCATCAAGTACGGGAAGCATAGTATCCGTCTCCTTTCAGAACGAGTATGTCCACGAGGATTCCCGGAGTGACCACGTCGTTGGGGTCGATCTCCCCCTGGGGGAGAATGGCGTCCACTTCCGCGATGACCAGATTTGCCGCGGTGGCCATGGCGGGGTTGAAGTTTCTTCCCGTGCCGTAGTAGGTGAGGTTTCCCCACCGGTCCGCCTTATATCCCCGGATAATGGCCACATCCGCCGTCAGAGGGAGCTCCAGAATGAATTTTCTTCCATTCACTTCCAGAACCTGTTTTCCCTCTTCGTGAATGGTTCCCACTCCCGTGGGAGTGAGAAATCCCCCAAGGCCGAATCCGCCGCAGCGAATGCGTTCCACGAAGGATCCCTGGGGAACGAGTTCCAGCTCTATTTTCCCCTGGTTGTAGAGGCTCTGGGTGGTCCGGTTCAATCCGATATGGGATGCGGTTACCTTGCGGCAGAGTTCGTTCACCACGAGCTTGCCCTGTCCGATTCCCTCGGGGTGTTCGTCGTTGGCGTAGAGAGTATCGTTTGCGATGAGATGAAGATCCCTGGTTCCCTGGGCCACCAGGGCGTCGATGAGGGTGTAGGGAACTCCCGCATAATTGAAGCCCCCCACCATCAGGGAAGAGCCGGGCTTGATGTGCGTCACCGCCTCCTCGGCGGACATGACCGGCTTGATAAGTTTATGTGTCATGATGCGGATGACACCTCCTTAAGATTGCGAGCCGTCGGAAGAAGGAATCCCCGAGGTTTGCGCCGTGGCTTTTGTGGCTTTTCTCTTCTGAAAAAGGAAAACGCCTATCAGAATGGCAAGGGCGAGAAGATCCGTATAGATGTTCGGAACGATGAGCAGGAAGGGCACCACGAGAAGAAAGATTCTCTCGAAGAACGAGAGCTTCGAGAAATAGTATCCCTGAACGGCTGCGGCGAGGCCGATAATCGCCATGAGCGCCGTGCCGAAGGCGAAGATGATCTGAAGAATGTTTCCCTGGAAGAGGAGATGGCTGTTGTAGATGAACATGTAGGGAACGAGAAAGCCCGCCATGGCGGTGAGAAGGGCGGTAAAGCCTGTCTTGATGGCGTTGCTTCCGGCGATTCCTGCGGCGGCGTAGGTGGCCAGCGCCACGGGGGGTGTCACGTCCGCCAGAACCCCGAAGTAGAGACAGAAGAGATGTGCCGACATGAGGGGCACTCCCATCTGGAGAAGTGCCGGAGCCGCCAGGGTGGAGGTGATGATGTACTGTGCCGTGGTGGGAACTCCCATGCCGAGAATGATGGAGCCGATCATGGTGAGTATCAGAGCCAGAGGGAGAATTCCTCCCGAAAGGCTGATAACGAAAGATGAGAAGGCCAGGCCGATTCCCGTAATGCCGATGATGCCGATGACGAGGCCCGAGCAGGCACATGCTGCGGCTACTTCGATGGCTCCGATACCGCCGTTGATGAGGGCGTTGAGAATACGCATGGGGGTCATGCGGTATTCCGCCTTGCCGAACCAGGAGACCATCACCATCAGGACGATGGACCAGAACACCGCTTTCACCGCGGAATAGCCCAGGGCCAGGAAGACCACCAGGGTAATGATGGGAAGGAGAAGATGCCATCCTTCCTTGAGAACTCTGCCTACCCGGGGGGCGGTCTCTGCGGCGATACTCTTGATGCCGAGCTTGCCCGCCCGGAAGTGCACCATGGCCATGATGGAGATGAAGTAGAGCGTGGCGGGAATCGCTGCGGCTACCACGATGTTCCAGTAGGAAATGCCCAGAAACTGGGCCATGATGAACGCCGCGGCTCCCATAACGGGAGGCATGACCTGCCCCCCCGTGGAAGAGGCGGCCACCACGGCTCCCGAAAAAGCCGGGCTGAATCCGGCCTTTTTCATCAGAGGAATGGTAAAGGCTCCCGTGGTTACCGCATTTGCCACGGAGCTTCCGGAAACCGTTCCCATAAGGCCGCTGGCTACCACTGCCGCCTTGCCCGGTCCGCCCTGGCTGCGTCCCGTAAGAGCGAGGGCGAGGTCGATGAAGAACTGTCCCGCTCCGGAAACCTTCAGAATGGCTCCGAAGAGAACGAAGAGGAAGATGAAGGAAGCGGAAACCCCCAGGGGTACTCCGAAGATTCCGTCGGTACGAAGATACTGGAAGGGGGCGATTTCTTCGATGGGAAAGCCTCCGTGCCCCAGAATGCCGGGAAAGTAGGGGCCGAAGAGCGCGTAGAGTATGGCAATAATGGCCACGATGGGAAGAGGCCATCCCATGGCACGGCGTCCTCCTTCGATGACCAGGATAATCATCATCACTCCCAGATAGACATCCGAAGGTATGGGCATACCTTCTCGCATGGCGATGGCGTTCCAGTTCAGAAGGATATTCAGACAGCCCACCACCACCATTCCCGCAAAAACCCAGTCCCAAAGATCGATCTTGTTCTTGGGGCGGGATTTTGTGGCCGGATAGAGGAGAAAGACCAGACTTCCCATGAACATCCAGTGAACTCCTCTCTGGTACATGGCCGGGAGAAGTCCGAAGGCTGCCGTGTAAAGGTGGAAGATGGAGGCTGAAAGGGCAATGCCCGCCACCACCCAGTACTGCCACCCCGAAAGTTTGCGTCTGTTTGTTTCGATAACCTCTTCTTCCAGAGCCGGAGGAGAAGTCTGTTCCTCGGGCAGATTATGTTCGATATTCATATACAGACCTCCACTATGGAACACCATAAATTTTTTGGGAAGGCTCCCGGCGAATCCTGAAAGGAACCGCCGGGAGCCTTTTACGGTAGAACTTCTCGAAAATATGATTGTGTATCGACGGTGAAGCGGTTATTTCATTTCGATGCCCTGTTCCTCGAAGTACTTCTTGGCTCCCGACACGAAATCGGTGATACCCACGCTGGCGGATTCGGGGACGAAATGTGCCGCCTGCTGGGTGATGTTCATGAAGCTTTCCCGGTTCTCGATGATGGTCTTTACGAGATTGTAGGCGAGGGTCTCGTCCATATCGTCCCGAACCACGAGGTAGTTGCTGTCGGCGATGGTGAGGACATCCTCCTGGACGCTCTCGTAGGTGCCGCTCTTGATGGTGTAGGAGATGAGGAAGGGATTGGTCTCCACGACCTTCTGTACCAGCTCCGGCTCCAGGGGAATAAGAACCACGTCGCGCTGGGCCGCCACTTCGAGCACCGCGGAGCCCGGAGCCGCAAAGTTCCAGAACACCGCATCCACGTTGCCGTCCTTCAACGCCATGACACCTTCAGGCTGGGTAAGCTGCTGCCTTGAAAAATCCTTCTCGGGATCGATTCCCGCAGCGGCCAGAATGAGATTGGTCAGAATCTGGTCGCCTCCTCCGGGAGCACCCACGGAGACTCTCTTTCCCTTGATGTCCTCGAGCTTGGTGATTCCCGTACCCTTGGTAGTTACGAGGTGCTGGGGGGCAGGGTACATGCTCATGAGAATCTGCAGGGGAAGCTTGCCGTCGGGCTCGAAAGCCTCGGTACCCGTAATGGCCTGATAGAGAGCGGATCCCATGGTCATGCCGATCTGGGCGCGGCCCGAGGCCACGAGACGGCAGTTTTCCCGGGAGGCCGAAGTGGCCCGGGAGGTGGCCCGAACCCCGATGTCGGCGTTCGTCAAGACTTCCGCCATGGCTCCGCCGAGGGGATAGTACGTTCCCCCCACGCCGCCGCTGCCGATGGTGATAAAGGTGGCGGCAGAACCCAGAGATGCGAACACCATAATGCCGATAAGCGCGAATGCCAGAATTCCCTTCTTCATGTACAACTTCCTCCTTTTTGGTGCGAGTTTTTTGGTGCAAGATACGGGGCCTTTGCCCGTTATCCTTTTGCCTTGAGCGCCTCCGAGGCGGCCTTCAGGCCATCCAGAAGACGATCCGTCATGATGTCCATCTCCTCTTTCGTGGCGATGAGAGGCGGGGCGAAAAGGAGCTGATCCCCCGCTACGCCTCCGATCTGTCCCGTTCCGGGATAGATCACCAGATTGCGCTTTATGCACTCGTTCGTTACAAGGGCGGCGGCCTTCAGAGACGGGGGGAAGGGGGCTTTGGTTTTTTTGTCCGCCACGAGTTCGATTCCCCGCATCATTCCCATGCCTCGAACATCCCCCACGATGGGAATTTCACGGAGAGCGGGGATTTTCTCCTCGAAGTAGGTTCCCATGAGGGCGGCATTTTCGAAGACCCGGTGTTTTTTCATGTATTGAATGGTAGCCACTACCGCAGCGGCGGTAACGGGATTGCCGTTGTAGGTATGACCGTGCTGGAAGGAACCGCTGCCATCCCGGATGGTTTCGGCAATTTCCTTGGTGACGATCATGGCTCCCACCGGGGCGTACCCTCCGGTGAGGGCCTTGGCGGAACAGATAATGTCCGGAGTGACATCCCAGTGCTGGGTACAGAAGGGTTTTCCCGTCCGTCCCATGCCGGTCATGATTTCGTCGGCCACCAGAAGCACGTCGTATCTGGTGCATATCTCCCGGACTATGGGCCAGTATTCTTTCGGAGGGTTCAGGCCCCCCGCAGTGGAACCCACCACGGGCTCGGCAAAGAAGGCCGCCACCGCTTCGGGGCCGATTCGCAGAATTTCGCTTTCAAGAGCCCGGGCACAAGCCACGTCGCATGCGGGGTACGTGAGGTTGTAGGGGCAGCGGTAGCAGTAGTGAGGCTGAATCTTGGGGTGTTCTTTGAAGAGGGGGGCGAAGGTGCGCCGCCGGGCCATGCTGCCTGCGAGTCCCATGGTTCCAAGGGTTCCTCCGTGGTAGGAGTTCCAGCGGGCGATAATCTCGGTTTTGCCGGAGCCCTTGCCGTCCCGCTCCACGAAGAACTGGCGAACCATTTTCATGGCCGATTCGATGGCCTCGCTCCCGCCGCTGATGAACCAGGCGTAGTCCAATCCGTCCTGGGTGAGCGAACAGAGTTCCTCCGCCGCCTCCACGGATTTCTTGTTGTTCCAGCGGGAGGGATGGGCGAACTCCATGGCCAGAAGCTGTTCGTAGATCGCCTGGGCGATCTCCTTGACGCCATGTCCGATATTCGAGAGTAGCGCGCCGCTGCATCCGTCGATAAAAGCGTTTCCGTCCTCGTCGTAGAGATAAATTCCCTCTCCACGAACTGCCGTTCTGAGATTTCCCTTGAAGCTTCGAGGTATGAAATGTCCGAGATCCACTGAAGAAGCAACTCCTTCCATTTTTTGGACTTGAAAACAGGTTTGTTACCGATCTCTATGGTTTGTATAGACCTTATCCTCCCTCCAGCGGCTTTCAAGCATTCCGAGCTTTTCCGTGACATTCTCCCCCAGGTGCTGGGCGACACTCAGAATAAGGCAGTTCAGAACGCTCATGGGAGCTGCGAAGGAGTCAATGAACGCTACGGGTTCGTAGGGCACCGAGAGTACATAATCCTTTTGGGCCGCCAGAGGACTTGCAAGATCGTCGGTGACCACGGCGGTGGTCAATCCGAGCCGGGCCGCGGTTTCGAGAACCTGTACGGTCCAGGAGGAATACCTGGGAAAGCTGATTCCGAGGACGATACTCCCGGAGGGAGCGTTTGCCAGCATTTCGAAGGGCATGTCCAGGCTGACATTTTTGACGTTCGGAAGAATCCAGGAGAGGTAGAACGAAAGGTAGTAGGTAAGGGCGAAGGAGCTGCGATACCCCGCGAGATAGACCGCATCGGCGTTCGCCATGGCTTCTCCCAGGCGGTTCAGGCTTTCCGAGGAAATTGTGGAGAGGGCCAGGGTGAGAGCTCCCAGATCTTTTCGGATGGCACGCTCGAAAAAATCGTACTCCTGGGTGGATTCGTAGTCTTTCAGCCGCTCCAGCGTGGAGAGATGATTCATCAGAAGATCCGTCATGGTGCTCCGCATTTCGTGATATCCCGAAAAATCCAGAAGGTGGGCAAGGCGGATTACCGTGGTTTCGCTTACTCCCACCCGCTTGCCGAGCTGCGAGGCGGTGAGAAAGGCCGCCTCCCTCGGATTTCCGAGGATGTAATTCGCCACCAGGGCCTGCCCCGGGGTCATGTCCTTGCGTCGGAAAAGAATACGTTCTCTGAGCATGGGCCCTCCTTGAAGGAGAAAAAACTTTTTATCCAACGGAATGAAGTTGTTCCTTCATAGAGAGTAGTAAAAAAATTATGCCTTGTCAAATGGATATGACGAAACTTCGATAAATGCACTCAAATTAACGGCGGAAAGATGGACCTTATAGCAACCATGGCAACGGAAAAAGGGAGGCTCCCTTTCGGGGCCCCCCTTGGTGTGTCGTCTGGATTTTTTCGAGAAATACGGAAATTTTTACTTTCCCGCCATCATGGCGGCCACGTCGGTCTCTACGTCGGCGATACCCTGAATGCCGAAGGTGTCCACCAGTACCTTCGCCACGTTGGGAGAGAGGAAGGCGGGAATGGTGGGGCCCAGGCGGATGTTCTTCACTCCCAGATGGAGCAGGGCCAGGAGCACCGCCACGGCCTTCTGTTCGTACCAGGCGATGTCGTAGGAGATGGGCAGATCGTTGATGTCCGCGGCACCGAAAACTTCCTTGAGTTTCAGGGCGATCACCGCCAGGGAGTAGGAGTCGTTGCACTGTCCCGCATCGAGCACCCGGGGGATGCCTCCGATATCTCCGAGATCCAGTTTGTTGTACCGGTACTTGGCACATCCCGCGGTGAGGATCACCGTATCCTTGGGAAGGGCTTTGGCCACTTCGGTGTAGTAATCCCGGCTCTTGTGGCGTCCGTCGCACCCCGCCATCACCACGAAGCGCTTGATGGCGCCGCTCTTTACCGCCTCTACCACCTTATCCGCCAGAGCGAGAACCTGGTTGTGGGCAAAGCCTCCCACGATACTTCCCGTCTCGATCTCCTTCGGAGGAGGACAGGCTTTCGCCTTGGCGATGACGGCGGAAAAGTCCTTGGGCTTGCCGCTCACCCGGGGAGGAATGTGGGGCGTATCGGGGTAACCCGCCATGCCCGTGGTAAAGAGCCGGTCCGCATAGGTGTTGTTCTGCCTGAGAGGCACCAGACAGTTGGTGGTCATGAGGATAGCGCCGTTGAAGGATTCGAACTCCTCGTTCTGCTTCCACCAGGAACTTCCGTAATTACCCACGAAGTGGTCGTATTTTTTGAAGGCGGGATAATAGTTTGCCGGAAGCATTTCGCTGTGGGTATACACGTCCACTCCGGTGCCCTCGGTCTGCTTGAGAAGATCTTCCATGTCCCGCAGATCGTGGCCGCTGATGAGAATGGCGGGGTTGTTCCGCACCCCGATATTTACCTTGGTGATCTCCGGGTTTCCGTAGGTGGAGGTATTGGCCTTGTCCAGGAGGGCCATGGTCTGTACCGCCTTTTCTCCCGCCTGGAGCACCAGCCCCGTCATGGCATCCACGGAAAGATTCTTGGTGGTGGAGGCCAGAGCGGTCATGAAAAAGTCGTAAATTTCGGTGTCCTCATGCTCCAGCACCGCCGCATGTTCCGCATAGGCGGCGATTCCTTTGAGCCCGATGGTAAGCAGTTCCCGGAGGGAGCGCACATCTTCGTTCTCCGTGGAGAGAACACCCACGGATCTCGCCTTTTCCCGGAAGGCCTCCAACCCCTGGGCGTACCAGGTAGCGGCATCGTGCATATCCTCTCCGAAGGGTTTGCCGTGCTTCTTCTCGTATTCCTTCAGAAAAATCTCTTTCAGGGCATCCCGGCGCTTGAGCCCTTCCTGTACCCGGGCCACGAAGACTTTGTCGTCCCAGTTCGCGTTGGTGATGGTGGTGAAAAGGCTCTCCCCGACAAAGCTTCCTTCCTGGGGAAGGGAGATTCCCTCTTCCTTTCCCTTTTCATGCCAGAGAGCTATTCCTTTGAGCGTATAGATAAGGAGATCCTGAAGATTTGCGGTCTCTTCGGGCTTGCCGCAGACTCCCCGAACCGTACATCCCTTGTTTTGCGCGGTTTCCTGACACTGAAAACAGTACATATGCATCCTCCTTTTCTTGATCACTTCATTCTGCACTCCTGCGGCATTTCTCCAAGGAGAGCGCCGCTCCACACCGCTAAGCCTTACAGGATTTTTGCGGAATTTCCGGGACGGGGGGTTTTCACCACCAGCACCCGGAAGACTTCCGTGCTTTCATTGTACCAGCAGTGGGGAATATCCTTGGGGCTCTCGATGAGAGTGTCCCGGGAGACTTCCCGCTTTTCCTCGCCGATCTCCACCATGCCGGTGCCTTCCAGCACGTAGAAGAAGACGTCCACCGGAGTGATGTGTTTCTTCAGGGCTTCGCCGGGTTTCAGGGTAATATGCATCACCTGGGCATCCGGAGAATCGTAGAGTTTGCAAACCTCCACACCGTGAGGATTCTGCACTTTTTCCGTTTCGAAGGGGGTGCGATACCGCATGATGTTTCCTCCTTTTTTCTTATTTCTTATCTGGTTTCGGAAATACCCCGAGGGCTTTTCCGGCTCTATCGCTGGGCCACGCTTACCTGGGAATTGCTCTCTCCGAACTTTTCCAGCAGGGCCTTCATGATGGCGGAGTGTCCCTGTTTGCGGCCTTCCATCTCCTTGATGAGTTGGTAGGCTCCGAAAAGCGGGGAAGGGCCGATTTCCGAGGCGAAGGTGCCCATGCCCCCGTTCCAGGCGAAGAGGGAGAACATCTCGTCCATCTCCGGGATGGTAAGGCCGAGAGCGTAGGCCTTGATCAGCTCCCGGGTGGCCTGGCGGAACCGCCCCGCCCCCACTCCGTTGGCCAGGGAGAGGAGAAGTTTCGTCTTCAGATCCAGAGCGGGCGTCTCCTTGTTCCAGATCTCCTGCCAAAAGTTTACTGCCAATCCCGCCATGTTGTCACTAATTTTCTTAAAATTCAGAATAGCCGTTGGTTTGAGGGGAAGATCCCCCGCTTCCGCATAGGTGGGATCCCGCTCTTCGGTTCGGCAGAACCATACGTGGTACTCCTGGTCCGTCATCTTTTCGGTAAGGTGCTCGAATCCCATCTCTCCCAGGGCGGAATAGAGCGGAAGGGGTTCGAAAGTCTGGATTATCCGGAATCCCTCTCCCTTGGATGTCGCTGCGGCCCGTTTGAGCAACCCCGGCAGAAAGTTTTCCGTGGCCTTGCGAAAGTCCAGGGAAGGAAAGGATTCCTTACGGCTTTCCCATTCTTTTTTCATAATTTGTGCACCTCCTGGTACAATCTATGTGCGGTTTTTCGAGAAAAACCGGAGCTTTTCGGAAGTTCTCTGTATTTCGGTATGAGAATACCAAAAATGACGAGTTTTTCCTTGATGTAGATCAAGAGGTGTAAATCAAGAAGGGTATGGGTGGAAAATAAGGAGGGATTCCGAAAGGATCATGAAGAAAGACGAAACGTTTCTGGAGGCCATTCCCGGTTTTTCCGGGCTTCCCCCGGAGGATCTCCGCAAGATCGCCGGACTGGCTCTTTCCCGAACCTTTGAAAAGGGAGAGACGATTTTCTTCGAAGGCCAGGAGGGAGAGGGATTTTACGTGGTGCAGCGGGGAAGTCTCAAGGTGTTCAAGGCTTCTCCCGAGGGGAAAGAGGTTATTCTTCATCTCTGCGGTCCCGGAGATCACCTGGGGCATGCGGCGGTATTCGAGGGGAGCACCTTTCCCGCCTCCGCCGAAGCCCTGGAAAAGTGCCTGCTGTACTTCTTTTCCCGGGAAGCCATTCTGGGCCTTATCGCCCGGGAGCCCAACATTGCCCTGCACATGCTGGCAGTGCTCTCCTTCAAGCTCCGGGAGCTTACCCTGCAGGTTGAAAACCTGGCTCTCAAGGAGGTGCCGGGGCGGCTCGCCTCGTACCTGCTTCATCTTCGGGAAGCGGGAAAAGAGAGAAATCGGGACGTGCTGGATCTGGAAATTTCCCGAACCGAGCTTGCCCGAGTTCTGGGAACCACGCCGGAAACTCTCTCCCGCATTCTGGGAGAGATGACCGCCCGGAAAATCCTGGAAATTTCCCGGCGGCATCTGGTTATTCGGGATCTCCCCGCCCTGGAGTACCTGGCGGAGCAGGGGAAGTACGAAAAATAAAAAAGTGGTGCCGGAGAAAAAAAGATCTCCCGCGACGAGTTGGCCCCTTTCGGAGGAAGGCGTTTCGAGGAGCTACTCCGGAATGGCGCCTATCTCCTCCAGTACGGGCTTGAGATATCGTATGCTCCGGGGTTTCCTCCCCAGAATGCCCGGGTCGATAAAAAAGAGCTGCAAGGGCTCGCTCAGGGTTACTCCCAGGCGAGTTCCTTCTTCAATAATCCACCACTTCGAAGGCCACCAGATACTGGGTGGTTCGGAAAAGTCCCTCCCATTTGGCGAAAACCAGCAGATTTTCGGAACTTCTCTCGGGAAGATGTACGAAATCCCGGGAGATCATGGAGGTATGTACCCGGGGGAGCACCACCTCCCGGGAATGAGGAATATCCATGGAAACCTCCAGCTCCGCAAAAGCGTGATCGTAGAGCAGCTTTCCCGCGGGCATGGCGAGCTGTGTCAGGGGGTCCGCTCCCCGGGCGGCTTGGGAGCCCCCCAGGAGAAAAATCCCCAGGAAGAGCAGGGTACAGAAAGTGCGTCTTTGCATGATGAAGATTCTCCCTTGAACGGCATTGTGGATGTCTAGCCGTGGAATCGGATTGTAACCGAAAGGCCGGAAAAAGCAAAAGCCTCTTTTTCCGGATGCTTCGGGAGAAAATTTTCTGCCCCGGAGTGCCGGGAATACCCCATATTACCCAGGCCGCTCCGGAGTGGAGCGGCCTGGGTAATATGGTACTCTTGCTCCAGAGTTGGGCGGAGGCATTGCCTTTTCTCGTCATAAAATCAGCATTGGTCAGCTTCTTTGAACACAAAAATTCCATGGATTTTTACTCTATCCGCTCCCTTTTTTTGCGGAGAGGGGCACAAGGAGGGCTTATGAAACTTATCCATACCTCGGATTGGCACCTTGGCCGGGGGCTTTACGAGAAGAAGCGCTACGAGGAGCACGAGAAGTTCCTCGACTGGCTGGCCTCCAGGATTGCAGAAACTGCCCCGGAACTTCTGATTATCGCGGGGGATGTCTTCGATACGGGCACTCCCAGCAACCGGGCCCGGGAGCTCTACTACCGTTTTCTCTGCCGGATGGCCTCCTCCCCCTGCCGTCATGTGGTGGTGGTGGGGGGCAATCACGATTCTCCCTCCTTTCTGAACGCTCCCCGGGAGCTTCTTCGGGTGCTGAACGTGCACGTGGTGGGATCTCTTCCGGATTTCCCCGAGGAGGAGGTGCTCGTTCTGCGGAATGCGTCGGGGGAGCCCGAGGCGCTCTGCTGTGCGGTTCCCTATATTAGGGATCGGGATGTGCGCCTCGCCGAGGAGGGGGAGGATTTCGCCGCCCGGGAGGAAAAGCTGCTTGGGGGCATTCGGGAGCACTACGCCAGAATTTGCGAGGAGGCCCGAAGAGTGCGCAAGAATCTGGAGGCAGAGCTGGGGAGAAAGATCCCTCTCGTGGTGACGGGGCACCTTTTCGCCGCCGGAGGTATGGTGCACGAGGGAGACGGGGTGCGGGAGCTCTACGTGGGTTCCCTTCCCCGCGTAGGAGGAGAGTGCTTCCCCGAAGACGTGGATTACGTGGCCCTGGGGCATCTGCACGCTCCCCAGGTTGTGGGGGGAAATCTCCTGCGGCGCTATTCCGGGGCGCCTCTTCCCATGAGTTTCGGAGAGCCTTCCGGGAAATGCGTGGTGGAGGTGGATTTTTCCGGGGAGATTCCCCGGGTGACGGAGGTTCCGGTGCCCTCCTTTCAGAAACTCGCCCGGATTTCCGGAACCCTGGAGGAGATCGAGGAAAAGTTGGATAGCCTCGCCGGAGAGGGAGAATCCTGCTGGATCGAGGTGGAGTGCCGGGATGTCGCCGGCGGAAGCGTCCTCCGGGAGCGTCTGGAGGAGCGCATTGCGGGAAGGCCCCTGGAGATTCTGCGCATCCGGACTCCCCTGGACCTTTCCCGAAGCCTCGGAGTTCTTTCCGAGGAGGAGTGTCTTGCGGAGCTGGATCCCGAGGAGGTCTTCGGGCGCTGTCTCGAAGCCCATCATATTCCGGAAGAGGAACGCCCCCGGAAGATGAATCTTTTCCGGGGGGCTTTGCGGGATATGCGGGAAGAGGATTTGCGGGCAGAGTAGGAGAGGGGGAAGGATTATGCGCATCTGCAGCGTTCTATTGGAAAATCTCAACTCCCTGGTGGGAACCTGGAGCGTGGACTTTCGTTCCTCCGCCTACGAGGAGAGCGGACTTTTCGCCATCACCGGCCCCACGGGAGCCGGAAAGAGCACCCTTCTGGATGCCCTCTGCCTGGGGCTTTACGGAAGAACCCCCCGTCTGGAGAACATCAGCAAGAGCACCAACGAGGTCATGTCCCGTCAGAAGGGAGTTTGTCGGGCCGAGGTGGTCTTCGAGGTTTCCCGGGGAACCTTTCGGGCCTCCTGGGGGCAGCATCGGGCCAATAAGAAATGGAAAGGGGCTCTGCAGCAGCCTTGGCGGGAGCTCGCGGACGCAATCTCCGGGGAGATCCTGGAGAGCTCCGTGGGAGGAGTGAACTTCCTGGTGGAGGAGCTTACGGGAATGGATTTTCACCGGTTTACCCGGTCGGTGCTCCTCGCTCAGGGAGGCTTTGCCTCTTTCCTCCGGGCCTCTCCCAACGAAAAGGCCCCTCTGCTGGAGCAGATTACCGGTACGGATCTCTATTCCCGCTTTTCCGTCTACGTGCACGAGCGGCGTCGGCGGGAGCAGGAAGCCCTGCGGGATATCGAGAGCAGGAGCGAAGGGGTGGAACTGCTCTCTTCCGAGGAGCTTCGATCTTTGAAGGAGGAGCATCGCCAAGCCCTGAAGGCGGAGGGAGAGCTAGAGCTCCGGGATAAGGAGCTTTTCCGGGGAAAGGAGTGGCGACTAGCCTTGGAGCGGTTGGAGCGGGAGCTTCGGGAGGCTGAGAGGGAGCGGATCCTTCTGGAGGAGCGCCGAAAGGATGCCGAAGAGGATCTCCGAAAGCTCCGGCGGGGACAAATGGCCCTGACCCTGGAGGCGAAATATGAATTCCTGGAGAGCACCCGAAGGAACCGGAACGAACTGGCCCAGAGAGGGGGATTCCTCGAAAAGGAGATAGAGGCTCTGGAAGAGCTTGCGGAGCGGCTTCGCCGGGAAGAGAGGGAGGCGGAAGCCCGGGCTGACAAAGCCCGAAAGGATCGAGAGGAGAAACGTCCGATCCTGGAAGAGTGTCTTCGCCGGGAGGAGGAGCTTCGGGTTCTGGAAGAGGGACGGGGCGAGGCCTCGGAGCTTCTGAAAAAGAAGAACCTTCTTCGGGAAAAGCAAGGAGAGGAGCTCCGAATTCTGGAGGAGGAGCATGAAAAGACCCGGGAAAGACTGGAGGAGTATGTCCTGTTCTTCGAGGAGCATGGAGAGGACGCTTCCCTGGGGGAGACCTGCGGGCTTCTTCGGGAGAAATGGGAGCAGTTTCGGGAGAAAGAGAGCCGGGAACGGATTCTGGGGAAAGAAAAAATCCTGGAGGAGGAGAAGCTCGAGGCCAAGCGGAAGGAAGAGGAAAATCTTGCCTCGGTAGTGGAAGAGCTACGTCGAAGAGGGCAGAATCGGGAAGACCTCCGAAAGGAAGAGCGGAAGAAACTGGAGGGCCTTCTCGAGGGGGAGGAGGTTTCCGCCTGGCGTTCCCGGGAGGAGCGGTGCCGGATAAACCTCCGCTGGACCGTAGAGACGGCGGAGGTTCTCGAAAAGCTGGGGGCCCTGGAAAAGGAACAAGCCCGGCTTCGAAAGGAGGAGGAGCTTCAGGAGCGGCGAAAAGGAGAGATTCTGGGGGAGCTGGAGCATGCGGAGAAGCTTCTGGTCCAGATTGCGGAACGCTGTGCCGGTCAGGAGAAGCTGTTGCATCTCTCCCTGCGGGTGGCGAGCCTGGAGGAGGAGCGCTCCCGCCTTCGAAGTGGAGTTCCCTGCCCGCTTTGCGGCTCTCCGGAACACCCCTATGAGAAAAAGGAGAAGCTACCGGTTCGAGAGAGGGAACAGGAGGAACTGGAGCGGATTCGGGAGGAGCAGCATCGGCATGAAAAGGCCCGAGGAGTCCTCGAAAGGGAACTGGCCTCCCTGGAAAGTCGGTTGGAGGATCGAAAAAGAGAACGCCAGGGCATCGAAGAGTCTCTGAAATCGGCGAAGGGCCGTATGGAAAACCTTCGACGGGAGGTGCCTTCTTCGGAGGAAGGGAAAGACCTTTCCAGCCCGGAGGATTTCGAGAAAAGCCTCAAGGAGCTTGAAAGAGAGGAGAGCTCTCTCAAGGAACGTCTGAAGAGGATCGAGGATCTCCGAAAAGCTCTTGAAGACCTGGAAAAGCGGGAACGAGTCGAAAATCGGGAGCTTCAGGAGAGAGAAAAGAGTATGAGCTCTTTGACCTTTGCTGTCGAGGAGTCGGAACGGGAGATTGCGAGACGGAAGAGGGAGTTGGAGGAGCTGAAGGAGGAGCTACGCCTTCTGGAGGAAAATCTGCGTTCTCTTCTGGCTCCCTATGAAAAAATTTCTCGGGAGGAGCCTCTGGAAGAGAGGTATTTCGAGGATCTTCAGATCCGTTGGAATGCCTGGAAGAAAAGGAGCGCCGAGGCGGAGGAGGAAAAGCTCCGTTTCAGGGGGCTCCAGGAGCGCCGGGAAGGTTTGAAAGCTCAGGAATTTCGCATGGAGGAAGAGCTAAAAGGGCTTTGGCAAGATCTACAAAGGAAGGAAAATTTTCTGGAGGAAAAGAGGGGGGAGCGGCGTTCCCTTTATGAAGGGGATCCCCGGAAGGGGCTGGAGGATCTGGAAGAGAATCTCGAGAGAACCCGAAAGGAGCATCAGAACCTGGTTTCCGAAAGAAAGGAACTTTCGGGGAAACGGGAGGTTCTCGAAGCCTCCCGGAAGGAAGGGGAAAAGGCTCTCGAAGAGATGGTACGTCTGGAGGCTCTCCGAGGGGAGGAATTTTCGAAGGCCCTGGAAAAAAATTCCTTTGCGAATGAGGGGGATTTTCTCAAGGCCCGTATTTCCGAGGAGCTTCGGGAAAAACTCACCCTCCTTCAGGAGGAGCTGGAACGGAAAGAGGCGGAATTGAAGGGACGGCTTGCCCGGGGGATCGAAGCTCTCAAGGCAGAAGAGGAAAAAAAGGTTACTTCCCTTTCGGCGGAAGAACTCGAGGTGGAACAGCGGAACTGCGGCGATGCCCTTCGGGAGTTGCGCCGGAAGATCGGAATCCTGAAGGCGAAGGAGGAGGAACAGGAGACTCTCTCGAAAAAAGCGGAGGAGTTGCGCCGGGAGGCGGAGGCCCGGAAGAAGATCCTTTGGGAGTGGGAGGAACTTCATTCCCTGGTGGGGTCCGCGGACGGCAAGAAGTTCCGGAACTTCGTTCAGGGGCTCACCTTCGAAATGCTGGTACGTCAGGCGAACCGGCAGCTCGAGAGAATGACGGATCGCTATCTACTCATCCAGAACCCCGAAGAGCCTTTGGAGTTTTGCGTTTGCGACAGCTATCAGGGGGGGGAGATCCGATCCTCCAAAAATCTCTCCGGAGGAGAGAGCTTTCTCGTGAGCCTCGCCCTTGCCTTGGGACTCTCCCGGATGATCGGAGGAAAGAATCGGGTGGAATCCCTCTTTCTGGACGAGGGTTTCGGCTCCCTGGACGAGGATACTCTGGAAGTGGCCCTTCAGGCTTTGGGGGAGCTTCAGGGAACCTGTCGCCTGGTGGGGGTGATCTCTCACGTCCCCGCCCTCTCCGAGCGGATGGCGAACCAGATTCGGGTTATTCCGGTAACCGGCGGACGAAGCCGCCTGGAAGGCCCGGGAGTTTCCGGCGGCATGAATGCGTAGAGAGGCGGTACAAACGGTGTCTTTCTGAATGTTTCATGGGAGCCTCCGTTTACGGGTTTTCTCCGCTACGCAAAATCGCAGTCGCCGACTGCCTTTGGTAATCTAAAAGGGATCCACCCCGTAGCTCGGATGCACCTCACCGTATCCGGAAGACCCCGGGGGAAAATTTTCACTGAAAAAGCGTAAAGAACGGGGTTGTGCATTGCGGACAGAATGAAATTTATGCTATTTTCACCAAAGTTGAGGAAATTCTTTCGACCGGAGCAGCTTTGCTCGAAGCCCGTTCTTCTATATTTTGTCTTGGGAAAGGATATGATGGAATGGCGGAACCTTTGCTCTCTCAAAAAAACCGCATTGCGGGGCTGGACGCCCTTCGGGGGTTCCTGATGGTGTTCATGGCCCTGGATCATTCCCTGGCCCTTATCTCCGGGGTTCATTTCGGGGAATTATGGATTCGCCCCGCCTGTGACTACGGAGGCTCTCTGCTGGCCTTCTTCACCCGATACGTTTCGCACTTCTGTGCCCCGGGGTTTGCCTTTCTCATGGGAGCGGGGATGGTGCTCTTTGCGACATCCCGGGCCCGGAAAGACTGGACGTTTTGGCGGTTTCTCCGCCATTTCTGGGTGCGGGGACTTCTGCTTGTGACGGTTTCTCTCACCCTGGAGAATTTTTTCTGGTGGTGGGGCTTTTTTTCAAGCCCTGAAAGCTCCTCCTGGATCGTCTTTTTCAGCATCCTCTCCACTCTGGGGGCCGCCATGATGCTGGGGTCTTTTTTCCTACGGCTTCCCGCCCTGGTGCTTGGGGTGCTCGGGGCCCTTTGTGTGGGAATTACCCCCTTCATGCTGCCTCTGGGAGTATCTGTTCAAGAGGCGGCGCCCCTCCTTTCGCTTCCAAAAATTCTTCTTTTTGTGCCCTGGGAAACCTCTACTCCCCTGGGCATGGGAATTATCTTCTGGTATTCCTTGGTCCCCTGGCTGGGCATTACCTTGGGAGGGATGGTCCTGGGACGGATTCTTGCCGCCAAGGGCAAGGATGGGCTCAAGCATGTCACTCTGGCGGGGTTGCTCTTTCTGGGGGCCTTTGTGGCACTTCGTTTTGCGGGATCCCTGGGGAACATCCAACAGGGAGAAGTTAAGGGGATCATCGGTTTCCTGTACATCACCAAATATCCTCCCAGCCCGGCCTTTGTTTGTGCCACCCTGGGGTGGAACTGCCTTCTTCTCGGAGTGCTCGCGCCCCGGGCCTCCAGATGGAACCGGGACAACCTGTTTCTCCTTCTCGGGCGGGTGCCCTTTTTCTTCTACCTGCTCCACATCGCCTTTTTTGCCGCGGCGGGAAAATTCTTGGGGGGAAGAGGCCTTCTCTGGGGATATGCCTTTTGGATCCTCGCGGTGGGGCTGCTCTATTTGCCCTGCCGTTCCTTCGATCGGTTCAAAGGGAGCACCTCCCCGGATTCCCCCTGGCGGCTTCTGTAGGTTATAGCTCAAGGAAACAGCATAAGAATTGCTCTGAAAATAAAACTGTGGGGGGAGATTTCTTCGGAAAAATCGAGGAGATCTCCCCCCTTTTTGCGTTCAATTTGCCAGGGATTCGCGGATTTTGCCACGAGAATTACATGTTCTTCATGGCCTTCCGTGGGACGAAATAGTGGGAGTACATGACGCAGTTCTCCGGAAACTGATTTTATGATCAGGAAAGATCTATGTCTTCATGCTTTTTTGAAACCCTCGAACCTTCGAATTTTCTCTTCAAAATGCCGGTTTTTCGAAAAATCCGTATTTCTTGCAAAGACTTTGCAGGCCAAAATGAGATAAGGGTTCGATACATGTTTTGAAACACAGAATTTTTCCGTGACCTTGGTGGCATTTTTTGTGTATACTTGTAGAGTCTTTTATTCCACCTATTAGGGTATTCCGATGGAAAATGCGTTCCGGAATACCTGGAAGGAGAAAATTCATGTCTTTTTTCTTTCTCTCCCCTCCCCCTCCGGAAAATTTCTAGCTGACTGAAGCTTGTCGTTTCGGTGCCGCAAAGATCGGAATTTTTGCGGAGCATCGCTTCGATGGACCGGGACAGGCCTCTTCGTATTTTGCAGAGGCACTGATGGGGTGTGCAGATAAAGAAGAAAGGTGTTTTTCGTGAAAAAAAATACGTCTTTTATGGCCCTCTCTGGAGCGGCCTTTATTCAAATGGTGGGAGTGGGAATCATTGTGGCTCTTCTCCCCGGAAGGGTTATGCAGGTATCTCCTTCCATGGAGTACGTGGGATATCTCGCGTCGGCCTTCGCGATTTCCTTCGTGCTGCTGCAGCTTCCCGTGGGATACGGGGGAGATCTCTGGGGATACAAGCTCTTTCTCATGGGGGGATATGTGATTTCCTGCCTGACGGGGTTGTTGTACTTCAAGGCGGGAAGCGTTTGGGGTTTCCTCGGAGGAAGAGTGTTGCAGGGGTTGGGAGAGATTCCGGTTTGGGCACTGGCTCCGGCCTTGCTTTCTCTTGTTTTTCCGGATTCCAAGGGGGAACGGATCGGAAAGTACAACGCTTCCATCCATTTGGGATTGACCCTCGGAGGCATTCTGAGCATCTATGCGTGTAGGATCTGGAGCGGTAACGAAGCCTTTCTGCTCTATGCGGCTACGGGTTTTCTGGGGGCGGTAACGGTGGCTCTCTTCGTGAAAAACCCCGGCCTTTCCGGCGGGAAAGCGGCAGAGGACCGGGGGAGTTACCGGGATATGATGCGGGCCATACGCAAGGTTCGGATGCCCGCCCTTTTCGGAGGAATATGCCTGTACGGCGGGAGTTACGGCCTCTTTCTGACGATCATTCCCGGAATTCTTTTGACCGAGAAGGGGTTTTCCCAAACCGGAGTGTCCCTCTTTTTCGCCCTCTTCTACGTGGCCCTCAGTGTAGCCCAGGTGGTGGGAGGAAAAAGGTCGGACGCGAGAGGACGGTATGGCACCATGTACCTCGGTTTGGGACTGGTGACTCTGGGGTTGGCTCCCTTTATGGAGCTGCATGGAAAGGCGGTATTGATCCTTCTCTTTTTCGCGAGTTTCGGGCTGGGAATGTTCGGCGTTTCCGCCATGACCCTGCTGAACGAGGCGGTGCCGGATTCTCTGAAGGGATCGATTTCCGGGGTCTTCTACCTTTTCTGGGGAATTGGTTTCTTTCTGATTCCTCCGGGAGTTGCCAAGCTGGGGGCTCTTTTGGGATATTCCCGGGTGTTTCCGATTCTGGCGGTTCTGGCATGTCTGAATCTTCTGGCCCTGCGAGGACAACAGAAAAGGAGCCTCGGATAGGATGCTCGAAACCATGCCGATAAGGTGATGATGGTATCGTTCCGACATAAAGCGAGGGACTCCCGCCGGGGGCCCCTCGCTTTATGTCGGAACGCGGGAGAGATGGTGCCGGATCCCTTCGTTTTCGTCAGCGGAACTGCTCGTCCAGCCAATCCAGGGCCACCGCCCAGGAGAGGGGCATGTTGTCGAGCTGGCAGTGGATATTGGCCCCTTGTTCCTCTTCGAAAACGTGGAGGCTCCCCTCGGGAGCCAGGGCCGTAAAGTTCTTGGCCTGATTCAGGGGAACCGCTCCCTCTGTTTTGCTCACCATTCCCAGGGCGGGCATTTCGAGGGCACGAACCAGATTTTCGGGTATCCTGAACTCCTTCATGGCCTCCAGAGTGGCTTGTACCGAGGGCTTTCCGTAGCGGAGGCAAAGGTTCAGAAGGGAGAAGCGGTATTTGAGAGGAAGTTCCTCTTCGGAAAGTCCCCGAATTTCTTCCACCGTGAGATCGTCGCTCTCGAACATGGTCACGAACTGGGGCCCCATGGCGGCGAAGAAATATTCTCCCGCATCCAGAATGGGAGAGTTGGCGATCACTCCCCGGAGGCGCTTTTCCCGTACCGCTCCGGAGAGGGCGAAATACCCTCCGAAGCTCGCCCCGTAAAGGGCAATTTTTGAAGGGTCCACCTCGGGGCGGGAAAGGGCGTAATCTACCACCACCTTTAGAGCCGGGGAGGTATCGGGAACGAAGACGGAATTCGGATGGAACCGGCGCATTCCCACCTGCCCGGGCCCCTCGAAGAGAAGCACGTTATATCCCCGCCGGAGGGCGGCTTCTCCCAGGGCAAAGTACATCTCTTCCGCGGTGCCGTCGAAGCCGCTCTGGATCAGCAGGGTTTTTCCCCGTTTCTCCCCGTTTGGGGGGCTGAGAAAGTACCCGGGCAGAAAGATCTCCCCGAAGGGAATTTTCAGGCTTTCCACCTTCCATGGAGAGAGGGCCATTCCACTAAGAAAGGCCTCCCGGCAACGCATGCCCCATTCGGCGGTCTCCGGGGAAAGAGGATCCCCGTAATACTCCGCCGCCCGGTAGTAGGAGGCGGCGCGAAGCAGGCTTTCTCCCGCGCTGATTTCATGCCCCCGCTCCAGCCGGGCCTTGCCGTCCGCTTCCAGGCGTTCTCCCAGGGCGAGAAAGGCGGCGGACCAGGATGCGGGATTGCCCCCCTTGATCTCTCCGGCGGCCAGCAGAATCTCTCCGGGAGTTCCTCCTCCCGCTCCGTCGGCTCCGAGGCTGCGGAGAAGCTGGAAACTCATCTCCTCATCCTCGAAAAAGGAGAGGAGAACCTTGCCTCGGGAAAACTCCTGAGAGCCCTCTTCCGTTTTCTCCGCCCCTTGGAGGGAAAAGGGGGCCAGGACGAAAAACAGCAATGCAAAGACGCCGGACAGAATTTTCATCAGCATCGTCACCTTTCCGGGATAGATCGTATTCCTTTATTCCAAGCTCTTCATGCTCTCCAGAACCCGCTGCATATCCTCCTCGGTGCCCACGGTGATGCGGATCCAGGTGCCCTCCCAGGGGGTGTTCAGGGAACGTACCCGTACCCGGGCCTCCGAAAAGGCATCCTGAAAAAGCTCTTCGGGGAGATCCGTCTTCAAAAGCACGAAGTTGCCCGAACTTTCGAAGGCCTGCCACCGGGAAAGACGGTTCGCCTCCCGGATAAAAGCGTCCCGGGTGTACTGAAGCGTGAGAATCCGCCCCTCCACCCACTCCTGGTGCCGTATAAGAAGGGTTGCCGCTTGCTGGGTAAAGATGTTGACGTTGAAGGGGCTGCGGATGCCATTGAGGGTATCCACCATCTCTTTATCTCCCACGGCGAAGCCCAGCCGGAGCCCCGCCATGCCCCAGGCCTTGGAGAGAGTTCGCAGGAGCAGCATGTTTTTCGGAAGAGCTCCCTTTTTCCATAGATCCAGCATGGAAGGGCCGTGGAAATCCACGTAGGCTTCGTCCACGAGAAAGGGAGCCTTGGTGAGCGTGGCCGCTCGGATAAGCAGATCCGGAGAAAACACCATACCCGTGGGATTATTGGGGGAATCCACAAGCACCAGCTTGGGATCTTCTCTTTCGAGAATCTCCAGAAACCGCTCTTCCTCGGGAACGAAGCGGTTTCCCTGAAGGGAAAAGCCAAAGGTCTTTTCTTCGAGCCGGAAAACCTTCCGAAGATGGAAATATTGGGAGAAGGAGGGGTTGGGATACACCACGGTGTTTCCGGGCTGGGTAAAGGCGATTACCAGAAGCCAGAGAATCTCGTCTCCCCCGTTGCCCAGCACCATGTTCTCCGGAGGAATGCCGTAGACCTCTCCCAGAATCTCCCGAAGCTCCCCATATTCCGGATCGGGATACCGGTTCAGCTCTATCCGGGAAACAAGCTCCCGAAGTTCCTCCCGGGAAGAAGGAGGAAGGGAGAAGGGGTTTTCGTTTTTATCCAGCATGGCCGGGGTGCGGTCCTTTTCCAATGCGTACATGAAAGCAGTCCTCCAATGTCACTTTATCAAGTTAGAGTGTCACTATGTTCGGTGCGAAGGTAGGGTAGCACGAGAGTCTACTCTGTGTCAAGATACGAAGGAGTTTTGATTTTTCAGAAAAGAAAGTCACCTTTGGAGACAAGAATATGTTTGGGTTGCGCAAAAGCGAAAAAAGACGCATACTATACCCCGTATGGTATTTGACGAAGGATGGATGCTTCGGCATGCCCAACTTTATATATCGGGAGGAGTGGAGAGATATGAGCAAAAAGGTGGTTGTCATCGGTGGAGTGGCCTGCGGAGGAAAGACCGCTGCCCGGCTTCGGCGGCTGGATCCGGAGGCGGAGATTCTCATTCTCGAAAAGGGGCCCTATCTCAGCTATGCGGGGTGTGGTCTTCCTTATTACATCGAGGGAGTCGTCAAGGAATACAAGGATCTCATGTGCACCCCCATAGGAGTGGTACGGGACGAAAGCTTCTTCCGGAACGTCAAGAAAATCGACGTGCTTACCCGGCACATGGCCACGCGAATAGATCGGGACGCCAAAGAAGTGGTGGCGGTGGATCTCGAAACGGGGGAGGAGAAGCGTTTTTCCTACGACGATCTCGTCATCGCCACGGGAGGTTCCCCCATCAAACCCAACTTGCCGGGGATCGACCTCGGGGCGGTCTTTACCCTCTGGACTTTGAGCGATGCCCTGGCCATGCGGGCCGCCATCGACAGCGGCAGCGTCAAGCGTGCCGTGGTGGTGGGAGCGGGGCTCATCGGCATGGAGGTGGTGGAGGCTCTGGTGGCCCGGAACATCGAGGTTTCCGTGGTGGATCTTCTCTCCTGGCCCCTGCCGAACATGCTGGATGAAGAATTCGGCGCCCGGCTCCTGGGAGGGCTTAAAACCAAGGGAGTGCACTTCTACGGAGGCGAAAAGGTGGTGGAAATCCTCGGGCAGGATTCGGTGCTCACGGGGGTGAAGACGGATCAGCGCACCATCCCTGCGGATATGGTGCTTCTCGCCATCGGAGTGCGCCCCAACATCCATCTCGCCGAAGAGGCAGGGCTCGCCATCGGTCCCGCCGGGGGCGTGGCGGTGGACGCCTACATGCGTACCAGCGATCCCCACATCTACGCCGGAGGGGATTGCGTGGAGGTGCGGCACATCCTCACGGGCAAGGGTGTCCGCCAGCCCATGGGATCCTCCGCCAACCGGGAAGGCCGGGTCATCGGAGATAACATTCTGGGGCGGAACGTCACGTTCAAGGGAGTGCTCGGCACGGCGATCATGAAGTTCTTCGAGTACACCGTGGGACGTACGGGCTTCAACGAGGATCAGGCCCGCAAGGAGGGGTTCGACCCCATCTCGGTAACCGTAACCGCCGCAGACAAGCCCCACTTCATGCCCGGCGCCGCCTGGATGGTGATCAAGCTCGTGGCGGATACAACCACCAAGCGCCTTCTGGGAGGGCAGATCTTCGGCCCCGGAGTGGTGGACAAGCGGCTGGACGATCTGGTGACAGCCATCACCGGAGGGCTCACGGTGGACGATTTGGCGGATACGGACTTCGCCTATGCTCCCCCCTACGCCACCGCCCTGGATCCCATGACCCAAACCGCCAACGTGCTGCGGAACAAAATGGAAGGACTCATGGTCTCCTACTCCCCCCGGGAACTCAAGGCCAAGATGGAGCGGGGAGAGGATTGCGTGCTCCTGGACGTGCGGACGGAGCAGGAAATCCGGCTCCAGGGGAAGCTCCCCTACGCAAACCAGGTGCACATTCCCCTGGGAGCCCTCTGGAATCGGGCGGAGGAACTTCCCAAGGACAAGGAAATCATCGCCTTCTGCAAAATATCCCTCCGCGGATGGGATGCCCTCACGGTGCTCCGGGCCAAGGGTTTTCCGAAAATCGCCATTCTCGAAGGGGGCATTATCGGCTGGCCCTACGAGAAGGAAAAGGGATAGATTAAAGGTAGGGGCAATTTCTGAATTGCCCCTGCGCACGGTTCCCTACGTTTTTCCCGAAAAGAAAAATCGAAGAGGAAAATTTTGAAAGCGAAAGCCCCGGAGGCTCTGAAGAAATCTTTCAGAGCCTCCGGGGCTTTTTTCTATTCTCCGCAATTTTGCCTAATCACTTTATAATAATTCATCAGAAATAACCAAGGTATGTGGAGGGAGTCATAAATCGCTCCCACGCTTGATATGTACCGTATTATGATACTATATCGACGAATGTGCCGAACATTATGAATCGGTGTGGGATCAGGAGAGGGGGGAGGCTCGCCCAAGCCCGAGATCTTCTCCTGACCAAATTGATGAACGGTGGGGGAGCGGTATGACGTGTAATATCCATGATGTGTCCCAAAACAGGGAATCCCAATACACCATACCCCGACGCAACCGTCGGTCCATTTGATTGAAGGGATACGATTATTCCCAGGCGGGGGCCTATTTCGTTACCCTATGCACCCGGAATGGGGAATGCCTGTTCGGGGAAGTCTTTAATGGGCAAATGCGATTGCACGATGCCGGTGAAATTGTTGCCCATGAATGGATCAAAAACGCCGGAATTTACGATGCCATCGAATTGGACGAATGGGTGGTGAGGCCCAATCGTTTTCATGGCATATTTATATTGTCCGCCGCGGTAGGGGCGATTCATGAATCGCCCCTACATATGACCGTGACGCAACGTCGGAATATGGCGATGCCAAAAATCATCGGACGGTTCAAGATGTTGTCGGGAAAGCGTCGGGAAAATGTCGGGAAAGATCCTCGATGCCTGTCGGGAAAAACCTTCCGTTACCGTTCTCGAACTAGCTGACTTAATTGGCATTACCGAACGATCGGTGCAAAGGAATATCCGAAACCTCCAAAGAGATGGCCTGCTTAGGCGTGTGGGCGGAAGCGGTTGGAGGAGGATCAGCCGGGAGCGGTGGATATGGAGACTCTGCTCAAGGGAGTGTGCGCCAAGGCCAATTTCCTGGATTTGGTGGAGAACTTCATCGTTTTCGACGACTTCGCAAGGGAGTCGAGAAAGATTCTTGCCAGGAATTACCAGTACCTCGGGGTAAATCGGGCCGTCGAAGCGAGATCCGTTCCTGCAAATGCCGAGAAGGGAAGCTGGGGGCTTTCTGGCATACCCAGGGTTCGGGAAAGAGCTATTCCATGGTGTTCTTTACCCGCAAGGTTCATCGCAAACTGGGGGGTAACTTCACCGTCCTGATTCTCACGGATCGGGAGGATCTGGATCGGCAGATCTACAAGACCTTCGCGGGATGCGGCCTGGTGGATTCTGTGGACGCTTTTATGGAAGATCTCGAGAAAAAAGGGGCTATCCTGTTGGAATATCCCCAGGCGGTACCCACGGGAAAAAATATGCGTGTGAAACACCCGGACGGGCTTGTGGCGGAGTATGTGGAGCATACATAAATGAAAAAACAATGAAGCGGCTGCTATCGTCACGGAGATTTTTATAGTTAAAATATCGCGAAAAATAATTTTTCACCAATGGTTTTCTTCCTATTTGTGGGGAGAGAAACATAGCTGCGTAGCTTGTAGATGTTTAGGGCAAAGATTGCGGATGAAAGGAGTCTTGGCGTGATTGTTCAGCAATACTCGGTGAATCAAAATCCTATTCAAACACTCCTGAGCTGGGTGCAATCCGGAGAGGTGGCGATTCCGGAAATTCAGCGCCCCTTCGTATGGGATGCCAGTAAGGTGCGCGATTTGATGGATTCCCTCTATCGGGGGTATCCCATCGGGTATCTTATTACATGGAGAAATCCTAATGTGAAGCTCAAGGACGGTTCCATCTCTGCGGGAAAGCGCATCGTTATAGATGGGCAGCAGAGGATAACCGCTCTCATGGCAGCTCTGTTGGGAGTACGTATCGTCAATAAGGATTACCGAAAAGATCGGATAACCATCGCCTTTCATCCGGTAGAGCGTAAGTTTGAGGTTTCCAATCCAGCGATTCAGAAAGATAAAGCCTGGATACCGGATATTTCTTCTGTTTTTTCCCCGGAATTCAGAATGCTGAAAGCCATGGAGGAGTACTGCCTTCGCAACGATATTGAGAATCGGGATGCCATCCACGAAAACTTGGAATCCCTGAAGGGAATTATCAACAATCATGTGGGTCTCATCGAGCTTGACGCACATCTCGACATAGAAACAGTCTCAGAAATTTTTATTCGCATCAACTCTACCGGAGCGATTCTTAGCCAGGCGGATTTTGCCATGTCGAAAATTGCTGTGAATGAAAGCTATGGAGGAAATACGCTCCGTAAGGCCATTGATTATTTTTGCCATCTTGCGGTGAATCCTGATTTTTACGATCAGTTGGTGGAGGTGGATAATCCTTTTACGAAAGCGGATTATTTCCAAAAGATGAGCTGGCTCCGGAAGGAAAATGGGGATCTGTACAATCCTTCTTATACGGATATGCTGCGAGTGGCTTTTATCTCGGAATTTAAGCGGGGGCGTTTACAGGATCTTGTGGCTTTGCTTTCGGGAAGGAATTTCGAAACCCGGGGATACGAGGAGGATATTGCAGAGAACTCCTTTGCAAAACTTCGTGCCGGTATTTTGAACTATATAAACGAAACGCATTTTAAGCGGCTCCTTATGATCTTACGTTCCGCCGGTTTTGTGGATACCGCCATGATAGGCTCGCAAAATTCCATTAACTTCGCCTATGTTCTTTATCTGGCCTTGCGGAATCATTCAGAAAATGCTGCACACATTGAATCGTTGGTGCGAAAATGGTTCGTCCTTTCGGTTCTCACGGGACGTTATTCCGGTTCTCCCGAAACCAGGTTTGATACTGATATCCGGCGTATTCACGATCTTGGTGCCACTACGTATATTCAAAATGTCGTTGATGCGGAACTTTCCGAGACCTTTTGGAAATTCGGCTTGCCTCAGCAGCTGGAAACGTCTCTTTCTACGAATCCCTCATTTCAGGTCTTTCTGGCAGCTCAGGTTAATTTAAAGGACAAAGGTCTTTTCTCGAAGGATATCACCGTTTACGATTTGATTGAACACAAAGGAGATAAGCACCACATTTTCCCTAGAAAATATTTGAAAAACCTTGGGTTTAAACAAAGTCACTATAATCAGGTAGCCAATTACGTGATGACCCAGAGTGAGATTAATATCGCTATCGGAGCAAAGCCTCCCTCTCAGTATTTCAAAGAGGTTCTTGCTCAGTGTAACGGGGGAGATCTGCGTTACGGAGGCATTGTCGATAGAGAACAGCTTCTGGAAAATTTTCATATGAATTGTATCCCCGAGGGGATTGAGGAGATGAGGGAAACGGATTATGATCGGTTCCTGAAAGACCGTCGTAAGTTAATGGCCCGGAAAATAGAAAAGTATTTTGCCGCCCTATGATGATCCACTTCTTGCTACCGTCAGGAAGTCCGGGACGGAAGCCCCTTTTGGGGAGGGCTTGTGATGACCGCCACACCTGACGAAGGTCCGATTTATCCTGTCAGCCTGGCCCGATAAATGACTTTTTAAATGCATTGTGTTTCGATCCCTCAGCAGGCTATGTAGCACATTAGCTGAGCGGCTTGAAGAGAGTTTGGCTGCTGTAAAACGTAATATTCAAAAACTGAAACGGCAAAACCGCATTCGCTGGATCGGTTCCAAAAAACCGGTCATTGAGAGGCGATTGAATGCCCCCTTCACCCTATACCGAAAATACCCTCATTCAGCGGACCACCGCAGAGTACCTGGAGGCAGCAGGAGTTGGCGATGGGAGCGCGCTGTGGAGAGGACAGCGAGCTAAAGGCAGAGGTGCGTGAAAAAACCGAAGCGGTTTTCGTCCATGTATTTCGGGCGTACCCCACGGTGCCGTCACCCTATTACGCGAGCATGGCGTCCTAGAAAAATAAGGGAAGGATGTTGAATCGATGAAAAAAGGATTGTTGGTAATCGACCTGCAAAATGACTATTTCCCCGGCGGTAATTTCCCTCTCTGGAATACCGAGGCAACCCTCGAGAATGTTCTCGATGCCATGGAAAGAGCCAAGGCAAAGGCCATTCCGATTATTCACGTGCAACACGTGGCGGATCCGAAAAAGGGAAAAGCTCCCTTTTTCAATCAGGGTACCGAGGGTGCGGAAATTCATTCCCGGGTTATCGAAGCTGCTCCGGAGGCTCCCGTGGTGGTGAAGGGCTTTGCGGATGGTTTTGTGGGAACGAATCTTGAGGAAACCCTTTCGAATCTTGGGATAACGGATTTATACGTATGCGGCATGATGACGCATAATTGCGTTACTCATACCGCAATCTCAAAGTCCGCAGAAAAATATAACGTTTCCATTCTCGGAGATTGCTGCACCACCGTAGATGAAATGATTCATAAGATGGCCTTGAGTGCCGTATCCACCAGGCTTCCAGTGGTAAATTCCAAAACCGTCCTGTGAGGACGGACACGGGGTTTATGTATAGAGAGCTTGATATTCAAAGGAGCCTGAAAGATGAGGGTTTACAAGAGCCTTACGAGAATTTTTATTGCCCCTGCGGAAATGGATGTTTCCATCGCTTTTTATGAGGAGCTTTTCGGAGAAAAATGCGGTATGAGGTTTGCGTATTCCGAGAAGGGGCTCGAACTCGCCATGGTGGGTTCCTTCTTGTTGATTTCCGGTTCCCCGGATAAGCTGGAGCCCTTTAGGGAGACAAAGGTGACATTCCTGGTGGATTCTGTGGACGCTTTTATGGAGTATCTTGAGAAAAAAGGAGCTATCCTGCTGGAATATCCCAAGGCTGTGCCCACGGGAAAAAACATGCGTGTTAAACACCCGGACGGGTTTGTGGCGGAGTATGTGGAACATAAATGAAGAAATGGTGAGATTGCTGCTGTTGTCAGGGAGATTTTTGTAGAGTTCCTGTCCGTTAGGTTTTATGCGACTGATTCTGCAGATCGCAATCCTGGAAGAGGGCATTATAGGCTGGCTCCACGAGAAGGCCGAGGGATCGATGTAGGGGCGATTCATGAATCGCCCCTACATCGATGTGTCCAATTTTTTTGCCTCCCCGCGCAAAATTGCGGGGGGGGCATTTTCTTTTTCTTTCAAGATTGCTCTGCCGTGCTATACTCTTAACCAAATAGTGCTCTTTTTTGAGGGCATGGAACAGATGTCCTTTTGAAAAAATCGCGATATTCCGAGAGGGGATGAGAGATGTGTGCCGCTACCGTGACGGTTTGGGTGAACAAAAAAGCGGGATTCTTTTTTTTCTGCCTTTTCTGATATTCTTCCTCTTTTTGTTTTTCTCTGGTTCCGCTATCGCCGCTCCGCCTCCGGAGGTGCTTTTTAAGGTAGGCCAGGCGGTGATGAACTGGGACGGCCTTACCCCCGCAGACCTCTACGGTTCGGTGAAGGAGGCGAATCCGGATCTTTCCGCCATCGAATCCCTGGAGATTCTGGATAGGGTTCTGAAGGCGGGAGAACTTCCGTCGCTTCTGGGATATGCCCGAAGCATGGAAGCCCGGCGCGAAGCCGCCCGGAATGCGGTAACAAAGGCCCTTTCGGAGAGCCGCAACAAGGTTTTTGCGACATATGTGCAGGAACATCCCGAGAAGGCCCGGAGCCTTTACGGCGTGGCGGAGGAGGTTCAAGGCCTTTGGAAAGAGGCGTTTCTGAGCGCTCTCGGAGCTTCCGGAACCGAACTTTTGCCGGAAGATTTCGGGGTGACCCTTCTTTCTCAGCGAGGCGAGGAGGCTCTTTTTTCTCCGGAAACCTTCCTGCCACTGGATCTTTCGGGAAACTTCGGATCTCCCGTGAAAGAAGATGCCCTGGCGAAAGAGCTCGCCCTACGGGAGCCCATGGCCCGAACTCGAGATCTCGCTACCCGGGAGGGCGTTTACGAGATACTTTTCGATGAAGAGGGAAATCTCCGTAATCCGAATTCTCTCAACCTTGAGGATCCCGAAGCTTTGGTCAGGGAAGCCTCCCCGGATCTCTTTGGAGATCCTTCGAAGCTCGAGAAGCCCACGCTTTCGGCGGATCTTCAGATTTCCGAAAAACCCGCCTTCGAGGAGCCTTTCGGAGAAAAACCCTCCCTTTCGCTCTCGGAAGACGCTCCTTTCTCCTCCGAGATTCCGGATCTTTCGGCGGATCTTCAGATTTCCGAAAAACCCGCCTTCGAGGAGCCTTTCGGAGAAAAACCCTCCCTTTCGCTCTCGGAAGACGCTCCTTTCTCCTCCGAGATTCCGGATCTTTCGGCGGAGCTCGAGGGGCTTGCAGAAACCTTGCAGCCCGGCGAAGTCCTTCAGATCGCCGCTCGCGTATCCGGAGGGGCTCCTCCCTACCGCTACGCCTGGAGCGAAAATCTTCAGGCCAGCGGGGGTAACGCCCGATACGAGGCGGAGGCCCCCGGAAAGGATATGATTTCCCTTACCGTGCTGGACAGCCGGGGAAAGACCTTGGAAATCCGCAAAAGCCTCAGGGTGGTGCCTTTGGAGGTACGAGTGGAGATGCTGGGGATTTTTGCTCCCCAGGGGAGCCCGTATCAAAAGGGTGCCGAGAATATCATGGCGGGGGACCGGGTACATCTCAAGGGTATCGCCAGCCGCCGGTATCCGGGAATGCAATACCGCTGGAAAGCCGAGGGGGGAGTGCTCTTCGAAGGGCGCACCGCCGGAGAGACCGTCTCGCTCTACCGCAACGACGAGGGAAGCGCCGCCATTACCCTGGAAATTCTTTCTCCCAGAGGAGCCCTGCTGGGAGAGGGAAGCTACGTTTTTCACGTGAAACAAGTGCGGGATCCCCAACGGGCGAAAGAGCTTCTGGAACAATCTCGAGAGGCCTGGAAAAGCCGGGATTATTCCCGGGCTCTCTCCCTGATTCTTCAGGCGGAGCGGTTGGATCCTGAAAATGAGGAAATCCGGAAGACCCGGGAAAAGGCGGAGCAGTATCAGGAGGGACAGAAGCGGGCCCTGGAACTTCGCAGGAAGGCGGAAGAGCAGATTCGGGAGGGTAAGCTCGAAGAAGCTCTGGCATCCTATCGGGAGAGCCTGAACTATGCGGAGGATCCCGAAACCCGTCGGCGCCTGGAAGCGCTGCGGGAGTTCGCCGCCAAGTACCGCAAGGCCCAGGATCTGTGGGAGCAGGCTGCAAGCCTCCAGGAGCACGGGTATTACGAAGAGGCTCTGGAAAAGTATCGGGAAGGACTTGCTCTCTACGGAGATCCCCGCATAGAAAAACATGCCCGTATGCTGGAAGACTATGCGGAAAAGGCGGAGGCCCTGGAACGCCGGAAAATCGAAAAGGCCCGGCAGCTCTGGAAAGAGGGAGCGGAGCTCCAGAAGCAGAAACGCTACGAAGAGGCTTTGGAAAAGTACCGCCAGGGGCTGGAATACTATGAAGATCCCCGAATGGAAGAGCATGCGGCGCAGCTGGAGGCGTATCTTCACGGAAAAGAGAAACCCTCCCGCCCCGATCCGGAGGAAATTCCTTCCCCCTCTCCGGAGCCTACCGGAAATCCTCGGCCCTCTCCTTCTCCGGAGCCCACGGAACCTCCCCGGCCCTCTCCCACCCTGGCGCCTCTGCCGGAGCCTACGGAAACCCCTCTGGAGGGAGTTCCGGAGGTTGTGACGGAGGAAGGTCTTTCGGATGCCGGGAAATGCGGCCTTGCCTGGGAGGAAGTACATGCCTTCGGCCTGGTCTTCGAGGTACCTCAAAGCTGGAATTTTCACGAAGGAAGCTGGCACACCGGTAATGCCGAGAATCCCCGTGCGGTGGTGGGGGTGGTTCGGGAAACCCGGGAAGAGGCCCGGGGATACCTGGGTTTTATGAACCCCCAGGAAAGCCGCACCGTAACTCTTGCGGGGCACTCCGTAACGCTTCATATCTCCCGAGAGAAGAACGAGGCGGGGGAGGAAGAAAAAACTCTTGCCCTGGGGTTTCTGGACGATCCCTCTTCGGAGGAGCACGTCTTTCAGATAGGGTACGCCCTTCCCCCAGAGGAGGAGTATCACTGCGTGGCGGAACGATTCTTGCAGTCCTTCCGGTTTGAATAGATCTGGGCACGTCGAAAAGACCGTTCTACGACACCGTGATGTGGCGTGCTTCTTTCTCCGGATCGGAAAGAGAAAGGGAAACCGGGGCAAGGTGTGGAAAATATGAAGGAAAAGCAGGGAATTCTCTACATTCTTTCGGGGCTGCCGGGATGTGGCAAAAGCACCCTGGCCCGGAAGATGGCCTGGCATTTCAATGCCTTTCATCTGCGGATCGACACCATCGAACAGGGGCTTCGGGATCTCTGTGCCTGCCGGGTGCAGGGCGAAGGATATCGGCTCTCCTACAGGATCGCCCGGGAAAACCTGGAGCTTGGCCTGAAGGTCATCGCAGATTCGGTAAATCCCTGGGAGCTTACCCGGAAAGAGTGGCGGCAATGCGCCGCCATGGCTGGGGCTGCATACGTGGATATCGAAATTCTTTGCAGCGACAGGCTGGAACATCGCCGGAGGATAGAAACCAGATCGAGTGAAGTTTCGGGACTGGTATTGCCCTCATGGGAAGATGTTCTTGCCCGGGAATATCATCCTTGGAAAACCGAACGGATACGACTCGATACCGCAGGTAAAACGCCGCTTCAATCCTTTGAGGAACTGGTGGAAAGCATGGCCGCACGCACCCTTGTCGGGAAAGCGCTTCGGAGTGATTGCTGATTTTTTCTGAAAAATCGGTGCCGTTCTGCGCTTTAAGCATGGCCGGAGAAAAGAGCAAGTTTTCAAAGGCCTCGGAGAGCATGCTCTTCGGGGCCTTTATCGAATGAGATCCATATCCGCGATGTCCATGATCAGATGCCCCGCGTAGAGCTCCATCCGGGTTTTAGGATCGGAAAGATCCCTCCCGAGAATCTCCGAAATTCTTTTGAGGCGGTAGATCAGGGTTTGGCGATGAATTACGAGAATGTCCGCGGTTTCCTGCTGGCTTCCCCTTTCAAGGTATACCCTCAGGGTTCGGCAGAGATCTCCTCCAAATTTCGCATCGTACTCGAAGAGGGGACGCACGGTTTCCTCCACGTAATCCCGGAGGATGCTCTTGTTCTTTATGTGGCAGAGAAGCTTGTAGAGCCCCAGGTTTTCATAGCGCACCACCTGGGTGCTCGACGAAAGAGACTGCCCGATCTCCAGGGCAAGAACCGCCTGGTAATAGCTATCTTTGAACTCCTGCCAGTTTTTCGTGGCCTTTCCTATGCCTACGCAAAACGTGCCCCTTTCCATGCCGCCGTTGAGTGTATTGCCCACATTCCGGAAAAAGGAATCCTCCTCCTCCTTGGAGCACTCGCTGAAATACATGAGCACCACCTGATTTCCCCGGATCCGGCTGTGCATGTTCTTGGGAGCGAAGGGGTGAGAGACGATAAGTTCCCGTATCTTCTGAAGCGAATGAGGGAAATGCCCTTTTTCCTCTCCGAGATAGGGAGAGCAATCCACCACGGCGACCTTGCAGGAGGAAAAAATCTCCAGCCCCACCATGCCCGACCGGGCCAGAATCTCGTTGTAGGAATAAAAGTTGCCGTCCAGAAGATCGTCGAAAAACTCTTCCAGAATGCCGGATCTCCAGCTTTCCAGGGCCCGAGAGGGAAAGGACGCGGAAAACCCCATACCTCTCACGGAATCCTTGGTAAGAAAGTCCAGAATGGCCTTGGTCACCTTGCCGAAGGTTATTTTCGGCTTGAGGTGGATGATGGGAAAGTCCAGCTCGTTCGCCTGATCGATCATTTTCGGAGGAATGGTTGTAATGTAGTATCCCGGCTGAATGGCGATACCCGCCAGCTTTTTTTCGTCCAGCCTCTTCACCAGATCCACCACCAGGGGCGACTCTTCCGTAAGCCCGTATCCCGTGGAGATCAGAAGTTCTCCCGGCTGGAGCTGCTCCAGGGAATCGAGAATTTCCATCATGTTAACCCATGTAACCTCCCGATCCATGCCTCTCTTTCCCGCCACCACTTCAGACCCCTGAAAGACCTCCAGTCCGAGAAGATGAAAGAGTTTCATCCTGCTCCCTCCTTGCATTGTACAAGCGCGGCATCGCTGCAGAGTGCCGCAATTTCATACATGCCCTATTATACAACATGTATAGATGGGCGCGAACAATTTCATATATTCCGACCAATTGCGTATATTTCCTGGTGGCAGAATAATGGTCGAAACTACCTTTCGAGGGGAGGAAAGATGCAATGAGCGGAGAAAAGAGTTCCAAGAAGAGGACATTTAAAATGCCTCACGTGTATGTGCTTCTCAGCGTTATCCTGATTATCGTGGCCCTTTGTACCTATGCGATTCCTGCGGGAGTTTTCGACCGTGTTCAGGATCCCGGCACGGGAAGAATGCTGGTGGATCCCGCCTCGTTCCATACCGTGGAGAAGAGCCCTGTGAACCTCTTCAAGCTGGCGGTGGCCATACCCAAGGGAATGGCGGCCTCGGTAAGCATCATGATGCTGGTGGTTCTCGTGGTGGCGGCCTTCGAAATCGTAACGAAGACCGGAGCCTTCGATTCGGGAATAACCCACATGATGAAGCGATCCCAAGGAAAGGAGAGCTTCATCGTGGCGGTGATCACGGTGATGTTCGCCAGTATCGGTGCTTTTCTGGGCTGGGCCGAGGGAACCCTTGTCTTCGTTCCCCTTGGAGTTTCCCTTGCCCGGGCCATGGGATACGATGCCCTTATGGGAGCGGGAATGGTGCTTCTCGGCACCGCCGCAGGATTTACCTCGGGGGTGCTCAATATTTACACCACCGGTATCGCCCAGGCCATTTCGGGGCTTCCTCTCTTCTCGGCTCTGGGTTTCCGAATGATAGGCTTCTGCCTCTTCACCCTGGCCACCATTCTCTTCCTTATCTCCTACGGAAAAAAGATCAAGAACAACCCTTCCGCAAGCCTCATTTACGAACTCGAAATGAGTGCCGCCAAGAGCGAGGAACAGACGAAAGATCTGGTGTTCACCGGAAGGCATCGACTGATCATGCTTACGGTGCTCCTCGGGTTTATCACCGTGGTGATAGGAACCACCAAGCTCGGATGGTATCTCAACGAAATAACCGCCGTATTCATCCTGGTGGGCGTGGTGTCGGGCTTCATCGGCAAGATGTCCCCCAATGACATGGCCCTGAACTTTGCCCAGGGCGCCAAAAACATCATTCCCGCCGCCCTGACCATCGGTATCGCCCGGTCGGTTCTCGTGGTGATGGAAGAAGGAAAGATCTTGGATACGGTGGTTCACGGGCTGGCCTCCTCTCTTCACGGGCTTCCCACCGTGGGGATCGCCCTGGGGATTTTCCTTATCGTAAGCGCCCTGAACTTCTTCATCATTTCCGCCAGCGGCAAGGCGGTCACCATGATGCCCGTTCTGGCCCCCCTGGCGGACATCCTCGGCATCAACAGGCAGGTGGTGGTCATCGCCTTCCAGTACGGGGACGGCTTTACCAACTGGTTCTGGCCCACTTCGGCCATTACCATGGCGGGACTGGCCATGGCGGGGGGGATACCCTGGGAAAAATGGGCCCGCTGGTGCTTCCGGCTCATTCTTGTGTGGATGCTCACCGCGGCGGTTCTCGTTACCATAGCCCAGGTGATGGGAGTGGGCCCCTTCTAGGCCCTTGAAGACGAGAGCAGAACGAAGAAACGGCCACAAGGGGGCTTGTGCGGCACGCCCCCTTTCTTCCTGGAAAGGAGGAGCGCAATGAGGATAGAGAAAATTTTCGTCAACGGAGATTTCTATACCATGGATTGGAAAACCCCCCGGGCCGAAGCCGTGGGGGTTGCCCAAGGAAGGATCGAAGCGGTGGGATCCAGGGATTACGTGGCATCCCTCGCTCCGGGGAACGTGGAAGAGATCGACCTTCAGGGAAGGGTGGTCTTTCCGGGATTCATCGATGCTCATACGCACTTTATGCAGACCGGTCTGGATCGTACCGCGGTCTACCTGAACAAGGCGGAGAACCTGGAGGATCTTTTCCGTCTTCTCCGTGAAAAGGTTCGAGTCACTCCCCGGGAAGAATGGGTTCGGGGGTACGGATACGACGAAACGAAGCTTCAAGAGAACCGGGTTCCCTCCCTGGAGGAACTCGATGCCCTTTCCCCGGAAAAGCCTCTCTTTCTGAGCCGGGTGGACGCCCACTCCTGTCTCGTCAATTCCGCGGCGTTGAAGATGCTGAATCTGGATCCCGGCCTCGAAGGCCTCGACCGGGAGGAAGGACGTGTTATCGGAAGGCTTCGGGCCAAGGCGAACTCCGCCGCACGCATACAGATCCTCAACCGTCTTCTCGGAGAGGAGGAGAAGAAAAAGGCTCTCTTCGAGGCCTCTGAAGAGGCCCTGGCGGTGGGGGTAACCACGGTGCATGCCCTGGAGGGGGGAAGCCTCTTCGGAGAAAGGGATTTCGATATTCTTCTGGGCGCCATGCCGGAGCTTCCCATCCGGATTCTTCCGTATCACCAGGTTATGGACGTGGATAGAGTCGCCGAGACGGGAATCAAGCGGATCGGGGGGTGTATCACCGTGGACGGGTCCATAGGCTCCCGGACTGCGGCGCTGCTTTCTCCCTACGAGGACCAGGAAAACTGTACCGGTTGTCTCTATATCGAAACGGAAGAACTCGAAGCCTTCGTGCTGGAGGCCCACCGCCGGGGAATGCAGATTGCCATGCACACCATCGGGGATGCCGCCATCGAACAACTGCTCCGGGCCTATGAAAAGGCCCTGGCCCGGTATCCCCGGAAGGATCACCGGCACCGGTTCGAGCATTTCAGCATCCCCACGGACGACCAGGTCCGAAGGGCCGCAGCCTTGGGGTGTGCCATCTGCGTGCAGCCGAGTTTCGACTTTTTCACCCGGAACATGATGCCCCTCAGGCTGGGAAAGAAGCGTTTTGAACGGGCCTATCCCCTGCGAACCCTCCTGGAGGCGGGGCTCCTGGTGGCGGGGGGGTCCGACAGCAGCATAACTCCTCTGAATCCCATGCTGGGAGTCTACGGAGCCAAAACCCATACCCATCCCTTCCAGAGGCTCGAGGTGTACGAAGCGGTAAAGCTCTTTACCCTGAACGCTGCCGCCATAGGTTTTGAAGAACACCTGAAAGGCTCCATCGAGGCGGGAAAGTATGCGGACTTCGCGGTGATGTCCGAAAACCCCTTTACCGTTCCCCCGGAGGAGATACAGAATATAACCGTGGCCATGACCATTCTCGATGGCACTGTGGCCTATGCGAAATCCTGAAAAGGAAAGGACTCCCATGGTGAAAGACGCTGCGCGTATGCTGGAAGCCGCCCAAAGCTCTCTGGATGAAGAATCTCTTGTGGCCCTCACCTCCAGGCTGATTTCCATTCCGAGCTACCATGGCCTTGAAAATCCGGAAGAGAAAATCTCTCTCTATCTTCGGGACTTTCTCGCCGGAGAGGGACTGGAGACGGAACGGCGGCAAACTCCCGAGGGGCGATTCAACGTATTTGCCCGCTACGGCAGGGGCAAATCCTTCGAAAAGACCCTCATGCTTAACGGCCATACCGATACGGTGGACGTGGCGAACATGACCATCCCTCCCTTTTCGGGGGAGGTGCGGGAAGGAAAGATCTTCGGCCGGGGCTCCGTGGATATGAAAGGTGCCCTGGCGGCCATGATCCATGCGGTGCTGGCTGTAAAAAAGGCGGAAATTCCCCTGGAGGGAGAGGTGCTCTTTGCGGGGGTGGCGGACGAAGAGTTCTGGAACGCCGGCACCCGGGATATCGTGGAAAGGGGCCCCCGAACGCGCTATGCCCTGGTGGGAGAACCCACGGAAATGAAAATCTTCCACGGTCATCGCGCCCTGGAGTGGATCGAAATCGTCCTCAAGGGTAAATACGCCCACGGAGGAACCCCGGAAAGGGGAATCAACGCCATCGAAAAGGCTGGACTCCTTATCCGGGCTCTCTCGGAGGAACTTCTTCCCCGTATTCGGGAACGGGTTCATCCCATTACCGGTCCCTCCACGCTCAATCTGGGAGAAATCCGGGGAGGAACCCAGCCGAGTACCGTGGCGGGGGAGTGCCTTCTCCGGCTGGACCGCCGCTGGATACCCGGAGAATCCACGGAATCCGTACTCCGGGAACTGGAAGAGCTGGGGGAGCGGCTTCGCTGTTCCGACGAAGATTTTCAGATGGAAATCCGCAACATGCGGGATATGGAGAAAAATCCCCTGGGGCAGCCTCCTCTGGAGACATCTCCGGAATCGCCCCTGGTTCGAACTCTGGAGAAAACCCTTCTCCAGATGCAGAAGATTCCCGAAAAGGGTTACTTTCCCGGCTGGACCGACGGGGGGCTTCTCAGCTTCGCCGGGGGCATGGAAACGGTGGTCTTCGGCCCGGGAGATCTCAGCCTGGCTCACACCGAACGGGAGTTCTGCGAGGTGGATCAGATTGTCGCGTGCTCCCGGGCCTATGTGGCGGCAATTCTCGAAATCTGTTTCTGAGGGATTTTCATGTAAGCCCTGAGGATTGAGCGGCACTGCTCGACATCCCCTCCTTTTCGAAAGAAATTGTAACGAGGGGGTGGTGTCCCGGTTTCTTGGAAAAACTCTGAAGTTTCTGCGATTATGGATAACTTTTACGGAAATCCTCCCAGGCTCCTCCCGATTTTTGGGGGAGCCTGGATCGCGAAGAGTCAACTATTTCTTGGGAGTTGGGAGAAAAAAATCTTTTTTCTTGCTTGCGAAAGTTAAGTAATATATTTATTATCGCACTATAGCCCATTCTTACAGGGGTCAAACATGTAAAAAGGTTGTTTTATACACGGCAAAACGTGAAGGGGCACACGCGTCGGATGAAGGATTATCTTGTTCCGTTTCTTAATAGATTTCTCCACTGGTTTACCGTCGGTATTGGAACGACCGTAATGTCCCTGATGATGTTGTCCAAGGGCAGCACTGTGGAAACCTTGGGCTTGATTACGGGATTCTATTCCATCTCCATTGTGGTATTCGAATTCCCCAGCGGCGTCTTGTCGGATCTGATGGGACAAAAGAGGATTTATCTCTTTTCACTGGTTTTATCGATAATCGGATATGCCACCGTGCTCGTCACAAACCATATTGCCGGGCTTTTTGCGGGATTCGCTTTCTATGGCGTATCGAGGGCATTCTCTTCGGGATCTCTGGAAGCGTTGTTCATAAGCGAATATATCCAAAAAAACGGAAAGAACACGTTGCATAAATTCCTCGGCATACTCAATGCCGGAGAAATTCTGGGTCTGGCGATAGGTGCACTCGTTGGCGGCGTTATCCCCATGTTCTGGGAAAAACACCTTCCCGCTCACAATAAATACAACGGAAACCTCTCCATACAAATCCTGATTCTCGTATTTTTATTCCTTTTCACCCTTGTCTGGGTAAAGGATACACATGCGGTTACCTGCGGAAACAGGTCCGCTGGCAGGCACATAAAGGAATCCTTACGTATGGCCTGCAGCGACAGAAACTTTCTCTTGTTATTGTTGGGTGCTGCAACATGGGGATTTTGCTTTAATGCGGTAGAACTATATTGGCAGCCTAAAGCTCTTTCAATCTTGGGAGACGAATCGCAGATATGGATCTTCGGTATCATAAATAGCGCATATTTCCTGGCTTCCTTAGGAGGAGTGGGAATAATAAGCCTGATCTTCCGAAAAGGTCTTCCCCCATCGAATTTTCTGCTTTGTATCGGTAGAATTTCCATGGGAGTCCTGATTATTCTCATGTCTTTCCAGGAGAAAATATTCTCCTTTTCCTTCGTGTATCTGCTGCTTTTCATGGTGAACGGCATGATTAACATCCCCGAGAGCACTCTCCTCAACTCGTTGATTCCCGACGAAAGGAGGTCTTCTCTTCTATCCCTCTCATCATTAACGATGCAGGTGGGAGGCATTACGGGATCCTTACTGTTCAGTCTCCTGGTGGGGAGTATAACAATTTCCGGAATATGGATGCTTTCGGGGGCGGTATTTTGCCTTTCCGGTTACCTTTTCCTGCAAATCCGGAAAGGAAAGGGCGAAGACCCCAAAGCTTCCCCGAAGAACTATGCGTGAACAGCTTTCGAAAGCATTCGGCAAAAAAAATCCCGGTTCAGAACTCTTTCCCGGCATCCATGCAACCTTTCGCACGAAGCTGGCAGATCTTGGCATAGGCGTGGCGGGATTGTATAGTATCTATGGAAGCTCATACATGAACCAGGAAACTGAAGCGGCGAACCCTTTTTCCGCATCTCCGGAATATCTGGGAAAACTCTTCCGGCCTGAAGGCTGACGGGGAGGATCCCAAAATCGATTCCGTGAAAGCGGCAAAACCGGGGTTGGAGACTCTCAAGTCCGGTTGAGATGTCATCAGGAACGGCAAGCCTCATATGCATATCGGGGTAGCTCCTCCTCTTTCCGGGATCAGGGAAGCAGTGCCTCTGGCTCCGGCGCTGGAGAGGGCCGCCAACCGATGTTTAGCGAGAGATTCCTTGGCCCGATCTCCTGCAAAAATTGACGAGATGAAACGAAAACCTCCGCTTTCGGGGTAAAATGTGGTGTAGCGAAGCCACAGGATCTCCCTGTGGAATTATGAAGCTTAAAATTAATTAGTCTTGCGAGATTGGAACGAATCGCTTTCGTAAATTGTTGTTCCAGAAATTTTTCGCCCCCCAGGGGCATATTTTTGAGAAAAGAGTTGGAGGAATACCTTGATGAACGTTCTTTTGGAAGGATACCGCAGCTTTTGCAAAACCGCAGACCGGGAGCTCTATGCGGCTCTCGCCTCAGGGCAGCAGCCCCATACCCTGGTGATCGGCTGTTCCGACAGCCGCATCGTTCCCGAGGAAATTTTCGGAGCCAAGCCGGGAGAGCTCTTCGTGCTGCGGAACGTGGGCAACCGCTGTCCCCAGGAAGATTTCGGGGCGGCTTGTGCCGTAACCTATGCGGTGGCCCATCTTCACGTGCGTAATGCCGTGGTGCTCGCCCATGCGGATTGCGGAGCCGTAAAGGCCGCCAGCCATCCCGAACATCTCCACGAAGAGGCTCTCAAGGGGTGGCTCGGCGAGGAATCCTGCCAGGGCGCCTGCCTGGAAGAATCCGTGAAAAATTGGGGAATCCGGCAGCTTCACCGGCTCAACTCCATGGAGGTGGTGCGGGATGCCCTTGCCCGGGAAGAACTTGTCACGGGGCTTTTCTACTTCGATATCGCCACCCTCAGGTTGGATTATTTCGATGGAACCCACTGGAAGACGGGAATAGAAGATCTGTAGAAAGATTCTCTGAACGGGCGCAGGCTTTACCATATTGCAGAAGCCCCGGAATTCCTTTCTCCACAAAGGAATTCCGGGGCTTCTGCAATGGCGTCTTTATTACGTGGAGTTTCCGCTTTCACAAATTCCCTGTCTCTTGGCACACCAGCGGTGCTGGGTACATAAAACGGCCAATGTCTGAACAAGCTCCCCGAATCCTTGCAGGGCATCCGGTTCTGGCATGGCCCGGGTTAGCCGGAAGGATATGAACGCAGCTGTCCGTCTTCGTAACCATAGATCGCGAGAGTGTCCTGGCTGGAAAACTCCTCCGGAAGTCGGAAGCTTTTTCTCAAAAGACTTCATCGGGATGGCCAAGAGCGCTGTACTCGATTTGGCAAATCAGGAAGCGTGGCCTCTCAATCCATTGTTTACAGGGGCTTGATGGTTACGTTTTTTCTTTACTGCTATTGTTCTCCCCAACGCTGGAACCAAATGCCTTGGCTTCCCTTGGCTCGGAAGTAGGCGGATCTCCCGAAGGATTGGAAGAGCCATCCCGCATTGATGCGTGCCACCACGTCGATCTCGGGATCCGGATTCTCCACCGTGGCGGGGTTGGTGACGTTGGAAACCTGGGCGCTCACGTTGAGGTACATTCCCCATAAGGCGTAGGCGCTCTCTACGTCGAACTGCACGTTCTGCAGGTACTGCCCGCCGAATTCGGGAGTGGTGGCTGCGTAGGAGGCGGAGCCCCGGAACTTGGTTTCGATGAGAATCCAGGATTTGATCCACGCATCGTTGACCTTGAAGTGCAGAATCGATGTCTCGTTGCGTTTCGCGTTGCCGTAGTCGAGAGCGGTGGTTCCCTTTCGCAGAACCGACGTAAAGGCTCCGTCGGTCTGTACCTGAGGTTTGCCATCCTTGATGACATCCCAGCCGAACTTGAGAACGTCCAGCCCCAGTTTACCCAGTTTCACGGGATCGATTTTGGGAGTATCTCCACAAACTTGGAGCGAGGAGGCATTTTTCAGATACTCCAGGAATCCGGAGAAGGAGTCTTCCAGGGAAGCTTCCTGATCCACACACCAGGCTACGTAGGCAGTGTAGAGGTTCTTCATCCCTAGGCCGAGATTCGTCAGCTTCGCGCAGAAAGCTTCGTGGGTGCCGAAGATCTGCTGGATATCGGTAAAGTAGCTGCGGAGTTCGAACCCTCCGAGATCGCAGAAAACTTCAATCTCGTTGAAAATATCCTCTCCGTCCAGGGAGTCCAGCCGAGTGGAATAAACGTCGATAATTTCGAGAAATTCCACCATGGAGTAATTCAGAGCTTCCAGAAAGCGGAAAAACTGATCCATGGGCATATTGTGCTCTTCCAGGAAATCCAGAAATTCCTCGGCATTTACGCCCTTATCCTCGACTCCCTCGTAGGATGCGTCCCAACTGTTCGTGAGGAAGGTTTTCACCTCTTCCGGAGTCGGTCCGGAGAGATTCTCCATGGTTTTCAGGGTTCCCGAAGCCTGGTCCAGATATTCCTCCTCCGTGATGAAAAGAGCCACCGCAGGGGATAGGGTGGAGTCCGTCTCGATATTGCGGGCCTCGTATGCAACCCGCATGAGCACCGTGTCCTCTCCGTTTTCCTGAAGGATCAGGGTTCCCTCGTACTGCGCTCCGGGCTGAATGTCGTCGGGGCTGGCGGGAAGGGAGCCCGAACCGCTGCCGCCTCCGCAGCCTCCGCCTCCCATCATGGCCGCCATCAGTAACAACATGGTACAAACCGAAGCAAAACCGTATTTTGATTTCAAAATAAAACCCCCTTCTTTTCCACATAAGGTACATCGCATGCTCTTTTCCGCCTCAAATACACCGCTTGTTTCGCCCGCTGCAATTTCGCCCTTTTTCGGGGTGTTTCAAGAATACACTATGACACTGTGGGAGAGTCAATCCCTCGGGGAATGTTTTTCGGTGGAAGGGGATTTTGCATAAAGAATTAAGCCGCTGCAGCCGCAGCAGCTGCTCCGACTCCGATAATGCCGACGCCCACCATGGCACCTCCCACGAGGGTCGCCACGATTACCGGAAGAACGCTGGCTTCGTTGGAGGAGGAAATTCCTCCTATCACGGCCTCCAGGTCTTCATCGGCGATTTCCGGGTTCTTTTCGAAGATCACCTTCTGCATTTCTTCCAGGGAAAAGTGATATCCCAGCTCTTCCTTTACGTATTCCTCGATACCTTTCTGGGTACCAAGATCCTTCAGCTTTTCCTGAAGCTCTTCGTTCGCCTCCACCTGTTCGTAAAAAGCTACCGCGGATTCTCTCGACATGGAAAAAGCCTCCTTCGTGTAAGAGTATAAGAAATATGGTTGTTCACAGCTTTTGTAACGTGGGTTAGGTCGCAGCTATCGCGGTTACGCCTAAGACGAGGATTTCTCCTGCAGCGACCGCACCAATGCCTTCAGCCGATCGTAAAAGATCACCGGAGATTCTCCGGACATACGAAAGACTCCTCTCTGAAATAAGTTTTTTCGCTACGGAAGTTACAGTGTCGGGAGAGTATTTTTCTGCTGATCTTAGGAAAGTATAAACCCTCACATAGCGTTAAAGTCAAATCTTTTTTTCCTGCAACTTTTTAGCCGGATACGGTGTGCATGAGAGCCCCGATAGCTCCTTATTTGAAACGATCAGAAGCGAAGGAAATCCCTCCGGCACATTGGCAATAGCGACGGGGGATTTCCGGAGGAGAGGGATCCTCGTAATCGGGGCCCGAAAAAAGATTGTTCCGGTCCATGTATTTTTCATAGGTCACTCCCCACTTGCGCATTTCCAGCAAGATGGGAATCAGGCTGCAGCCTATGGGAGTGAGAGTGTATTCCACCCGGGGAGGAACCTCCCGGTAAACTTTTCGAAAAACAAGCTCGTCCCGTTCCAATTCCCTAAGCTGTTTTGTGAGCATCCTTTCGGTGATGCCCGCGATGCTTCGCCGCAATTCCCCGAACCGAAGAACTTCCTCTCGAGCAAGATGATAGAGAATAATGGGTTTCCATTTACCCCCCATAATTTTAAGGGTAAGCTCGAAAAAACATCGATATTTTTTGTCTCCCAGGGTTTTTTCCTTACACCATGTCTGCATGGGTATTCCTCCGATACTATACTTTTTGTCGGTATCCTACATAAAAGACAGTACTTTTCATAAAAACATGTTTAAAGTATAGTGGCCCCGGCAAAAAAATCAAACTTCACGGAGGTGTATCTGCATGTACGCTTTGGCGTTATCGGGAAGTCCCCGTAAGGGAGGCAATACGGAAATTCTGCTTAACCGCGTTTTGGAGCCCTTGAAGGAAGGGGGCTGGGAAACGGAGCTTGTGCAGATAGGAGGGCAGGAACTGCGAGGGTGCCTGGCCTGTGGAAAATGTTTCGAAAACCGGAACCGCCGTTGCGTGATCGAAAAGGATATCTTTAACCAGGCAGCGGAAAAGATGTTCCGGGCGGATGCCCTTATTCTGGGATCTCCCACCTATTTCACCGACGTTACCGCGGAAATGAAGGCCCTTATCGATAGAATCGGTTTTGTCTCCATGGCCAACGGAGGACTTCTTACGGGAAAGATCGGGGCTGCCGTGGTGGCGGTGCGTCGGGCCGGATCCACGCATGTTTTCGATACTCTGAACCATCTCTTTCTGATTTCCCGGATGATCGTACCCGGCTCCAGCTACTGGAATATGGGTATGGGCCTTGCTCCGGGGGATGTGGAAAAGGATGCGGAAGGTCTGGAGACCATGGATCATTTGGGAAAAACAATCCGTTGGCTCGGAGAAGCCTTGGCTTCTCACAAGGATTCTTTTCCCCGATAAAATAAGGAGGTCTGCATGAAACTTTCGGTTTTTCAGGTGGACTCCTTCACCACCGAGCTTTTTTCGGGAAATCCCGCCGGGGTGGTTCTCGACGCCCATGGATTGAGCGAAAAACAGATGCTCCAGATCGCCCGGGAACTGCATAACTCCGAAACCGCTTTCCTCTTTGAGGGAGAGAAGGGCAGCTATGACCTGGAGGTTCGGTTTTTCACCCCTCTGAAAGAGGTACCCCTCTGCGGGCATGCCACGGTGGCGGCGCACTATGTTTACGCGAAAGAGCACGGTCTGGAGCGAGCCCGGCTTTTGCAGAAGACCAGGGCGGGAATTCTGCCGGTGGAAGTGGAGCCCGAAGAAGGAGATCTTCGGGTCACCATGACCCAGGGCTCCGTGGAGTACGGGGAGATCCTGCAGGGTTCCCTGAAGGAGCGGTTGCTTGAGGGATTGGGGATGGAGGAGAAGGATCTCGATTCCTCCCTGCCGATCCAGATCGTTTCCACGGGCCATTCGAAGGTGCTGATTCCCCTCAAAAAGAAAAAGATCCTGGACGGTCTCGCGGTACGGGAGGATGTGCTCATACGGCTGAGCGAGGATCTGGAATGCAACGGTTACTACACCTTTACCTTCGATTCGGGAGAGGCGGGGGTTCTCGTGAGCGGAAGAATGTTCGCCCCCGCCCTGGGTATACGGGAGGATCCCGTAACGGGAAACGCCAACGGTCCTCTCGGAGCCTATCTTACCCGATACGGCAGGTTGGAGAGAAAAAGCGAGGGCTCCCTTTTCACCATCAAGCAGGGAGAGGCTTTGGGGAGGAAAGGGTACATGCGGGTGCAGGTTTACAGCCCCGAAGGGGCTCCTCAGATGGTGAAGATAAGCGGAAGGGCCCGGCTCGTCTTTCGGACGGAAATTTTTCTGTAAAAGTCCATGACATTTTTCTGCCGGCATGATGGGTGCCATATCTCGAAGAAGGGGGAAAAATTCCTTCGGCGGTTTTATACGGAGCGGAAAAAGCGAAGAGATCTGTTTTGGTCAGAGATCCCTTCGCTTTCAGTATGCTCCATTGCAGCCTTTTACGTCTCAGCGGGAGATGCCACGCTTCGACGGAAACCATGTCATATCAGTTATCCGCATAAACACCCTCTCGGAGAAAGGCGTTGAGCATCTCTTTATCCATATGCGCGATTCCCAGATCTTCCAAGGTAATTCCGGTTTTCCAGAAATTCCTTTCCGTCATGACGGAAGCGAGGGTAATCATGGAGGAAATAACCGGAACCTCCACGCCGAATTTCCGGGCAAGTTCCCAGAAAATATGGCATCCCACGGGAATATCCTCGGTAATGTACCGATTCTGGATGGTGAAAGGCCCCGTTCCCAGAGCCAGGGGATACTGCTCGTCGAAGGGAATCACGAAATTTTCTCCCATGTGTTCCGCTCCGAGGATGTTCGATCTCGAGAAGAAGGCCTCTTCCTTGAAATCTTGGATTCCCACTCCCATGGCTTTGGCAATGGCGCATTCCTCCCTGTACAGAGCCAGCTGGACCTTTGAGATGGAGGGGCAGTAGGCATGGGAGTATATGGAAAAATCGTATTTGTTTTCGCCGTAGACAACTCCCCAGTTTTCCATGGCTCCCACGCCGAGAATGGTGCCGGGGCAGTGCAGTATGGGGTTGACGTTGCTGAACCCGATGTCCGCCACCGTATCTCCTTGGATAGGATGTACCACCGAATCGAGGGAAGGCACGTATCGTTTCGATTCGAAAAAGGCCTCCTGGTCGGTCATGGGAAGTGCGGCTCCCCGAAGGCTTATGGCCCAATAGTTGATGCTTACCTCGGGCATCTGCTGCCCCCCGGCGCTCTTGATACGGATTCCGTAAGGCTGGCTGCTCCATTCTCCTATGATGACTCTTTTGGTACAGCCCGCCTCCCGCATCATTTTCCGAAGAATCAGGGAGCCGAAGTTCGCCGTGGTAAAGTGGATGGCCATGCCGTCCTCGAGATGCGGAATGAGCTTTTCGAGAAAGGCCTTGTATCCTATGGCGGGGAAACTGATGATGATGATTCCCGCTCCCTGCACCGCTTTTTGAATATCGTCGGTAACCATATCCAGCTTCGCCAGCCCCTCCCGTTTGAAGCCGTAGAGGCTTTCCTGCCTGCCGCTGAGACGAATCTCCCGATGTTCTCCGATGCATCCGAGCTGCTGAAAAAACTCGGGTAATTCGTACAGGCGCACTTCACGTCCCTTGAGAGCGGCGCAGGCGGCATGCCCCCGGGCGGTGGCTCCTCCTCCGAGAACGGCCATGGGTTTGTGCTGCAGATACTCCATATTTGTCATGTCGAGACCTCCTCAAATCTGGTACCGGGTACAAGGTGCGGTAGCTTAGGCTTGTGGGTGCGTTCTGTGCCCACACCGACCCTCCGGGATGCAAGCTGCGGTGGGGGGGGCATAAATGGGTTTGCCCCGAACGTATCAACTCCAGCTCCTGTTTACGTAACGCCACACTCCAAGGAACACCGCCCTCAATGCGGCACTCCGGGAAAAAGAATAGAAATCACGGGGGGCCGCATCTTCGGGGATTTCGAAAGTTTTGCCCTGCCGCCCCGGAAATGCAGGATGGGTGCCGGGGGAGATTCCCCCGGCACCGAGAGCATGTTATTGCAGGGATTCTTTTATCTTTTCGAGGGTTTCCTTGCCGTAGATTTCTTCAAGTTTTGGCCAGGTGATGTTCCGAATGTGCTCCGCAAGCTCCGCCATATCCTTTTCGGGAATCGAGATGATTTCCACGCCGGCTTCGGCGAGCTTTTTCTGGTATTCCATATCTTCGGCGTTGCTTTCCAGGAAGCTCTTGTCTGCCTGTTCATTTACGGCATTTATGAGAACTTGCTGATCCTCGGGGGAGATACGCTCCCACACCTTGGTGCTCACGATATAGGCGGTCTGGTCGAAAAGGCAGTTGTAAGGAATGTAGTATTTGATGACATCCCGAAAGCTCAGGTAGTTGATCTGGGAAGATCCGCCGATCCATCCGTCGCAGACCCCCGTCTGGATGCTGGTGTAGGTGTCCGCATAGGGAATGGTGGTTGTCCGGAACCCGAGATCTTCGGCGGTTTCCTTATAGACCGCCAGGGGAGCCACGCGGATCATGGCATTTTTCGCCGCTCCTGCCTGAAGGGAATTATCGGGTTTTTTCGCAAGCCCTACGCCGACAAAACCGTCCCCATAGAGCCGAAGGAGATGCACCCCGAGTTTTTCCAGGGAGCTTTCAATGATGGAGTAGACCACGGAGCCCGGAGAAAGCTGTTTTTGCATGCCTTCGCTCGTTTCCGCAAGGAACGGAAGCGAGCCGACTTCCAGCATGGGATCGAACTGGCTGGGAAGAAAGATGAGTCCCATTTCGATGGTGCCCCGTCGAATTTCCTCGAAAACCTGGGTGTAATCCCCCAACTGGTTGGCAGGAAAAACATCGAGAATCACCCTGCCCTCGGTCCCCTTTTCCACCGCATCCTTGATGGCCATAAGGGATTTGCTCCCCCGGTATTCCGGTGAGGAGATACCCGCCACCTTCAGTACCATTTTTTCCCGGGCCAGACTCTCCGTTGTTCCAAGGGAGAAGAAAAGCAGTCCGAGAACGAGGGTTCCGATTATTCCCAATACCAAGTTTCTCTTCATTGCAACAACACTCCTTTAATAATAGTTTTGTGTACCTCAGCACGGTGCTCGTTTTCCGTCCTCCTTTCCGCGGAGCTTGAGCTTGTTCCGAATTCTCAAGGTATGACCTTATGTTGCATACCTTGACACGAATCGTTGTATGCGCCGCATACCTTCCTCGATGTAGTCGTACGATCGGCAGTAAGCGAGGCGAATGAAGCCGGCAACGCCGAAGGCCTCTCCGGGAACTGTGGCAACCCCCTCTTCCTCCAGAAGGGCCGTGCAGAATTCCAGGGCAGATATGCGCAGCTTGCGGATGCTGGGAAAAACAAAAAAAGCTCCCTGAGGTTCTACCGCTTCCATGCCCTCCATGTTCCGGAGGTACTCGCAGACCATGTTCCGCCGTTTTGCGTACTCCCCGATCATGAGAGCCACATGCTGATCGGCTTCCTGAAATGCCCGGGTTACCCCCGCTTGAGCGAAGGAATTGCAGCAGGTGGTGCAATTTTGATGGCACTTGGTCGCATAGGGTTTCATTCGTTCGGGAAGGATCGCCCAGCCCACCCGCCACCCCGTCATGGACCAGGTTTTTGAGGCGGCTCCTATGGTGATGGTCCGTTCCGCCATGCCCGGAAGGCTTCCCATGCTTACGTGTTCTCCCTGGTAGAGAAATTTTTCGTAGCATTCGTCGGAAACAATCCAGAGATCTCTTTTCCGGGCAAGGTCTGCGATGGCTTCCAGATCTCTTCTGGTGAGGACGGCACCGCTGGGATTATTCGGGGTGTTCAACAGAATCATGCGGCTTTTGGGAGAGAGGGCTTTTTCCAGATCTTCCACCTGGAGTCTGAAATGATGTTCCATGTGACAGGGCACATTCACCACTTGGGCATTGGCGAGAGCAAGCTGGTCCGCATAGGCGGGAAAAAAGGGGGAAGGAATGAGAACCTCGTCTCCGGGTTCGAGAATCGTCAGAAAGGTCATCAAAAGAGCTTCCACGGCTCCGACGGTAACGATGACGTGAAGGTCCGGATCCACCTGCATGTGGTTGCATCGGCCATATTTTTCCGCAATAGCCTCCCGGAGGGGAAGGGTGCCGGAGATGTCCGTGTAATGAACGTCTCCCCTTTGAAGAGCTTCCACGACCCCTCTTTTGGCACATTCCGGAGAATCGAAATCCGGGCGGCCTATCTCCATGTGGATCACGCTTCGGCCTTGCCGTTCCAGCTCGTTCGATCTTGAAAGGATTTCCCGTATTCCTCCCTTGAGGGGAATAGTGGCCATACGGGAATTGGGAAAAGAAATTCTGGACATCGTTACATACCCCCTCCGCATCATGGCGTGCGGCAACCATTTTTTTCTTCGGGCCAAGAGAGTATGTATTCAAGGTGGAAAAGATGGCGGGGGTAAAGAGAAGGCCCTTTTTATGCGAGAGACGAGGGGCGAATGTTTCTCTCATCTCTGTGCGGGCATATTCATTGTCGTTGCGGAATGTTTCTTTCCGGGAGCTAACGCCTGAATTGAAAGCTGTAGGAGAGCTCCTCCGCTCCGTTTTTCAAGATCTGGATCCATTGGGCCATGCGTTCCTCGGGCAAACGTTCTTTGGGGGCCGCAAGGGCAAGGCTCGAAAAAACCAGGCCGTCCTTATCGAATACGGGAACCACAAGGGAGATGAGGCCAAGGGTAAAAATCTCGTTCTCCACGGCATATCCCTGTTTTCTGATTTTTGCGTATTCCTCCAGAAGCTCTTCTTTATCGGTGATGGTGAGAGGGGTGCGCTTTTCAAGCTTCAGCGAATCGAGGATCTTGCTCATACGCTCACGGCTCTGGTAGGCGCAGAGAAGCATGGCGGAACCTCCGGCGTTCAGGGGAATGCTTTTGCCTATAAAGTCGTCCGAATCGTAGATGCCTCCGGGAAGAGCTCTCTTATAGGCCGGAAAGGCCCGGTCTCCTTCCCAGACGGTGATATAGGTGGTTTCTTGGAGTGTATCCGTAATATGAGCCAATACGGGCCGTGAAATTTCATCGATTCCCTTAAACCTGTTGTATACGCTGCCGAGACGAATCATGATGGGGCTCAGGTGGTATTTTTTGGAGGAAAGATCCTGAATGATGAAGTTGTGATTCCTCATGATCTGAAGAAGCTTGAAAGTACCACTCTTTCCCATCTCGACATGGGATGCGAGATCCCCAAGGGTCAGCTCGTAAGGGGGTTCCCCGAGGCGTTTTATTATCAGGAGAGATTTATCCAGACTGCTCATGCTCCACCTCCATTTCCTATTAGGAAATAACTTTTCCAAAATAGGGAATAATCTTACTGTATCAATAAAAAAGAATTTGTCAAGAAGGTTTCGACAAATTGCGATAAGGCCATGGCTTTTTCGTTCTATGGGAACGGAGAAATCGTTGTAAAAATCAATACGGAAGGGGGGCATGATCGGGGGTGGATGCAGAAAGGGGATTCCGGAAACGTCTTCGGACGAAGAAATTTCCGGAATCCCCCGGTTGTTCGGTTTATGCGTTTATCGTCTGTTCGGGGAGGCTATGCGGAGTACCGAACCGCTCCGTTTACCAGAACCGCCCGGGTTTGCACCCCCGGAAGTTCGTCGGGCTTGAGGCTTGAGAGATCCTTATCCAGCACGGTGATATCCGCCCGGCAGCCCTGCCGGAGAGAGCCCTTTTTATCGTCCCTTCCCGTGAGACGGGCGGGGTTGCGGGTGTACATGGCCAGGGCCTCCTCCAGGGAGATTTTTTCCGCAGGATTCCAGCCTTCCCGGGGATAGCTCTCGGGATTCTGCCGCACCAGGGCTCCTCGGATGCCGAGAAGGGGATTGATGGGTTCCACCGGGCAGTCGCTGGAGCCCACCAGAAGAACCCCCGCATCCATCATGCTCCGGAAGGGGAAGCACCAATCTTTCCGCTTCTCTCCCAGCCGTGCCGGGGCCATGTGTACGTCGCTTACGAGCTGGTGGGGCTGTACGTCCCCGGCGATTTCCAGCTCTCCGAGCTGCTGCACCTGGTCCGGCCGGCAGACCTGGAGGTGGCTCGCCTTTACCGGATAGGGCCAGGTAAAACCTTCCTCCTTCGTCTTTCGGACGCAGCGGATAAGCTGGTCTATGGCGGCGTCTCCGATGGCGTGGATCTGGGGCTGAATGTAGCGTTCCCCCATCTCCCGAAGAAGTTCCGTGAGCTGGGTGTCCGAATAGAGCAGGGTGCCCGTGCCGGGGCGATCCGCATAGGGTTCGGTAAGGGCGGCGGTGCCCCCTCCCAAGGAGCCGTCGAGATAGAGTTTGCATCCTCCGTAACGTACCCAGAAGTTGCCGAAGCCGCTGGTGACGGGGATGTTGGGCATGTCGTCGTAGTAGCCTATGATGCGGAGAGGAAGGTTCCCCCGGCGGTGGAGAATTTCGTAGTATCCCAGCTCATCTCCCAGGCCGATGCTTCGTCCTCCGATAACGTGTACCTCTCCTATACCCGCCTCCAGGAATTCCCGGAAGAGCTGCTGAAAGGCCTGATCCATCCGGGGATCCTTCCGGAGGGCCCGGGCCAGGGCATCCGTTACGGGGCGGGCTTCGTTTTCCTGCAAAATGCCCCGGGAGCGGGCCTCTTGTGAAAGAGCTCCCTTTTCATCGAGAGCTTCTCCCAGGGCGAGGCCCCGGGAGTTGGCCACGTGAATGTGCGTGCATATGCGCACCAGCAGCACCGGGTTGGGAATATCCAGGGCATCCAGATCCTTGCGCTCCGGAAGCACCGGGTTTTTCCAGTTCTGTTCGTTGAGAAGAATGCCGTAAATCCACTGGTCCGGCTCGCACTTTCGGGCCTCTTCCCGGATCATCTCCAGTACTTCCTCCCGGGAGGCGGTGCCGGAGCAGTTTAGGCCGAAACGGTGCCGGGCCGCCGAAGCCAGGTGCACGTGGCTATCCGTAAAGGCGGGAAGAATGGTGCCTCCCCGGGCATTCAAGGGAATAGCGGCGGCGAACTCCGGAAGATTCCGTAGTTCCTCCTCCCGGCCTATCCGGAAAATGGTGTTTTTTTCGATCAGCAGCGCTTCTCCGGGGGGAAGAAATGTTTCCCCGTCGAAAATGCGCCCGTTGTGCAGATAGAGCATGGTCACAGAAAGAACCTCCTTGATCTTGAAGACGAGATTTGTCGCCATGTATTTTACACGATCTTGCCTTCCAGATACTCTTCCATGGCCTGAACCACGATTTTGGATTGCGCCACCGCCTCCACCACGGTTTTTGCCCCGGTTACCACATCTCCCGAGGCGAAAATGCCCTCCCGGGTGGTATGCCCTCGGGAATCCGTGACGAGAAGCCCTTTGATTCCCGTTTCCAGGCCGTTCGAATTATCCGGAATGGTGGCGCAGGGATCCTGGCTGATGGCGATAATCACGGTGTCGCAGGAGAGCAGGGCGATTTTTTCCGTATCGTGATATCGTCCCGGAGCGTTTTCTTCCTCCTGGGTTTTCACGTATCGTACCCCTTCCTTCGTTATTTCCACGGGCCGGGCTCGATAGAGAAATTGGACTCCGTCGATGAGAGCGTACTCCACTTCCACATCCCGGGCGGGGATGTACAGCTTGTCCTTGCGATAGAGTATCGTTACCTCCCGGGCTCCCCGGCGGAGGCAGGACCGGGCCGCGTCCATGGCGGTATTGCCCGCTCCGATAACGCATACCCGTTCTCCCAGATGGTACACTTCGGGGTTCCGCAGATAATCCAGGGCGTAGTGCACGTGCCCCAGGCTTTCGCCCTTGATGTCCAGCCGATGGGGGGTCCATACTCCCGTGCCGATAAAGAGAGCTTCGAAACCGTCCCGGAAAAGATCTTCCAGAGTAAGGCGTTTTCCGATAAGCGTGTTGGGGCGTATGGTCACTCCCATGCGGATAAGATGCTCCTCCAGGCGATCCAGAAGCGTTTTGGGAAGCCGAAAATCCGGTATGCCGTAGCGGAGCACTCCCCCGATCTTGTCCTTGGATTCGTAGATGGTGATGTCGTATCCCCGGAGGGCGAGAAGAAAGGCCACGGTAATGCCCGCGGGCCCCGCTCCGATAACGCCCACCTTTTGGGGGATCCTTTTTTCGGGAAGCAGATCCATGAATCGGAGATAATAGTCGGAAATGTAGTGTTCCACGGAGCTGATACGTACGGGTTTGTTTTTGTGTCCCAGAATGCAGTGACCTTCGCAAAAACTTTCGTGAGGACAGACGAGGGAGCAGATTACCGAAAGAGGATTGTTCCGGAAGAGCATCTCTCCCGCCTTTCGGATCTGTCCTTCGAGAAGCATGGAGATCATCTCCGGAATGGGAGTGCCCACGGGGCATCCCCTGACGCACTGGGGGTTGGCGCACTGAAGACATCGTTTGGATTCCTGAACTATTTGGGTTCCCATAAAAGACCCTCCTTGCATTTTTTGGTACGATCCATATTCGAGAAAGCATGGTAATTCGTTCCGCTGAAAATGTAAACACTTGTCGGTTTTTTGATTGAATAGCAAAACACCTTCGGCTTTCTCTCGTGTTTCCCGGGCAGATAGAGATAAGCGGAAGGTGTTTTTTTTCACTGCTTCTGTTTTTTTGTGAAAACTCAGGAGCTGCGGTTTCTCCCGGAGCTGGAGAGCATGATGCGCAGAGAGGAGAAATTGGTGTTACAGATGATCAATCCCAGCAATATAATTGCGCTCCCCAGCCATTGAGATGCGGAAAGCCTTTCTCCGAGAACTACCTGGGCAATGAGCAACCCCGAAATGGGAACCAGCAGGGAAAAGGGAGCGATGCTTCCCGCAGGGTGTTTTGTCAGCAACCGGCTCCAGCATGTGGAACCTAAGATGGTTCCTCCATAGGCCAGATAGGCGATGGAAAAGATGGCGGATCCCTTGATATTCGTCAGTGATGACCAGAGCGTTTCGGGGGTGTCCATCAAGAGGGCCATGGCCAGTAGCGGCAGAGGAGGGACCAGGCTCGACCAGGCTACCAGGCTCAGGGTGTCCAGTTTTTCTCCCCGGGAAGCCGCCTTACGGGCCGCAAGCCTTACGATGACATTGGAGATTCCCCAGAAGGCGGCGGCGGCAATCGTAAGGAAGAGCGCGAATCCGGGAATGGAAAACACCAGATTGACGTCGTTGATGCCTCCGATACAGTAAAGTCCCAGAAAGGCGACGAAAAAACCCAGTATTTGCCGTGCTTTTATGGGTTCTTTCAAAAGAAGAAAGGCAAAGATGATGGTGAAAAATGCTTGGGATTGGAGAATCATGGAGGCGATGCCTGCAGGCATTCCTATGGTCATGGCATAGAAAAGACAGGCAAACTGGCCGAATCCGATGGTCAAACCGTACGCCAGGACGTAGCGCCCTTCTATCGCCGGTTTTCGGATAAAAAAGATTATGGGCAGAGCGGTAAAGGTATAGCGTAGTGCCGCGAGAAGCATGGGAGGCATGTCGTGCAGCCCGATTTTGATAACCGTGAAATTGCCGCCCCAGATCGTTGCTATAAAGAATGCCAGAGCCACATCTTTTTTGTTCATGCTGAACCGTCCTTCCTCTACGAATAAGGCTTGAAATCCTCAGTTCTTAATCCTCCAGAAGAACTCCTTTTACCCTTACGGAAATCCCGGGGATCTTGGATTTGAAAATCCGAGCCTTTTCAGCAATCTCGGAAAAGCTTGGGCTTTTGATTTCTTTCAGGGGATATTCCCTGCCGAGATGGCGGTATGTATCTATTCCCAGCCTGTGATAGGGAAGAAATTCGTATTCCTTTATTTTGGGGAGATCCTTTACGAAGTCCGCCAATTGTGACAAGGTCTCCTCGGAATCGTTGATTCCGGGAATGAGAGGCGTTCGAAGCACCAGTTCGAAAGTATGAGAGGAGGCCGCCGCTTTTTTTATGTTTTCGAGGATGAGTTCGTTGGGTACTCCCGTGAGGCGGCGATGTTTCTCCGAATCGGGGTGCTTGAGATCTACGTAGAGGAGGTTTATCCAGGGAAGCAAAGACTCGATGATTTCCCAGACACCGAACAAACAGGTTTCCAGAGCTCGATGAATACCCCGGTTTGCGCATTCCCGAAGAATGGCTTTTGCGAATGCCGCCTGCTCCAAGGGCTCTCCTCCGCTCAACGTAACGCCTCCCCCGGAGTGGAAATAAAAAATTTCATCCTTTGAAATTTCCCGAAGAACCTCGGAGACCCTCATGGAAGAACCGTATTCTTTGATGGCTCCGGAGGGGCAGGCCCGAAGGCAGGCAAAACAGGCTTGGCATTTGCTTTTGTCCGTAACGATACGGGTTCGATCTTCGGAAAAGCTCAAAGCTCCCTCGGGGCAGACCTGCAGACAGGCCCCGCACCGGGGGCACTTCTCCCTTACGTATCCCCTTTCCGGTAAGGGGTGCTGGGATTCCGGAGTGGAGCACCATATGCAGCGAAGAGGGCAGCCCTTCAGAAAAACCACGGTCCGAAGGCCTTCCCCGTCGTGAATGGAAGTCCTTTCGATCCGCAGCACCATGCCGGATTGCTCCCGCTCGGAATGGTTCTTGGTATGGAGGTCCATCTTTATCCTTCCTCTCGAAACGATCCAAAAAGCCTGATTCTCGAAAAACAAGGCCCTCGGAAGATTTGCGGGAGGGCCTTGCGGGTCTGTCGCAACCGGTTCAGCAGGATATTTTCGAGGATGTGGCGGTTTGCACCGTTCGGGCTATGATTTCATCCTGTACATCCTTGCCCAGCTCTACGAAGAAGGCGGTATATCCCGCTACCCGTACCAGGAGCCCTTTGTAGTTTTCCGGATTTTTCTGGGCCTCCAGAAGTTTGGCCTGATCCACCACGTTGAACTGAACATGATAGACTCCCAGGCTGCAGAGGCTTTTCAGCAGCGCCATAAGCTGGGTAATGCCGTTTTCCGTCTCCAGCATCTCGGGATCAATCTTCATGTTGAGCAGCGTTCCCTGGACGAACCGGTCGTGAGGGATGTTCGCCACCGATTTCAGCACCGCGCTGGGGCCGTTGCAATCCGTTCCTCCGTTGGGGCTCACTCCATCCGCCAGGGGTTTCCAGGCCCGACGTCCCGAAGGCAGGGCTCCCACTTCGAGGCCGAAGGGAGTGTTTCCCGAAACGGGAAGAATTCCGGGGGTCATCTTGCCGAACTTGCTGGAATAATTTTCGATCTCATCCGCTATGAAGGTGAAGAGGTCCGCCGCAAGATCGTCCGCTCGGGCATCGTCGTTGCCGTATTTCGGGGCCTCCGCACAAAGTTTCAGAACATCCTCGTGCCCTTCGAAATCCCGGTCCAGAGCCTGGAGCAGCCTTTCCATGGAAAGCTGTTTCGTCTCGTATACGAGGTGCCGCACCGCTGCGGCGCTGTTGATGAGATCCGCCACGCCGATGCAGATGATACCGTTCCCCGTGTTGTACTTGGCTCCTCCCCAGGCGTAATCCTTGGCGTTCTCGATGCACTCCTCGAAACTCAGGGAGAGGGCGGGAACGGGACGATCGAGGCAGATGTCGTCGATGATATGGCTCGCCTTGACGGTGACCTTGATAACATGGTGAAGCTGTTCCTTCAGGGCTTTTTCGAAATCCTCCCAGGATGCGAAGCTCCGGGGATCTCCCGTAGAGGCTCCCACCTGGCTGCCGCTTTTCCGGCATTTGCCGTCCAGGAAAACGTATTCCATCACGCTGCCGAGGTTGATATCCGCAAGGGCGGAATAGGCCCGTAGTTTTCCCGCGAGGTTGGTTTCCACGCAGCCCCCGGGATTCCAATCCAAAGCCTCCCGGAGAGGAATGCCCTTGTTCATGAGCATCCGGATGCCCACTTCGTCGTTATGGAAGGCGGGAAAGCCCGTGCCGAGCTTGATGAGTTCCACGATCTTCCGGAGAAAGGCATTGGGGTTCTTGGCCATGTTGTAACGCACCGAAAGAGACGGCTGGTAGAGCTGGGTGTTCATGGTGGCTTGAAGAATCATGTACGAGAGATCATTCACCGCATCCACTCCCCGGGCATCCACGCCTCCCGCGCAGAGGTTCTGGAACATGGGATATCCCGAGGCGTATTCCGCGGATTTCGCATCCTGAAAAAGGCACTGTTCGGAGAATTTTATCCAAAGGCAGTCCAGAAGCTCCTGGGCTTTGTCCGGGGTAATGCGTCCCTCTTCCAAATCCTTTTTGTAGAATGGATAGAGATACTGGTCGAAACGCCCCGGATTGTAGGCCGCCGCATTCTGCTCCATGAAAATGGCGATTTGGTAGAAGTAGAAGGATTGCAAAGCTTCCTGAAAGGTTCGGGCGGGTTTTGCCGGAACTCTCTGGCAAATCTCGGCGATTTGCAGGAGCTCCTCTTTCCGCTGGGAATCCTCTTCTTCCGATGCCAGGCGCCGGGCTTCCCGGGCGTAGCGCTCTCCGAGTATTTTCAGCCCTTCCGCCACAATAAGCAGGGAGTCGAGATAGGTTCCCTTGGCATACTCTCCGGGCCTGCTGCCATCCAAGGCATTCTTCCGGGCCTGTATTTTTTCGATCAAGCCTTCCGCACCGTGGTGAATAAACCACTCGTATCCCGCGGTAACCTCGCCCCAGCCTCGAACGGCTTTCTTGTCGATGTAAAGCGCTCCGTTATCGCGAAGAGCCGCCACATCCTCGGGAATCTGGGCAAGCCAGGCTTCGTAACTGGAGCGGCCTTTCCAGTAGGGGCGGATAACCTCTTCGAAAATGCGGCGATCCTCTGGAAGAAGGTGAAATTTATCGTAGGCCCGGGTGTTGATGGTATCCAGCTCTTTGTTCAGCACGGACCAGCAGGTCTCTGGAGAAAGAATGCCTCCTCGGATTTTGCTTCCCGCATTTCCCACGATAAGCTCGCTTTCCCAGATGGTGACGGTTTTTTCTTCGCATTGTCTCCGAAAGGCCTTGGCCTTTCGTAAAACCAAGGGCTCCCCCTCGGTTTCGCGAAAACTCTCCGTAAGAATGCGGGCGTTTTCAAGGTCGATCTCGGGGTAGGTGTGGAGCACCTTGGATTTCAGTTTTTCCACGCGATCCTTGTGTTCAAAATGTGTAGTCTGTTGCATAATGTTCCCTCCTTCCGGCTGGGTGCTCTTATATCATTTCCTGATATTCCGTTCGAGAGATGATCTCGTTCTGGGTACGTTCATTGAGCTCCGTAAAATAGGCACTGTATCCCGCCACGCGAACCACGAGATCCCGGAACTCCGCGGGGTTTTTCTGGGCCTCCAGCAGAACCTCCCTGGAGACTATGTTGAACTGCACGTGGTGCCCCCCGAGAAGGCAATAGGTTTCCATGTAGTCCGCGAACTTCCGGAGAGCTTCGGGAGAGTCCAGGGCGGAGGGGTGAAATTTCTGGTTATAGAGCAGTCCTTGAAGTACCTCCACGTGGTCGATCTTGGTAATGGATTGTATGGCTTCGGTGGGGCCCTTTCGCTCCCGGCCTCCCATGGGGGAGATGCCATCCGCGAAGGTCTCTCCCGCTTTCCTGCCGTCCGGGGTGGCGCCGGTCATCTCGCCGAAAAGAACGTGGGTGGCCACGGAGTGCATTTCGGGAATATACTTGCCTCCCCGAATGCAGGGATGGCTTATCACCGCCTTGACATACACATCCGCACACTCCCGGGCCAACTCGTCCACATAATCATCGTTGTTGCCGTATTTGGGAGCTTTTTTCAGCAGAGTAACGCGCAAATCGTCCCGTCCTTCGAAGTCCTTGGCCAGATTGTCGAGCAATTCCCGGGCGGTGACGCTGCGTTCCTCGAAGACGAAGTTCTTCACCGCCGCGAGAGAATCTGCCGCCACCGAAAGCCCCACTCCGAAAATGCCCGAGAAGTTGTAGCGGGTGCCTCCCTCCTGACGGGTTTTTCCCGTGGCGATGCAGTCGTCCAGCAGGGCGGACATGAAGGGTTCCGGGACGATGGCGGCGTGGACCGCATCCACCATATCGTAGGCTTTCACGATGGTTTCGATGAAAAACGTCACCTGGGCCTTGTAGGCATGGAACAGCTCCTCGAAGCGGGTAAAGCTTTCCAGAGATCCCGTCTGAGGGCCGATCTGGATGCCCGATGCGGGATCCTTTCCGTCGTTCATGGCGAGAAGAAGGCATTTGGGGAAGTTGACGTATCCCGAATGGGCCCGGGAATCCGTCATTCCCGGAACGTCCGTTTCCACACAGTTGGTACAGTAGTCCCGAGCCTCCTCCAGGGTGGCGCCGCGAATGAGATGTTTGGGTACGATAACGTTGTCGTTCATGATGGCGGGATAGCCCAGGCCGAGCCGGATTACCTCGGCGGCCTTTACCATGATCTCCTTGTCGATGCGGTTGTGGTAGCGTAACCCCACCGAGGGCTGGGAGGTTTTCGCCGCCGCCACCGCATCCAGCATGAGAAAGGAAAGTTCGTTCGTGGCGTCGTCTCCCCGGGGGGTCTGGCCTCCGGCGGTGATGTTCTGGAAGAGGGGAAATCCCGCAAAGGCCTTGCTGGAGGCCTCGTCCCGAAGCTTGATCATGCTGGTGCACTTGATCCAGAGGCAGGCCATGAGGTCCACCACTTCCGCATCGGAGATCCGGCCCTCCTGGATGTCTTTTTTGTAATAGGGATACATATATTGATCGAAGCGTCCCAGTAGAATGGCGTGAGGATCCGACTCGATATGAAGCACCACGTAGACGAGCCAGAGGGATTGAAGGGCCTCCCGGAAGGTTTGGGCAGGATTGGCGGGAACCCGATCCAAAATGTCCGCCATGATTTCCAGCTCTCGCTTCCATGCGGGGTCCGCTTCTTCCTTTGCCAGACGGCGGGCCTCCGCAGCGTAGCGGGCGGCAAACCCCACAACTGCCTCGCAGGCGATGCGGGCGGCTTTCCAGAAATGGAGCTTGCTCATGTCGTGGATATCGGTAACGGAAAAGCTTGCAATCTGAGTGTCGATTTCGGCGATAATGCCCTTAAGACCTTTTTGGAGGAGTTTGGCGTTGTTGATGGAGATGTTCCCCAGAGCGGTACCGGAGCCTCCCACGGTAATCATGCCGTGGGCGATGGCCCTTTTGGCCTCCTCCGGCATAAGTTCACCCATCACGCCGTCCACGGATTTGTCTTTCCAGAAATCCAGGCATTCCCGGAGAGCCTTCTTGTTTTCCTCGGTTACCGCAATGGAATCCGCCTGACGGTGGGGAAATACGTCCAGTTCCCGTTCGATCCAGTTGGCTCCGAATTCGGGACACACCACGGGGCACCGATTCCGGGGGGAAGGAATTCCCAGAAAGTATTCTCCCTTCTGAATGAACAGAGTCATGTTCTCGAGGATTTTTTTGAGAGAAAGAGCCCTTTGCATAACCACGGGCTGCCCCGCGGTTTCCTTGTAGGACTCCGTCACGAGCTGGGCTCTTTCGGGGAAAAGCTCGGGTTGCCCGGAAAGATAGTGTCGTTTCAGTTCCTCAATTCTCGTCATGGAAAACACTCCTTTCGAATGGAAGAGCCTAAGAGAAAATTTTCTCGGGAGGGATCTTCCGCGCATGAGACAGCATGATGGCAAATTTTTAAAGCCCCTATTTTCGAGTATGGGTTTATTGTTTTTTCTATCCCAAATCGGAGTTCCCCCCTTGCCTTCTCTTGGATGAAAACCGTACATTGAGGAGGCTTTTTACTCGTTTTCGTCCCTTGTTGCAAAAGCCTCCTTCCTGAAATTCTTCAGGATTCCGTCATTTCCAATCCCAGGTTGCTCAAAAGCCGTACAGCTTTCTCCAAGGCCTCCTTTGTGGGAGGAGAAATCTCGGACATCGCATACATTCTGCCCAATTGGGCATATTTATTTTCTCCGAAAGAGTGATAGGGCAAAAGTTCAAGCCTTGTTCCAGGGCGGTATCTGTTTAAAAAACGAGCCAGTTCCATCAGATTTTTCTCGTCATCGTTTATGTCGGGAATGAAAGGCATGCGTACAAGCACATCCCGGGAGGATTCGAGCAAATATTGCAGGTTAATTTTGATCAATTCGCTAGAAACTCCCGTGTAATACTCATGTTTCTCCTTTTCCATTATCTTCATGTCACAGATAAAGAGATCTGCGAAAGGCATTGTGGATTGCAGAACTTCCCTCGGAGCATAGAGGCACGTCTCGATGGCCGTGTGCATATGATGAGCCTTGCATTTCTCCAGAAAATCCCGGGTAAAGTACGCCTGAGCGAGGGGCTCTCCACCGGAGAGAGTCACGCCGCCCCGGGAACGTTCCCAAAAAACCCGATCCGATGCAATTTCCGCGTAAAGGCTTTCCACCGTCACTTTCCGTCCTATCATTTTCAGGGCTTCGGAGGGGCAAACTGCCGTACATTTTTCACAGCCGTCACAGGCGTTGCGCTGGATAGTCCGGTGTCCCCCAAGCACGGAAAGGGCTCCGTGGGGGCAAATTTGAATACATTTTCCGCAATCGATACATTCGGATTCCTGAAAAATCAGTTCGGGCACAAAACTTTGAGATTCGGGATTCGCGCACCATAAGCAGCGGGCGGGGCACCCTTTCAGAAAAACGGTGGTTCGTATTCCCGGACCATCGTGTATGGCATAACGTTTTATGTCGAAAACAAGTCCCGTCGTCTCTTTTTTCATGAAGCAACACCTTTTCTCGCCTGAGATTTTTTATGGTCTTTCCATGGACTGACCAGAGGGAATATAAAAACTCCTCCCCCCCGGAAGAAATTGCTTATGCACGGTATATAAGCTATAACCATAGACAAAGGGGGGAACATCCGTTATAGTGTAATGGCAACTACTGGTCTTACCATAAACTTACCAATGTTTTTCTGCTTCCTATAGTAGCACAATTTCAAATTGAATCAATACTTTTTTTGCAAGAGGGGTGTTTATTTTTGAACAAGCGAGAAACGGTCATCAGGGAAATTCTGGCACGAATTCAAAACGATCAGCTTTTGGAAGGCAATAAACTGCCTTCCGAGAGAGATCTTGCGGAAAGTCTCGGAGTAAGCCGTGTTCTTCTTCGAGAAGCCATAGTCTCTTTGGAGACTCTCGGAATTCTGGAGGTAAAAAAACGTTTCGGAATCTTTGTCCGAAAGCCGGATTTTTCGGGAGTAACGGAAAATCTTAAAATGATGTCCTTCTGGTCGGAAAATTTCATTCCTCAACTCATGGAAATGCGGCTGATTATCGATGTTCATGCCTCCGAATTTGCTGCCCTTCGCAGAACCGAGGAAGAACTTGCGAAGCTCGAAGAGTGTTTTGCCAATCTTGAAAAAATGCCCCCTTCTTCTCCTCGAGGTGTTCGGCTTCATGCCCATTACGAATTTCTTTTTCATTCTCTTATCGTCGAAGCTGCTCATAATGCCGTTTTGGCAAGAGTTTACGAAGGATTGATGTCTCTTATGGAAAAGAACAATGAAGTCCTTCATATGAATCTTGCCCAAGACATGGATTGGGTCTTCCAGGTAATCAGTCATCATGAAAAAACGTTGCAAGCAATTAGAGAAAAGGATTCTTTGAGCGCTGCCCAAAGCATGAGGCTCCACCTTCTGGAATCGGTTCGAAGGTATCAGGGAATGCAAAATAATGGCCTTTTTTCTCTTTCCATTGAGACTGATGACCCTGGAAAAGATGCGTAAGAAGGCGCGTAAACAGTGCCTGTACATGGCAGAATGGTATCTATGCGGGAATTGCCGTGAAAAAGTTTTCAGCTCGGATAGCGCTTCCCGGGAGGGTTTTGCAGATCGAAAATCCTGATACGGCGCAGTATTTTCCAAACGAGAAATTCCGGGTGAAGCGCTTTGAACGTAGTTACGAAGTATTTTTTCGGATAACCTGGTCTTTGCAGTGTGAAGATTGATCCGCAATTCCCCTTGCACATTTTTGAATTTATGCTATCTTATACAAAACGGGTTTTTGGTGTGCCACTGGTCTTACCAGAAAATAGTGTCCCTTCTGTGAAAGTAAGTGCAACAGGGTTTTTGGAATGGCGATGAGCTCAGAGCCGGATTGGTCTGCATGTTTTTTGATGACAGTCTGATGCAAAGATTGTTTTTGTTCGAGTGAGGGGATTGAGAGAGAACTTTTTAGTGTGGCTAGGGGAGACCCTGGCGAATTTTTTTACCAATAATGGTCTTACCAAGGTAAGTCCTGAGATGGAGAAGTTTTTCTTTTCCTTTCAAGAGGAGGCAGAGGAGATGGAAAAAGCAAGGCACGTTCTAGTAACTGGAGCAAGCCGAGGCATCGGAAAAGCTGTGGCACTCCATTTTGCAGCGGAAGGATGCTCTGTCTCCGTAGGAGGACGTAACGCCGAAGGAGTTGAAAGGGTTGTTTGGGAAATCCGGAAGAACGGTGGAAAAGCCTGCCCCGTGATCTGTGATCTTTCGATTCGAAAGGGAGTAGAAGAAGGAATTGAAGCCTCTCGGAGCTTCGCGGGCAATCCGGACGTGTTGATCAACAATGCCGGAATGTATCCCAGCAGTCCTTTTCTCGAAACCTCGGAAGAGGAATGGAACGCCATCATGAGTATTTGTCTGGATGCCGTATTTCGTTGCAGCCAAATGGTTCTTCCGGAAATGATCCGGAAGGGAGCGGGGTGGATCGTGAACATGGCCTCCGTGGATGGCAAGACTCCCGGTACCTGTAACGCCGCCTATTCTGCCTCCAAAGCGGCAGTTATAAGCTTGACGCGATCCATGGCGATGGAAATGGCTCCGCACGGTATTTTTATCAATGCAGTAGCTCCTGGCTGGGTGGGAACGGAACGGATTTTTGCGGGAGAGCGGTGGAAAAAGGCTCTTTCCGAGGTGCCTCTGGGAAGGTTGGCGGAACCCGAAGAGATTGCCGAGGCCGTCGGCTGGCTCTGTTCTGATAAGGCACGGTACATTACCGGAGAGACCTTGAACGTAAATGGAGGCGTTTTCATGGACTAGCCTGCCCCAAAATGAAATGAGCTACAGGGCAGTAGTTTGGGTATATGGCTCAAGGTACGCGGGATGTGAAGGTGATGCATGCAAAAAAGAACAAGGGAGGTGAATTTGAAGAGAGCGTGTCGGTTGACGAGAGCGGGTTCGTCGAGCTTTATGGAATGCTGTCTATGATGGGAGGTCTGTTTTGTTATGAAGAAAAATATGTCGAAGGTACTGAGACTTGGAGTCCTGGTTCTGGTGACCCTCGCGTTGTTTATCGCGTACATGCCTAATGGAGTGATGGCAGCGGAAAAAGAGAAGGTGTGGCGTTGGTATCCGTCGTGCTGGCAGCCTAGCGGCGTCGTGTGGGATAGGCTTGTCTATATTTCGGACTACATCACCCGGGCATCGGGGGGGCGGATTAAAGTCACTCCCACCGCTCCGGGAATGACCGTTCCGGTTCAGGAACAGCTTGCTGCCGTAGCCAACGGTATCACGGAGGCCATGGTAGTCTACACCGACTATTATTCCGGACAGATGCCCTTGCTTTCCATGACGGTCAATCCTTTGTTTCTCATGAATAATACCTGGGAACTGGATCAATACATAATGCATCAGAATGGCGGACGTATTATGGAGTTGCTCCAGGAGCAGCTGACGGAATATGGCGACGTTCACGTGGTGGGTCCCACGTATTACGTTTTGGAGATGATTATAAATTCCAAAAAGCCGATTAAGAGTGTCGACGACATCCGGGGAACGAAATTCCGGAGCGGCGATGTGCCTGTGGCAAACGCCCTTGGAGCCCTTGGAGCTTCGGTAACCTGGTCTCCCGGCGAAGAGATCTATACCAATCTTTCCGCCGGCGTCATTGACGCATGTACCTATTGCGGCCCCGCAGACAGTATCGCCATGGGATTTCACGAAGTGGCTCCCTACTGGGTCAGAACTCCCGTTATGGGCCCCGTCAATGTCGATTTCTTCGTGGTTAACGGAAAGGTCTGGAGAGAGCTTCCCGACGACCTCAAGGCGATCGTCGAGGCGGCGGTGCAAGCCGGAAACGCTTTTGCGGAATATAAGGGCGCTGCCGACAACAGTCAGGCCTGGGCCAAGGCACAGGAGGAACATGGAGTTACGGTAATCGATTGGTCTGAAGAGGATATCCTCAAATGGGAGAAGACCGTGGCATCTTTCCTCCCGGAGTATGCCAAGGACGATGCGAGTGCAGAGGCCGTAGAAGTGTTGAAGGACTTTATCAGGGAATGGAAGCCCGAATTGGCAAAGGAATTGTTTAACAACTAGAGCGGTGCTTTCGTAGAACCCTATGTTGCACGGGGCACCTGTTTTTTGTAAGCAGGTGCCCTCTAAACACTCTCTCATGAAACGTCATAATCGCTGGATGTTAAGGAGATGTTTATATGGAAGCCATCTTAAAAATTGTTGACGCAATTAACAGAGGCCTCGGAAAAATCATGAGCTTTTTTATCTTGCCGCTTATCTTTATCTTGTGTTATGAGGTTATCATGAGGTACTTCTTCAACTCTCCTACTATTTGGGCTCATGAAATTTCAGGGCATATTTTCGGTATGTATGCCGTGCTCGGCGGGGGGTATGTCATGCTCAATCGGGAACACATCAAGTCGGACGTTCTGTATGCCCAGTTTTCCGAACGGAATCAGGCCATTATCGATTTAGTGACCTTTCCTCTGATTTTCTGCCTGTTGGCTGTGATCTTCGTAGAGGGAATCGAGATGGCGAAGGTTTCCTTAAAGTATAGGGAAACCACGGTTTCCTTTCTCCGTTCCCCCGTATATCCCGTCAAAATCTGTATTCCCATAGCCGCTCTTTTGATGCTCCTCCAGGGAGTTGCCCAGTTTATTCGGACTTTCCGGTTTGTCCTTAAAGGGAAAGGGGGAGCGTAGAATATGGAACTCACTGCACCGTTTTATTTGACCATGTTGCTTTCCTTCCTTTTCATAGGGCTCTTTCTCGGTATCCCCATGGCCTTCACCCTGGGAGGAAGCGCGGTGGTGGCAGCCCTTATCTATGCAGGGCCAGGCATGCTTGCCTTTACCACGAGCCAGATTTTCAGCGGAATGCTCTCTTTGGGGCTTATCTCCCTCCCCCTTTTCATCTTCATCGCCTGCCTTTTCGAAAAATCCGGCATAGCGGAGGACATGTTCGAATGTCTGCGTCATTGGCTTGCCCCCGTACATGGTTCTTTGGCCATGGCTTCCGTGGTGGCTTGTGCGCTTATCGCCGCTTTCTCGGGAGTCTCCACCGCCGGAGTGGTTACCATGGGAATTATCGCTCTTCCCATGATGCTTCGGCTTGGATATCACAAGGGCATTGCCACGGGCTCCATTATGTCCGGCGGGGTTTTGGCGATTCTCATTCCTCCCAGTGTTTCCTTTATCGTTTACGGTATGCTTGCTCGCGTGTCTATCGGGAAGCTTTTTGCGGGAGGTCTCATCCCCGGGCTTCTTCTCACGGTGGGGTACATGGTTTACATTAATATTCGGTGTCGCCTGAACCCCGAACTCGGCCCTCCCATGCCGGTGGAAGAACGAGTTTCTTTCAGGGAAAAACTTCGTATTACCAAAGGACTGCTGGCTCCTTTCCTTCTGATTTTTTCCATTTTGGGTACCATTCTTATCGGTGCGGCGTCCCCCTCCGAATCTGCTGCCATCGGGGCTGCCGTCGCCCTGGGCTGTGTACTTGCCAGGGGGCAATTGAAATGGGACTTGTTGAAAGAGACCTGTTATAGAACGTTTCGGATTACCAGTATGGTTATGTGGATTATTTTCGGAGCGAAGATGTTTGCTACCGTTTTCGTGACCGTAGGTGCGGCGGAAATGATACGGGAGACCTTCCTCAATCTGAACGTGTCGCCTATCGTCATGATTCTCATGATGCAGATGACCTACATCATCATGGGCTGTGTCACCGAAGAAATAACCATGATGTCTCTGACCATACCGATTTATGCGCCCATCCTCGCCGCATTGGGATTCGACCCCGTGTGGTTCGGAGTTCTTTTCATGGTGAATATGCAGATAGGCTATCTTACTCCTCCCTTCGGCTATTGTCTGTTCTACATGAAAGGAGTCGCCCCCCCTGAAATCAGCACTGCGGACCTTTATCGTGCGGTCTGGCCCTTTATTCTGATCCAGCTCGCGGTGCTTCTTTTGATCCTTTTCTTCCCCCAGATTGTTCTCTGGCTTCCCAATACGGTTTTGGGTATTAGGTAAAAAAGCCGAGTTTTTCTCAGGTAGAAGTCTTCGAGAATTTTCACGTCGCTGCATAGTGAAAAAAGTTCGGAGGAGTTGGTGAGGGGAAAGATGGATAAGAATAAAATGGATTTTGCCATAGATCCTGATAAAAAGCGGTATTTCGGTTATGTGGGGAAGGAAGAAAGGTATCAGCATTTTTCCGTTCCCCGGGGGCAGGTGGTATCGGGCTTTTCCGTGGGGATTCTGCTTCTGGATAACTGGTACCCTGCCATTCCGGGTAACGTAGCCAACGGAACAACCTATACTTTCCCCGTTCGGCATCGAATGGTCGAAGGTGCTACGTGGGAGCGGATCAATTGCGGCGATCCCACGCTTACCGAAGAGATTATAGGGGTAGCCAAAAGCCTTCAGCGTGAGGGATGCCGTGTTATCTGCGGTGCCTGCGGCTATTTCGGACACTTTCATCGTGCCGTGGCGGAGGCCCTCGAGGTTCCGGTTTTTCTCTCCAGCCTGGTTCAGGTGCCTCTTATCAAGGCAACCATGAGAACCGACCGGAAGGTGGGGATCATCTGTGCCGATGCAACGGCTTTGACCGGTGGTATTTGGGAAAGCTGCGGTGTGGACCCGAAAAGCTGCGTCGTGGCGGGTATGCCCAAGGGAGGGGAGTTTGATCGGGGAATTCTTCACGATCAGGGGAATTTTCATAGCGGTCGGATTTGTGAGGAGCTTGTAGATACGGCGGAGGCGCTTCTTTCGGAGCATCCCGAAGTGAGGGCTCTTCTTTTGGAGTGTTCCGATCTTCCCCCTTATGCGGCGGAACTCCAGCGGCTTGTGAGGCTTCCCGTTTATGATTACATCACCATGATTAAATTTGCCCATAGTGCGGTTTGTCAAAAGCCCTACGAAGGGTTTATTTAAAAGCTGCTTCTCTTTTTTGTTTGCCTGTCATGAGTTTTTCTAAAATAGCCAGCAAGGCCGGAATTCTTCTTCTGTGGAGAATTCCGGCCTTGTGGGTTGTTTTTCGTAAGGGTTATCGTTTTGCAGCGAGATCATTTTTTCTGAGCATGTCGTATCCTTTTCGAAGAAATCTCGCTCCGATTTCCAGATCTCCGGGGGTGCGATATGCGTACTCCGTCAGGGCGAAGCCCGTGACGGGAAAGGTTCCTTCCAAAAGATCCAGGAGATTTTCCAGGGTTTCCGGAGAAATGCCTCCGGGGGCGGGGGTAAGCAGGCCAGGAATGTGCCCGGGTTCGAGCACGTCGAGATCGAGATGGATATACACATGTCCGTATTCCATGGAGAAGAGCGTTTCCCGAAGGCTTTCGGGGTTTCGGGAGAGGCTTTCCGAGTCGAGCCTCCGAATGTTGTTGTTCCGAATGAACCGCTCTTCCGGAGGGTCCAGATCGCGGACTCCCGCGAAGAGAATCTGTTCCGGTCGAAGGCGGGAAAAACAAAGTGAGAGAAGCGCCGCATCCCCTTCCCCCAGGGCGGTGCGGAGGGGCATGCCGTGAAAGAGCTTGCTCGGAGAGGTTCGAGGCGTATTGAGATCTCCATGGGCGTCGAGCCAGAGCAGGGCCATGTCGCCCTTGTGGCGGAAATTCCGCTCGGTAATGGCGAGCATGTCCGCGTCGCATCCTCCTCCGAGGGTGAGGATTTTTTCCTCTTTCTTCAAATCTTCGAGAGAGCGGCGCATTTCTTTCTGATGCTTCAGAATGCTCTCGTAGCCTAAAATATCGTTTCGTACGGAAAGTTTCTCCTCTTCCGCAACGGGAACGGTGGTAAAGGCAATCTCTTCGAGGATGTCGTGAAGCTTTGTGGCTCCTCCGAAAAGGGTGTTCTGAGGGGATGCCCCCTGCCAGAGGGGGAAGAAAAAGTTTCTGGGAACCATGAAAACACGTCCTTTCAATACGGCTCTCAATGCGGGAAGTCCTTGCAGAGGAAGAGAGACAAAGCCACGACGGAGTTTCTCCTCGTTTTCACGAGAGGGTTATATTCAGATCGGAGGAGAAGGAAATTTTCCCAGTACGTTCTCCAGATATTTCGCTGCGGCCAGAGAAACGTCTTCCCGCCAGGGGTGGGCGATAAGTTGGATTCCTATGGGAAGACCTTTTGAGGAGGTGCCTCCCCGTATCACCGCAGCGGGCCATCCGGTAAGGTTGTATGTCATGGTGTAGCTGAAACTCCGGAGATCGTCCCGAAGGGCTCCATGAGGCTGGGCGGGAAGGGCGTTTACCGGGGAGAGCAGAAGGTCATACTCACTGAAAAAGGAGAGCATGGTGCTTCGAAACCGGTACCACCGCATGATAAGGGCATCCAAGGCGGGGGCTTCCAGAGGTTGTCCGAGGCCGAGCCAGGGAATGGAGTGCTTCCGGGTATTCGATTCTTCCAGCAGCCTTCTTATGGAAGCTCCTCCGTCGGCGGAGAACAGGCCCATTATGATTTCGTAAGATTCTTCGATACCCCGGGGTCGGACCTCTTCCACGATAAAACCGTTCTCGTCGAGGAGCGAGGCTGCCCGACGCACTGCCTGGGCGACTTCCTCCGAGGCGGGGAGGATGCCGTTATCCGTGTGAAAGGCCACCTTCAAATCCTTGACGGATAGATCTTCGGGGTTTCCCAGGGGCATGGGAACTATGGAGGGGTCTATTTTGTCGGGGCCCGATATGAGCGGAAGAAGAAGCTCCAGATCCTCCACGGATCTTGTCATGGGGCCGATCTGCTGGAAGGAATCCAGCATTCCTCCGAAGGAGAGAATGTGCCCTGTTCGCGGAACCCGTCCGGAGGTAGGTTTGATGGTGGTTATGCCGCAGCAGTGCGAGGGATAGCGCAGGCTTCCGCCGTAATCGCTGCCGATGTCGAAGGGAGAGCCCTTGGAGGCCACGATTGCTGCGGCTCCGCCACTGCTTCCCCCGGGAGAGCGGGAAAGATCGTAGGGATTGTTCGTTCTTCCGTAAACGAGATTGTCCGTCTCGTACAGAAGGGTGAACTCCGGGGTGTTCGTCTTTCCGAGAAGAATGGCTCCGTTTTTCCGCAGACGTGAAAGTACCGTGGCATCTCTCGGGGGTTTGAAGTTCTTTCGCCCGAGAGTACCTCCGGTGGAGATCACCCCCTCGGCATCGAAGGAGTCCTTCAGGGTCATGGGAACCCCGGAAAGAGGCCCGGTGCTGATGCCTTGCGACAACAGGCTGTCCGCCTTGCGGGCTTCTTTCCTTGCGGATTCCTCGGATAGCTGTACCACCGCGTTGAGTTTGGGGTTAATCTCGTGAATGCGGCCAAGAAAGGCATCTACCACTTCGGCGGAGGATACCTCTTTGTTGTGAATTGCCGCGGCCATTTCCTTTACCGACATGTCCAAAATTTTTTTCATAAAAATTCCTTCGCGTTTCGAATCGGTAATACCGATTTTTTCTACTTTTTCGAGTACCGTATCTTTCCGTCCACCAGAGTGTACCGGGGCCGGACCTCCTTGAGTTTTTCCGGAGCTTCTTTGAAGACATCCCGGTCGAGAAGCACCAGATCCGCCTTGTACCCCGGTTCGATGCGTCCCAGCTCGTGCTCCTGGCCGATAAGTTTCGGAGGATTTGCCGTAAAGAGGCTTAAGGATTCTTCCAGGCTCAGTTTCTGCCCCGGATTCTGTCCTCCCTCGGGATACCCCGCATCGTTCGTGCGGTTTACCGCCGCCCAGATGCCCCGCCAGGGGTTGGGGCTCTCCACGGGGGTGTCGCTGGATCCAGCCAGCAGAAGCCCCGCGTTCAGAAGATCCTTCCACCGGTAGCCCCAGGGCCTGCGCTCCTCGTCCAGGTGGCTTTCCACCAGGGCGATGTCGCTGGGCAGGAAGACCGGCTGAATGTCGCAGGCCACGCCCAGCCGGACCATGCGTTCGATCTGGTCGTTCCGGCAGATCTGCACGTGTACCGCCCGATGGGGGAGGCTGCAGCTTCCCGGAGAGGCCTCCAGGGCGTTCAGAAACTGATCCAGCGTGGCGTCCCCGATGGCATGAACCTGGCACTGCACGTTCCGCCGGTTGGCCTCGGTAATCTGCTGCCGCACGTAGTCCTCGGTATAGTTGAGAATTCCCAGGGCATCCTCGGTGCCCGCATAGGGGCGGGAGAGAGCGGCGGTGCGGCCTCCGAAGGAGCCGTCCAGAATCATCTTGTACCCTCCGTAACGTACCCAGGATGTGCCGGAGCCCGAGGGGATATGATCCTCCCGGAACTGGTCCGTAAAGGAGACGATCCGCAGAGGAAGGGCTCCTTCCGCTTCGAGCTTCTGGAAGAGTTCCATGCTCTCGGGCATTCCCAGGGAGACCAGCCCGCAGGTGTGCACCCCCGTGAGGCCGTAGGAGGAGAATTCCTGAAAGACCTCTTCGAGATACTCCCGTTCCCGCTCCTGAAAGGCGGGATTGGCGTGCATGGCCTCAAGCAGAGGAGTGCAGGCATTTTCCAGAAGGATGCCGTTTCCCTCCGGAGAGATTCCAGCCCGGCGGAGCCCTTCGCTGTTCGCCACATGCACGTGCACGCAGACCCGGCGGAGGAGGATGGGGTTGGGAAGGTTCAGGGCGTCGAGATCCTCCTTGTTCGGGAGCCGGTTATCCTTCCAGGGAGTGTTGTCGAAACGCACTCCGTAGATCCACTCCTCGGGAGCCAGCTTTTTGGCGTATTCCCGGATTTTCTCCAGCATCTCCTGCAGAGAGCCCGCATCGTCCAGGGGAAGGGCGGATTTCTGGCGGGCGCAGGTCATGATGTGCACGTGGGTATCCGTGAGTCCCGGCACCACGCTCTCTCCGGAGAGTTCCAGCCGGGTGGCTCCGCGGGCTCCGGGATGGGCGGCAATCTCTTCGGCGGTTCCCAGGGCGGCGATGCGATCTTTTTCCACGAGAATATCAAGTTTTTCGGGGGAACCGCTTCCGGTCCACACGCTTCCTCCCGTAATGAGAAACGAGGTCATGGTTATATGCTCCTTTCACAGGCTTTGCTCCGAAGCCATGTCACCGCTCCGGAGAAAGATGGTTATACGGTATACATTTCAACGTTCTCCATGGTAGCGCAAAAAAAGAAAAGAATCCACGATAAAAAAGAGTTTCCATTGATAAATGCCTCGTCGCACACGATCTCTAAAGTCGTTTTAATTCCAACCCGAACTGCGTGAGTTTTCTCGTTCATGTGGTTTAATAGCGACGAACACCCCATGGAGAGCTGCAAGAAGGGAAACGAGATGTGTAATGAACACAAACCACAGGGGGCCTGATCACACGAAAGAAATTCAAAGAAAAAGCGGTAAACATGGTCCCGAGGTATGGCTGCTGCAAAATTTTTTATTAATGGCGCTGAGGGGATTTGTTTTCAGGGAGCGACGATGGCAACGCTTTTGTGAGGTGTTTTAATGACAACGTATCTGAATACATTGCTGAACCTTATTACCCAGCATTCCCTGCTGGCTTATGTCGTGATTTTCATGATTTCCCTGTCGGAATCCCTTGCTATAGTAGGGCTGCTGGTTCCGGGCACGGTGATCATGTTTGGTGTCGGCGCGGTTGTGGCTGCGGGAAAATTAAGCCTGTTTCCCGTTCTTTTGATGGCCATGACAGGCGCGGTTATCGGAGACGGTATCAGCTATTGGCTGGGACATCATTACAGAGACAGGCTGATAGATGTTTGGCCCTTTTCCCGCTATCCCCGAATGTTAAAGAAAGGAGAAGAGTTTTTTCTTCGACAAGGGGGCAAAAGCGTTCTGCTTGGTCGTTTCGTGGGGCCGGTGCGCCCGGTGATACCCGTGGTGGCGGGAATGCTGGGCATGCGTCCCTTGCGTTTCAGTATTGTCAACATTCTTTCGGCCATCGGCTGGGCCTTGGCCTATATTCTGCCCGGAGTCTTTTTTGGAACCTCCCTGGCGGTGATCAAGATCGTCAGCACAAGGCTGGCGGTACTCGTTTTGATTGTCGTGGTCAGTATATGGAGCCTTCTATGGCTATCCCGCAAGATGTTCTCCCTGTTTGAACGTAAAGCGCCGATATGGTTGGCCATGTTGCAACGATGGGCAACCACGGAACGCCCACATCAGGGGAGACTCCTGGGCTTTTTCAAGCGGATGCTTTCGAGCCTGGTTTGCGGTAAACAGGGAGAAGAATTTCTGTTCGCCTTTCTGGTACTGACGCTTGTTGCCGTAGTGTGGGGTTTTTTAGGAGTGTTGCAGGATTTGCTGGCAAAAAATCCCTTGCTTGTTGCCGACCATGGGGTATATCACTTTCTTCAATCGCTTCGAACCGTGTGGTCGGATAGTATCTTTGTAGTGATAAGCGAACTGGGGGATCCTTTCGTCAATATCGTTCTGTTCTGCACGGTGCTGCTCGTGCTGCTCGTCAAACGTTGTTACCGGGCTGCGGCATTCTGGATTGTGGCAGTAGTCGGAGGGCTGCTGGTCGTTCAATCCCTTAAATGGGCCATTTCTTTACCGCCCCCGGTGCCCCTTTACGGTGGCGCTTCGGCCTATGGTTTTCTCAGTGCCCACACGACCATGAGTTTGATCCTCTACGGCTTTCTGGCCATTCTGATCGTTCGAGAGATTACCGTTGCATGGCGATGGGGATTGATTTCCGGCGTCGTACTCGTTGCCTTTGTTATCGGATTTTCTCGGCTTTATCTGGGGGCACACTGGCTTTCCGATGTGTTGGAGGGCTATTCTGTCGGTGCGATCTGGATGGCTGTCGTGGGAATCGCCTATCTCAAAAAAGCGGATAAAGCCCTTCCCAAGCGCCTTTTGGGAGGAGCGGTTTTATGTGCTCTCGTTCTTGCCGGCGGATGGCATGTGACGCAACAATATGAGGACGATATATCCTTTTATGTTCCTCGTCACGAGATGCAAACCATCGCCTTTGCGGCATGGATGGCGGAGGGATGGCGAAATCTTCCCACCTATCGCATCGACCTGGCGGGGGAAAGAGAACAGCCCCTCATTCTCCAGTGGGCGGGGCCGACGGAGGATCTGGCACAGTATCTCTTGTCCAAAGGATGGAAGATTCCATCATCGTGGAATCTGAAAAACCTCCTGAACGTGTTTTCTTTCGATACGCCGATCGGTGAATTGCCGGTGCTGCCGTTACTGCACAATGGCCGAATCGACGTGGTGCGCCTTGTGTTGCCCGTAGATAAGGAGCATCGGTGGGTACTGAGGCTTTGGGCCACAAACGTAGAGATCTCGGAAGGCAGACTTCCCGTCTTCGATGGGACAATAGAGGTACAAGACCGGCGGCAGATCGCGAATATGATTCTTCTGGCGAAGGATTCCGGAGAGTACGACGTGCCTTTGAAAAAATTGGCGGAAATTCTTGACGGAGGATTTGCGATGAGACTGGTGAACCGTAAGGGGAATGGGGTCGTTCCGGAGAAAGAAAGCCGAAAAATGAATTGGCATGGCGGCGTGCTGCTCATGTGCCTGAAATAAATGTATATGGGAAGAAGCTTCAATTACGCGATAAAACTTGAATTGTTTGAAGCGAGGGATCCCGAAATTTTCGGAATCCCTCGAAAAATGATCGAAAGAAAATAACCCTATTTCTCTCCGTACTCCCGGAAGCTCTCCCGGATTTCTTCCAGAAATCCCCGCCCCCGGGCAATCTGCTTTTTCACCTGGTCGAACCCCGTGCCTCCATAGGTGTTCCGTCCTTCCACCGCCTTTTCCGGAGTGAGAAGAGGGGGCAGATCCTCCCGAACCTCGGGAATGAGGCCCTGCCATTCCTCCAGAGAAAGCTTGTCCAGAGGCCGGTTGTGCTCCTGGCACCAGGCCACGGAGCGCCCCACCTTCTCGTGGGCCTCCCGGAAGGGAATGCCCTTTCGCACCAGGTATTCCGCCACGTCCGTGGCGAGGATGGTGCCCCCCTCGAAAGCCCGCCGGGCCTCCTTCTCCCGAACCTCCACCCGGCTCAGCAGGGGAGGAAGCACCTCCAGAATCGCCTCCAGGGTCTCCAGGGAGCGCCAGAGCCCCCGCTTGTCCTCCTGGAGATCCCGGTTGAAGGTGCTGGGAAGCCCCTTGAGGGATATGAGAAGATCCAGGAAATGCCCTATCACCTGCCCGGTCTTGCCCCGGAGAATTTCGAGGACATCCGCGTTCTTCTTCTGAGGCATCATGCTCGATCCGGTGCAGAAGGCGTCGGGAAGCTCGATCCAGCGGAACTCCTGGGAGCTGTAGACGATGAGATCCTCCGCCATGCGGCTGCAGTGGATCGTAAAGAGGGAGGCGAAGTAGTGGTAGTCCGTCTGGTAGTCCCGGTGTCCCACGGTGTCCAGGCTGTTCTCCGTGGGCTCCCGGAAACCCAAAATCTCCGAGGAGTATTCCCGGTCCAGGGGAAGGGTGGACCCCGCCAGGGCTCCCGATCCCAGGGGGCATTCGTCCAGGGATTCCAGGGCGAAGAGGAGCCGCCTCGTATCCCGCCGGAGCGCGGCGAAATGGCTCATCCAGTAATGCCCCATGCTGATGGGCTGGGCCTGCTGAAGATGGGTGTAGCCGGGGACCACCTTTTCAAGGTGGCGTTCAGCGTTTTCCAGAAGCACCTCCAGGAGGTCTCCCAGGGCGACGCCCAGCCGGGCGAGGCGGGAGCGCAGATAGAGCCGCACCGTGGTGGCCACCTGGTCGTTCCGGCTCCGCCCCATGTGAAGCTTGGCTCCCAGAGGGCCGAGAATCTCGATGAGCCGGGATTCGATGTTCATGTGCACGTCTTCGAGCTCCACCGAAGGCTCCAGCTTTCCCGAGCGGATCTCCTCCTCCACCTGGTCCAGTCCCCGGCAGAGTCCTTCTCCTTCTTCCAGGGAGAGAAGCCCGATTTTCACAAGCATTTGAACGTGTCCCTTGCTGCCCCGGATGTCCTCCCCATACATGCGCCAGTCCAGATCGAGGGACTCCGTAAATTTCTGCACCACCTCGGCGGTGTTCTCCTTGAAACGTCCTTTCCACATACGCCATGCTCCCCCTTTTGTCTATCCTTGAAAATCCGGGGCTCTTTTCCCGGTTTCTTCGTATTCTTCTCCGGGAGGGTACGCTTTTTTCGCTTTTCCTGTCAATCTTTTATTCCTCTTGACTTGCTTCACGTGCATAAAAATCCCCGGCCTCGGAGCTTGAAAAAGGCTCTGAAACCGGGGATTTCGAGGAGAGGAGAGAATTTTTTAATTTTGGAGTGGTTCGATCACTCGAGGAGTCGAGGGGGCGCATAACCGGAGGCTCCCATGACATATCTCGGAGCACTTTATTTGCAAAACCGCTTTATTCGCTTCCGAGGTTTTGCAGAACGTAGCCTCCCAGGGCGGCGCTTCCCCGCCAGAGCACGTCCTCGTTGATGTCGAACCGGGGGTGATGGTGAGGGTAGTCCTTTCCGTCTCCCTTGCCCGCTCCGAGAAAGAAGAAGCCCCCGGGGCGGTGTTCCAGGTAACAGGCCATGTCCTCTCCCACCATGGTGGGGGAGGTAAGCTTCCGGGCTCCGGAATCGCCGAAGAGTTCTTTGGCGAATTGCAGAAAGGCCTCCGCCTTTTCCGGAGAGTTGATCACCGGAGGAGCTCCCCGGAAAAGCTCTGCCTCGCAGCTTCCCCCGAGAGTTGTGGCTATTCCCGAGGCGAGTTCCTTCAGCCGGATGCTTACCCGATCCCGGTCCTCGGGAGTGACCGTGCGGAAGGTGCCTTCCATTTCCGCCTTTTCGGGAATGATGTTGTAGGCGGTGCCTCCGGCGGTACGTCCCACGGTGACCACCACGGGATGCACCGGGTCGATCTCCCGGCTTGCCAGGGTCTGGAGGGCCGAGAGAAACTGCCCTCCCATCACGATGGGGTCCACTCCCCGGTGTGGGGTGGCTCCGTGGGTGCCGGCTCCCCGGAATTCGATACGAAAACGGTCCATGCTCGCCATGGCGGTGCCTCGGTGAATGCCGATCTCTCCCGGAGCGAGTTCCGGAAAGATGTGCCCCACGTGGAGCCCCCAGACCTCATCCACGCCTTCCAGAACGCCTTGGGCGATGAGGGCTTCCGCTCCTTGGGAGATCTCCTCTCCCGGCTGGAAGAGAAGCCGCACCCGCCCCGCCAGGGAGGAGAGGTATTCCCGGATCAGCTTTGCCGCTCCCAGGAGCATGGCCATATGGCCGTCGTGGCCGCAGGCGTGCATGTTTCCCGAATCCGAGGCGAAGGAAAGTTCCGTGTCCTCCCGGATGGGAAGGGCGTCCATGTCCGACCGGAGGAGAATCGTCTTGCCCGGTCGGGAGGTTTCGATATCCGCGGCAATGCCCCAGGAATCTCCCACCCGGTGCCCCGGAATGCCCAGCTTGGCAAGCTCCTCCAGGATTTTCGTTCCCGTTCGGGGAAGCTCCATGCCCGTCTCGGGAATGCGGTGCAATGCCCGCCGCCAGGCGATCAGATCAGGCTGCAGCGTATGAGCGGATTCCAGAAAGGATTGCATCTTTCCGGCCTATACGCTTTTGGTCATCCAGTCCAGAAGGTTCTTCCAGAAGGTGTTGTAGTGTTTCCAGTTCACGAACTCCGGCGGGCCCCAGTGGGGAGCGCAGTCCGAGGTGAAGGCGGCGGTGCGCCCCTTGCTGCATTCCCGGAGGGCGATGAAGGGATCTCCGTTGAGGGAGGCCACTACCTTTCCTTCCTCCAGGGGAAGGGTGGCATTGTATCCCAGGAAGAAGGGCCAGGGTTCGCGGATGCCCCGGAAGACGGGATGTGCCGGATCGGTGATTTCCGGCAGAAATCCCTGGGGAAGTTCCACCCGGTCGTCCCGGTCCAGGCAGGCCACGGGAAGAATCTCCGAAAGGGAGGTCTGGCCGAACCGGGCCTTGGCATCGATTCCCGAGAAGGACATGTAACCCCCCACCATGCAGAGGCTTCCGCCCCGGCGCACGTAGTCCCGGAGGAGGTCGCAGCGGTTGGGGGTACGCTGGCTGCGGTTGAAGGTGTTCGGGGCCAGGAGCAGGGTGTTGGAGCCGATATCCGAAAGCAGTACCGCGTCGTAGACATCCAGGGCCTCCGGAGAGGAGGGGAATTCCTCCGGAGCGAGGTGGTTGGGAAGAAAGACGACTTCGTAGCCCCCCGCTTCCAGGGCCTCCCGAAGCCATGCCACCCCTTCCTCGTATTCGCAGGTGTTGAAGGTGTCGAATCCCTTCACGTGCACCGTGTGCTTCATCCAGGATTCCCCGGCGATAAGAACTTTTTTCATGATCTTTTTCCTCCTGTCCAGTTCACGATCAGATGGGCGTACGTCAGAATGCACTGCAGATACTCATCCAAAGGAAGCCATTCGTCCGGCATGTGGCAGTTTTCCAGGGGCCCCGGCCCGAGTATCACCGTGGGCATCTTGCCGATGTTGCGGAGGAGCCGGGCATCGTTTCCCGCGGCGGAGCCGTTTATCACCGGAGCTTTTCCGGTGCCCCAGGCCACGGAGGTCTTGAGGCAATCCAGGAAGGGATGGTTCTCCTCCATTTCGAAGGCCCCTCCCTCCTGATAGATGGAGATCTCCGGAGGATGTTCCCGGAGCCAGGGATCCCCCTGGGCCCGGAGCTGTAGCCGGGAGAGCACCTCCTCCACCACGGCGTTCCGTTCCATGACTTCCGGGAGATAGTGAAGGCAGATCTTGCTTTCACAGAAATCCGGTACCGTGGAGCCCGCGGTGCCTCCCCGGATGACCCCAAGATTGAGGGTGGGGGGAGGAAGCAGGGGATGCCGGTATTCCATGAGCCACTGATGTTCCATCTCCCTCAGGGCTTCCGTGAGGAGGAAATGCTTTTCGATGGCGTTGACTCCCCGCCACTTGGTGCCCGAGTGGAGCGCCACCCCCCGGGTGACCATGCGGAAGAAGAGAAACCCCATGTGAGCCCGGGTGATGGCGCATCCCGTGGGTTCGCAGACCACCGCCGCATCCGCCCGGTATCCCCGGAGGAGGGCTCCCAGGGTTCCGTTGCCGCCTCCCTCCTCGTCCACCACCGAGAGAATGGTGACATCCCCGGGGAGATCGTACCCCCCCTCCCGGAGGAGCCGCACCGCCATAATGGAGGCCATAAGCCCCCCCTTCATATCGCAGGAGCCCAGGCCGTAGAGACGATTTCCCCGGATTTCCGGTTTCAGGGGATCCAGGCTCCAGGAGTCGAGATCTCCCGGAGGCATGGTGTCCACATGGCCGTCGAAGAGAATCGAGGGGCCTCCGCCTCCGGGAAAGGTAGCCGCCAGGTTGTAGCGGTCCGTGTAGTCGTGTCCGGGATTTCCCTCGCCGAAACGCTTTCGCCCTTCCTCTACGAGGGATTCCTCCATAGGTTCCCGGGTTACCCGGGCTCCCATGTCGCGAAGAAGGGATTCCAGATACTCCTGGCCGTTCTTTTCCCGGCCCCCCTCGATGCCGTGTCCCAGCACTTGGGTATCCCGGCTTACCAGATTCAGAAGGGGAGCGATGTATTCCTCCCGCCGCTCCTGCAGAAGGGTGCGGAGCCGTTCCATGATCAGGCGAAATTACGGCCCGGGCAGGGGAGATCGTCGTAGAGCTTCAGGGTGTCGTGAATCAGATCCCAGAAGCGTTCCACCTCCAGCTCCAGGGCCACCTCCGCATTGGGGGCCTTCCGGGTCATGCCGAAGTAGTCGCAGCAGGTACGGCCATAGGTATGTTCTCCCCGGAGTTCCACCTCCACCGCCATGGGTTTGGTCTTTATAAGGGTGGGGTCGATGAGCCAGGCCACGGTGGTGGGGTCGTGGAGAGGAGGCCCCTCCCAGCCGAAGACTTCCTTCTGGGTCTTGGCAAAGAATTCTATGAGCTCCACGAAGAGCTGGGAAACGGGATTGCCGATTTCCCGCATCCGTTCCACCACCGAGGGAAATACCTTGGCCTGCCGGGTGAGATCCAGCCCCATCATCACCAGAGGTCGTCCCGAGGAGAAGACCACGTGGGCCGCTTCGGGATCCGCGAAGATGTTGAATTCCGCCGCGGAGGTGATGTTCCCCAGCTGATAGGATCCTCCCATGAGGACGATGCGCTCGATCTTTTCGATGATCCGGGGTTCCAGCCGCATGGCCATGGCGATGTTCGAGAGAGGCCCCGTGGGAACCAGGGTGATGTCCCCGGCGGAGCTCATGAGAATCTCGATGATGAGCTGCACCGCATGACGGCTGTCCAGGGAAACCGTGGGCTCCCCGAAGGTGGGGCCATCCAGGCCGGTGACGCCGTGAATGTCGTCGGCGATAACCTGGCGCCGTACCATGGGGCCGGACATGCCCGCCGCCACGGGAACCCCCCTGACCCCCAGGGCGGTGGCCACGTTGAGGGCGTTTCGGGCGGTCTTTTCCAGGGTCTGATTCCCCGCCACCACCGTAATGGCCTGAAGGTCGATCCGGGGATGAGCCCAGGCGAGCATCATGGCCACCGCGTCGTCGTGGCCGGGATCCATGTCGAGAATGATTTTTACAGGTTTTTTGGTCATGAAGAAATCGCTCCTTTGAAGTCGAAATCTATTCTTTCGTTTCCGAGATCTTGAGGGAACTCTGGGCTTTCCTTTCCTTTCTATTCTTGCGGATCATGGCGAGGGAGAGCACGGTAATGGTAGCCACGTAGGGAATCATGAGAATGAACTGGGAGGGAAGCCCCAGGGATTGGAGCCGGGATCCCACGGAATCCGTGAAGCCGAAAATGAGACAGCCGATCCAGCTTCGGATAGGATCTCCGCCGCCGAAAAACATGGCCGCCACTCCCATGAAGCCCCGGCCATTGGTCATGTTTTCCGCGAAGAGCCGGGAGTATCCCAGGGAGAGATAGGCTCCCGCCATGCCTCCGAGAAGTCCCGAGTAGAGCATTACCTCGAATTTCCGCCGGAAAACGTGAATTCCCGCAGTGGACGCCGCCAGAGGGTGGAGCCCCACGCTTCGGAGCCGAAGGCCCCAGACGGTGCGGTAGAGAACCCACTGGAGCACGAAGACCAGGAGAATTCCCAGAGGTTCGAAGAGGGAGTAGTTGTTGAAAAGGGTGTTGATAACCTCGTTTCCCGAAAGAAAATCGAAGTGCAGCCGGGGAAGGGGAACGATGGCGCTATCGTAGAAGGATCCCGAGGTGTGCAGAACCTTTTGCAGCAGAAACCGGGTTACCGCCAGGGCGAGCATGTTGATGGCCATGCCCACCACGAAGATGTCCGCCTTGTACTTGAGGTGGGCGAAACCCATGATGGCCGCGATGAGAAGCCCTACCCCCATGGCGGCGGCCAGGGCCAGAACCCAGCTTCCCGTGAGGTAGCTCGTGGCCACCGCGGTGAAGGCTCCGCAGAGCATGATGCCCTCCACTCCGATGTTCAGGATATCCGCCTGCTGGGTAAGAATACAGGTCAGGGTGGCGAAGAGAATGGGCGTGGAGGCACGAATGGTGGCGTGAATCAGGGTAACGTTGAAAACCAGAGAAAGATTGTCCCACATGGCTTAATCCTCCTGTTCCCGAAGGGCGGCTTTTCTACGGCGGCGCAGGAGAAAAAGCCCTTCCATGGCGGCGAGAAGAATGAACATGGCGATGATGGCGTCCACCAGGGACTTGGGAATTCCCGTAAAGCGCTCCATTCCCAGGGCTCCCGCCTTGAGGGCCGCCAGAAAGAAGGCCAGCACCGGAAGAAGCCGGATGTCGTTCCGGGCGATGAGGGAGGCCAGCATGCCGTCGAAGGCGATGCCCACGGAGAAGTTATCCAGAAAAGAGCCGTAGATTCCCATGACCTCGATGGCTCCCGCCAGCCCTCCCAGGGCACCGCTCAGGACCATGCCCCACACCATGGTGCGTTGAGGGTTGATGCCCACGTGGGCGGCGTAGCCCGGATTGTCCCCCACGCTCCGCATGCGGTATCCCCAGGTGCTGTGGTGCACCAGCCAGTAGACGATTATCAGGGCTGCCAGGGCGATATAGAGCCCCGTATTGGCCCGGCTCGGCATGAGAATGCGCCCCAGGATGGCGCTCTCCTCCAGAGGAGCTGTCTGGGGAACCCCGGTCTTTGCCGAGAGGGGATATCCCACGAGATAGGAGGTAATGTAGATGGCCACGTAGTTGAAGAGAATGGTGGTACAGACCTCGTTCACCTTGTAGTAGGCCTTGAGGGCTCCCGGAATGGCTGCCCAGGCGCCTCCGGCGATCATGGCCACCAGAATGCAGAGAGGAATATGGAGCAGTGCGGGAAGCCCCGTAAAGGCCGCTCCCGCCCAGGCGGCGGCGATGGCTCCGAGATAGAGTTCTCCCTCCACTCCCACGTTGAAGACCGCCACCTTGGAGGACACCGCGAAGGCCAGGGAAGTGAGAAGAAGGGGGACGAAGCGTTCCAGGGTGCCTCCGAAGTTGAACTTTCCCCAGAAGGCTCCTCGCAGGAGCTCCCGGTAAGCCTCCAGGGGATTTTCCCCGAGAAGGAAAATAACCAGGGCTCCGAAGAGAAGGGAAACCACGATGGTGAAGAGCGTGTTGTAGAGCGCGTTCTTACGCATGTTCCGATCCTCCCGTCATGAGCAGTCCCAAACGCTGTTCATCCGCTTCTTCCGCCCGGAGGATTCCGGTAATGCGCCCCTCGAAGAGCACCGCCATGCGGTCGCAAAGGGAGAGAATCTCCTCCAGATCTGCGGAGACGAGAAGGATGGCGGTTCCCCGATCCCGGGCCGCCACCAGAGCCTTGCGGATATTTTCGATGGATCCCACATCCACTCCCCGGGTGGGCTGGGATGCCAGGAGCAGATCCCCTTCCGCGTCGATCTCCCGGGCGAGAACGATTTTCTGAGCGTTCCCTCCCGAAAGATTCTGGGTGGGGAGATCCGGTTTGGAAGGTCGAATATCGAAGGCCCGGATGAGCCTTTCCGCGAAACGGCGGAGTTCCCGGGCGGAAAGGGCAAGTCCCCGGGAGAGGGGGTTTTTTCGAAAAGCCAAGCCTCCCAGGTTTTCTTCGGTGGTCATCTTGCGATTGAGGCCCCGGGCGTTTCGGTCCTCGGGAATGTGAGCCACTCCGGCGCGGCGTACCTCCAGGGGAGTGCGGTTCTGAATCTCTTTGCCCCGGAGGCGGATAGCTCCCTTTTCCACCTTCCGGAGTCCCGCGATGGCTTCCACCAGCTCGCTCTGGCCGTTGCCGTCGATGCCGGCGATGCCGAAGATCTCGCCTCGGCGGACGTCGAAAGAAATGCCCCGAAGCTTGGAGAGTTCTTTTTTGCTGGGAACGAAGATGTTTTCCACCGAAAGGATCTTTTCTCCCGCCTCGGCAGCTCGGGATCGCTGGATTCCGAGAAAGACCTCCCGTCCCACCATGAGCCGGGCGAGTTCCTGCATGGAGGTTTCCGAACGGTTCCGGGTGCCCACGTGTTTTCCGTGACGCATTACCGTGATCCGGTCGCTGATCTCCATAACCTCCTGAAGTTTGTGGGAGATGAAGACGATGGATTTGCCGTCCTTGCGCAGAATGCGGAGAATGCTGAAGAGCCGGGATGCCTCCTGAGGAGTGAGTACTGCGGTGGGCTCGTCGAGAATCAGAATTTCCGCTCCCCGGTAGAGGGTCTTTATGATTTCCACTCTCTGGGCTTCCCCCACAGAGATTTCATTCACTTTTTTGTGAAGCTGGATGGAAAGGTCGTAGCTTTCTATGTAATGGCGTATCTTTCGGGTGGCCTCGTCGAAGTCGATGCGATGTCCCTTTCGGGGTTCCGCTCCGAGAATGATGTTTTCCAACACCGAGAGCTCCTGAACGAGCATGAATTCCTGATGCACCATGCCGATGCCCCGGCGGATGGCCTCGGAGGGGGTAAGAGATTCGAGGCGTTCTCCCCGAAGGAAAATTTCCCCTTCCTCGGGCTCGTAAAGGCCGTAGAGGGTTTTCATCAAAGTGGATTTGCCCGCCCCGTTTTCTCCGATGAGAGAGTGAATCTCTCCGGGGCGGAGGTCGAAATTCCCTCCGTCGATGGCCCGGACGTTGGGAAAGGTCTTCACGATATTTCGCAGGGTTACGAGATTTTCCGTCGCCAATCTCACCACTCCAATCGGAATTGACATAAAGGGGCGGCTCTCGAAGGAGCCGCCCCGGAGAGAAAGGGAGTACTAGTTGCGCTGGAAGCCCTCGTAGGCCTCCACCGTAATGGTGCCGTTCTTGACCTCTTCGGTAAGAGCCTGAATTTTATCCAGCAGATCCTGGGGGAACTTCTCTCCCAGAGCTTCCTTCATGACGGACATGTCCGTAAGGCTCACGCCTCCCGAGGCGATGCCCATTTCGATGACCGTATCTCCCACGAAGGTGTTTTCCACCACGTCCTTCACCAGCTTGTAGCTCGCCTGATCCACCCGCTTCAGCATGGAGGTGAGAATATGGCCGGGATAGATGGCATCCTGATTGAGGTCCACGCCGATGGCGTACTTGCCCGTTTCGTTGGCGGCTTCGAGAATGCCGTTCCCCGTATTGGAGGCCACGTTCATCACGATATCCGCGCCCTGGTCGTACTGGGCCAGGGTAAGCTCCTTGCCCTTGAGAGGATCGTTGAAGGTGCCCGCGAAGGAGACCAGAATTTTCATGTCCGGATCCACGTACTTGGCTCCCTGCTCGTAGCCCACCAGAAAGTCGTGGAGCACCGGAATATCCATGCCCCCTACCCAGCCGATGATTTTCTTGTCGTTCACGCCGGGAAGATCCGTCTTGGTGGTGAAGAGGGCCGCAGCGGCTCCCGCCAGAAAGGAACCCTCGTTCTGGGCAAAAACGATGGACTGTACGTTGGGGGCCTTCACGGCACCGTCGATGACGCCGAACTTCACATCCGGAAATTCCGCGGCATGTTTCGCCACGAGTTCCGCAATCTGGGTGCTGCATCCCAGCACGAGATCGTATCCCGATGCGGCCATGGCCATGACGTTGGATTCCCAGTCACCGGGATTTTTGGACTCCATGACCTTGACCTCGATGCCGAAGTCCTTTATGGCCTGCTCAAGTCCTTCGTAGGCGGAGTCGTTAAAGGATTTGTCCCCCAGAAATCCCGCAAGTACCAGAGCTACCTTTACGGGTTCCGCCGAGGCGGGCTGAAGGGAAGCCGTCAGAAATGCAAAGGCGCAGACGAGGCAGACAAAAGCCGTAAAAAAGGTTCTTTTTTTCATAATTTCAAAATCCTCCTTCGTAGACATGGAATGATGACACACCGTGTTTTCCGCCGGGCCCCCTCCCCCCGGAGGGGTGGCGATTTCCATACGAACCTTCTGATGAAAAAATGTTTTCTCTATCCTCGAGGATCACCTCCCGGAACGGCTCCCGAGGACTCCCGGACTCGAAGTTCCGTCTTCAGAAGCACCTGTTTGTTCGGAGTGTTGTCGCCTTGATTCATGCGTTCCAGCAAAAGGCTGACCGCCATATGCCCCATTTCCTGCCGGGGCTGGGCCACCGTGGAGAGAGCGGGATTGAAATACGAAGCCAGCCGAATGTCGTCGAAGCCCACCACGGAAATATCTTCGGGAATCCGGAGTCGATTTTCGCAGAAGGCGGTGATGGCTCCGAAAGCCATGAGGTCGTTGCAGGCGAAAAGCGCCGTGGGAAGAGGCTTTTTTCGAGCCATCATTCGCTGGGCGCAGCGATACCCCCCTTCAGGAGTGAAATCGCCTCGAAAGATGAGGTCCGGATCCATCTCGATGCCCGCATCTTTCAGGGCCTGGACGTACCCCTTAACCCGGTCGCTGCTGGGAGAGACCTGAGAAGGCCCTCCCAGGCAGGCGATATGACGGTGTCTCAGAGAAAGAAGGTGTTCCGTGGCCTGGCGGCCTCCCAGGGCGTTATCCACCTGAATGGAATCTACGGGAAATCCCGGAATCTCCCGATCCAGCATGACCAGAGGAATTTCCAGATTTTCGAAAATCGCCGCCTCCCGGCGGGTCATTCCCACGTTTACCAGAATGAGTCCTCCTACCCGGTTCGATGCCAGCACCTCCACGGCGTTTTTCTGGCGTTCTCTCCGGCTGTCGGAGTTGCAGAGAATCACTCCGTATCCCTGGGCGGCGCAGGCATCTTCCACGCTCCGGGCAATTTCGGCGAAGTAGGGGTTGGTCACGTCGGGAACGATGAGCCCCAGAGTATGGGATTTTCCCCGCCGAAGCCCCCGAGCCAGTATGTTGGGCTGATAATCCAGCTCTTTCATGGCCTGGAGAACTCGGTTCTGGACTTTTTCGCTCACGAAACGGGTTTCGTTCAGCACGTGAGATACGGTGGTTATGGATACTCCCGCCTGTCTCGCGATATCCTTCATGGTGGCCATGCTTTTCCATGCCTCCTTGCGTTCCCTTGGAAAAAGGTTTTCGACAAAAGCAAACGATTGCGCAAACCTTTTCCTCATGCTAGGCTATGAAAATACTTCTGTCAAGTGGAGAAAAGAATTTTGCGAATCCATGGTATACATGGATGGGGTTATATGACACGACAAAAAGGAAGTGGTTGGATTGTCCCGAATCGTTGTGGTGGGCTCTTTGAACATGGATCTTATTATGCACGCTCCCCGGCTCCCCGCCCTGGGGGAAACCCTTCTCGGAGGGCCCTTCGGGGATGCCTGCGGAGGTAAGGGGGCCAATCAATCCCTGGCCTGCGCCCGGCTGGGGGCTGAGGTGGCCCATATCGGCCGGGTGGGAGAGGATGCTTACGGAAGCCGCCTCAAAGAGGCCCTGGCCCTGGAAGGAGTGGATGTGCGGGGCGTGTATCGTGCTCCTTTGGAGCCCACGGGAGTGGCGATCATCAACATCGTGGAGGGAGATAACAGCATCATCGTTGCCCCGGGGGCAAATTCCCGGCTCCTTCCGGAGGATTTGGAAAACTCCCGGAGCCTTTTGCGGGGAGCCTCAATGTTGCTGGCCCAGCTGGAAGTTCCCGTATCGGCAGTGATGGCGGCTTTCCGCATGGCTCGGAAGATGGGGGTTGCCACGATTCTGAATCCCGCCCCCTGGACGGAGCTTCCCGAGGAGATCTACTCCTTGGTAGACCTCTTCGTGCCGAACCGTATCGAACTTGCCCAGGCGAGCGGCACCGAGGACGTGGCTTCCGGGGCGGCGCGCATTCTGGAAAGGGGAGTGCCTTCGGTGGTGGTAACCCTGGGGGAGGAAGGAGCTGCCTACTTTACCCGGGAGAGTTCCGGCAAGGTGCCTTCTTTTCCGGTTTCCGTGGTGGATACCACCGGAGCGGGAGACACCTTTACCGGTGCCCTGGGAGTTGCCCTGAGCGAGAAAAAGCCTCTGGAGGAGGCGGTGCGTTTCGCCTGCTGTGCCGGAGCCCTGGCCTGCGAAACTCTGGGAGCCCAGCCGGGCATTCCCCGCCGAAACGAGGTGGAGGCCCTGCTCGGAAGAGGATAGCCCGTTTTCGTTACTTTTCCTCGCCCGGTGGGATTTACACCACCTGCCGCCGGGCGAGTTCCGTAAAAAGGCCGCCCTTGGCGAAAAGCTCCCGGTAGGTTCCTTCCTCCACAAGCTGCCCCTGCTGGAGTACCAGAATCCGATCCGCTCCCATCACGGTGGAGAGCCGATGGGCCACCACGATGCGGGTGGCTTCGATATTTTCCAGGCTTTGGCTCACCAGCTCCTGGGTACGGTTATCCAGGGCGCTGGTGGCCTCGTCGAAGAGAAGTACCTTGGGATTTCCCGCCAGGGCCCGGGCGATGAGAAGCCGCTGTTTCTGCCCTCCCGAAATGGTGTTGGCTCCTTCGGTGATCACCGTGTGCACTCCCATGGGCATGTCCGCCAGATCGTCCTTCATTCCCGCCCTGGCGAGGGCCTCCTCCACCTGGGCCAGAGAAAGGGGGCGGGAGCAGCGAACGTTGGAGGCGATATCCCCGGGCAAGAGCCCGCCTCCCTGAAGAACCACCCCGATCTGTTCCCGGAGTTTTTTCAAGTCCAGATTTCCCAGATCCTTGCTGTCGAAGAAGACCCCCCCCGATTCGGGGCGATCGAAGCCGAGAAGAAGCCGGATAAGGGTTGATTTTCCCGCTCCCGAAGGGCCTACCACCGCAATAAATTCTCCGGGTTTCGCGGAAAAGCTCAGGTTCCGGAGCACCGGAGGCCCGTCGCTGCGGTAGCGGAAGGTTACTCGGTCCAGGTCGATGCGCCCCGTGATTATGCCGGGGTCGCTCTTGCGTTCTCCCGTTTCGGGCTCCGTCTCCAGAAGGGGTTTCAGGTTTTCCAGGAGGGGGAGCACGTTCAGGGTAGAGGTGGTGGAGCTGATCACCTGGAGAAAGGAGCCCTGAAGGGCGGCGAAGGCGGTCCAGAAAGCCATGAAGCGTCCCGTGTCATAGGATGCGTCGGAGGCGCTCCAGTGGATGAGAGCATAAAGAATGGCCATGGAGGTTCCCGCAGAAAGAAAGGCCGTGGCGGTGTTCAGGCCGTTTTCCAGGCTTCGGGCCCGAGTGGAGAAGGTTCGCTGATTGCCGAAGAGGTTCGCCCAGCGGGAGAAGGATCGTTCTTCCGCTCCGGCGATGCGGATCTTGGCGATTCCCGTGAGAATCTGGAAGGTAAGGCTGGAGAGCCGGTTCTGAAGAGTTGCCATGCGCCGCTGATACCGGAGCTGCAGCAGATTGACCCCCACCATGAGAATCCCCTGGATTGTCAGGCAGCCCAGGCCGGTAAGCCCCAGCTTCCAGTCGTACCAGAAGGACTGGCCCAGGTAGAAGATCACGAAAATGCTCTCCACCACCAGGGTTCTCACCGCCAGGGAGGCCACGTTCCGGAGCATGTAAAGCCCCAGGGCCCGGCTGGCCACCTCTCCGGCGGTGGTGGTGCGGAAAAAGTCCACCGGAAGCCGGAGAATGCGGTCCCAGATTCCCACGGAAACCGAGTGGTCCAGCACGCACTCGGTGCGGAGAAAGGCTATTCCCTGAGCGAAGCGCAGAAGCGCCGAGGATATCCCCAGGGCGATAAGAATGGCGAAGAGCTGCAGCATCCGTCCCCGCTCCGCCTGGGGAATGACCTCGCTGAAGATAATGCCGTTTATTTCCGGAGGAAAGAGCCCCAGGATGGCCAGGGCGATTCCCACGAGAAAGGTGAAAAAGAGATCTTTTTTGGAGCCTCTCAGCCCGAAATGCAGAAGATCCAGCCCCCGGAGGGGTTTTGCCGGAAGAGGCCGGTAGATATGGTATCCTTCGGGATCCAGGGAGGCGGCAATCTCCTGGGTGACCCGGCGGGTCGTCCTGCCGGATTTCATGACGTAGCTTCCCCCTCCCGTGGGAAGAAGGGCCACGGGAGTTCCTTCCAGAAAGGCCACCAGGGGGGCCCCGTCGGCAAGCCACCAGGATCCCGAGAGAGTGATTCGGCGAATCCGGAGGTTCGCGCTCCTTGCAATATCCTCCAAAGATTCTTCCCGAATGCCTTCAGGGGGCGGCACAAGCTTTATGCCCAAGAAGGCCGCAGCGTCACCGCAGGCTTGTCTCAGGGGCGTTTCCTCCGGAGAAGAGGTGGTTTTTCGGAGCTTCCCTCCCAATGCCGAAGCCAGGGTGCCCAGCCCCGAGGCCAAGGATTTTTCCCGGGAGCGCTGCATCTGCCGTAATTCTCCCAGATCGTCCGCCGCCCGAAGCCGGGCGTTCATGGCCAGGGAAGAGAAAAGAGTTTCGCAGAAATTATCGAAAGCGGTTTCCAGAATTTCCCGGCGGAGCAGCTCCTCGGTAGATGCCGCCGTGAGAGAGCATTCCTGAAGAGGAAGAATCCAGCAGCAAGAGGGAAGGGCGAAAAAGCCCGACTCCGGTGTCAGATCTTCGGTACCCGTAAAAAGAGCTCGCCCCTTCCGGAGCTTTCCCCAGAGAAGAGCCGCCGCTCCTGCGGGCTGATCCGGTTCCAGCTCAGAATCTCCCGGAGGAATGTTCTGCCGGATTCGAGGAAGGGGGACAATGTCCTTCACGATTCCCCGGCCGAGTCCTTCCAGGAAGGTGTCGATCAGGGAAGCCGCTTCGGAGGAGCCCGGGAGTTTCGTCTCTTCCAGCAGATCTCTCCGGGATATCCGGAGAATTCGGGTGCCGGGAAGGCCGCTTGCAAGAAGTCCCATGGTAGTTCCGAAGAGCCCTGTTTCCACTCCGAAGAGGGCCTGATCCTTTTGGAGGGTGAAAAGGTAGTCCCGCCCCCCGGTTTGTTCCGTTCCTTTCCGGGAGGTGACGTATACGTGGATCTTCCCCTCCAGGATGCACCATATCTGTTCGGGGTCGTCCAGAAAGAAGGGAGTCTTTCCGGTGATGTCGAGAATATCGCCTTTGGAGAGAAGTCTTTCGAAGAGAGGAATCATGCGAGCCTCCTTTGTAGGGGCGATTCATGAATCGCCCCTACTCCTTGAGGCGCAGAGGAGACGCAGAAGCCGAGGCTGTTGTCAGTTTTCGATAAGGTCCGCATAGCGTCCTCCCAGGGCGATCAGTTCTTCGTGGGTTCCCCGCTCCAGTACCTTTCCCTGGTGGAGAACGATAATCTCGTCGCAGTCCCGGATGGTGGAAAGTCGATGAGCCACGATAAGGCAGGTGCATCCCCGGCGGCGGAGGGCCCCGTCGATGGCCTCCTCCGTGGGGGGATCCAGGGCGCTGGTGGCTTCGTCCAATACGAGGAGCGAGGGGCGCCGCACCAGGGCTCGGGCGATTTCCAGGCGCTGTCGCTGACCTCCGCTGAAGTTTCGGCCGTTCTCTTCCACCTTGGCTTCGTACCCTCCGTTGCGTTCCACGATATCCCGATGAATCGCCGCATCCCTGCAGGCCGCCACGATCTGTTCCATGGGAATGGTGTCATCCCAGAGGCTCAGATTTTCCCGTACCGTTCCCTCGTAGAGAGAGATTTCCTGATCCACGAAGGCGAAGGAGGTGATGAGTTGTTCCCGGGGAATTTCTCCCAGGGGCCGGTCATCCAGGAGCACATCTCCGGACCAGGGGGTAAAGAGTCCGCAGACAAGCCGGGCCACGGTGGATTTTCCGGAACCCGAGCTTCCTACCAGAGCCACCCGGGAACCCGGCACCAAGGTGAGGGAGAAATTTTCGATAAGAGCTTCTCCCAGGGGGGAGTAGCCGAAGGAGACATCCCTCAGTTCCAGGCGTCCCGAAAGGCGCACCTGCTGCTTTCCCGCCATCTCTCCCTCCTTCAGCACGGGGCGTTCCTTTTCCGGGGCGTAGCGGAGCACATCGTCCAGGCGATTGATATTTCCCTTGGCGGCTTCGAAAGAGCCCCAGAGGCGCACCAGGTCGGACATGGGGGCCAGAGTCTGCTGCATCAAGGTCTGAAGGGCCAGAAGCATACCCATGGTAAGAGCTCCGTTCATTACCCGGAACCCCCCCAAACAGAGCACCGAAGCGGTGGCAAGGGAAGCGAGAAGGGGCATCACCGGCTCCATGCGGGCAGAAAAGACTCCCAGAGACGTCCGGGCGTCCGCTACCTTGGCGAGATATCCCGCCAGCCGGGCGAATTGATCGTCCTCCCCTCCAAAGGATTTGATGGTTTCGATCACGTTGAGTCCCCCCAGGGCGGTGCCCGCAAAGCGTCCCATCTCGCCGATGAGCTTTTCGTTGAGGTCCGAGCGTTTCCGCTTCACCGAAATCAGCATTCCCAGGCTGAGCATGCCCGCTCCCAGGGCTATCAGAGCCAGAGGAGGATCGTAGAGGGTGATCATGATGCCGTAGAAGATCACCATAAGGCATTGAAGCACCGTGGTGGCGAGTTCTCGCGAAAGAAGCTGGGCCACCTGGTCGTTCAGCTGCACCCGGTTGCCGATTTCTCCGGCGTAGCGCTGAAGAAAGAAGGTATAGGGAAGCTTGAGGAGATGGTTCAGAAAGCGGGCGGAATCCCGGAGAGCCATGGCGATTTCCTGCCGGAGGAGGGTAGATCCCTGAAGCCATGTGAGAACTCCCGTTACCAGGGCCATGACGCCCATGAGGGTGAGCAGGGGGCGGAACCACTCCATGCGCCCCTCCACAAGAAGGCGATCCACGAAAATCTGCTGGAAGGAGGATTTGAGAATTCCCGGCACCACCAGTCCCAGCCCCGCCAGCACCGCGAAGGCCACCGCCCACTTGGCTCCGTAGAGACGCCGTTTCAGGGCGCCCCAGGGGTTTCGGGGTTTTCCCAGAGGCTGAAAATCCGGGCCGGGGGTTACCGAGAGGGCCACTCCTGTAAAGGAGCGATCCAGGGTTTCCCGATCCACCACCCGGGGCCCCGAGGCGGGGTCGTTGAGGTAGACCTTGTCTCCCCGAATGCCCTCCAGCACCAGAAAATGATTGAAGTTCCAGAAGAGGATGATGGGCAGAGGAAGATCTCCCAGTCGATCCGGCTCCTTCCGGTATCCCTTGGCGATCATGCCGTGACGCCGGGCGGCTTTGAGAACGTTTACCGCCTTGCTTCCATCCCTGCTGATGCCGCATTCCTCCCGGAGGATTTCCAGGGGAAGGTGCACGCCGTAGTACCCCAGGACGATCCCCAGGGAGGCGGCGCCGCATTCGGTGGCCTCCATCTGGATCACCGTGGGAGTGGATACGTGTTTATTCTTCCAGAGGGTTTTCGCAGCCGGATTATCGGTCATGGGATTCTTCCGAGGGCATCTCCTCTCCCACTCCCAAGAAAAATTTCTTGAGGAAGGGGAGCACCAGGGTTATCGGGGCCTGGCGGCGTACCACCACGGTGATGCCCGCCAGGGTGCCGCTCTGGAGCTTGATGGGGGGGCCTCCTCCGGAGGACCAGGCATAGCCGCTTTCGGTTTTTACGGAAGGCCGCAGTGCCACGGTGACCGTTATGGGAGCTCCGCCCTGGGAAAGGCTCTGGGCGAGCTGATCGTTGCCGAGAATGCGCATCATTCCCTTGAGAGATGCGGGAAAGCGGGAAACCCGGGTAACGTGGCCCAGAAGAACTCCGAATTCTTCCTGTTTGACCACCGAAGGGGAAACCTGGGCCTCCATGCCGAAGGCGATCTTCTTTCCGTGCTGGGGTTGTACGAAGGCGTGCACGTAGAGGGGTTGTTTCTCATCTCCGGTTTTCTCCACCGAAAGAAGGGCTTCCCCGGATTGGATGACCTGCCCGGGGGTTTTGAAAATCTCCAGCACCCGTCCCGTGGCGGGGCTGAGAATGAGGCTTTCCAGTTCCAGCCGATCCCGGAGAGCCCGAAGCTGCTCCCGGGCCGCCAGAAGGCGCATCTTGATGTCGATCTTCTCCCGCTCCAGCTGGGTGGTGGAGTCCGCGGCGGTCATGGGAAGCCGGGCCAGTTCTTCCCGGCGGGAGAGAATTTCCTGCAGCGCCGCATTGTACTTGTCCTTTACCTCCAGATACTGGCTCCGGGTAATATACTTTTTCTGGTAGAGCGCATCGTACTGCTGAAGCTGTTCTTCCAGCGAAGCCGCCCGCTCCCGGGCCACCTCCAGGGAGGATGTGAGGGCTTTGCGGCGCCGGGCGAGGTACTCCGCTTCCAGGTTTTTCTTCCCCTCTCCCATCTCCTGCCCCATATCCTGCTCGATCTGGAGAATTTCCAGTTTTCCTTCAAGTTCCCGGATCTGGTTCTCCAGATCCGGCTGGGCCAGTCGGGCGATAATCTGTCCCTTTTCGACGGTGTCGTCGATATCCACCAGGATCAATGCGAGTCGCCCCGTTCCCGGCGAAGGAGCCTCCTCCAGGGCCCCCTGGCGCAGGAGAATGCCCTGTCCCGTTACCTTGGTGGCCACGGTGCCGTAAAAACCCCAAAGAAGAAGGGTTCCCAAAAGGAGGAGGGTTGCCAGAAGCACGAACCACGCCGCGGGAGGAACCACCCGAAAAAGGAGATCGAGCTGTTCCGGAGAGGAGAGGCGATCCAGGGCGGATTGGCGGAAAACCTGTTTTTTCATGTGCGGAAAACTCCTTTAAGATGCTTTCAGAATGAAAACGGATTTTGGAAGAAAATTCCCCCCCAAAGAACGACTCGATGTTATAGTAGCGCAGTATGTATGATATGGAACAAATTTTACCTCAAATTCCCTATGGGGAGGAGAAAAAATGAAAAAGTTCCACCTTTCTCTCGTTTTTGTCCTGATGATTTTTCTGGTTTTCCCCGTGAATGTCTTCGGAGCCTCTTCAGATGCTCCGGAACTTCCCGAAAAGGAATATCTGGCCCTCGTGCTGGAACGCAATGAAGATCTCGGAGCCCTCCGGAAGGAGATCGAAGCCCGGCTCTACTCCATCCGTGGGGAGCTTGCCTCTCAGCGTACCTCCGTGGGAATTACCGCCGAGGTGGACCGCTGGCTCAATCACAGCCGGGGGGATCGATATGCGGATCTCGCGGTAAGCCAGCGCATCGATCTTGGAGGGCGTTACGGATTGCAGGAGCAGGATCTGCTTCTGGGGCTCCGGATTATGGAAAGCCGTTACGCCAATTCCGTAAACGAAATGCTTGCCAAGGCCTCTTCCAGCTACCGTCAGGCGGTGATGGCGGGATTCAACCGGAAAATGCGGGAGGAGGTGCTGGAGCATCGCCGACAATCCCTGGAGGTAACCCGGGAGAAGTTTCAGAAGGAGCTGGTGCCCCTTCTGGATTTTCTTCGGGCCCAGTCCCAGGTGGACGAGGGGGAGGGCCTGCTGCTTCAGGCCCGGCAGAATTACGAGCAAAACCTTATCGAAATGCGGGCCCTGGCGGGGCAGACAAAAGTGGCCCCCCTTCTCGAAGTTCCGGATATCCCGGAAATCGTCAACCGGGGGCCCGAGGTGGATTACGAAAGAGCCTGGGAGCATCGGCCGGACGTGGATACTCTGCGCTCTTCCCGGCAGCAGGCTTCGGTGCGGCATGCTCTGGCGGCCCGAGGGCTGGCTCCCTTTCTGGACCTCTCCGTGGGATGGCGGGGAGGGGAGGATTACCGCTCCTCCTATATGGAGGATCATCAAGGAGAGGTGCTTACCAAAGCGGTGCTCTCCATTCCTCTGGGGGACGGGGGAAAAACCCGCAACGCCACCCGGGCCGCAGAACTTGCGGTGGAGAAGGCGGATCGGGAACTCCGAGCCAAGGAGGATGCGGTGGAAAAGGAGCTGGCTCTCGTTCGGGAACGCTGGGCCCGGGGATTGGAGCTTGAGAAGGTGCGCCGTCGTCAGATGCAGCGATCCTCGGAAGAGCTGGAGATCGCGGAAATGCTTTATCGGGAGGGTCTCGCCTCCCAGCTGGATCTCCTGAGCGCCCAGGAGAGGGACCAGCAGAGCCGGGCGGATCACCTCGCCACGCTTCAGGAACTCTGGCTGACCCTCGCCGAGGCGGATCGCGCTATGGGGCGATGCGGCGGAGATCTTCTTTCGAATCGCACAGAATGACTTTTTTCCAAAGATCGTTTTGCAGGATTGCGGAGTCCTTCAAAACCTATAAAAGGACTCCGCAGTCGTCGTGTCTGTTAGATGTGGTACTCCGGTACCGGATTTTCGCGGCCCCCGGAAGAGGGCTCAGGCTGCGGCTACCGCCGCTGCGAACGTCACCGTCACCAGTCCCACCCCTGCCGCCACTACGGCAAGGCCGGCCGTAGCCCCTGACACCGTAAGTCCTACAATACTCATAGTGAGCTGAGGGTCAAGTCCTCCCACCACGGCCTCCATCTCCTCGTCGGTTATCTCGGGATGCCGTTCGAAAATCACCTTCTGCATCTCTTCCAGGGAAAAGTTGTATCCCAGCTCCTCCCGGACGTACTGGCCGACAGCCTCGCTGGTCTGAAGTTCCTGTATGCGTGCCGTCAGCTCCGTGTCGCTTTCCAGACGCTCGTAAAACGCTGTTGCAGATTCCATGGACATGATGACGCCTCCTTTTCGGTTCACTTTTTCAAATTTTCGCCGCCCCCGGAAGAGGGCTCAGGCTGCGGCGGCTGCCGCTGCCAACGTCACCGTCAGCACTCCCAGCCCCGCCGACACTGCGCCAAGGCCGGCCGCCGTCCCCAATGTCGCAATAGTCAGAGTCTCGAGAGTACCGAGTCCTCCCACCACGGCCTCCATCTCCTCGTCGGTTATCTCGGGATGTCGTTCGAAAATCACCTTCTGCATCTCTTCGGAGGAAAAGTCGTATCCCAGCTCCTCCCGGACGTACTGGCCGATAGCCTCGCGAGTCTGAAGTTCCTGTATGCGTGCCGTCAGCTCTGTGTCGCTTTCCAGCTTGTCGTAAAACGCTGTTGCGGATTCCATGGACATTACACATTTCTCCCTTGCAAAACGTAAAAAACGCTACGCCGCAGCAGCGGCAACTATCGCAACAGCTACGCCTAGCCCCGCAGTAGCCCCCACCAGGACGCTGAATGTATCCAGCTTTCCTCCCACCACGGCCTCCATCTCCTCGTCGGTTATTTCGGGATTCCGTTCGAAAATCACCTTCTGCATCTCTTCCAGAGAAAAGTCGTATCCCAGCTCCTCCCGGACGTACTGGCCGATAGCCTCGCGAGTCTGAAGTTCCTGTATGCGTGCCGTCAGCTCCGTGTCGCTTTCCAGCTTGTCGTAAAACGCTGTTGCGGATTCCATGGACATGATGACGCCTCCTTTTCGGTTCGCTTTTTCAAATTTTCGCGACCTCCGGAAGAGGACTCAGGCTGCGGCGGCTCCCGCTGCCACTGCCGTTGCCAACGTCACTCCCACCACTCCCATCCCTACCACCATTATGCCAAGGCCGGCCGTAGCCCCCAATGCCGAAATACCCAGAGTCTCGAGGGTACCGAATCCTCCCACCACCGCCTCAAGCTCTTCGTCGGTTATCTCGGGATGCCGTTCGAAAATCACCTTCTGCATCTCTTCGGAGGAAAAGTCGTATCCCAGCTCCTCCCGGACGTACTGGCCGATAGCCTCGCGGGTCTGAAGTTCCTGTATGCGTGCCGTCAGCTCCGTGTCGCTTTCCAGTTTTTCATAAAAGGCTACTGCGGATTCCATGGACATAGCACATTCCTCCTTTGCAAAACCTAAAAAACGCTACGCCGCAGCAGCGGCAGCTATTGCGCCAGCTATGCCTAGTGCGCCTAGCCCCGCAGTAGCCCCCACCAGCATGCTGAATGTATCCAGCTGTCCTCCCACCACCGCCTCCATCTCCTCGTCGGTTATTTCGGGATTCCGTTCGAAAATCACCTTCTGCATCTCTTCCAGGGAAAAGTCGTATCCCAGTTCCTCCCGGACGTACTGGCCGATAGCCTCGCGGGTCTGAAGTTCCTGTATGCGGGCCGTCAACTCCGTGTCGCTTTCCAGTTTTTCATAAAAGGCTACTGCGGATTCTTGAGACATAAGGAGTCCCTCCTGTTCTTATTTGGGTTATTTTCGCACAATACCCCAGGGCACTTATGCGTTCAAGGGCTCCCCTGTTTAGGCTGCCGCCACGGCGACTACGAAGAGGTAGCCGATTCCAGCCCCGACAATGCCGGCGCCGATAACGCTAGCGCCTAGTATGGCACCGCCGATGAGAATAGCCCCCTCAGCTTCAAGTCCTCCCACCACAGCCTCTAGCTCTTCATCGGAGAGTTCGGGGTGGCGTTCGAAGATAACCTGCTGCATCTCTTCTTTGGTAAAGTCGTATCCAAGCTCTCCCTTTACCAGTTTTTCCGCCTCGGGACGAGTCATTTCCCGGAGCCGTTCCATCAGGGAAGTGTCGCTTTCCAGTTTTTCATAAAAGGCTACTGCGGATTCCATGGACATAATAATTCTCCTCTTCATTTTTATCGATGAATATCTATATGTTTTCCTCAAGTAACACCCCGGCGGAGTAGAAGCGCCAGAGAGCAGCCGGGGTTATTTTCGAAAAGACTTCAGGAGCCTTTACGAGATTTCCCAGCTCCGTCTCTTCGAGCATCCGGAGTACCTCGGGAAGGAGGTCCGGCATTCCCGGGCCGTTGTGCCAGAAACCGGTTTTACGGGTGTGGAAACGCACCTTTTCGGGAATCTCCGGAAAGAGATGCCGCAGGGGGTACTTGAGCAATCCCTCAGCATAGAGAAAATCCAGTTTGAAGCGAGAGACCAGATCTACCATGCCTTTGCTCAAAAAGGGAGCCCGCCCCTCCATGTCGAAATGTTTTGTGAGCCGGTGATCGTAGTGGAGGAGATACCGCAGGCTTCGGTTCCGAAGCCCCTGATGGCGTGCCTCTTCCCAGGTGGTGGAATCCGCCGCGAAAAACCGCACTCCCGGACGCTCCGCCACCTCTTTTCGGGTAAGCCCCAGGGCGTGGCAGGCCCCTCCGTCGTTCAGGGTTACCCAGCTTTCGGTACGGGTGAAACTGCGCCTCGTGAGGCGAAGCTCCAGGGGGCCGAAGGGGGGGGATCCCTGGTGCAGGACTTCCCAGGCTTCCGCCTTTTCGGGATTTCGAAGGGCGAGCTTCTTCATGGCCAGAGGAAAGTGCCAGGGATAGCCGCAGAAGAGTTCGTCCCCTCCCTGGCCGCTGTAGACCGTAGTGATCCCCTCTTTTGCCATGGCTTGCAGAAGCCGGAATTGGGGCAGCGGCCCCAGAGGAATGTGGAGAGGAATTTCCAGAATTTTGAGCATCTGCTCCAGCTCTTCCAGAGAAACTCTTGAATCTGCTTCCAGAAGAAAGGGAGTTATTTTCAGAGCTTGGGCCGCTTCCAGAGCAAGTTCTTTATCCGGGGTTTCCGAAGCGGCGTAGAGAAAGCATCGAGGAGTGCCCAGGGGGGCCCAGGCGGCGGCCAGGGATGTGGAATCAAGCCCCCCGCTCAGGCAGAGCCCCGCCTTTTCGGGAATCTCTCCCAGGCTTCGGATAAGCTCTTCCCTAAGAAGGGGAAGGGCCTCTTTGCCGAGTTCTTCCCGAGGTTCCGGCAAATTCTGCCGGAGAGTGACGGAGGCCTTGTTCCCTGAAATGTGCAGATCGTGCCCCGGAGGAACCTCGAAAACTCCCTCGAAAAAGGTCTGCCCTCCGGGAAAGACCACGGTTCCCGCGGCGAGAAAGTCCATAAGGGCTTCCCGGCGCCATTTTTTTTCTACGAGTTTGGTGGCGAAGAGCTCTCCGTAGGTCTGCCCCACCAGTACCCCCTCTGGGAATGGGGTGTAGAGGAGAGGCGCGGTGCCCAGAAGATCTTGGGAGATCCGGGTTTTCTGGTTTCGAAAAATCCGGATCCCCTCCCAATTTTTTTCAAGAGGGGACATCGGGGCTTTCCTCGGATCTCTTCCCCGCACCTTCCAAGGTTTGGTTGAGATGGACTCGGGTTACTCGGGAGGCCACGATTTCGTCCATAAAATCCGTAAGCTCCATTCCCGTTTCTCCGAGGATTTCGATAAGCGAAGCCTTCCAGGGGAGTTTTTCCCCCCGGAGATGTTCCCGAAGGAGCTGCAGAAAAGGGATGGTGTCGGCCGTGGCTGTTTCCTTGCGGAAAAGCTCCGGATTTTTTCGCAGGAGAGCCTCACGGCGGGCGGCCTTTTTCTTCCACTCTCCGTACTTTCCCTGGAGTTTCATTTCGTCCAGCAGGGCCCCGGTATTTTTTTCGTGAATGCGTCCCTGCATAAGCCAGCGGTGGAGAGAATGGATGATCGCTTCTTCCCGGAGAAGCCGGTCCAGCTCTTCCCGATCCAGATCGTTTTCTTGCATCCACTTCAGAAGGTCTCCTTCGTTTTTCAGGTCGAACCGACGGCGGAGGCGCTGTTCCTCCAGTTTGAGAAATTCTTCGCGGGGTTCGATTTTCCAGAGAGTGCCCAGCAGAAGAAGGAGTTTGCGGTCGAGTCCCCGGCGGTTGAGATCCTCCGCTTCGGGATGGGCGAAAGTGGCCATGTCTCCCAGGCACCACTGTCGGAGGGAGCCCGAGGCGGAGGGTACCGATCGGTCCCGACGGTTCAGGGATTTGAAGAGGCTGGACGGGCTTGAATGTTGGCGAGGGGAATTTTTTCCCCCCGTGGCATTTTCCTTCGTGCCCAGTTCTTGCAGCCGTTCCAAAAGGGCCAGGGCGTCTTCCCGTACGGGGTTTGGTGCCTGGGGGAGCCAATTTTCGAAGGATTTCCGATCTTCCCGGGTTATTCCCCGGGAAAGAGCTTTTTCGAAGAGGGTTTCCCAGGTGCGGTGCCTCCAGAAAAGATCTTCCGCGACTTCCGTAAGAATTCCGGCTTTTTCCGGGGAGAATATCCCCTCCTTTGCAGCCCTTTTCAGGACATCCCGCATTACTACCAGCGGAAGGGAGAGTTGCCGGAAGCCTTCGGGGATGGGCTCCCAATCTCCCAGAATTTCATCGTCCCGCTCCAGCTCTCCCGAGACCACCCGGAGGTAGATGCTTCCCACTCCCTCCATGCCGTGGGGAGCGAGTTCCGCCGCCCGATGAGCCCCTACCGAAGCGGCTCCCACCACGGGAATACCGAGATTGAGGGTGTGGATAATCTCCTTGTGCCAGGTGGGAAGATCCCGGTAGGGGAGTTCGCAATCCAGCAGCCCCACGGCTCGGGGGCGTAATTCCTTGACGTACCGAAGCAGATCTCCCTGGGCTGCGGGAGGAAGCAGGGTGACCTCGCTTCCGGAAAGGTCGATTCCCTCCAGAGAGGGGCCGCCGAAGAGAAGAGTTACCATGAGAAATCCTCCTTCCGATAGAGGGGGCTTCCTTCGCCGAGCCCCTTTTGAATGGACCGTATTCCCCGGTCTCCCGGCCGGTAGTAGGGGAAGATGTATCCCTCCGCTCCGGGAACTACCACCTTTACCGCCTGCACGGGATTTTCCTTTCGGGAGAACCGGAAGACCACCACTCTATCCAGCCCTCTCTCTTGCAGGCATTCCAGGCAATAGTGCACGTCCTCTTCGAAGGTTCCCTTGGGGGTGTCTTGAAGAGAGGAAAGATCCATCTCTTCCTCTACCCCTCGTCCCATGATTTTCAGGGAGGCTCGGGCGTCTCCCCGGAGGGAACGCCGGAACTCCTTGGAGGGGACGATGTCCCGTACCCCCGAAAGAAAGACGCAGCGCCCCTGCACTGCCTCGGTGATGGCCCGGATCATGGCGGTCTCATGTTCCAGAGCGCTTCCCATGCCGTGGGCGGTGCTTGCCACGGAAACGGGCTCTTGCATGTCCATTAAATAACAGTTCCATGTGGGAATTCCCACATCGGTGCCGTTATCCGTCAGGAGGATTTCGATTCCCGCCCTTCGGATGCGCTCCAGGAGCTCCCGGACCCTCGGAAAGGGAATGAAATTCTGGTTTGCCACTCGAAAGGTCGGGGCGGGATGTCCTTTGGCCCGCCCCGCCAGAATGGAACAGGTTACGGAATCCCGCTCGATGACCTCCAGCAGGGCCTGGGAGATGGCCTCCAGAAAGTGAACCCCGCAGGCGAGGCCGTTGGAGCTGCACTGAAAGAGAAGTCCCTCGGAAAGGTCCACCAGCCGAGAATCCTCGCCTCCCGGAGAAAGGTGTACCAGCTCCAGAGGCAGAGGAATTTCCTCCTGGTGTACCAGATCCCATCCCAGAACCCAGGGAATTTCCAGCTCTTCGTGAAAGAAGGAGTGCGGCGTAAGGGCCAGACGTTCCGGGGGGATCATGGAATAGGTTTTCGAAAGTTCCCGCCAGGTGCTCCGGAAGGATTCCAGGGGAGCAGAGGTGCCGTGCCAGCGTTCCAGGGATTCTCCCGCGGCGGAAAGCCGGGCCGCGGTGGAAGTGAACCCCTTGCCGTGGGCGGCGGTATAGCCGTCGATGCTCGGCCGGAGCACGTTGAACACGGGAATGCCGATACGATCGAGTTGAGTGATCTCCGAAATGCGGGTTACCCCGGTTTCTTTGAGGACGGGTTCGAAACGTCTCCAGGCCTCATCGGCGCTTACGGGATGGGCCGAAGTCCCTTCCTGATCGGAGATTTTGGAGAGCCGAAGCTCCTCTTCCCTAAAAAGAACCGGTGAGGTCTGTTGTCGTGTGGTGTCGGCGGAAGCCTGAAGCATGGAGCCACATCCTTTCTTTGGTAAAAGTTGTTTTTTCTTCCCTTTTCTCTTCCCGGAAGAATCTCTTTCCGGGGCAGAGCGGCGGTGGGGAGGTTCAGGCTGCAGCGGCAGTGGCGGCTCCCAGAAAGATTGCTACGGATCCCACGGCTCCCATTCCTACCGCGCTTCCCACCAGAAAAGCTTCGGTCTCGTTGGCGAAACCTCCTGTAACAATTTCCAGCTCCTGGTCGGTCATTTCGGGGTAGCGTTGGAAGATCACCTTTTGCATCTCCTCCCGGGTGAAGTCGTATTGGAGCTCCTCCTTCACCAGTTTCTCCGCCTCTTTGGGTGTCATTTTTGCGATCCGCTCCATAAGGGCGGTGTCGTTCTCCAGAGTTTCGTAAAAAGCTGCCGCAGATTCCATAGACATGACGCATACCTCCTTTGTTCTTTCCTGCTTTTCAAGCCCCCGCTGCGGCGATGCCTATGATCACCACCCCCGCAGCCAGAGTTCCCAGAATAAGTCCTGCCGCAGTGAGAATCTGTGCTTCCGAAGAAGCTCCTCCTATAACCGCCTCCAGCTCCTCGTCGGAAAGTTCCGGATGGCGTTCGAAGATAACCTGCTGCATTTCTTCCTTGGTGAAGTCGTATCCCATTTCGTTTTTCACCAGTGTTTCTATCTGGGAAGCCGTCATTTCCTTGAGCTTTGCCACCAGTTCGGGTTCCGTTTCGAGCCTTTCGTAAAAGGCCGCTGCAGATTCTACAGACATGGAGTTTCTCTCCCTTGTTTCGGTTAGAATGTTTTTTGAGAAGAATAAAGAATATTTTGAAAAGCTCCAAGGTTGTTCTCTGGAAAGAAGTATAAAGCCTTACACAGTGTTAAAGTCAAGGGAAAGCTTGATGTGTGGGTTGATCTAGGATTGTTTAAATCTGATGTTTTCAGGGCAAAGGCATCAAAAATCGGCAAGGCTTGTAACATCTTGGTCAGCATGTTTCCATCAGCGGGGATTGAAGGAGGCGAAAATGAATCAGCCGAAAATGGGCATTACAAGAACTTGCCGATTTTTAATGCCTTTGCTTCGTTGATATTTTCTATAGTTTAGAGCGGTTCTATCACTGCAGGAGCAGAGAGAACGTATAAACGGAGGTTCCTATAAAACATTTCGTGGTTTTTTATTTGTAAAACCGCTCTAAGTGGACTTCTGTACATCGTAAAAACTCGCCCATTCACTTTGTCAACTCTTTATAGAAATAGATACAGCATCATAGATCTCTTAAGAATGCCACTCCGGGAGAAACCTTATGTTCTTGCTTCTTTCCGGAATTTTTACAAATAACGCTGGTTTTTCCTTTAAATTAAAAATAATTATAGTTAAGGGGCATAAAGCGGTGGATCACTAGGTTTCGGGCGAGGCTCCGGAAGAAGAACGCCGCCGACAACGGCCTTCAAATCCTCTTCCGTCATCTCCGGATTCCGCTCGAAAACCACCTTCCGCATCTCCTCCTCGGTGAAGTCGTAGCCCAGCTCATTCTTTACATAGGGCTCGACCTTCTCTTTGCTTCCGAGTTCCCTCAACTTCTCCCGCAATTCCGCATCCTTCTCCACGCACTCGTAAAACGCAACCGCCGATTCCATGGACATCTTTCTCCACCTCTTTCGAAAGCGTGCCTCTCACGGAGATTAATCGGGCCATGAAGCGAAAGAATTCCTCACGGTCTCTAAGAGACGGGCATGAAAGGGAATCGAAGGCCGCCGACCACCGCCTCCAAGTCCTCTTCCGTCATCTCCGGATTCCGTTCGAAAACCACCTTCCGCATCTCCTCCTCGGTGAAGTCGTAGCCCAGCTCATTCTTTACATAGGGCTCGACCTTCTCTTTGCTTCCGAGTTCCCTCAACTTCTCCCGCAATTCCGCATCCTTCTCTAGACGCTCGTAAAATGCAACTGCAGATTCCATCGACATCTTCCCACACCTCCTCGTTTTCTGAAGAACTATCCGTGTCTCAAGCTGCAGCTCCCGCTGCTGCGGATCCGGCGATAATGACGCCACCCGTTACAAGCGCACCCAGAAACACCACGACATCCTGTGCGTTTAGCCCTCCCACTACGGCCTCCAGCTCCTCTTCGGTCATCTCCGGATTTTTCTCGAAAATCACCTTTTGCATTTCTTCCAACGTGAAATCGTACCCGAGTTCTCCCTTTACGTACCCTTCTACGTTCTCTTTCGTGCCCAGTTCCTTCAATTTCTCCTGCAACTCCACATCCTTCTCCACGCGCTCGTAGAACGCTACTGCGGATTCCATGGACATCTTTCCACACCGCCCTCGTAAGAAGATCAGGATTTTCCTGTCGTTCTTCGGACGTAACCTTCGTTACCGCCCCCAAAATTCCCCACGATTGGATCGTTCACTGAAGAAAACGGGCGACCACGTCGGCCTTTTCCGCAACCTCAAGGCCAAGCAGGCCATGCTCTTCTTTGCCCACGGGTTCTTTCAGCCTCTCCCGCAACTCGAGAGTTCATATATCTTTCCGTTCCTTATCTTGGCATCAGTATATTCCTTCACACAGTGTCAAAGTCAAGTTGGTTTTATAACCCTCGATCCGCAAAAATCGGCAAGGCTTGTAACATTCTGATCGGTGCGTTCCCATCAGTGAAGATTGAACGGGCCGAAAATGAGCGTTACAAGGGCTTGCCGATTTCTGATGCGCTTGGTCCTGTTAATGTTATCTATTGTATGATCTGTAGAACCGGATTTTATGTGCTCCCCCTGCTCCGGAGCGGTTCGATCACCCGATGAGCAGAGGGAACGTGTAAATGGAGGTTCCCGTTACATATTTCGCGGCACCTTCTTTGCAAAACCGCTTTCATCGATTATTTGGAGGAGGATTCGAAGGCTTCGTCGAAGAAATCGAACACCACCTGGCTCATGATGCTGCGGTTTTCCGTAAGACAGTGATTGGAGGCTCCTTCCTCCGCGGGAGTTACCACAAGGGCTCTTCGCACTCCGAAAGGAATTCCCTCCAGAAATCTTCGCTGTTGTTCCTGGACGTTGGAATCTGCGTACTCTCCCTCTCCCACGAGAGAGAGGGCGGGGCAGCTGATCTGAGCGGGATCGAAGGAAAAACCCCGGTTGGCTTCCACCAACCCCGGGATATTGTCCATAGAAACTCCCCAGCGCCAGGCGATAACCCGGATGGTGTTCTCCTTGAAAGAAGAAAATCCCTTCATTTGCTCTTCCGTCATGGTGGCCACGGGCATGGCGGCGAAGAGGGGGTACGCGTCCACCACGGCGGAGTTCATGGCTATGGCCTTAATGCGTTTGTCGTATTGCGCCGCCTGGGGAACGAAACCTCCTCCCCCGCTGATGCCGAACATGGCGAGTCGTTCGGGATCCACCTCGGTTTTCGAAAGGGCGTAGTCCGTCACCGCCTTGAGGGGGACGTTCATGTCCGCCCGGAAAACCTTGCCGTCCAAAGGCAGCAGCCCCTGGCCGGGAAGATCTACCGTAAGAAAGTTGTAGCCCCGTTCATGCGCCAGAGGAGCGATGTAGAAAAAGAGATCCTCCGCGAAGGTCTCGCCTCCTCCGATCATGAGAAGGGTTTTGTGCTTTTCCGGTTTTTCCGAGGCTCTCCGGTAATAACCCGGAAGAAGGTAATCCTCGAAGGGGATCTCGAAATATTCGAGAGGTGGATTCAGAAGTTTTCCCGCCTTTTGCAGAAGAGAGCGGCTTTTGTTCGCGGTTTCCCGAAAGAGGGGATTTTCGGGAAGCATGGAGATCAGAGCAGCCCGGTAGTAATAGGAAGCCCGCATATACTGCTTCCGGGCGCTTATGGGGTGCCCCTTTTCCAAACTCCGATCTCCCCGGGTTTCCGTGAGGCGCCCCGTGGCGATCCACTCCTTCTGCCAGCTTGCGGCATTTCCTTCCTCGATACGTCCCGCGGTGACGAAGGCCTCGCCGATTTCACATCCTCCGTTTGCGGTGGCCCCCAGAATAAGGGCCAGGGAGAATTCCATTTCATTATCCTGAAAGTGCATCCGGGTTTGCGATTCATGGGCGTCCCAGCCCTCTTTTTTCGGAATTTCTTCCGCTCCCGATGTCCCTGCGGAAAAGGAGAGCATTCCTGCCGTTGTAATGGCACATATCCATAGGATGGTTCGGTAAATCCTTTTTCTCGTTTTCATTTCTTTTTCCTCCTGAGTAGATATTTTTGTATGCGAAACTGAGAGCCATTGAAGATGCATGGGCCTCCACAAGCTGAAAGAGCGTTATTTAAAGCGGTTTTCGTCAGTATGTGGCATTTGCTTTTCCGCTTTCTTCCGGATGTACCCGGCCCAGAATTTCCATGGATAGGGTCTGCCCCATGGCGTAGCGCAGTTCCGCTCGTGCCGTGTAGTAGGCGTGGAGAGCGCGGTTGCAATCCAGCGCGGTATCCTTGAGGGCGTTCATGGCATCCACCACTTCGAGGGAGCTTCGTGTACCTTCCCGGTATTTCTCATGAGCCTGGGCAAGACTTGTCTCGGCCTGGATTTTTGCGGATTCCGCCACGTGGAGGCTCTCCTGGGCCTCTTCCAGAGCTAGTAATGCCTGCTTTACCCGGAGGACGATATGGTTTTCCAGCATCTTTCGTTCCGCCTCCCGGGCCTCCCGGTGTCCCCGGTTTTTCTGGAGCCGGGCTGCGGTGATACCTCCGTCGGAGAGAGGAATTTTCAGTTCCATTCCGAGCCTCCAGGAATCCTCCTCGTGAAGAGAGCTTCCCCCGATATTGTATGTTCCCAGGGCCGAGAGGGATGGAGCGTTTTCCCGGGCGATGAGGGTGCGTTCCTCCTCGGTACGGAGGATCCGCCTGGAGGATTCCAGGAGATCTGCCCGGGAGAGAAAAGCCTGATCCACGGCTTTCGTAAAGGAAATAGATATGGGCTCGTACCCCTGTACATCTTCGACGGTATATTCCAGGGAAAGAGATTGAGGGCGCCCCATGCTGTAGTAGAGAATTCCCCGGCCATCTTCCACCGCCGTCTCCGCCTGAATCAGACTTATCCGGGCCTTGCTCGCCTCCACCTCCAGGGCGGCCCTGTCGGAAGCCCGGGCTTCTCCGAGATAGGTTTCGTAACGGGAAAGGTTGTCTCTCTGAGCCTTGGCGTCCCACCGGGCCCGAAGAAGGCTGTAGTAGGCTTTTTCCACCTCGAAGACGATGCTTTCGAGAGTCCGGTATTCCTGGAGCCTGGAAATAGCGAGGTTCTCCAGGGCTATGAGGGTTTTCGTATCGGTACGCCCCCAGTCGAAGATGGGTTTGGAAAGGACGATTCCCGTATCGTAGGCGTCTCCCGGATTGCCTTGAGCCGGCACCTTTTCGCGATTGTAGGAAAGGGCAAGATCCAGAGTGGCCTCGTTTCCCGTTTTGGCGAGGGAGAGATCTCCCTGAGCCACGGCGATCATGGCCCGGGCTTTGTGTGCCTCCGGATGCCATCGGAGAGCCTGGCGGATACTTTCTTCCAGGGAAAGACATATCGTTTTTCCGGGGCCCTCTCGTTGTTCCGAAGAAAAGAGGGGAGCGGAGAAGGATACCGTGAGAGCGAAAGCGAGAATCCAGGTAAGGAAATGAGAGCCCTTTTTGTTCGCTCCTTTCACGAATTTTTTCCGGAATTTTTTCGATAGCCTGTGCACGAGTTCCTCCTTGCCCGAGCAGATGTTTTTCGTGGCGATCTTTCGAGTGGGGTGCGCGCTCTCAATGAGCGGTTGTTAGAGTAGCCGAAAAATCTGTCAAAGGGAGGGGTGATTTGTCTCACCCCCCCTTTTGAACCTTGAAATGGCAATGGATGCGGGATTCCTTCCATTCCATGGTATGCTTGAAGAAAGAGGGGAGAGAGATTTGTGAAAAATGTTCTTGGACTGGCGACCATCCTTCTCTGGCAGTGGCTTACCGTTCTGGAGGGGTCTCTTTTTTCGCGTTTTTCCAAAGGCCCTTTTCCGGGGCCCAACATGGAGTATGCCTTTTTCTGCCTGATTCTTTGTATTGCCTTTTTTTCCCTGGCCCGCTGGGGAAAATTTCTTCCGGAGGGGTGGCCGAAATGGGGGGTGTGGACCGCGGCCATGCTCATGTCATTGGCATGGCTTCCCTGGGGATCCTGGCTTCGGGAGATTCCGTTTCTGGGAGCACCGCTTTTCCTGGCTCTTCCCGCTGTGGGCTCTGCGGTGCAGCTGGCCTGCTGGGAATGGCGTCTTTCGGGATGCCCTTTTTCCCTTCAGGCTCTCTCCTTCGGTTTCGCCTGCACCTTCCGAACCCTTATGATTCTTTGTATACCCTTGTTCCTTCCCTCGTGCCTCACCGCTCTGGCGGTGCTGCTACCCTTTGTCGGCGCTTTTCTATGGGCTCCTCCCGGAGGATTTTCTGAAAAATCTGAAAAGGGCCGCTTTCGCAGGGGAGAACGATTCGTGTTCCCTCCTCGGCTGGCCTTTCGGGTACTCTGTTTTTTCGGGGTCTCCGCCATGTTTCTCTCCATACTTTTGGTGCGCCAGAGCCCTGCCATGTCATTGGCCCAGAAGCTTTCGGATCCTCTCTACAGCTTGGGAGCTCTGGGGGTCGGTTTTTTACTCCATCGTTTTTCCAGCGTGGATCTCCGGAGCCTGTATCCCTGGGCACAAGGCTTCGTGGGGCTGGGGTTTCTTCTCTTCGCAGCTCTCGGAGAGGGACATCCCTTTCTGCCCTTGGCTTTGCTGCAATTGGGTTTTGGCATTTTCGGGGCCTATATCTTTACCCTGCTTCTCTATCTGGGTTCCCGGGCCGGAAGAGAAGGCGTTCTTTCCGTGGTTGCCACGGGACAGGGAATTATCATGAGTTCCGTTCTTCTGGGGTTGCTCCTCATGAAGATCATGGAACTTCTCGCCTTTCGAGGAGAGGTGCCCTTTGTGCGTACCGCCAGCCTTTTGGGAATAGGGCTGCTTTTTTTCGCGAGCTTCTTCTTTCGGGATTCTTCGGAGAGCTTTGCGGGGTATGATCTTGGAGAAGAGAATGACGAAGGATCTTCGGTTTTCGGGGAGGAGGATTTCTTGCGGCTGCATCTTTTCGAGGAAGGGCTTTCCCCTCAGGAAATCCGGGTGGCCCTTCTGGTGGCCCGGGGATGTTCCAACGGGGAAATTTCCCAGGAGCTCAACATTACTGCAAACACCCTGCGAAGCCACCTGAAGAAAATTCACAAAAAAGTGGGATCCGCCAACCGGAAGGATCTTCAAAAGGAGCTTGCCTTCCGGAGGGTATGATATCCCAAAAATCACAGGGCTCGGGAGAGTTTTCCCGAATCGCGTGTTTTATAAAAAATCGGATGACCCATGCGAAGATGTGGGGATCAAGGAGCCAGGGACTCCCGTTCCTCGTCGTGGTCTGCAAACTCCAGGGCGATTTCGCGAAATTTGTCAGCAAGCTCCAGAAAGGCATCCACTATGGCAGGATCGAAATGAAGGCCCCTTCCGGCTCGAATGATTTCCACCGCTTTTTCGTGGCTGAAGGGCATCTTGTAGCCTCTTTTGCTGATAAGGGCGTCGTATACGTCCACGATAGCCATGAGGCGACCGGAAATGGGAATTTCCTCGTGCCGCTTTCCCTCGGGATAGCCGCTTCCATCCCACTTTTCGTGATGTGAATAGGTAATTTCTCCGGCCAGGTTAAGAAACGAATGTTCCCCAAGTTTTTTTTCCGCGATTTGCAGTGCCGTGAGACCGTAGAGGCAATGTTTTTTCATTTCTTCGAACTCCTCCATGGTCAGTTTTCCCGGTTTAAGCAGAATGCCGTCGGAGACCCCTATCTTTCCTATATCGTGCAGCGGTGCGGATCTGTAAAGAAGGTCGATGGTAGCGTCGTCCAGAAAGTGAGCGTATCGAGGATGATGCCGCAGGTGCTCCGCAAGAATTTTTATGTATTCCTTGGTGCGCTTGACGTGCCCCCCGGTCTCCGAGTCGCGATACTCCGCCAGAGTTCCCATGATTTCAAAGGTAACATCCTGGGTTAGCTGCAATTCCGCAGTTCGTTCCCGTACCATCTCTTTCAGTTCGTCCTGGTGGCGTTTCAAGAGAAGATGGTTATGAACGCGTGCCTTGACAAGGGTGGTGCTGAAGGGTTTGGTGATGTAGTCCACCGCTCCCAGGGCAAGGCCCTTGGCCTGGTCGGGCTCCTCGATTTTGGCGGTAAGAAATAATACGGGAATATGTCTGGTTTTGGGGTTCTCCTTCAGCCGGGCGCACACTTCATAGCCATCCATGCCGGGCATCATGATGTCCAGTAGAATGAGATCCGGAAGCTGTTCTGCAACATGTTCGAGAGCCGAGGCCCCGTCCAGAGCCACGCTCACTTCGTAGTCATCTTCCAGGGCGTTTACCAGAATATCGATATCCGATTCGGTATCATCCACAACTAAAACCGAACAATGAGAAAGATCATTCATCAAGAGCCCTCCTTTCGATCAGATCTGCCAGAGCGGTTTCCAGCCGGGATGCCATATTTTCCGCTTCGGAAAAATCATACTTTTCAATGCCCTGCGTAATGTTTTTCAGATCCTCAAGATGTTCTTCCGGCCAGGAATAACTATTGATTTCTCCGAGTATCTCCCTGGCTTGCCTGGGCTTGCGTCTATGGAGATGAGGCTGTAGTTCGAGCAGTTTTTTTCGAAGAGTTTCAAGATCCCCCGGAGGCAGAATTTTTGCAGAAGCCTCGCCGCCTTTTTCCAGATATTCGTCGACCCCCTTGAGAACGTGACGCAGTTCCCGGTTCAGATCGATCAGAAGAAGCTCCATATCGGCAGGGCCATGGTCTTTTATGGCCGCTTCCACTTTCGCCGCCGCATCCTGAACCGAATCGGCGCCGATATTGCCCGCCACCCCTTTCAGGGTGTGGGCAAGCCTCTGGGCATCATGGTCCTGGTGCGCCTCGAGTAATCGGGCGATCTCTTCGCCGCTGGTACTGAAATCTCGTCGAAATTTAGCCAGCAGGCTGTTGTAGAGCTTTTGGTTGCTGCGGACCCGGGCGAGGCCCGTTTGGCTGTCTATGCCGGGAAGCGCTGACGAGGCAAGAGGCTCTGCCGCCTCGGGAGCAATCTCCTTGCGGCGGCGTGTTTTCGAGGGAGCATGCTCCTTTGGGCTGATCCATTTGGCCAGAGTGGCGAAAAGCTGGTCGGGATCGATGGGTTTGCCGATATGATCGTTCATGCCCGATGCGAGGGTTTTTTCCCGATCCCCGGTCATGGTGTGGGCTGTCATGGCGATGATGGGAACCTCACCATTTTTACCCGGAAGCGCCCGGATGCGTCGTGCAGCCTCGAAGCCATCCATCACCGGCATTTGGATATCCATCAAGATCACGTCGTAGGCTCCCGTGTCTGCCATGGTTACCGCCTCGGCCCCATGATGGGCCACCGCCACGGTGAATCCTTCCTGTTCCAAAATTTCCTTTGCGATCTCCTGATTGATTTCATTGTCCTCGGCCAGGAGAACCCGGGCTCCGCGGATACCCTCCGTCAGGTCTGTTTTGGGTGTTCCCACAGGTTCGGAAGGTTTCTCCCGGGGTATGTTCTTGTCAAAGACTGCCATGATGGTATCGAACAACGTCGATGGAATTACGGGTTTGATGAGGAAACCGTCCAGATGTTCTTTCGCGGCTTGCTGCATGAGAATTTCCCGACCATAGGCGGTGACCATGATAATCTTTACATTTTTGAAGAAAGAGTCGGAACCGCGGATTTTTTTGCTTGCGGTAAAACCGTCCAGGCCAGGCATTCTCCAGTCGATAATCACAAGGTCGAAGGGATCTTCTTTCGGTGCCTTTGCCAGTTCCTCTATTCCCTCGGCGCCGGAGGCTGCGAGAATAACCCGGAAGGACATGGATTCAAGCATGGTTTGCAGAATTTCACGAGACGTGGCATTGTCGTCAATCACAAGTATCCGTATATTGCGCAGGTCCGGAGGAGGCAGAAATCTTCTTGCGGGAGGAAATGAAGGAAGACCGAACACGGCGGTGAAGGTAAAAATGCTGCCCGCGCCGACATGGCTTGTAACCCAAATTTCTCCTTCCATCATCGTAACCAGGCGCTTGCTGATGGTCAGGCCAAGCCCGGTGCCCCCGTATTTGCGGGTAGTGGAGGAATCCGCTTGGCTGAAGGCCTGAAAAAGTTTCGCCTGCTGCTCTTTACTGATGCCGATTCCGGTGTCGGAGACGGAGAAGCGAAGACGGATTCTTTGGTCTCCTCTATCCAGGGCGGCCACGCTGATCACGATTTCTCCCTCTTCGGTAAATTTAATGGCGTTTGTCGTCAGGTTTGTAAGGATCTGGCCGAGCCGCAGGGGGTCGCCCATCAGCCGGCGCGGTACTTCCGGAGGAACCTTGACCAAAAGTTCCAGTTTTTTTTCTTCAATTCGTTCGGCCATAAGGCTTGAGAGGTTCTCGAACACCTCTTCCAGGTTGAAGTCGATGAATTCCATATCCAGCCGTCCCGCTTCGATTTTCGAGAAATCGAGAACGTCGTTGATAATGCGCATCAGGGTATGGGATGCGGCGTTCAGTTTCGTGAGGTAGTCCTGTTGTTTACCCGTCAGCTCGGTTTGCATCACGAGATGGGCGATGCCTATAATGGCGTTCATGGGCGTCCGGATTTCGTGACTCATATTGGCCAGAAAATCGCTTTTGGCCCGGGTTGCCACTTCTGCGGCTTCCTTGGCCTCCTGCAGGGCCGATTCCGCTCGTTTGCGTTCGTTGATTTCTCTGGCCAGGCGGCGGTTCCAGGAAAAGAAGAGGGCGAAGAGCACCCCTGCACCGAGAAGAATTTTCCAGACCAGGCGGTAATCCATGCGCCAGGTATACGTAACGGACATCCACTTTTGAGAGATGGCCTGGCGCTCTTCCTGGGGCAGGGCATCAAGCCCCTTTTGCAGCAAACTGGCCAGGACGGGGAGGTTTTTGTCCGTGGCCATGCCGATTTCTGTAGTAAAAACGGTTTGTCCCGCCACCTTCAGATTGGTGAATCCTTCTTTCCTGATACAGTGGGTGGTGATCAGAATGCTGCCGATATAGGCATCCGCTTTTTTCTGCTGCACCCCCTGCAGGGCTTCGGAAACGTCGGAGAACTCCATAAGATCGAGGAGAGGATACCGCTCCTTGATATGGCTGATCATGGCGTGTCCCCGGAGAATGGCGATTCTTTTTCCGGAAAGCTCCTCAAGATTGGTGATATAGGGAGCCTCTTCGCGGTTGAAAATGACCATGGGAAGGGAAAGGTATGGTTTCGTGAAAAGAAGGGCCCCTTCGTGCAGGGAGGTTTTTTCCACCGCCCCGCACATGGGAATCTCGTGCCGGGCAATCCGGGCCGTTTTTTCCTGCCAGGAATCGACCTCCGCGAAGTGAAACTCCAATCCGAGAATTTCCCCCAGGCGTTCCAGATAATCCACGGCGATTCCCTGGAAGGTATCGTTCTTATCGAGAAACTCCACGGGTTCCCAGCGAGGAGTAAGGGCAACCTGAACCACCGGATGATCCGTAAGCCAGGCCTGTTCCTCCGGCGTGAGGATCAGTTCGGAGGCGGCACCTCCCCATTTTCGATAAATGCCTTGTATCTCTTCCTCGGGCATGGAGGCCAGAGCCTTGTCGAGAATTTCCGCCAGTTCGGGCCAGTCCTTCCGCACAGCCATGCTGTTGATAGAGGCGGTTTCTCTCAGTTTTCCCTGGATCTGCAGATTGACGAGGAGCTCCTTTTCGATGAGATAGGCCGCCGCGGCTCTGTTGCCCGCATAGGCCTCCGCCTCTCCTTTGGATACCGCATCCAGGGCGTCGCTGGTGGAAGGATATTCGGTGATCTGTGCATCCGGATAGTTTTGCCGCAGGTAGTTGACGAGGAAGAACTCTCGTTCCAGGGCGATTTTTCTCCCGACGAGCTCCTCCATGGAGCGGAGATAGGGTCCGTTTCTGGGGGCTATGATCACGTGAGGAATTGTGGCGTAGGGTTTGGTGAAGAGGAAAAGATGTTTTCGGTCCTCCCGGGGAGTGATATCCATAATGACGTCGAGCTCTTTTTCCTGGAGCTGACGATAGATTTCCGCCCACGGCCCCGGAAGGATGGTTAGCCGCCCTTCCAGGCGCTTGTTCAGTGCCTGGACGAAATCGACACCGATGCCCCGGGGAGCTCCGGTGGAGTCCACGAAGTCCATGGGAGGCCAGGCTTCCATAATACCCACCCGGATGGTGGGATGAGCGTCGAGCCAGGCATAATCCTGGTGGGTCAGGTTCATGGAGGGGAGAAGGGATTCCTGGGCTGCGGGGGTTACCCAGCGGCTTTGGATTTCTCGCATTTCGAGAGGCGAAAGGGTGTCCAGAGCCTTTTGCAGAATGGTTTGCAGCATAGGCCAATCCTTGCGGGTTCCGATGGTAAGAAAGGCTCCTCGTTTTCGCAAGGTGCCGTGCACCATGAGGTTGGTGAGAACATTTTTTTCGATCAGGAAAAGGGCAACCGCACGGTTTCCCGCATAGGCATCCGCGGTGCCTCTTGCCACCGCTTCGAGAGCCTCGGTGGTATTCCGGTATTCCCTGATCGGAACCCTCGGATAGTATTCCCTGAAATAGCCGACGTTGCCGAAGCCCTCTTCCAGGGCCAGAATTTTTCCCGCAAGATCGTCCTCATTGTCGAGAAGAGGGGAGTCCCTGGGAGCGATGATTACATGGGGAACGTCGAGATAGGGGGTGGTGAAATGAAAAAACTCTTCCCGTTCGGGTTTGGGCGTGATGTCCAGAAGACCGTCGAGTTCTTTCCGGCATGCCCGGTCATAGAGATCGTCCCAGGTGCCGGAAACAATGTGCAACCTGTGTCCCAATCGTTTGTTGAGGGCCATGATGAGATCGCTGCCGATGCCGCTGGGGTTGCCGTTTTGATCCACAAAATCGAAGGGGGGCCATGCATCCATGGCTCCGATGCGGATCACCGGATGCTCCTCCAGCCACATTCGTTCCTGTTCCGTAAAAAGGGAATGTTCTCCCGAGAAGGCGGAGCTTCCCGAGGCGAAGGCAAGGAAAACCATCGCCGGAACAGCGAAGCAGAAAGACACAAAAAAGAACGTTCCTCGACAGAACTGCTTGAGGATGGCCATACATTTTTCCGCATAGATAGGTTTCATCGTCCGCTCCTCCTTATGGCGAGGCATCCGGGAACAGAGTGTGGGCCATGATACGTTCCATATAGCCATGGCCCTTGCCGATGGTGCGTCATGCCGAGAGTTGTTCGCAACTGGAAAGTGCAAGGTTCCGCTTTGCGGTATCTCCTCATGTTTGAGGTGCGTATTTTCTTGAAATCCGAGTCAAGTATACCAGGTATTAATAAAGAGAAAAAAGAAAAGAACGAAAAAAGCCCTTCGCTTTTTGGCGAAGAGGTTTTTCAAGGAGCTTTTTTATTGTCCGGAACTTTTCGGGGTTTCGAAGTGTTTCTGAGGCACAATTTTTCAGAATCTCCATGCCGACGGCTCCTTGCCAAATCTTCACGTGAAAAGCTCTTTCGAAAAGTACGGCGATTTTGTGGAAGATCGATTCCGGGAGCGCGCTTTACTGCAGGGATTCCGTACCGTCAAACCATGGAAGAATCAAGGGGTGAAAGAAAGACCGGAAGTTGTGCGATAATTTGCTATTGCAGGGTGTTCTTTTTTGTGCAATGCTCGTGCGGAAAAACATAGGAAAGATTCCCTCTTGACTTTCCCACGGTGTGAGAGTGTAGGCTTGATTTGAAAAGAGCATCTTCCCGAAGGAGGAGAAAAATGGACAATCTCGATACGTTGCTACGCTCTTTTGGTCTGGATCCTCGGAGAACTTGGGAAACGCTGCAGAGGGGAGGGCTTGAGGAGGTGCTGGAACTGTTGCGGAAAGAAGAATCTCGCATCTCTCTTCGGCGGATGGAGCTCGAAGATCTTCGGGAAGCCCTGATCGTCTGGGCGGAAAGAAAGGATTTCCACCGGAATGATGAGGAGCTTTCGGACGAGGACATGGAGCTTCTCAGTGCCGCCGGAGAGGAGAGAAGGATGGATCCGTGAGTTTTTCCGAGCCCCTTCCGGCTCTTCTTTTCATCGGCCAGTTTTCCCGGCTGAGCGGTCTTTCCTGTCGGATGCTGCGGTTTTATGAGGAGCAGCATCTTCTGGTGCCCGCATGCCGGAATCCCGACACGGGATACCGGCGCTATCTCAGCTCTCAGCTCGAAGAGGCCCGGTTTCTGCTGCGGCTTCGGAGAGCTGATTTTTCCGTGGAGGATATCCGCAGCATTCTGCAGGGCTGGGAGAAAAGAAAAGAGCTGCTCCAGCGCCTCGGAGAGGAGCAGCGTAAGAGCCTGGAGGAAAAAATCAGGGCTCTTGAAGGTTCTCTTCGGGAGCTGGAGCTTCTGGAAAGGGAGTGGGAGCTTCCGCGGTACGGATTTACCCATGTGAAGCCTCTTCCGGGGTATAGCGCATCCTTTCAGGGAGAGCGGGAGCATCTTCGGGAGCTTGCGCGCCGCACGGCGAAGGCTCTTGTGGAGATCTCTCCGGGAGTTTTGCCGGGAGTTCCCTATCTTTGCACCTATAGCCTCGAGAAGGGGCCCGGGGAGGCGACGCTGCATATTCCGGGAGAAGGCGTTTGCCCTCATACGCTTCCCGGAGGAGTAATGGCCACGGTTCTTCACCGGGGAGAGTACGCCAAACTTCCGGAAACGCTGAAGGGGCTTCTTCGTTGGGTAGAATCTCAGGGACACGCTCCTCGGGGAACCGTGCGGGAGTGGTATTTCCCCGGCGATGAGAAGGAGACCTCTTCCGGAGAGGTGGAGCTTTCCCTTCCCCTTGACCTTGACATGGCATCAAGGCATACCATGTTTGATGCGTGATCCGAGAGAGCAACCGTTCGACGAAAGAGAGTTTTCCGCCCGTAATGTTGCAAGGAGAGAAGGAGGCTATTGCGATGCTACAAGGAAAAAAGAAAAGAGCACCGTTTATGTTGCTGTTCCTGCTCGCTGCATTGCTGCTGCCGACGGGCTTCCCGGAGGCGGAGGAGGGGGCGGGCCCGCCGGGAATGACGGATCCCTTCGTCCGCGCGCCGTTTCTTCTGATGGACGAAGAGGCGCTCCTGCTGACGCAGGAGAGTATGGGCATCTACAGCGATGTCTTCCTGCCGAACGTGGTGCAGCGCGAGGACGGCTCCCGCACCTGGTCCGAGAGGCTGGACGACGCAAAGACCACCTGGTCTGCAAGTCCGCCGCTTCGGGAGGGACGGATCGGCGACGCGGCCGTACTGCTGCGGAATAGCCGGAACGAGGCCTTCCTGGCGCAGGTCTGGAATGGTACGACCATCTCTCTGACGCCGGTGGACCAGAGCGGGTACAAGGCCGAGAGAACTCGAACGTATAAGGCCGGTTTTTCAAACTCCTTCCCTCTTGTCGCCGCTGCGGGGGATCTTAACGGGGACCGGGCTACGGAACTTGTCTTTGTCGGCGGCAACAGTAATAGACCGAGGTTTTACGCAGCCTCCGTCGAAGGATTCGACAATCCCGTGGAAAGTGATTTTTGGAACGACTCCGGCTTCCCTAAAATACATGAGAAGTCCGGTCTCCGTATTGCCGCCGGCGACGCGGACGGGGATGGCAGGGACGAGATCGCCGTAATGTACGTATCGGAGGCGGGAAAGTACGTGGTGGCGCTCCTCAAGGCGGAGGCGAACCTGCAGCTTCGTCTCCTCGGAACGCATACGCTCGACATAGCGCCGCACCGTGAAATATACTATCCCCCCGATCAGTTCGACATCGCCTTCGCCGATTGGGAGGGGGACGGAAGGGCGAAAATCTTCTGTGTCACAGGGTACGTGGGAGACGGGTACGGAAGGAACGTTCGCCTTTTGAGCGTCACCATCCAGGACGGCAGGGCCACCTTTACCACAGAATCCAGACACTCGCACGGGTTCATCGGGAACGAAGGGCCCATCCTGGCGGCTGCGGGGGATATCAGCGGGAACGGTAAGGATGAGCTTCTTTTTACCAATCGATGGGGACAGAGCCCTTTTGAGCGTACGGAACTCGTGGCGGTGTATAGGAAAAATGACGGCTCCTCCGGGGTGGCTCAAGTCACGTGGGAAAACAGCAGAGGGCCCATCTATAGCCCCATCTCCCATCTGAAGACGGGACGCTTCATGGGCTCTCTCCACCCCTCAGCCCAGGGAAGGAACAGATCCCACGCCCTTGTGGTGCTCCATAAGACGGAGGTCTTTGCCCCCGACGGCTATTTTGCCCATCTCCTCCGGCTCGAGGGTGAGACCTTGAAAGAAGTTTCCGCCCCGGTCCAACTCAGCAGGTTCTGGGTAGAGCCAGCTCATCTCCTTATAGGTGACCTCGACCACGACAGCATGGTGCTCGGGCTTCCCACGCACATAACCCTGGAGAACCATGTCACCCCGCTTCTCTTTCTGAACGAGCCGCCGAAGCACATCGACGCAGACGACTCCGGAGCGGTGACGAACAGCACCCGCAGAGACGACCTGTACGTCCAGTACGCGCAAAGCGACTCCGAGTCCAGGGAGACCACCAACATCTTCGAGGCCGAGAGCACCCTCGGGGGTTCCGTGAGCGTGGAGCAAAAGGGAGGGATCGATCTCGGCCTTGTGAAAGCCGAGATGAAGCTCACCACCACCGTGGGGGGGGCCACGAAAGACCTGCGCTCGGAGATCGCCAGGAGCTACCAGTCGAGGTCCACGTCGCTCACCGGGGCCACCACGAGAGACGACGTGCTGCTCTATCTCTCCAACCGGGTGCATCTCTGGCGCTATCCCATCCTCGGCTGGATGAGCGAACCGGAACAGGGGGGGGCGAAAGTGCCCACCTACTATCAGCTCTCCATCCCGGAAGCGGAAGCGAGCATGAAATTTCTTCCCGGACTGAACGTGGACTGGTATCATCCCGCCCACATGAACGGCAATGTCCTCTCCTACCCTTCGAGAAGAGCCCAGATCGGCGACTTCGCCGAAGAGAGGCGCCTCTCGGACAGCGTGGAGTTCGGCGTGGGCGGCGGAACGGCCTTCACCAGAGGCATCACGTGGAAGGACGCCTTTACGAGGGAGAGTCTGAAGTCGGTGGAGGTCACAATGAACCTCGACGTGGAACTGCAGGCCAGCGGCAGCGCCCAGGTGGACATCTTCGAGGTGGGGGGCTCCACCACCGCCTCCTTCCACATGGACGAGCGGACGACCGAGACGAGCGTGGCGAAGACCTCCGTGGAGAAGGAAAAGGCCTTCACGGTGAATATCCCGGCGTTTTCCACGCCTTTGGGCTATCAGATCACGCCGCTGATGTACCGAACAAGCGGGGGCGTCCTCAAAACATCCCACGTGGTGGATGTGCTCAGCAACCGATCTCTGTGGGCGACCCGCTACGCCACCCCGGACCCGGCCCTCAACCTTCCGCGCCTCTGGCGGTACGTGGAGGGGAGTGACTGGAAATGGGCCGCGGAAGATCCCCTCAACCCGGACGCGCGGAAGATACGGGGGATCTTCTTCCGGAACTCGGGCGGCGTGGATCTGGGCAAGAATCTCCCGCTGGGAGAAACAACGACCATCGCCCTGCGCGTCCATAACTTCAGCCTGGTGGAGTGTCCCGAGGTGGACGTCCTTTTCGAGGCCCTTCCCTACGGCGGCGGCTCGGCGGTGGTTATCGGAACCGCGCGGACGCCCCGGATCGACCCGTGGGGCGCTTCGGAAGCGGCAAACTGGAAGTGGGCCACAGTTGCGTGGAACACTGCGGGGATGGCGGAGGGGAACTACAAGATACGCATTACTGCGAATCCGGACGGCCGAGTCCCTGAGCTTGCGGGACGCGCCCTGAACGAGCCATTCGATAACAATCAGGGATGGTACGACGTTTTCGTGGCCAGGCCACAGAGTGCCTTCGCCGAGCAGCTTACCCCTGAGGGGGTCTCCCTGATGGAGAGAAACACGAACCTCATGGCTCTTACCCTCGAATTGGAGAACACTCCCGCAGACGAGCATGCCTTCGCACTCGGGGAAACTATCCTGATTTGTGGAAGGGTGCACAACGAAGGGAATCTCCCGGTGGGAAACATCTCGCTTTTCTTCTACGATGGCAACCCCGACAGAGGAGGGAAGCCCTTCGCTAACAGAATCATCTCCGGAATCGTACCGGGGGGAGAGTACTCCCTGGTGCTGACCCACGCCTTTGAAACGCCGGGATCCCGCAGCGTTTTCATGAGGGTGGTTCCCAAGGTAGGCGATCCTCCCGACGACAACACCGTGAGCGTTGCTGTCCCCGTACATGGTGGCGACACAGGGAACGGGGGATGTTCTGTCGGAAATGCGGGTGCCTGGAGCACGCTGCTCTTGGCGGGTTTTGCACCGCTGTGGTTTCGGATCAAAAAGCGGTAGGGTAATATAGCGGTAGAGTAATATAGACCCCTCGGAACAACCACGTACCTCCTCGGCAAACGGAACGGGGAGAGGACTGTGACAGCCGGAGATTTCCTGCTATGGCACACCGTGCGCCGTCCGTGCTTACAGTTTCGGGCACGGACGGCGCATGTCCTTGAAGGGCTCCGAAAGGATTCGTTTTTCCGTGTTTTTGTGCCAGAGCTTTTCCCCGGATGGAGAGATTCCGGAAAAATCGGGAACTCTCTGTTCTTTTTGCCTTGCCAGGCTGTACGGTGTGATGCGCCAGGAGATCTTTTCTGGAAAAATTGTTGGTCAAGCGGATTTTCCGTCGGAAAGGAGGAGAGCCATGCGGTGGATGCGGCCTTTCGGGGCGGCCTTGGCCATGGGATTTCTCTTTGCCTGGATGGAATCCCTCTTTCTCGACTACGGCCTTCTCAGGCGCCTTGCCACCCAAGGCTACGAGGGAGACGGGGCCATGCTTTTCCTCGGTTTTCACGCCTTCGCGTATCTTGGGGCGGGGCTTCTCTCTCTCGGAGGATTTCCAAAAAAGGGATTCCGAGGGCTTCCTTTTCTGGGGGTATTGTGTATGCTATCCCTCCCCCTTTCCATGTGGAGCCCCGTTGCGGAATCCTCCCTGGCGGTGCCTCTCGCAGGCGTGATACTCGCCGCAGTGGGATCCGCCCTTCTTTTCGGGCAGTGGGGAACGTTTCTGAGCACCTTCGCTCCCGGTGACGTGGCCCTCGTTTTCGGCCTTTCTCCTTTTGCGGCGCTCTTCTTGATGCGTTTTGGGGCAGCATTGGATCCCCGCCTTCTCATATTGGGAGCTCCTCTCTTCGGGGGAGCCCTTTTTCTTGTCATGCATGGAGAGCTGGGGGAGGAGGAAGAACAGCTTACTCCCCTTCCGAACTTTCCTCTCTGGCGGCTGTCGCTTTTTTTGTTTTGCTTCTACGCCGCCCAGGGGTTTCTTTTGAGCCTTATGCCGGTTCTTTTCACCCCTTCAGTTCCCCGAACGGGGCAGGCTGCGGCATGGATCCACCCCTGTGCCGCTCTGGCCGGGGCTCTCGCCTTCCGCCACTGGCCCCGGGTGAATCTGGGCAATTTCTATCGGGGGGCATTTCCCTTCATCGCAGGAGCGCTCTTTCTACTCTTTTTTTCCCCGTTTACGAACATCTCCCGCCTTTTTCTCGAAGGTGGCCTGACTCTCCTGGATCTTTACGCCTGGCTCCTGTTGATCTATCACGCTTCCCGCAGGGGGCATCGGAGAGGAGCGGTGGTGAATTGGGGATTGTTTCTCATGATTGCCGCCGGCATGGGGGGGCATATCCACCTTCTTTTCGGTGAAAAATCCCCTCTTCTTTCCGGAGAACCCTATCTGGTCTCCGTCGCTCTTATGGGGATCCTTCTTCTCCTCATGGTGCTGGCCCTGTGGGACGTGAGAGAGGTTCCCCTTCGATGGAGCGGGAAAGAGCTTCCCGTCGCCGAACCCGAGGATAGGGAGCCCGCGAAAGAAACTCCTCCGGATAAGGAAGAAGAGATGCGCCGGCGTCTCAAACTTATGGAATTTGGCCTCACCCGTCAGGAGACGGAGATCGCCCTTCTTCTCCTCAAGGGACTCAAGGACATGAACATCTGCTCCCTTCTCTACATCTCTCAAAACACTCTCAAGTATCATCTGCGTAACATCTACCGTAAAACCGGATCGGGCAACCGGCGGGAATTGAAAAGTTCCTTCGAGTAACCTCCAGGGTGAGATCTCTCACCCCAAGGGTTTGGGAAGAGGGGTGGGAAAACCCACCCCTCTTTTTAGTACCTGGGTAGGGGACGTGCGTCCTTTTTCTGTGTATATTGAGGATGTTGTTTCAGGGGGAATATTTTCTGGAAGGCGAGGTGAAAACCCGAAGAATCTCCTGGAAATGTAACAGCCTTTGTGGATGGAGAGAAGGAAAACGCCGCACGACCTACTTTTGTCTCAAGCAGTCCGGGGTTTAGACGGAGAGAAGGAGAGGATGCCCTCCTTCACGAGAGAAACGAGAAACTCCGGCCCCTTCGGAAGCCTTCATATCTCTTCGACCTTCATATGCAGAACCCTTCTCATGGTCTGTGCCGCCCTTCGGCAGCACGCGAGATCTTCAAGAAACGCTTTCAAGGAGGTATACGGTCATGACGGGTAACAAAAGAATCCTTGTGATGGTTTTGCTGGTCCTTTTCTGTCTTTTCGCCTTTTCCCTCTCCGCCTTTGGGGCGGATCCCAAATATTCCAAGAGTTCCACCTTCGGTCCGAAAATCACCGACGGTGTTACCGAGGAATTCCTCGGCATGGTTCGGGAGGATCCGGACATTGCCAAGGGCAAGCCTCTTCGCCTGGGAGGAGTTATTACCGAGGAGGATCTGGGAAAGCTCGCTTCCCTGGCGGACGTTCTTACGGGGCTTGAAATTTCCGGGGTCAAGGAGCTGACGGATCTTTCGCCCCTGGCCTCCCTTTCCGGACTCTCCTTCCTGAAGTTGGAAAACCTTAAAGGAATAACCACCCTGGCTCCCCTGGGAGCTCTTACCGCCATGAAGAAGCTTGAAATAAAGCAGGTGGAGTACCCGGATCTGGAGTTCCTGGCCCCCATGACTCAGCTCGAGGAGCTGTCCTTTTTCATGCAGCCCAAGGCGGTGGAAGATCTCTCTCCCCTCGGTGGCAAGACCGCTCTCAAGATTCTTCGGCTCTACGGAACCTCGGCGACGGACATTTCGGTGCTGGCTGAACTGACAGCGCTGGAAGAGCTCAGTCTCTACATGGTCAAGACCGGAGACCTTTCCCCCCTTGAGGGGCTGACGAAGCTTAAAACCCTCAGCCTGTACGCAGTGGCCGCCACAGATATGAGTCCCGTGGGAAACCTCACGGAGCTGAAGGATCTCTGGATTTACGCCACCAAGTTCGAGGATTACTCTCCTCTGGAGAAACTCACCAAGATGGAATCTCTCCGGGCGGGGATCTCCAAACTGGACAGTCTGGAGTACGTGGTGCATATGCCGAACCTCAAGGTGCTGAAACTGCTTCGGGAGGATATTACCGACGTCTCTCCCCTGGCCCAGTGCCCCAAGCTTCAGGAGATCGTTCTCGAAGGCATCACGGGCCCCGTGGACCTCGCTTCTTTCGCGGGTCTGGAGAAACTGGAAATTCTCAATCTCGACAGCACCACCGTGAAAAACCCCGAGGCCATCACCGCCCTGCCGAAGCTCCGCACCCTGAACCTTCAGAAAACCCAGGGTGTGCCGGACTTTTCCATGTTCAAGGATCTTCCCAAGCTTCAGTATATCTATGCCAGGGTGGATCAGTTCCCTCAGGAACAGATCGAGCCTTACGGCAAAAAGGCGGTTATTCAGAAATAGCTCGGCAAAACCACAGAGTCGCCACGGCAAAACCGTGGCGACTCTCGCTATACGGGGGGGCTTGATCGAGATGCGAGATGCTCCCGAAGAATCCAGACCCAGGAGAGGAGCCTCCAAGCGTTCCGGGAAGAAAGGCATTTCCCGGGAAGAGATGCGGATACGCCTGCGGCTTGAGCCTTTCGGGCTCACGAAAAAGGAGACGGAAATCGTTCTCCTCATGCTGGAAGGCGCATCCCGGGAGGCGCTCTTGACGTCCTGTTCGATTACCAACAATACCCTCAAGTCTCACATACGCCAGATCTACCGCAAGCTCCGCATCTCCCGACGGGAGGAACTGGCGGAGCGGGTAAGGCTATAGCGGCGTATCCTCAAGAAAGAAGGTGACGTGATGAACGTAAAGAGATGGAGCCTGTTTGCAGCATGTGTCATGGTGTTTTTTGGAGCGGTTTCTCTGGAGGCTGGAACCTTCAATGCTCTTCCTCCGCGGTCGGATACCGCCATATGCGGCGTGGTGCATCTGGAAAAGGCCGGGGAGATGTGCCGGCGAATCGGGAATTCCCTGCTTGTGGAGAAGATTGCCGAGCTTTCGGGAAATCCCGCCCTGGGCTGGCTGCAAAGCGCTCCGGTGGAATCCCTTTCCCTCTCCCTGGGTTACGACGAAAGAGGTTTCGCCCTTCAGGGAGCTCTCTCCTTCGGGGAGGGGAAAAAAGAGATGCTGGAGAAGCTTGCCCGGGGAGAAGGCGAGGAGGGGGATCTGGATTCTCTGCTGGATTTTCCTCTTTCCCCGGATTATTTTCTCGTCCCCTTCGACGAGAGCACCTATGGAGTGATTCATCAGGGAATGGCCCTGGTGCTTCTGTCGGTGGAAAAGGATATGCTTCTGGTGGGCTTCTCTCCGGAAGATCTGGCGGCGTCGAGGGAGGCTCTCGAAGATCCGTCGAAACGCATGGAGATTGCGCGGTTCCTTCCCCAGGAGAATTTTTTCCGCTTTTACGATGACGGCTCCCTTGCGGAGGCCCTTCGACAGCAATCCGGGGGCATTCTCGGGGAACCCGCAGGGGCATTGACTGCGGAGCTGGGGCTTGCCTGTTCCGAAGCGGGATGGGAGCTTGCCATGCGGAACAATCTTCCCGAGGTATATCCTCTTCCGGAGGGGGTGGCGAGGCGTTCTCCCATGGCTCCCCGGGAAAAGATTCTTCTCGGAGGGGGCAATCCCTGGCTTGTGGCCATGAGCACCGTTCCTCTGGATCTGGAGCATCTCCAGGCCCTTCGAAAGGCTGCGGAGGAGGGACAGGAAGATGCCATACAGGCCACGGCCATTCTCGACGAGCTTGCCGCCATGGGGGTGGACGATGCAACTCTGGTGGGAGCGTTGAAGACCCTGGGTCTTGTGATGGGAGGCGAAAGCCGGGCCTTTGAGAGTCCTGTTCCCGGAGGGTATCTGTACATATCCGGAGAGGAAGAGGCTTTGGAAAAACTTGCCCCCCTGATGCAGGGAATCGTCACGGAAAGCGGCCTTCCCTTCGAATTTCTGGAGACGCCTCCGTGGGATCTTCTCTTTTCCCTTGCGGACCCCTGTGATGTGGTGGTGGGCCTCCGTAAAGGGCTCTTCCTCCTGGGTTCTCTTTCCGTGGCGTCTCTTTCGGGAGCTCCCGAAAGCACGCCTCCTCTGGAAGCTCTTCTGGCAAGGGATGATCTTTTCGGATTTCTTCACGTGGATGGAAACCGGATCAGAAAGGATCTTATATCTCTTCTCGATCCCGAAGGGCCCTGGGTGCCTCTCATTCAGGAAAGCGGCCTGGCGGAGGGCGTGCCTATGCTCATCCAGGGAATTCAGGCCTTCGGGGAGTTGAACCACCTGGAGCTTGCCGTGGCGGGGTTTGATCGTTTGGATCTGGTTCTTGCCACCGAGGAGCCCGATCCTGAAGAAATGGCCTTCCGGAACGAGCTGACCGCCCGATGGATGGAGCTGGCGGTTCCGCCTTCCCAGGAGGGCGAAGCTCCCTGATGCGGAGAGAAACGAAAATTCTCGATTGCTCCGGTAGAACCGGAAGGCGGTAACGGAAGGTACCGGGAACGAAAAGGACTTTAGAGGTGCTGAAACGGTTTGACAGAAAGGAGCGTGAAGGGGCTCTTCCAGGGATAATAGCCTTCCTGGCAGGGCTCCTCTTTATCACTTCCGCATGGTGGGGAGAGCGCATCCTTCTTTTCGGTGTCACCGCCGGAGCTCTCCGGATTCTCTGGGGCTGTGTCATGGCGGATCCCGTGGTGGGGGGCGGTATTGCGGCCATGTTCCTTACGGCGATCTTCTTTATGTGCCTTCTCTCCGTCATGACTTCCGCCGGTGTCAGGATTCGCGAAAAAATTCAGAGTCTTGCCTTTTTCATGAATACTGCGGAGCGCCATCGCCAGGCTCTCCTCAATCCACCGGAAGAGACTCCGGAGCTTTTCGAAAAGCTGCTGCCCTATGCTCTGGCCCTGGATGTGGTGGAAACCTGGAAGAACTCCTTCCGGTTTCTTCTCGAAAAGGCCCGCTACGAGCCTTCATGGAACCGGGGTATGTATAATGCCGAGAGGTTCGACGCTATGAAGTAAGGCGGAAGGATTTTCTCCCGAAGAAGAGCAAGGAAGACATTTCCGGCCTGTCCGAATTCGGAGAGACCGGTATCCTCGGTGCCTGTCCTGTCAGGAGGTCGGTATGTATGAAAAAAATATTGTGGGCGTGTACGCTTGGTTTTGTGCTCCTTCCCTTTTTTACGGTTCTTCCTGCCGGAGCGGTGCATCCCCTGGACGAAGAAATTAACGCTGCCATGGATGCGGATCCCACCACCCGGGGGATGATCGAAGCCGCTGGAAAAGGAACGGCTCTCTGGCGGCAAGAGTTGGATCGCCAGTACGAAAATCTTGTGTCCCTTCTTCCCGAGGAAGGGGCGGGGCTTCTCGAAGAGGCCCAGGAATGCTGGACAATCTGGGTCGAAAGAGAACTGGCTCTTCAGAGCCTGGTCTACCATCATATCTACAACAGCCTCGATGGAGGAACCATGTGGCTCCTGATAGGATCGATAGCGGATATGGAGGTGTATCGAAACCGGGCTCTCCAGCTTATGGCGTATGACAAGGTTCTTCAGGGGGAGGATCTTTTTCGTGCCCTCTACCCTGAAGGAGAACGGGAGGATTTTCTTCTTCCTCCGGGAGAAACCATTGAAAATACCTATCTTCGGTTGGGAGAACTTCTGGGAGAGGAAGGAGAGGAAAAAGCCAGGAGATCCTACCAAAGCTGGCTCTCCTTCCGGGAGTTGGAAATCGCCTTCCGGGGAGGGCTTTCCAACGACGAGAGCCGGGAGTTTCTGCTTCGTCAGGGACTTTTTCTCGACGGAGAACGCTACGGGAGGCTGACGATCCTTCTGGAAGACCTGGTACGAGAATGTTTCTCCTCTTCCTCCGGGGAGTCTCTATGAAAGAGGGCGGAAAAAGCGGCTCTTTCCATTATGAGCTATTAGGGGTATGAAAGAAAACCTTTTCGCTCCCCCGTTACGGGGGAAACACGAACACTGCCCCGTCACAAAAGGTTATCTTTCCCTTGTCCGGAAGCTCGAGAAGTGCTACCGTATGGGCCGAGTAGCGAGAATTTTCAGGCAACGTGGCTGACAACCTGCATGAAAGGCGGTGCCCATACATGACTCGGGGTAGCCTTGGAACATTCAAGAACGTTTTCTTTTCGATTCTGTGCTTATGTTTCTTCGGAATCCTCTCGTTTTATGCGATCTCCCCGGGAATTGCGAACACCGCCTATACCTTTGCAACCTATCCCACCAACGATCCAGGGCGGGTACATGCGGCCTTTCGCCCTCTGGCGGACTTCGTGGCCGCCGAGACGGGATGGACCCTTCGGGTGGTGGTCACCCGGAACTACGAGGAGATGCAGCGGCGTCTTCTGGATGGCTCCGTGGACTTTGCCATCGTCAGCCCCTCCGCCTATATCCGTTTCTCCTCCCTCGTCTCCTACGTGGCGACCTATGCGGAAAGAAATCATGCGAAGGGTTCCCTCTCTCCCTATTACCATGCGGTGATCATCGCCCTGAAGGAGGGCCCCGTGACGGATCTCCAGGGTCTGCAGGGAGAAAACTTCGGTTTTACCGATCGGGATTCCACTTCGGGGCATTACGTTCCGCGGCTTATGCTGCATTCCGCAGGCATAGAGCCGGAGAAATTCTTCAAAAAAGTTTTTTACCTGGGGCGGCACGATGCGGTGATAGAGTCTCTTCTGGCGGGATCCATCCAGGGAGGGGCCGTGTCGGACGGTACCTTGGCGAACGCCGTTTCTCAGTATGGGGATCTCTTCAGAATCCTCGCCCTTTCGGACCCCATTCCCCTGGATGCCGTGGTGGCTCGCCCCGATATGGAGAGAGAACACCTGGAGATTTTACAAAGGGTTTTGCTTTCCGTCTCTCCCGATGCTCCTCCCATGCAGGCCATGGAGGAACATCTCGGATGGCCCGCGGCGGGTTTCGTCCGCCTTGGGGAGGGATTCTACGATTCCCTTCGAAGGGCTCTGGACGTTCCGGCTTTTTCGGACGGGGAGTGAGGCTCTCCATGAGGCTTTATGGGAAAATCGTCCTGGTGGCCCTTCTGCCGTTGCTTCTCGCTCTGGGATTGGGATTTTTCCGACTCGGAAGCATTCTCCGTTTTCAGCAGATGAGCCATCGAAATGAAGAAAACATGAAAATGACTCTGCTGAACTCCCGTTTCGAGGCTCTCCGGGAGGAACGGCGCAAGTACGCCGCCATTCTGGCCGGGGCAAGCGATGCCGCCCGGGCTGTGGAGGCGGGGGACACGGGCTTTCTCCTTCGCTGGGGAGAGCTCTTTCTCAATCCCGTCACCCTGTCGGTTATCTTCTTTACCGATGGAGACGGAACGGTTCTCGCCAGGTCTCACGATCCCTATCGGTTCGGGGATACCCTGAAAGATCATCCCGCCTTTGCTCCGGTCCTCCGGGGAGAGACCGTGACGGATGTGTTCGAATTGGATGGAATGATCCTTACTCTCCACGGTACTCCGGTGAAGCTTTACGGAGATGTCCAGGTGGGGGCGGCGGTGGTGGGGGCGGAAGTGACGCCGGAGCTTCTCGAATTTCTCGCCAAGGGTACGGGGCTTGGAATGGAGTTGAAGTTTGAGGGCTTTCCCCCCGTTGCCACCGGAAATTGCAGCGGAGAAAGACGGTTTGTCTCCCTTCTCTCCGGGGATGCCAAAGCGGAGCCGTCGGGCTCCGGGGTGGAGTATGCGCGGGTTTTCTTCGAGGAGGATCCCCTTGGAGAAAATCTCCTTATTTTTCAACGCAATCTGGGGTTGGTCATGTTTCTCCTCTTCATTCTGCTTACCTCGGGTCTTTTCCTACTTCTCCGCCGGTATCTCCGTCCATTCTCCCTTCTCGTGGAGGACGTGACCCTTCTCTCGGGGAGCCAGGAGGATCTCTTCCGGCTGCGGAAAAAACTCGAAAAGGATTATCGATATGCCAATCACGAGGTTTCCGTCATTGCGGAAGCTCTCTCCAGACTTATGGAACACGTTCAGGAGACCATCACGCTCCTCGAATGGACTTCCCGGACGGACAGGCTTACCAGAATCAGCAACCGTCTTCACCTGGACAGCGTTCTGGAGACCTCCATTCTCGAAGCTCGGGCCAAAGAGGAGCCTCTCTCGGTGGTTCTCTTCGACCTGGATCATTTCAAACAGGTGAATGACGATTTCGGTCATCAGGCGGGAGACCGGGTTTTACAACGTACCGCGGAGATACTGAAGCTTTTTGTTCCCACGGGATTTGTGGGTCGCTGGGGAGGCGAGGAGTTTCTCGCCATTCTTCCGGGACTCGCCGCTTCCGAGGCGGTGGCCTTTGGAGAGCGTATCCGGGAGGCCATCCGGGAGCAACGTTTTCTTCCGGATCGAATCGTTACCATCAGTGCCGGGGTGGTGGAGATGGCTTCCGGGGATACTCCGGATTTACTGGTGGGACGAGCGGATAAGGCCCTCTATGAGGCCAAGGCCACGGGGAGAAACAAGGTGGTCTTCCGAAAGGCCTGATGGTTTTTTTCAGGTTTGGCCGTTTGGGGCATACAGAAAAGCCCTACCATGAGTGAAAAAAGGCATTTGAAGAAGAAAAATTTCTTAAAAAGGGTCTTGACAAGAGGAGAAAGCTCCCTATAATAACCTCCAACAAATTCCGAGTTTTTCCGAGAAATGTTTGCCCTTTCGGTGCGGCATGAGGAAAGATCGTATCGGCGATGAATCAGGGTGCCCGACCCCGCACTTTTCGACAGAGAGGAACGCCCACCGGCTGCAAGGCGTTCTCGAAGAGGGGGATGGAGCCTAAAACCTGAGGAGCCCGCGGAGAAAGGCGGTATATGCCGCTGGAGTATTCGCGCGGAGGGCCCCCGTTATCGGGCCTTCAAGAGGGATATTCCGGGATCGTGTCCGGAAGATCCAAGATGGGTGGTACCGCGGACTACGCCAGTTCGTCCCAGCAAGGGATGAGCTGGCGTTTTTGTATGGTCTTTTTCACGATACGGATACGGAAAAAGGAGAGGAAAAGGAATGGCAAACGTGACGTGCGTGGTGTGCGAGGGAACGATTTCGGTGGCTTCCGACGTGATGGAGGGGGAGCTCCTTCTCTGTCCCGACTGTGGTACGGAACTCGAAGTGGTGGAGCTTTCTCCCCTGCGGGTGGAAGAGGCTCCGGAGGTTCAGGAGGATTGGGGAGAATAGCCGTGGCTTTGAGAATGCTCTATACCCGCCTTCGGGCGGAGGAAAAACTTCTTGCCCAGGCGGCGGAACGGCGGGGGATTCCTTTTTTCCTGCATCATCTGGGGGAGGATTTCTGGGGAGGCGGTGCCGGAGAGGATCTTTTCGATCCCGGAGATCTGCTGCTGCTGCGCTGTATCGCCCACGGAGAGAACGAGCTTCTGGCCTCGCATTTCAGCTATCTGGGATGGCGTACCGTGAACCCCCGGGAGGTTATCTCCTGCTGCGGCTCCAAGGGGGAGACCTCCATGCTTCTGGAGGCCGTAGGAATTCCTCAGCCCGCCTTTCGATTCGCTTTCTCCGCCGAAGGAGCGCTCAAGGCCGCGGAAGATCTCGGTTATCCCGTGGTATTCAAGCCCATGACCGGGAGCTGGGGACGTCTTCTTGCCAAGGTGGATACCCCGGAGATGGCGGAGGCGGTGATCGAACACAAAATGCAGCTTGGAGGGCAGCACCGGAATTTTTACGTGCAGCAGTACGTGGAGAAGGAGGGCTTCGACGTGCGGGCCTTCGTTATCGGCGGAGAGCCTCGCTGCGCCATTCGGCGGTACAGCGAGCACTGGATTACCAATACCGCCCGGGGAGGCCGGGCGGAAGTGCAGCCCCTGGAAAGGGACTTGGTGGATCTTCTGAATCGGGTACATGCTGCGGTGGGAGGAGAGTTCCTGGCGGTGGATTGTTTTGCCACTCCCTCGGGGTGGATGGTGAACGAGATCAACGACGGCGGAGAGTTCCGAAACTCCATCGACATCACCGGTGTGGATATTCCCGGGGAACTGTTGGAGCATTGCGCCTCTCTCGAAGAGGATCTTTCTTCGGATTCCAGAAGAGGCATAAAGTCCATAAAACGGATAAAGCGAGCTCCCCGAGGAGCCGCCGCTGTTGTTCCATACCGGGCCGAAGAGGAGGAGTGTCCCCTCTCCTAGAAGAAACTGCAAGGTTTCTCGAAAAGCGTTTTTTCGGCCCGCTTCCCGAAGAAGGAAGGCGGGTTTTTTTGTACCCTGCGAGAGGTTCCACCACGCGGGTGCAGAGGAGACACATAAGCGAAAGCTCCCATGGAGTGCCTCGGGACACAAGGTTTGGAAAACCCTTCTCGGGTAAACATGTTGTCTCTGGGACAACCAGGAAAGGATGAATTGTATGCAGCATGTAGTGATTTGGGGAGGAGCTGGCATGACCGGAGGGGAGCTGCTTCGTATCGCCGCGGCCCATCCCGTCATGAATGTCGCCGGAGTGGTTTCCCGGAGCAATGCGGGGCGGCCTCTTTGGCACGTGCACCCTCACCTGCGTTCCGCTTACGGAAACCAGTGCTTTATCTCCCCCGAAGAGGCCCGCAATACCGAGACGGATCTCGCCTTTCTGGCTCTTCCTCACGGGGCATCCCTGGAGGTCGTTCCGTTCTATGCAAATCGCGGCGTTCCCCTGGTGGATCTCTCGGCGGATCTTCGGCTGCGCCGCCCCGAAGAGTATCGCCGATGGTACGGAAAGGAGCATCCCACTCCGGAGCTTTTGGAAAGGGCGGTCTACGGCCTTCCGGAGCTGCACCGGGAAGAAATTTCCCGGAGCGCTCTCGTCTCCGGGGTGGGATGCAACGCCACCGCGGGCATTCTCGGGCTCTATCCCCTCGCCCGGGCAGGAGTGATCGAAGAGGTGGATATGGAAATGCGGGCGGGATCCAGCGAAGGAGGGGCCTCGCCTTCCCGGGGAAGCCATCATCCCTACCGGCGGGGTGTCTTGCGGGTGGTCTCCTTCTTCGAGCATCGTCACCTGGGGGAAATTTTACAGGAAACGGGCCTGGAGGCATTCCGAACCCGCATGACCCTTACGGCGGCGGAGATGGTTCGGGGGGTGCAGATGTTCGCCCGGGTACGGCTTGCCCGGAAAATGGAGGAGCCCGAGATCTGGAAGCTCTTCCGCTCCTGCTGGAAGGAGGAACCCTTTATCGACCTCTGTCCCTCCCGGCCGGGACATCTTCGTTTTCCCGATCCCCGGATGGTGCTGGGAAGCAATCGGGTACAGATCGGCTTCGCCCTCGCCGAAGACGGGCGCTCCCTCCTGGTGGGAAGTGCCCTGGATAATCTTCTCAAAGGGGCGGCGGGTACCGCGGTACAGGCGGCAAACCTGATGTTCCGTCTTCCCGAAACCCTGGGATTGGACATGATGCCGGTTTATCCGGCCTAGAGCGGCTGCGGCTTGCCCGGCGGCGTACCGTGGAGAAAAGCTGGTCTGCATAAAAGTATGAAATCGGGAGGTTCTATGATGATTCGTGGTGTTGTGAAGATCGGAGGAGCTTCGGGAAATTGTGCGGCTCCTCTTATGGAAGAGATTGCGGAACGGGTGAGTCTGGGAGAGGAGTGGGTGGTGGTGCACGGCGCCAGTGCCCGAATGAACGAGCTTTGCGAAGGGGCGGGAATCACTCCTCGCCACGTGACGAGCCCCGGAGGATACCGGAGCCGTTTCGTGGGGCTTCGGGAGCAGGCTCTCTTCGAGGTGGCGGCAGCCCGGAACTCCGTGGAGCTTCTGGAGCTTCTGGCCGAGCAGGGAGGCCGGGGATGTCCCGTCTTTCCCTCCTCGAACCGATCTGTCCAGGCATTGCGCAAGGATTCCCTGCGCATCCTGGAGGAGGGACGTCTCCGGGTGCTTCGGGGGAACTACAGCGGCCGCATTTCCCGAGTCTATACGGAGCAGATGGAGGAAATTATCGGATGCGGAGGTATTCCTCTTCTGCCGCCACTGGGATACGACGAGGAGAGTGATCTCTGCCTTAACGTGGATGGAGACCGCCTCGCCGCAGGGGCGGCGAAAGCCCTGGGGGCTTCGGTGCTGGTCATCGCCAGCAACGTACCGGGGCTTCTGGAAGATCCCGCCCGGGAGGAAAGTCTCGTTGCCCGGGGAAGCCTGGAGGATTGGGATTTCCTGGAGGAGTGTGCCCGGGGAAACATGAAGCGCAAGCTTCTGGCATGTCGGGAAGCCCTGGAGGGAGGAATCCCCCGGGCCATTCTTTGCGACAGCCGAAGGGAAAGGCCTTTGGAATATGCCTTGCAGGGAGGAGGAACCCATCTATGGAGCCGGCGCTCTATGGCACTCGCGGGATAGAAGCGGTTCGGGGGGAGGGGGAATTTCTCTGGGATGACCGGGGAAGGCGATATCTGGATTTTCTTGCAGGGCATGGAGCGGCTCTCTTTGGGCACGCCCATCCGCGGCTGCTCCGGGCTCTTCAGGAAGCTTCGGAAAATTTCTGGACCATCGGCGGAAGCCTCCAGGCACCGAGCCGCCGAAGATTCCTGAAAGCTCTGGAGGAACGGTTTTCCGGATATACCCCTTTTCTGTGCAACAGCGGTGCCGAAGCCATGGAGGGGGCTCTCAAGCTGGTGCTGGCCCTGAATTCCGAGCGCCCCCGGCTCCTCGCCCTTCGCCGGAGCTTTCACGGCCGTACCCTGGGAGCCCTCTCCCTTACCTTCAATCCTCGCTATCGCCGTCCCTGGCAATCCGCCCTCCTTTCGGTGGAACACCTGGAGCCCGGAGAGCTTCTGAAATCTCTGGATAACCGGGTGGCGGGGGTTTTCGTGGAGCTCCTTCAGGGGGAGGGTGGGCTGGATATGCTTACTCCGGAGTTCTGCGGAGAACTTCGCCGAAGGTGCTCCGAAAGCGGGGCTTTTCTGGTGGCGGATGAAATTCAGACCGGCTGGGGGCGCTGCGGATTTCTCTCCCTCGCCGGGGAGTGGAAAATGGAGCCGGATATTCTATGCTTTGCCAAGGGGGTGGCCGGAGGACTTCCCGCAGGAATTACCCTCTGGAAAAAGAAACTCGGGGGGTTTCCTCCCCGGGGACACGGCTCCACCTACGGAGGCAATCCCCTGGTCTGTTCCGTGGCGCTGGAGGCTCTGGCTCTTCTGGAGGAGGAGCTTCTGGAGAAACTGCCGGAAAAGGAAGCCTTTTTTCGGGGAGCCCTGGAAAACATCGCTTCCCCCCTGATACGAAGCGTGCGCGGCAAGGGGCTTCTTCAGGGGGTGGAGCTCACGATTCCCACAGCTCCTGTGGTGAAGGAACTTCAGGAGGAGGGGGTGCTTTCTCTGGTGTCGGGTACTCATGTGGTGCGGTTTCTTCCTCCCCTGGTGGCCCGGAAAGAATCCTTCGGAATGGCTGCGGAAGCCCTCGAAAAGGTGCTTTCCCAGCAGCAGGGCGGGTAATTCATGCTCGCAAAGAGCCTCTATGCCCGGGCGGCGGAGGTTTCCGGCGGAGCGGAGCGGCTGGAGCATCTCGAACGCAGCGGCAAAGCGGAGCGAGGAAAGGCGGAGGCCCTTCTTCTGGCATCCGTGGGAATTGCCAGCGAAAGCTTTCGGGAAGAGGCTTTCAGTCGATTTCTGGAAGAACATCTTCCCCTCTTCGGTTGGGAGCGGGTCTGGCGGGATGAAGCGGGCAACTGTCTTGCCTCCCGGGGAGAGGGAGAGAAGGAGCTCCTTCTTCTGGGGCATCTCGATACGGTGCCGGGAGGACCGAAGGCGGAAGTACGAGGAGACGTGCTCTACGGCCGGGGAAGCGTGGATGCCAAGGGGCCCCTCTGCGCCTTCGCCGTGGCGGGAGGAAAGGTGCCTCTTTCCGAGGGGTGGCGCATTACCCTGGCGGGAGTGGTGGGAGAGGAGGCGGGTTCCCGGGGTATGCGGTACCTTCTGAAAAATCGCAGAAAAGAGGCTCCTCCTGCGGGATGTCTCGTGGGAGAGCCCTCGGGGCTCTCAGGAATTACCCTGGGTTATCGGGGGCGCTGTCTTCTCCGGCTTTGGGACGAAGATACCGGAGCTCACCGGAGCGGTGATGCCGGGCCCCAGACTCGGGTGCTTCAGGCCGCTGCGGCTATTCTCGCTTGGGTGGAAAAACAGGATTTTCCCGAGAAAACCGTGATTCATCGTCCTTCGGGAGCGGTGCTCTCCATGAAAGGCGGGGAAGATAAGGGACGTTTCGGAGAAATCTTTCTGGATATCCGGCTTCCCCTGGAGGCGGATCCGGGGGAGTGGGGAAAAATCATGCTGGATATGGGAACCTCTCGGGGAATCTCCGGAGAGATTGCGGAAGCCTTGGGCGCTCATATGACCACAAAGACCGATCCCCTGGTGCGGGCTCTCCGGGTGGCGCTGCGTCGGCAGGGCTATGAGCCGAAACTTCTCGCCAAGGGCGGCACCGCAGACTTCAACCATGCGGCGGTCTGGAACTGTCCTCTCGGGGCCTACGGTCCCGGAGACAGTCGGCTGGATCATACGGGGAACGAGCATATTTCCCTGGAAGAATATGTTCGGAGCGTGGAGATTCTCAGAGAGGGACTAGTACGCTTCAATCCATTCTAGTATTGTTGTTACCAAAAGCGGATGTCCAAATTCCGGAGAGGAGCGTTTGAATATGACACCGAAGGAAGTGTTGGAAAACTTTGTGGAAGCCTTCAATGATGCGGATGTCGACAGGCTGGCGGCCCTGTACAATCTCCACGCGGTGAATCATCAGGTGGCGGAGGAGCCGGTAACGGGGCGGGAGGCCATCCGAAAGATGTTTGCCCATGGTTTTGCGGAAGCCGAAATGACCTGCATGGTGGAAAATATATTCGAAGACGGAGAGTGGGCCATCATGGAATGGCGGGATCCTCTGGGCCTCAGGGGATGTGGCTTTTTCCGCATAGTTAACGGCGAGATCGTTTTTCAGAGAGGATACTGGGATAAGCTGACCTTTTTACGACAGCATAAATTGCCCCTGCCAAAGAAATAGCGCTATGATGTATGGATTGACGGAAAAAACGGGGTACTTTCCGTGAAGGCGAAGATGTAAAGTACAAAGAAAATTAGAAAGTTCAGAACACGAGCCTTTAAGAATGAGATATGTGATTCCGAAAGATGCCCGAAGTGGCGCAAGAAAATTCTTTTGATCGTTCCATGTGGGATTTCTTCTGAAAAAGGGCCGGGAGAGGTGTGGAGGGAATGAAAATTTTAAAGATCCTTTGTGCGGGGAGCGTTCGAAAAGCGCTGGAAGATATTGGGGCGTCTTTCAACCTCGCCAATCCGGATATCTCTTTTGTGTTTATTTCCGGAGGAAGCGTGGAGTTGGCCAGGGATCTTCTCTCTTGTAGGGAGAGGGGAGATCTGTTTTTTTTCGCCGACTATAATCTTCTCGCTCAATGGTTTCGGGATGCCGGAAAGGTTTCCCTGGTGAAGCCCCTGGTAACCAACTCCAAGGTTCTCGCTTTTCCGCGAAATTCTGTGTATAGGGAGAAACTTGACGGAGAGACATGGTTCCGGGTTCTGGAAGATCCTGGGGTCGTTCTGGCGCATACCGCACCGGATCGGGATCCCGGAGGATACCGTACCCTTCTGGTGCTGCGACTGGCGGAAATTTTTTATGGAGAATCCGGGCTTTTCGACCGAATTTATAACAATCCTTCCCGTCTCGTTCTTCCTCCCCGAACAACTCATGCCATGGTGGATTCCCTGCACGACGAGGGGAAAATCGACTTCATGATTCGTTATCGATCTTCTTTGATCGGAAAGCGATATGCTTTCCTGGAACTTCCCCGGGAGATCAACCTGGGAAGCTCCGAGATGAGAACATTCTATTCAGGGGCTTCCGTGGAAATAGCCGGGCCAAAGGGAGAATCGCTGCAAGTGCGCGGAGAGCCCATTCTTTACGGAGTGGCTTTGCTGAAGGAGAGCGCTTTTCCCGAGGAAGCCCGAGCTTTTCTGGATTACATTTTTTCAATGGAAGGCAGTCGGATTTTTCGGAAATACGGTTTCGGGATTCTGGAAAAACAGCAAATCGATTGGCTTTAGGCAAGCTGGATTTTGCAATTGACTTGCATTTTATGGCGTGCTATTGTATTCCTCACGTTTCAATTTAGCGTATTGTCTCCGAGTTCTTTTTCCTAAAGGAAATATCCCATGGAAAAGAGCCCATGGGTGCCGACGGAAACGTGGGTGCCTCCCCGCTTGGAAAGGAGAGGACGGTGCATTTGTGGCCTTTTCCCAAGGGGAGAGGCCATTATTTTTTTAAAGAGGGGTGCTCGTCTCATGTCCAGAAGTTGCAAGACTTTTCGGTTTTTGATGGTTTTTTCTTTATTGCTCTGTTCCGTGATTTTTCTCGTTCCGGCTTTTGCAGACCCTCTCCGCATAGTGAAGGATCAATTGGGAAGAGAGGTGGCGCTTCCCGAAAAAGTTGAGCGGGTGGTCTGTCTTGAGCATCATGCCCTGGATATCATTCTGGAGCTTCAGGCTGGAGAGACTCTCGTGGGTGTCCTTCAGAAGTGGGATAAACAGCTTGCCGGGATTGATAGAATCTACCCCCGTCTGAAGGAACTTTCCATGCCCGGGGATCTGCAGTCGGTCAACATGGAGGAACTGCTGAAACTTGATCCGGATGTGGTGATCATTACCCATTATGCTCCCGAGGAAATGTGGAAACCCATCGAAAAGGCGGGAATTCCCGTGATACTGCTCTCGTTCTACGTGGCGGATCTGGAAGAGGCCTCTAAACTCAATCCGACGCTCAAGGATCCCGACAAGGCGTATACGGAAGGAATGAAAGAGGCGGTTCTCATTCTCGGGGATGTCCTGGGCAGAAAGGATCAGGCGGAGGCCCTGGTTTCCTTTATCGAAGAGAAAAGAGCTCTGGTGGCCCAGCATTTGGCCGCGATTCCCGAGGATGCCCGAGTTCGCTGTTACATGGCCAATCCGGAACTGCATACCTATGGAACAGGGAAATACACCGGGGTTATCATGGATCGAGCGGGTGGAAGGAACGTGGCTGCGGAGATCAAGGGATATCAGCAGGTAAACATGGAACAAATTCTCCTCTGGGATCCCGAAGTTATCTTTGTTCAGGCTCGCTACGTGGGCTTGCTTGACGAAATTGCAAATTCTTCTTCGTGGCAGCAGACGAGCGCCGTGCGCAATGGACGGGTCTATCTGAGTCCGGAGTATGTTAAGCCCTGGGGGCATCCCTGCCCGGAGTCCTTTGCCCTGGGAGAACTCTGGATGGCGAAAAAGCTGTATCCCCAGCAATTTGAGGATGTAGATCTGGCGGCCATGGTGGAGGAGTTCTATCAGACCTTCTACGGGGTGCCCTATCAGGGGGAACATTAGAAAAGTAAAAAATTTGTAGTTTTCAAGGGTGCCGGGGAGATTTTCCCCGGCCTTTCTTTTGAGGAGGAATTTACTTCGATATGCAAACGTGGATACAACGTAGACCCCGTTCGTGGCGAATTCTGCTGGTGGGACTTCCTCTGGCCATGCTTTTGCTTTCTTTCATGGTGGGGCGTTACCCCATTCCACTCCGCACGGTTGCAAAAATCCTCCTGGCCCAGATCTTTCCGATAGAACACGATTGGCCTCATACCGTAGAGGCAGTGGTGCTCCAGATACGGATGCCTCGTATTATCGGGGCATTGCTTGTGGGGTCTGGGCTCGCAGTTTCAGGGGCTTCTTTTCAAGGTATTTTTCACAATCCTCTGGTTTCTCCCTATATTTTGGGAGTAGCTTCGGGAGCAGCCTTTGGAGCTGCTCTGGGGATTCTTTTTTCCTTTGGGACGGTCATGTTGCATGTCACGTCTCTCTTGTTCGGTATTCTGGCGGTAATATTCACGTTTGCCATCGGACGGGCCCAAAGCAAGGCGCCACCTTTGGTTTTGGTTCTTTCGGGTGTTGTGGTGGGCTCCTTTTTCTCCGCCCTCATTTCAACTATAAAATATGTTGCGGATCCCTTCGAAAAGCTTCCCACCATCGTTTTCTGGCTTATGGGTTCCCTCAGCCGCATAACTCCCGATTTGATAGCCGTGGCGGCTCCTCTCATGGGAATTGGCGTGGTCGCCTTGGGAGCCATGAGATGGCGGATAAACATTCTTTCTCTCGGAGAGGAAGAGGCTCTTGCTCTAGGCATTGATACGGGGAAGGAACGAGGATGCATTATTTTTCTTTGCACGCTTCTTACGGCTTCCGCCGTTTGTCTTTCCGGTATTATTGGATGGGTGGGGCTTGTGATTCCCCATTTGGCCCGCATGATGGTGGGCCCGGATTATCGCCATCTTTTTCCGGCGTGCCTTTCCCTGGGAGGATTTTATGTTCTTGGCATCGACAATCTGGCAAGAACTCTCTCTCAAGGTGAAATCCCCCTGGGAATTCTCACGGCTCTTATCGGAGCTCCTTTCTTTGCCTGGCTGCTGACAAAAAACAGGGTGGGATGGTAATGCTTCTGACGGTGCAAGAAGCGGGTTTTTCCTATTCGGGGGGAGGTCGAATCTTCGAAGACATCAGCCTTTCTGTCGAAGAAGGAGAGGTTTTATGTCTTTTAGGGGCCAACGGGGTGGGAAAATCCACGTTTTTACAATGTTTGGATGGCATCCACCCTCTTTCCGAAGGGGAGATTTTGCTGGACGGGCGCTCTCTGTCTTCCATGAGCCGCCGCCAGATTTCTCGGGAGATTGCTTTCTTGCCTCAGTTCCACCGGGCTTCCTTTCCCTTTCGAGTTCTTGACATCGTTCTCATGGGACGAACGCCACACATAAATTTTCTCGCTACACCAGGCAAGAGGGATATCGATATGGCTCGGAAAACCCTCGAATCTCTCAGGATTTTACACCTGGAAGAGAAGCCGTACACGCAAATCAGTGGAGGCGAACGTCAGTTGGTTCTTCTTGCTTCCGCTCTGGTGCAGGAACCACACCTTTTGCTTCTGGACGAACCTACTACTCATCTGGATTTCGGGAATCAAGCCAGGTTTCTGGAAATTATAAAAAACCTGGCCCGGCAGGGAATCGCCATTGTCATGAGCACGCATTTTCCTGATCACGCTCTGCTTGCGGCTTCGACAGTGGCGATTATCAGAGCGGGAAAGCTCCTGGGCTTTGGGGAGCCCGCAAAAGTATTGACCGAAGAGCTGATCCAAGAAACGTATGATGTCGATGTCCGGGTTATTCATCTTGAAGATGCGGGAATTCGAACTTGTGTTCCCGTTCTGTCAGAAAATCGGGACAGAATGAAAAAGCGACGCGGAGAGGCGTTTCCTCTGGAGCCTTCAAGTCCGGAATGAACGAAAAGGAGGTGTTCCCTATTTCCGGGAACACCTCCTTTTCAATATTGACTCCCCCCCCATGAAGAACCTGGGGATTCGAGTAAGGGTTCATGGAGGCATTTTTTTAAAGGCTGCGAAAAGACCCGGTGGTCGTGTGCTTGTTTTATATGAAACGGCGGAATAGTTTTTATATCTGGAGTGATCCTAAGATTTGCCGCAAGGTTTTGACTTCCATCTATAACGAAGAGAGTGCATCCCTTCAGTTTTCCATCCGATTTTTCAGGCTCCAGCGTATTTTATTCTCTGCGGCACTTTTCTTGCGGCGGTGTCTCGCGGCTTGCCTTGCAAAGGGGCCATGAGGAAGATATATAAGTGCATAACATACTGTATTTATCGCAGTCATATTGCACAATATGCCGAGCCTGCTATAATGCCGAAATGGTGCGGCTTGTAATGCCCCCAGGAGGTGTTCCGTGAAGCTTCTTTCGAAAAGGTCCGGTACTGATTCCGTGTCGATATATTTTGCCTCGGCATCCTGGAAAAAATTCTTCTTTTACGGTCTTCTTCCTCCCTCGGCTATCCTGCTTTCCTTCGCGCTGGGGCGTTATCCCGTTTCACCGGGAGAGCTCTGGTCTCTCTTTTCCTCCGCACTTTTTCCCTCTCTTTCCGTGCCTCCGGAAATTCTAAGCACTATTGTGTTTAATATACGCCTTCCGCGCATTCTGGCGGCTCTTTTGGTGGGAGCTTCTCTTTCTGGTGCCGGAGCCTGTTATCAGGGAATGTTTCACAATCCCCTGGCATCTCCGGCTCTTCTCGGAGCTGCGGCGGGGGCGGGTTTTGGGGCCGCTCTGGGTATATGTCTGGGTTTTCACGTTCTCTCCATTCAGGTTCTTTCCTTTCTCGCCAGTCTTTCCGCAGTGGGAATCACCTGTCTTCTCAGCGGAAGAATCCGCCATGACCGAACCCTGGGCCTCGTTTTGGGGGGAATATTGACGGGATCTCTTTTTACCGCCGCCACGTCGCTCGTCAAATACACCGCGGATCCCTTCGAAAAGCTTCCCGCCATTACCTTCTGGCTCATGGGAAGCTTTTCCTCCGTCACCATGGAAGATGTGTATCTGGTAGGGCCTCCTATCTTCCTGGGATTGGGATTTCTCTATCTTCTCCGATGGCATCTCAATGTGCTTTCCCTTCCCGAGGAAGAGGCTCGGGCCCTGGGGGTGCGGGTCCATCTTTACAAACTTGTGGTGATTCTCTGCGCCACTTTGGCCACCGCCGCTTCGGTTTCCATCAGCGGTATGATCGGCTGGGTGGGGTTGGTGATTCCTCATTTTGTCCGTATTCTGGCCGGGCCGGACTATCTTCACCTCCTTCCCGCCTCTCTGGTGGGGGGAGGCATTTTTTTGCTCCTTATGGACAACCTTGCTCGAACGCTCGCTTCGGTGGAAATTCCTTTAGGCATACTTACCGCCCTGGTGGGGGTGCCTTTCTTTCTCTTTCTGCTTTTTCATGAGGAGGCAACATTCTGATGCGTTTGGAAACACAAGGACTTTCCTGCGGCTACGGTTCGGTAACTGTCATGAAGGACATTTCCGTTTCGGTGGATTCCGGAGAAATTCTCTGTCTTTTGGGGGCTAACGGATCGGGAAAGACCACGTTTTTCAAAACCCTCCTGGGGCTTTTGAAGAAAAAAGGCGGTCGGGTTCTGCTGGATGGCAGCGATCTTGAGGGAACCTCTCCGGAACGTCGGGCCCGATTCATGGGCTATGTCCCCCAGGCTCATGGAGGCGTTTTCCCCTTTCGGAGTCTGGAGGTGGTGCTCATGGGGCGTGTCAGTCACGTGGGGCTCTTCTCCTCTCCCTCGGCGGAGGATATGGCGAAAGCCGAGGAGGCTCTGGAGACTCTCGGTATCAGCTATCTCAGGAATCGTATCTATACCAAAATCAGTGGCGGGGAGCAGCAGCTCGTGCTTCTTGCCCGAGCTCTGGCTCAGGATCCTTCGGTGCTTATTCTGGACGAGCCTACCACAAGCCTGGATTTCGGACGGCAGTTTCTCGTGATGGAGCGGGTGAAGGAGCTTTCCCGTCGAGGGCTTGCCATCGTGCTTTCCACCCATTTTCCCGAGCAGAGTTTTTTTTATGCCTCCAAAGTTCTCTGTTTTACCAGGGGAAAGGTCTTGGGATGGGGAGAACCTTCGGAGGTGCTCACGGAGGAAACCATTCATTCCATGTACGGCGTGGACGTGGAGATCGTTACCCTGGAGGAAGAATACGGGCATATGAAGATGTGCCTTCCCCGAAATCTTATCTGGAGTGCCCGGAAGGCTCTGGCTTCCCGGCATACCGCGTGATTTTACGGATGGGATAGACGGTGAAGGAAAGATGAAAGGAGATGTGGCTATGAAGAAGTGGTGTCTGAAGATCTGTCTGGCCTTGGGAATGGCGGCGCTTCTTGTGGGGTCCGGAAGCGCGGAGACTCGGAGGATTGTGGATATGTCGGGACGGGAACTGGAGATTCCCGCGGTTCCCCAACGGATCTATTCCACCAATCCCATCGGTACTACCCTGATCTACACGCTGGCGCCGGATCAGCTTCTGGGATGGAACTATCCTCTCAGTGACCGGGAAAAACATTTCATTCCCGAACCCTACCGGAGCCTTCCCGTCGTCGGAGGATGGTATTCCACCCGAGAGGGAAATCTGGAGAAAATCCTGACGTTTAAGCCGGATCTCTTCGTGTGCATGTCCAGCCTGGACGAAAGCACGCTCTCCTTCGTGGAGAAACTCCAGAATCAGACGGGAATTCCCGTGGTGGTGGCAAGCTATGAGTTGGCTCATCTGGATGAGACCTACCGCTTTCTCGGAGATCTCCTCGGAGAGAAAGAACGGGCCCGGGCGCTGGCAAACTATTGTGCCGAAACGGTGCGTCAGGTTCGAGAGGGGGTAGAGACAATTCCCGAAAAGAGTCGGCTGCGGGTCTATTACGCCGAAGGCCCCGACGGACAGCGCACCGATCCCGAGGGATCCCGGCACACCCAGGTTCTTTCCATGGCCGGAGGAATCAACGTAGCCCAGGTTCCTCGGGGATCCGGGGCGGGCATGGCTGCAGTTTCCCTGGAGCAGATTTTTCTCTGGGATCCCGATGTCATTTTCGCCTGGAAGAAGGGGCGGGGAGGCTTTTTCGAGGAGATTTCCGGGAATTCGGATTGGCAGAAGCTTCGAGCGGTGCGTTCCGGTGAGGTCTACGGCGTGCCGGATAATCCCTTTTGCTGGTTTGACCGTCCTCCCTCGGTGAACCGCGTGCTGGGCCTCCGATGGACGAGTCATCTGCTCTATCCGGAAGTCTTTCCCCGGAACATGATAGAGGAGGCTCAGGAGTTCTATGGTCTCTTCTGGCATTACCGCCTGAGCGAAGACGAGGCCCGACAGATCCTCGAAGGCTCTCTGAGAAGACCGTGATTGTCGAAACGAACCTTTTTCTTACCGGTGCCGTGGGAGTGGGAAAGAGCACTCTTCTTCGAAAAGTGCTGGATCGGTTCCGGGGGAAATACGGGGGATTCGAGACCTTTCCGGTGTGCTCCGCGGGAAGGGTTCGAGGATATGCCCTGAAACCTTTCGATGAAGACTTCTCCGACGAGTGGCCTCTTGTAGCCCGGCGAACCTCCCGGAATTTTGCCCCCCTGGAAGAGACCTTCAACGATTTGGGAACGAAACTTCTTCAGCAGGCCCGGAAAGAGATGCCTGATGTGGTGGTGATGGATGAAATCGGTTTTTTTGAGACCCGGGCGGAAGCCTTCCATGGGGCCGTCATGTCTTGTCTCGAAAGTTCTCTTTTCGTTTTCGGGGTGCTCAAAAAATGTGATGCTCCTTTGCCCCGGAAGATTCGGCAGTATCCGGGGGTGCTCGTGGTGGAGGTGACGTCCCGCAATCGGGAGATTCTTCCCGATCTTCTGGAAGCCTTTGTTCGGCACGGTGATGCAGCTCGGAAGGCTCTCTTTTCTTTTATGGAGATCATATGATGAAAACCTCTGCCGCAGAATTTGCCGCAGTAGCCCGGGAGATTTTTGCACCTCTCTATCCTGTGGTGGCTCGGAGGATATATGAGGAAACGGGCATCGGAGAGGGACTCTGCCTGGATATCGGCACGGGTACCGGCCTTTTGGGCATAGCCTTGGCCGAGATTACCCGGTTTCGGGTGATTCTTATGGACTGCAATCCCGAAATGCTGGCCTTTGCAGAGGAAAACCGCAGGAAAAGCGGCCTGGAGGATAGGCTCAGCATCCTGCAGGGAGATGTGCACCTCCTTCCGCTCGAAGACGATTCGGTGAATCTGGCGGTGAGCCGGGGCTCGATCTTCTTCTGGGAGAACCTCTCCCGGGCCTTCGAAGAAATCTATCGTGTTCTCGTTCCTGGAGGGGCTGCCTGGATAGGGGGGGGCTTCGGCAATCGGGAGTTGAAAGAGCGCATCGTGGCGGCCATGAGAGAGCGGGATCCTCATTGGGAGCCCCAGGTGAAGGATCGTACATCCCGAGAGAGAATGGATTTTTTCCGTGAGGCCCTAGAGGAGGCGGGAATTCGGAAAGCCCTTTTCGAAAACGGGGATCGGGGATTTTGGATTCGTTTTGCCAAGGAGAAAAATTCATGAAATGTTTCCTCTGTGAGAGGAGGTGCTCCGTCTCCGAAGGAGCCTTGGGGGCTTGCGGGAACTACCGTAATCGCGGCGGGGTTATGGAAGAATGTTTTCCCGGAATCTATCTTGTGGTAACCCCGGTTTCCATTGAAACGGTGCCGTTACTGCACTTTTTCCCCGGAGGCAAGTTTCTCCAGATTACCACCCGGGGATGTAACTTTCATTGTAAGGGCTGTATTTCCAATGCCCTCGTTTCGGGTTTTTCTTCGGAAAGCAGTGCATTGAAACGCCTTGCTCCCGAAGAGGTGGTGGATCAGGCCGTGGCGGAGGGATGTTTAGGGGTGGTCTTTATGATGAACGATCCTCTGGCCTCCTATCACACCTTTCTTGCGGTGGCTCGGGAGGCCAAAACTCGGGGACTCCTTGCGGGATGTTCCACCAACGGCTATTTCACCCCCGAATCCCTGGAGCCCTTTCTTTTCCTGCTGGATTTCGTGAACCTGGGGATTAAGGGGCTTTCTTCGGATATATACCGTGAATGCGGAGGATTTTCCGTGGAACCGGTGCTCCGGAACCTCAAGCTTCTTTTCCATGAGGGCATACATGTGGAGGTTTCCTGCATGTTTCGCCGGGGTGATGAAGAGGAGCTGCGCCGCCTGGGAGAGTTGATGCGGGAAATTTCCCCTTCCATGCCTCTTCAGGTGATGCGGTACCTTCCTCTCGGCGATGCGGATCCTTTGCTGGAACCTACCCAGAGGCAGGCGGAAAATCTTTGCAAAGAACTGACGGAATCTCTGGAGTACATCTATCTTTTCAACTCTCCTGGAACTTCCTGGCTGCATACCCGCTGTCCGGGCTGCGGGGTTCCGGTGATGGAACGGGACTTTTACGGCCCCATGGGTGCCCGGCTTCGAAGGGATACCCTAAAAAATCGGGAACTTTCCTCTTGTCTCTCCTGTGGAAACTCTCTGGTTTTTCGGGGAACCCCGGGGGAAGACTCGGATTTTCGGGAGCGCGATTTTCAAGGGGGATATCCCTTTACCAGGGCTCTCGAAATGATTGAGGCCATTCTGATTTCCTGCGGAGCTTCCTCCCGGGAGGAGATTCTTCCGGTGTGGGAGAGGATGCTGGAAAATCAAAATATGACCATGCTCCACGAATTTCTTCAGGAGCCCGAAAGGTATCTTTATCTTATCGATTTTTTAGGAGGTCTTGGGGGATTGGAATCGGGAGCCCGGGAGCTCAGGGCCTTTCTCGAGACAAAGCTTTGGGAGGTGGATAGCTGTCTTGAGAAGGTGGTGATACGCCCCCGAGTCTATTACGTTATGGGCAACCCGCTTTTTCATATCAAAGGGGGGCGCCTGGAAAACAACCTGGTCATACGTGGGGGCGGAGAGAGCCTGAACAAGCGTATTGCTGCCAAAGGGCGTCCGGGAACGACTCTTCCCCCGGAAAAAATCAACGCTCTGAATCCCGACCATATCTTTATTTCCGGTTTTCTCTCCTCTCCCGAGGAGGATGTGCTGGAGGAATGCCGCCTCAAAGGCATCGATGTGACGGCCACACGAAAAAAACAGATTCATCGGTATCCCGCCCCGGGGTGGGATTTTGGGAGCCCCCGGTGGATTTTGGGGCTTCTTTTCATCGCTCAAACGCTTCATCCGCAACGGTGTTCCTGGAATATGGAGGAAGAGGCGGGGGATTTTTATCGGCGTTTTTATAACTCTCCCTGGGAGCCCCAAAAAATCAACCGCTCCTTCGCCTGGCCTCATGGAGAGTGGCACTGGAGGAATTGACAGACGCCGGAGGGTGGAGCGTCCACGATCGGCCTTATAGGGGTTTTCGGGATTGCCCGAGGGCGTGGCATCGGCATTTCCATGCAGTGCCCGTAGTTTTCAGGCCGGATAAAACACCGGCTCCCCCCCACGTTTTGCAATGTCACGATACGTGCGAGGGAGCCGGATTATTGTCCCAAACTTCAAATCGGGGGTTCCGTTACGATATCAAGGCCCCGGATGTCTAGAAATACTTACCCACCAGCTCCTGGTAGGAGCCGTCTTCCTTCATCTCGTCCAGTACCTTCTGCATGGCTTCGAGAAGAGCCGGGTCCGTGTCCTTGTGGAAGGCGTAGTAGAGGGAGCTTTCGCTCATGGTCCACACGGATTCATATTCGTCGGGGTTGAATCCCGCCTCGGCGAGCTGGATTTTTGCGGCCTGTTCGCCGTATACCCAGATGTCGATACGTCCGGCGTTGAGCTTCTTGATATTCGGCTCGTTATTCGGCGCCCGGTCGATGTTCTTGATGCCGAAAGACTGGGCAAGCTGGTCTCCCGTGTCGTCCCGGATAACTCCCGCCCGGAGATCCACGAGATCCTCCGGGGAGTTCACCTGGAAATCCCTCTTTTTGAGGGCGATGGCGTTGAAGGTGTTCGTGTAGATGGGGCCCACCCAGGCGAACATGTTCTCCCGCTCTTCGGAACGGTTGGTGGAGAAGAGGCAGGTGCCGGGCTTGTTCTGGGCGTCATTGTAGCCCCGGGCCCAGGGAACCACCTGAATGTCCTTCACGGTGGTGGAGGCTCCCATTCTTTCGAGAACAACTCCCAGAATGTCCACCGCCAGCCCCGTGGGGGTGCCTTCCTTATCCGTCATATTGTAGGGCGGATATTCCTCGGTGAGATAGGTGATATCATCCGCCGTCAACGCCCAGGCACTTACGGAGAAAAGACACAGCCCTACCACCAGCAACGCTTTGAGCAACTTCATCGATACATCCCTCCTGAAATAGTTTTGGAAAACCTCCCAAAAAAACCCTTGCCACACCACATGGCCACACACGCTTTCGTTGTGTTTCCACAACGTCTCGATGATACCAATTTTATTGAAACAGTCAATCTCTTGGTATCTTCCAAAAAGCATTTTCTTTCCGGAATGGAGCGGAGGGAAGCTGTGTCTCAAGGCCTATTCCGGAACATCGTTCTCGGGATCCATGCAGGGAACGCTGTTTTCGTCGAGGAGCTCGTTGATCTGTCCAAAAATTTTCTTCATTTCCGGAGAAAGATGTTTGCTCCCGCACCGCCGGAGAAGATCTCCCCGGCGAAAGGCCTGAAATACCGAATCCATCTCTTCCAGGGGTTCCATAAAGTTATGTTTCAGGCTTCTGATGAAGATCATGCCTACCGTAAACATGGCGGTGGCCATGAAGACGATCCCCCATGCCCCAGCGCTGCCGAATTGCCGTGCCCGTTTATCTGCGGCGATCATGGCGCCTCGATTTATGGCGCTCAGCCGAGTGATGGCCAATACGGTTTTTTCCGTGGCTTCGGGATCTCCCTGGAAGGCTTTCGGATATGCCCGGCTGATGGCTTCGAGAGCGGAGGGTTCGTCACTTTCGGTGATATTGTTCCGGGCCCTCTCGAAGGCTTCGGTGAAGCCCCGGCGGAGGTCTTCGGTTTCCGCCATTCGCCGCCCTGCCAGAACCAGGGATTCCAGCATTTCTTCGCAGGCGTGAAGAGATCGCTCGTTTTGTTCGATAATGCGTTCGATGGCGGGGGCCATGCGCATGAAGATCCAGATGGAGCCGAGGGCCATGAGGATATTGAGAAGTATCAGGATCCAGGCTCCGAGAAGAACCGTGCGGGTATGTCTCATGAGCCGTATTCCTTGACGAGCTTGGGAATGGCCTCTTCGGTGGAGACGATAATCAGGGTGTCTTCCTCGTGCAGAGGATCCTGGGGCGAGGGGTGCCGAATCTTTCCCCGGGCTCCCCGGCGGAGGCCCACCACGGTGATGCCGAATCTTTTGGGAAGGGCGAGCTCCACAAGATTTTTCCCCGCCATGGATGGCTGGATGGCGATTTCCGTAAGGTGCAGATCGTCGCCGATATTGGTATCCACGATAACGTTTTTGTATATGAGGCGGTTCGCGAATCGCTTTCCGAACTCCTGTTCCGGATTGATGATCTGATGAGCCCCCACCAGTTGGAGAATGCGGCGGTGCATGGCATCGTTCGCCCGGGCGATTACCAGGGGAGATCCCATCTGGCGCAGCATGGCGGTGCAGATGATGGAGGCTTCTCTCGAATCCTCTCCTATGGCGCAGACCGAGGAGTCCCGTTTTCCCGGTTCGAGCTTTGCCAGTTCTCCTTCGTCCGTGGCATCCATGGCCACCGCTTCGGTGACGAAGGCGGAAGCTTCTTCCACCAGGTGTTTCCGTTTGTCCACCCCAAGAACTTCCACGTCTTTTTCCGAGAGCGCCCGGGCGAGGGACATGCCGAATTGCCCGAGTCCTATGATGAGAACCTGTTGAGACATGTGCATACAGCTCCTTTTTTCACGTCGTTCATGGCAGGACGGTGCATGTTTGGATACGATTTTCAGAAAGAGGGTGGATCAGGTTAAGGATATTTTCGCATCCGGACAGGAAGAGCCCGAAGAGGGCTGTTCTTCCCGAAGCAGCATAAAGAACGTCATGGGGCCTATGCGCCCCGCAAACATGGCGAGAATGACGATGACCTTGCCGATTTCGTCGAGAAGGGCGGTGGCTCCCGTGGAAAGCCCCACGGTGCCGAGGGCCGAAGTGGCCTCGAAGATGAGATCTCTCGAAAGGATTTGCTGCGTGGTTTCAAGCATGGTTACGATTATAATCCAGAGCAGGGCCCCCGCAAAGAGGATGGTGATGGCCCGAAAAACGGTGCTTCCCCGGATGCGCCGATTGCGCACGACAATTTCATTTTTTCCGGTGACGTTGGCCCGGAAGGTCAGCGCGAGAACTCCCAGAGTGGTGGTTTTGATTCCTCCCGCGGTGCCCCCGGGGCTTCCTCCGATGAACATGAAAAGGATCATCACGAGAAATGTGGGGCCCCCGATATGCGTGATATCTACGGAATTGAAACCCGCAGTCCGCAGCGTAACGGACTGGAACCAGGCGTTATGGATCTTCGCCCCCCAGGAGAGCCCTTCCAGGATGCCGGACCATTCGAAGACCAGAATGAAGAGGGTGCCCGAAAGAAGAAGGATCAGGGTAGTGACGAGAGCGATCCGGGCATGCAGAGGAATGGGTTTTCCCGCGAGCCACCGGGGAACGAGAAGACTTGTGGCGGGGGCCAGTCCTCCGGAGATGATGAGAGCTCCCACCACGTGGAGGATGAAAAAGTTGCCGTTGTAGGAAATCAGGCTGTCGCTCTGCAGGGAGAAGCCGGCGTTGCAGAAGGCGGAAACTGCCGTGAAGATCCCCCGCCACAGGGCCTGGAAAAAGGGCTCCCCTCCGAGAAAGAAGGCCCCCCATAAAAGGATGGCTCCCAAGCTTTCCGCAACCAGGGTGAACTTCAGAATGATTCCGAGAGAACCCAGAAGCCCCCGGTGGTCCGTGTCGGTCATGGAGATCAGCAGGCGTTCCTGTTTCAGGCTGAACCGGCGTCCCATGGCATGGAGCGCCACGGTGGTGATGCTCATGATGCCGAGCCCTCCAAGCTGGATGAGAAGAAGAATGGCGCACTGTCCGAAAAGGGTGAAGTCCTGGGGGGTATCCAGCACGATAAGCCCGGTGACGCAGACCGCACTTACCGAGGTGAATGCCGCATCCACCAGATTGAGGGTGCCGCTTCGGGTCGATGGGGGAAGCAGAAGCAGGAAAGTGCCTGCCAGGCACAGCCCGAGGAAGGAGATAAGGAGCATTCGGGCGGGATGGTTGAGCACCGTATCCCACCAGGGTTCCTTTTTTGAGGAAAATCCTCCGTTTCGAGAGAGAACGAGCAGGCATGCGGCGCTTGCGAAGAGGGTGAACCCCGGAACGCTTCGGGGATGCGGGATGAGAAAAGCCACCCCCAGCGAGACCATGCTCCCCAGGACCAGGAGAAGATTCTTCTTCGACCTGTTCTGCAGGGCCCAATAGAGAAGAAGAGCTTGGGCGATAAGGAATGATGCGGCTATGACGTAAGAGGAAAGATACGATGCGGCGGTGCCCAAAAGAACGTTCCAGAGCAGAAGAGCCGGTACCATCAGTAACCCCCACCAGGCTCGCTGAAAGCTGCGATCCCGGCGCTGTTGCCTGGGGGGATGCTTCTGTTCCACGGAAAAATCGAGAAAGAAAAACCCCAGCCCTATGAGCAGAGTGGTGGCGGCGAGAGCGATAAAGGGATTGTTCGCGATATACGGCAGGGCGGCGCCGTAACTTCCTCCCAGGGCAAGAAACGCGCACAGTTTTCCCGCCAGGGGTTTGCGGATAATCGTGAGGGCGCAGAAAAAACAGGCCGCTCCCGCACAGAGAGAGAGCAGCAGCTGCCAGGAGGAGAATTCCGAAGAGGTTTTCTCCATGCAGAGAAAAAGAAGGGGCAGAGGAGAGAGAACCAGAAGAGCTCCTTCGATACCCCGGTGCGGTATGGTGGCTTGGGTGCCCATGACAGGTTCGTGCCGCCCCTATTCCAGCCGGGAGAGGGCTTCCCGGGCCCCCTCGTGGCCTTTGGCGGCGGCCTTTCGGTACCAGGACACCGCGGTATCCCGGTTTGCGGTTACCCCCGTACCGTGTTCGTAGATCTTTCCCAGGTTGAACATGCCATACTCGTTTCCGTGATCCGCCGCCTTCCGGTACCAGTGGAGAGCCTTCCGAAAATCTCGGGGAACCCCTTCTCCGGTTTCATGAAGGCGTCCCAAATTGTTTTCCGCCGCCGCATATCCCTGATTCGCCGCCCTTTCGTACCACCGGGCCGCCTCGGCATAGCTCTGGGGTACTCCCCGGCCTTTTTCGTACATCCATCCCAGGCTGAACTCTCCCCGGGAATGACCCTGCTCCGCCGCCTTCCGATACCAGAAAACCGCTTGATCGTAGCTCTGAGCTACTCCGTGGCCGGTTTCGTACATATATCCCAGGTTGCACTGTCCCCGGGGATATCCCTGTTCCGCCGCCTTGCGGTACCAGGAAACCGCTTTTTCGTAATCCCGGGGCACTCCCCGCCCGGCCTCGTAGAAATATCCCAGATTGGCCTGTCCCGCGGGAGAGCCTCCATGGGCTCCCTTGAGATACCATTCCAGGGCATCCTCCAGGCTTTGGGGTACCCCGAGTCCTTTCTCATAAAAATAACCAAGGTTCGTTCGGGCGTCCGCATGTCCGAGCTCCGCCGCTTTACGGTACCAGGCCGCAGCCTGGGCATAGTCCTGGGGTTTGCCCTTCCGGCCGTAGGAAAAATCTTTTGCCATCTCGAACATTTCCTGGGGAGACATGGAGGGAGTGACTCCAGGTTTGGGGGGATCCAGAAAGAGAGGCGGTGTTTGGGTGCCGGGAGCCGGGGCGGGAACCGGAGGCTTGGAGGAGGGCTCTTTTTCCTGCCGTAAGGCCAGGTAGTCCTCCTTGTACGAGGAGAATTTTGCGGGGTCGATGCGGTGCAGCACTCCCCGGGCATAGGTGCTTCCCCGGTTTGCGGCTTCCTTGAGAAGAGAGAAGGCCCTTCCCGAATTCTTTTCGGTTCCCCAGCCGTGGTAGATGCACTCGCCGAGTCGTGCGGAAGCTTCCACATGGCCTGCCCGGCTGGCCTCCTGCCAGTACCGCACCGCTTCGGCATGATTTCCCTCTTGAAAGGCTTGGACTCCTTGGGAAAAGCTCTTCTGGGGATCTATCGGCACCGGAGTCGCCGTGGGAGGTGCGGGTTTGGGGGTCGGCACGGCGGGTTGTGCCGCCGGCGTGGGGGCGGCGGTTAGGGAGAGCAGTTCCGGAGCAGCCTCGGCGATGCCCTTTTTGTGAAGGGTGGTGGCGATCTGGGCTCCCAGATCCCCCAGAGCGTAGTAGAGCCCCTCCACACCCTTCTTGCTGGTCACCTCGAAGGCTTCCAGGACAAGGCTTCGCTGTACGTCCACCAACCGGGCGGTAAGGAAGAGAATGCTTCCCATGGCGTTTACCGAGCCCAACACCACGTAATCCGCCCCGGCGATCTTGCCGATCTCGATGGCGGTGCTTTCGTCCACCAGGGGAGAGTACTGGAGTTCGTGTTCCTTGGCCAAATTCCCGAACTGGGTGCGCTCCACCACGGAAACCCGAGAGCTTCGAACCACCACGTTCTGTACCCGCTCCGAGGCGGAGATCCCGAGATCCTTGTCCAGATCCCTGCCGTTTACCTGAAATTCCAGAAAGGCGATGCGGGTTTCCGCGGCATGAGCCGGAGCCGGAAGGCATGCCAGAATCAGGAGAAGAAGGAGAAAAGCCCCTCGTGCCATGACTCCGGCGTGGGGATCATGGTACGGAGAGAGGGCAGGAGGGAGTGCCTGAAAAGTTTCGGGGTCTCTCCTCAGCGGGTTCCGCATGAAATACCACCTCGTTCTGTAAAGTGGAGAAGAAGCGCCCTCCGGGTTCGGGGTATCGTTGGTCTGCCACAGGAAGATTTCAAAGAGAAGAGGGCTTTTTCAAATCCAGACATCGGGAGTTTTCCGATGTCCGCAAAAAATTATACAGGAAAAAGCGGGTTTCTTCAGGCGGTCTTCCATGTCTCTCCGGAATCGTATTCATTTCGGAAGGAACTCGGAGAAAAGAAGCCCCCCGGAGAGGCCCATAAGAGGGTCTCTCCGGGGGGCGGGTGGTGTGAGGCGTGAAGAGAGGTTTTAGAAGAAGAAGTGGTTTACCCCGATGAGGATGAGAGCTCCGCAGACGGGGATCAGGGCGGTGGCGGGGGTCCAGGTTTTGAGGCTGGTCTTGACGTCCATGCCGGAGAAGTTGGTGACCACCCAGAAGTAGCTGTCGTTGGGATAGGAAATGAACATGGCGGTGGTGCAGACTGCCAGGGCAGCCATAAGAGGATCCAGGCCCAGGGTGCTCAGCATGGGGGCCAGAATGGAACCGCTGGTGATCATGGCCACCGTGCCGGATCCCTGGGGAATGCGGATCATGGCTCCCATGAGTAGGGGAACGAGAATGGCGGGGATGTGAAGGCTGAGAATGTATTCCGCCATGACGTTGCCGATGCCGGTAACCCGGATAACGTTCCCCAGGGCGCCTCCGGCGCCGGTGACGAGAAGAATGAGTCCCGCATCCGCCATGGCGCTCTGCATGATCTTGAGGCACTCTTCCCGGGGGCGGCTGCTATTGAGGCCGTACACGCTGAGAAGGACGCCGATGAAGACCGCCACGATGGGATGCCCGAAGAGGTGCACCACGGACATGGCGGTGCATTCCGGAGCTCCCAGGGCGTTGCAGATGGTGTTCAGCAGAATCAGGACGATGGGTATCACGATGGGGGCGAAGGACATCCCCGTGCCGGGAAGATTTCCCGAGTCCAGGGTGTCGAGAAAGACGGAGTCGTCGATGGATTTGCCCTGGCTGTACTGCTCCATGATATGCTGCACCTTGTTTTTGGCTTCTTCATTCATGCCCGTATAGTCCGGTTCCAGAATGAGTTCGGGATGTTTGCTGCCCACGTAGCGGAAGTAGAGTATGGAGATGAGAAAGAGGGGGATGGAGAGAAGAATGCCCCCGAGGATCATGAGCCCCAGATCCACGTTGAAAAATCCCGCCACCGCGAGAGGCCCCGGCGTGGGGGGAACCAGGAAGTGGGTGATGTAGAGTCCCATGCCGAGGATACCTCCCAGGCCCACCATGGATTTTCGGGTAATCCGGGAAAATTCCTTGGCCAGCTGGGAGAGAATGACGAATCCGGAGTCGCAGAAGACCGGCACGGAGACGAAAAGTCCCGTAAGGCCCACCACCACGTCCGCCCGCTTGATTCCCACCAGGCGAAGAATGGCCACCGCCATCTTCTTGGCTCCCCCGCTTTCCTCCATGAGTTTTCCCATGATGCAGCCGAAGCCGATGATAACACCGATGCTTCCGAGGGTGCCGCCGAAGCCTCCCGTTACGGCTTTCAGAGTCTCTTCGATGGAAAGTTTCGAAAGAAGCCCCATGATCACCGAGGTGATGATAAGGGCGGGGAAGGCGTGAATCTTGGTCCGGATAATGAGGAAGAGAAGAAAAACGATACCTACTCCCAGAGCGATACATGACATCATAAGGTTGTGCCCCCTTTGATAGACGAATGGAATGGTTTCCCCCCACCGGGGGACGGGAGAGCCCTCTCCGGGGCCTCCCGGTTTGATATGCGGCGTATCCGCAGGTTTTCCGAAAAGTTCTCGGAGCGGTTTGTCTCGAAGCGTGGCGCCATGGCGACTCCAAGCCGGAGTTACAAGGCTCTCCGTTTGTACAACCGCTCTAAATCACCGGCCCGAGACAGTAGATGTCCAGGGAGCGGGTGTACTTGATGGCCTCTCCCTTGGTGCGCTCTCCGTTGGCTACCCGGAGAAGCTTTTCCAGGGTTTCCTCTCCCACGTCCTTCAGGGATTTCTCCCCGGTTACCATGGTTCCCGCGTTGATGTCCATGTCGTTGATCATGTGATTGAAGGTGTTGGGATTGCCGCAGATCTTGATAACCGGTACGAGAGGAAAGCCCTGAGGGGCCCCCCGACCGGTGGAGAAGCAGATGATGCTCGCTCCCGCGATGGCCATGGCGGTGAGCACTTCGATCTCCCGCCCCGGGGTGTCCTTGATCCAGAGCCCTTTACAGGAGGGAATTCCCGTATAGGAGAGAACTCCCTCGATGGTCTTGGTGCCGGATTTCACGATGGCTCCGAGAGACTTTTCCTCGATGGTGGAGAGTCCTCCCTCGATGTTTCCGGGCGTGGGCTGGCCCTTGCGCATATCCACCCCCACCGCCTTGGCACGATCTTCCATTTCGTTTACAATGCGGGCGATATCAGCGGCCACTTCAGGAGTTCGCGCCCGACGCTGCAAGATATGTTCCGCTCCGATAAACTCCGTGGTTTCCCCAAAAACCACGGTGCCTCCTTGTTCCACGAGCCGATCCGTAACGTATCCGATCACCGGGTTCGAAGCCACTCCCGAGGTCGTATCCGAGGCACCGCACTTGATGCCCATGGTAAGGCCGCTGATATCCACTTCTTTCCGGAGAATTCCGGAAATCTCCAGGGAGAGCTTCTGAGCGAGGTCCGTTCCCTGCTGGATGGCCTTGCTCATGCCTCCCACTTCCTGGATGTTCACCCGCTCCACGGGTTTTCCCGTTTTGCGGAGTTCCGCCTCCAGGCGATCCGTATCCACTCCCTCACAGCCCAGGCTGACGATGAGCACCGCCCCGGCGTTGGGATTTTTCCCTATGCCGATGAGGGCTTCGGTGACCCGCTCCAGGTCCGGAGGAGTCTGGCAGCACCCCTGATGATGCAGTACCGCCTGGGTGCCCTCCACCTGCCGGGCGATATCCTCCGCCACTTCGTTGGCGCAAACCACCGAGGGAAGAATAGCCACATAGTTCCGTACCCCTACGCTGCCGTCGGGGCGCACATATCCGTAGTATTTCATTCGTTCTTCGAGCCCCTTCCTACTTTTTCCAGTCGCCCCGTCCCCGGGCGCTTTCCACGTTGTGCACGTGCACGTACTCTCCCGGAGCGATATCCTTCGAGGCAATGCCGATGGCTTCGCCGTACTTCATCACCCGTTCCCCCACGGCTATGGGGGCGATGGCGATCTTGTGGCCGAAGGGAATGTCCTCTCCCACGGTGTGGGATGTAACAGCTCCCTCGGGATTCGTCACCTCCACCCGCATGCCTCGGGAGGCTCCGGAGCCGAATACCGTGGCCACGTTATCCTTTTCGTGATTCTGCAAGCCCTTGCTCGTTTCCTGCATCATTCTCAAACCTCCTTCCGTCCTCAGATTTGCGAATCTCCCACGATAACCGCCACACCGTCGGGAATTACCGTTACCGAGGCATCTGCTCCCTTTATTTGAAAGGCCAGATCCAGGGCTTCCCGAGGAGTTTTCGCGGGAAGAAATCCCATCTTCCGGAGAATTTCCGGATCCAGCTCGCTTACCAGAATGATTTGGTGATCCAGCATGATCTTGGCGAAAATCTGGTTGCACCACTGCTCGGAGATGGTTTCTTCGTCCGAGAGGGAAAGGAGGTAGTCCATCATCTTGCGGGGGGATCCCATGAGCATGAGACGTTCGAAATTCTCTCCTCCCATGCCCTCGGCGCAGGCCGCCACGGCGATGATAATCCCTCCGGGATTGGCGCACTCCCTGGCGGTGGCGATGGATTTGGGAGCCTGGTAGAGATTCTGGTCCAGAGGATAGCCCCCGTTGGAGGTCATAACGATATCCGCCGTTGCCGGAGGGGTGCCGCAGAGCTCCCAGACCTTCCGACAGCCTTCCAGATGGGCTTTTTCCACATCCCCCGCCACGGCGTGGATAATTTTCTTCTCCTCGTCCTGGAGCACGTTCAGAATGAAGTCCACCCCCGCCTCCCGGGCGGCGTAGACCATGTCTTCGTGGATGGGATTGCCGCTGAGAACTCCCGTTTTTGCCAGGGGATGAGCGATGGCCCGGGCGGAGTGGTTGGCGTTCACCGTCTCTCGGGAGGAGATTCCCGGAAGAATGCTCTTGCGGCCCCCGGAAAAACCCGCAAAGAAATGGGGTTCGATGAAGCCCTCGCAGACCAGGAGATCCGCTTCTACCGCCAGGCGGTTGATGCTGCAGGGACATCCCGAGGGAAGCTGGCCGATGGGCACCATTTCGTGGGTGCGTTCCACGTTGTGTACCACGATCCGTTCCTTTTCGGCGATCTCTCTGCCGAAGCGCTGGAGAATTTCCTCCCGGGTGGTTTCCCGGTGCAGCCCCGTGGCGATGAGAATGGTGATGGTGGCGTCGGGATTGCCCGCGCGAATTTCTCTCAAAAGGATGGGGAGGGTGATATGGCTGGGTACCGCCCGGGTATGGTCGCTGGTGATCAGGGTTATCTTGGTTTTGTCTGCCGCAAGATGCCGCAGCTTGGGGGTTCCCAGGGGATTTTCCAGGGCGTCCAGCACCATCTGCTCCTCGGTCTGCCGCCGGGGAGGCATCTTTTTGGGTACCAGAAGGGCCTTGAGATTTTTTCGGGGTACTTCAAGCTCCAGAGAGCTCTTGTGATAGGGAAAGGAAACGGAAACCGTCATGCGGAACAGCCCCTCTCGTGTACAGAGTTTCCCAGAGGACCGTTCTGCTCTTCCTGCATCCGGCTTTCCAGCACCGCGTTAGCGGTCTCCCGGGTGTTTTTTAGGTGGTAAACCATCTTTTCCTCCGCCAGATCCGGCTCTCCGTCCAGAATGGCCTCCACCACCGCCCGATGACATTCGATGGTCATCTCCACCTGGCCGGGCCAGGTGAGGGCATCGTGGCTGTAGCCGAAGAGGGTTTCCCGAATGGTCTGGAGCATTTGCACCAGAGCCCGGTTATGGGTGGCCTCGGCGATGGCCAGATGAAGCCGGAAATCCCAATCCAGAAAGGCTTCGGGGTCGTCCCGATAGGTAAGCCCCTCTTCGAAAACCTCCCGGATTTTTTCCCGATCCTTTTCGGTGCCCCGCACCGCCGCAAGGCGCACCGTCTGGGATTCGAGAATTTCCCGGGCCTCCATGGATTCCCGGATGGAAAACTTGCGTTCCATGCAGGAGTAGCGGTACTGGTCTGCCGGAGCCAGGAGGGAAGGTTCCTTGAGAAAGCACCCCTCTCCCACGCGGATTTCCACGAACCCCATGTACTGGAGGGCCTTCATGGCCTCCCGTACCGAGGAGCGGCTTACGCTGAACATCTGAGCCAAAGCCCGTTCCGAAGGGAGCTTTTCTCCCGGCAGGAGCTCCCCCGCAGTAATCTTGTGCTGGATTTCCTCGATAATGGTTTCGGGAACCGAGTTTTTTACGATTTTTTCGAACATCCTTGTCACCTTTCACCTTTCTCGAACGGAACTGTTCGCCAAGAGAAAACGGATTCTCTGGTAAGAGGTCCGACCACCTGACATCCTACCGATAAATTTTCCTGTTGTCAATATAGGAAAAGCCCCTTGGCAAAGCGAGAAAAATTTTCAGCACCCTGCGTTGGAATTGCCTGGGAAAAGAGTTTCCGTGTTTCGAAAGAGCCCGCGATTTTGTACCGAATCCGCCGGGGATCGGAAGTATGCTATTCTCATGGGGTGTTTCTTTTTTTCGCGCGATTGATCTTTTGAACACAAGGAGATGAACAAGCCCGTGAATACACCGGAAAACTCCCAGAAGGCCCTTCAGGAATATCGACGGCGCATCTGCCAGGCCATGAACTTTATCGAGGAACATCTGGAAGAGAACCCTTCCCTGGAGGAGGTTGCCCGGGCGGCTTCCTTTTCCAAGTACCACTTTCATCGTATTTTCAAAAACCTCACCGGGGAGAGCGTGGGGGAGTTTGCCCGGCGTCTGCGGTTGGAAAAAGCGGCCTGTATGCTTCGTTTTTCCCCCCGGGCTTCGGTGACCGAAGTAGCTCACCGATACGGTTTCTCCAGTTCTCAGAACTTTGCCCGGGCCTTTCGGAAACACTTCGATTATTCCCCCTCGGAGTTCCGGGAGCAGCTCCGCAAGAAAGGAATCATGGAAGGCAACGAACGAAACGGCTTCGGGGAAGAGGAGGGATATGCTGGTTGGTATCATATCTCGGTTCCCGAAAGGAGCAGTATCATGGCGATGAATGTGGACGTACGGGAGATGCCCTCCTATTCCGTAGCCTATGTGCGTAATATGGGGCCCTACGGCCCGGAGGGATGCGGCGGCGCTTTTCAGAAGCTCATGGAATGGGCGGCCCCTCGGGGTTTTACGGGGAAAGGATCCATTTTTTTCGGTATCTGCATGGATGATCCGGACATTACGCCTCCGGAGAAATGCCGTTATGATGCCTGCGTGATGGTTCCCGAAGGTACGCCTGTGGAGGGGGATGTGGGATTTCAGATCATCCCCGGAGGTCTTTACGGAGTATATCGAAAGGCCGTGGGTTCCGGAGAATATACCGAGGCCTGGCAAGAGCTTATCGGAAACTGGCTCCCCCAGAGCGGCTATGAACCCGACGCCCGGCCCTTTTACGAGCGGTACGTCATGGAAGACGACTCGGTGAGCTGCGAGGGCATGCCGGTGGATTTCTGCGCCGCCTTGACTCCCTTGTCCTAGGGGAGAATTCTCGGAGATTTTTCCGGACTCCGCCACAAAAGCTTTCTCCGTCGCCACATCGGGGAAGGGCCCTTGAGGGCTCTTCCCCGATGTGTATATGTGCCGTGACGAAGGCCAGGGATTGGGGGATAATTTTTTCAGGAGAGTCCGAAATCCGGCCTCCGGTGTATGCCGAGAGAGAGCGAGGTGGTGTACGTGAGAGAGCGTGAGAGGTCTTCCCCTCCGGCGGTGATCATGGAGAACCTTTCCGTGGCCTATGGAGAACGGGAGATTCTGCACGGCTTCAACCTGGAGGTGTGTTCGGGAGAGAGGGTTCTGCTCAGCGGTCCTTCGGGATCCGGAAAATCCACGGTGCTGCACTGCGTGCTGGGACTTGTGGTGCCTCGGGAGGGAACCGTCATGATTTGGGGAGAGCCCGTGGATTCATCCAGCGTGTGGAAGGCCCGGCTTCACCTGGGCTATGTCCCTCAGGAGCCGGATCTCGGAAAGGGAACGGTGCGGCAGGTGCTTGAGGCTCCGTTTTCCTTTCGGGCCAATGAAAGGCTGCGGGGAAATTTGGAGAAAATTCCCGCATGGTTGGATAGGTTCGATCTTCCAGTGCACCTCCTTGATAAGGAGGCATCTACTCTTTCGGGAGGTGAAAAACAGCGGGTGGCGTTGATTTCGGCGATTCTTCTCGAACGCTCCGTGGTGCTTCTGGACGAAGCCTCGTCAGCCCTGGATCAGGATAACAAGCGGAGGGTGGCTGAATATTTTCGAGAAGCCCCGGATCTTACGGTTCTGGCGGTTTCACATGATGCGGAATGGGCGGATTTTACCACTCGCACCGTTTCCCTTGCCCTCATGAAGAAGGGGGGGCCGAAATGAACGGCATTATCGATATTACTCCCTGGCAGCTTGCGGGGGGCTATCTTCTCCTGCTCATTCCACTGTCGATCTTCCTCTTTCAACGGGTTCCCATGGTCAGGGAGGCGGGTATCGCCGTTATCCGGATGACGATACAGCTTCTTTTCGTGGGATTGTATCTGCAGGTGGTCTTTCGACTGAACAATCCCTGGCTGAACCTCGCCTGGGTGGGAATTATGGTGGGAGTGGCGGATTTTTCCATTGTCCGGGGCTGCGGCCTGAGGCTTTCCCGGTTCGTCTCTCCCGTCTTTATCGCTCTGGCCGCAGGAACTCTGGTGCCTGTTTTCGTCTTCATGGGGGCCATTCTTCAGAGATCCAACTGCCTGGATGCCCAATACGTGATTCCCCTTTGGGGAATGGTGCTCGGCAACTGCCTGCGGGCGGATATTATCGGCCTCAGGAATTTTTACGAGTCCCTGAAAAGAGACGAAAAGATCTATCATCAGAGCCTTGCCCAGGGGGCTACGCTTCGAGAGGCCCTTGATCCCTACATGCGGGGGGCTCTTCAGGCTTCCCTGCTTCCTACGATAGCTTCCATGGCCACCATCGGCCTGGTTGCCCTGCCGGGAATGATGACCGGAGTCATCCTCGCGGGAGTGAACCCTCTGACGGCCATTTCATACCAGATCGCCATCATGATTGCCATTTTCTCCGGCACGGCTCTCACGGTCTTTCTGGCCCTCTGGCTCACCTTGCGAAAGAGCTTTGATGCCTACGGCCTCCTCGATACGAGGGTTTCTCATAAAAAATGAGAGCCCCGGAAAGGGGAATGGGATTTTAAGGGTTCCGAACTCACGGCAGCATTCCGCTTCGGCCACATGCTGCCGGTTGAATTTTTCAAAATTCCTTGATTTTTTTACGCATAACACGTTCATTCTTCCGGGCTTTTATAAACGTGAACATGTGGTGGGGCTGAAATTTTTTTGTAAATGCGCAATGGGGATTTTCTTGACAACCCACGAATGCTTTAGTATAAAAAACCGATATCTTAGTGCTGTATACCATGGTTTAGAGCGCCCCGAAAGCAGAGGTGCCGGAGATGTTTCCGGCGAGATGATGAGGAGGTTAGTTCAGTTGAGCATTCAGTTGGGTATTCTTATAGCGTATATCGCTCTTCTTTTCGCGGTTTCTTTCAAGGCTTTGAAGATGCAGCAGCAGGGAGAGGCCAAGGGGGCCATGGCCTATCTCCTGGCGGGGCGCAATCTGCCTCCCGTGCTTGTGGCGGCCATGCTTGCGGGGCTTGCCATAGGAGGCGCCTCCACCGTGGGAGTGGCCCAGAACGCCTATACCCGGGGCCTTTCCGCCGGGTGGTACAACGCCGCCTGGGGCGTGGCGGGCATTCTGGTGGGAGTTGTGGCGGCGGGATATTTCCGCCGTATGAACGTGCGTACGGTGCCGGAGATGATGGGGCGCATGTTCGGCCCCGGAGCCCGGGTACTCGGCGCGGTGGCCCAGCTTCTCATCCAGATGGTGATCACCTCTCTCCAGTACGTGGCGGGGGGCGCGGTGCTCACGGCGCTGCTGCCGGAGATTTTCACCTTTCAGACAGGCATGATCGCTACGGCGGTGATTTTTATCGGTGTGACCCTTGTGGGAGGGTATCTCGCGGGAGGGCTCGCCAACGTGATCAACGTGGTGGTTATCTACGTGGGTATTGGGGCGGCTCTTTACAGTGCTTCCAACGCATTTGGCGGCATGGAGACCATCCTTGCCCAGCTTCCTCCTTCGGATAGCTGGATGAGCTGGACCTCCGGCATGGGAATAGCCGTGGTGGTGGCCTGGATGGTGGTTATGATCACCCAGGGCTTTTCCGTACAGGCCATCAACCAGATCGCCTTCGCCGCCCGGGATGAGCGTTCCGCCCGGTGGGGTTTCATTTTCGGAGGCATTGCCATTCTTCCCGTGGGTTTCCTCTGCGCCCTTTTCGGCATTATCGCGGCGGCACAGTTTCCCGGACTGGAGAACTCCGCCATGGCTCTTCCCAAGATCGTGACCCATGTAAGCCCTCTGGTGGGAGGTCTTTTTCTTGCGGGGCTCTGGGCGGCGGACATCTCCACCGCCGTGGGGCTTCTTCTCGGAAGCTCCACCTTGGTGCTGGAGGATATTCTCAAACCCATACTCCACCAGGGCAGGGAGATGGATCCCAAGCTCGAAATCTTCTATTCCCGCCTCAGCGTCCTCCTGGTGAGCGTGCTTACCTTCTTTCTGGCCCTTACGGTGGTGGGAATCCTTCAGGCCATCACCTCCGCCCTGGCGGTAACGGCTTCCTTCACGCTGCTCATTTTGGCGAATCTTTTTCTGCCCAAGCTGTGCAAAAAGATCTGCGGGTTCTGGACCATCCTGGTCTCCCTTCTCGTATGGGGAGCCTGGAGCCTTTTCCCCGAGACTCACGTGGTCTCTCACGTGGTCTATCTCGTATGGCCCGCATGCATCATAACCTTTATCATCACCTCTCTCCTGGGCAAGGAGCCCGCAGGGTCGATTTTCGAAAAATAGCGGTTTGGAAAGTGTTACAAGAGAAATAACGAAGGAGGCGGGCTTGCCCGTCTTCTGTAAGGAGGAACACATTTTATGCATACCGTAACCTACGACGCTCTTTTTCGGCATACCATGGAAATTCTGGAGAAGGGGCTCGGCTATCCCCGGCCCCAGGCGGAGACCACCGCCTGGGTGCTTGTGGAGGCGGATGCCCGGGGAGTGCCTTCTCACGGAGTGGCCCGGCTTCAGTTCTATCGGCAGAACGTGAAGGGGGGATTCGCCTTTCCCGAAGCGGAGCCCGAGGTGGTACACGAGACGCCGGTTTCTCTCGTTATTGACGGACACTCCGGAGTGGGAGCCCACATCGCAAAGTTTGCCATGGATGCGTGCATTCGCAAGGCCTACGCTACGGGAACCTGCTCCTGCGTGGTGCGAAATTCCAACCACTACGGCATGGCGGGGCTCTGGGCGGAGCGGGCGGCTCAGGAGAAATGTCTCGGCATGGCCATGACGAACACCCGGAAGTGCTGCATCGTCACCTTCGGCAAGGAACGCCTTTTGGGAACGAATCCCATTGCGGTGGCGGTGCCCGGCCAGGGAGAGGAGATCTTTCTCCTCGATATGGCCACTCCCGTGGTGGCCCACGGCAAGGTGGAGGTCTACGACCGCCGGAAAAAACCCATGCCCCTGGGCTGGGCGGTGGACGAAACCGGAAAGACCACCGACGATGCATCTCACCTGGAGGAACTTTTCAAAGAAGAATCTCCCTGGGGAGGACACCTTTTCCTCGGAGGAGAGGGAGAGACCCTGGGAGGACACAAGGGGTACGGACTGGGACTCATGGTGGATCTCTTCTGCTCCGCCTTCTCCCTGGGGCGATGGAGCCCCCAAACCTTCCAGAATCCCGGCACGGGGAGCGGCATTACCCATTACTTCGCCGTCACCAGCCTGGATGTGTACGGAGATGCCGAGGGCATTCGCCGGGAAGTTTCCCGGATTCTCCAGGAGGTTCGTTCCAGCGCCAAGGCGGAGGGACAGGAGCGCATCTACATCCACGGAGAAAAGGAGTCGGAAAGCCGCCAACGCTCCCTGAAAGAAGGAATCTCTCTGGATGAAGCCACCTGGAAGATCCTCGGAGAGTATGCCCGGGAGTTCGGAGTGGCTCCTTTGACGGAATAGAGACCTCGCCTCCGAAAGAGCCTTGAAAAAACGCCGTTCTTCAAGAACGGCGTTTCCCGTAATGGTCAGCCTTTTTCGATGAATTGCAGGAAGGAGAAACATCATGCGGACCTATGACCTTCCCTATGGAAAAGATCTTCGAACACTTGAGCTTCCCTCATGGTGCGAACTCCTGGAGGTGCTGGATCTTCCTGCCCAGGAGGAGATTTCCGAAGAGGCGGTTATCCGCAGGGCCCTGGAAAGTCCCCTGGGTACCCCCAGGCTTCGGGAGATGGTGGCTCCCGGGGAATCCGTATGCGTGGTGGTTTCGGACATAACCCGGGCCTGGCAGCGCATGGGGGTCTATCTTCCCTATCTCGTGGAGGAGCTCGAAGCGGGAGGAGTTCGGGAGAAGGATATCCATTTTCTCTGTGCCACCGGAACCCATCGAGCTCAAACGAAAGAAGAGCACCGGCTCATTCTGGGGCCCCGGCTGGCGGATCGCTTTACCCTGACGGATCACGACTGCCGGGATGAAAGCTCGTTGGTTTTTCTCGGCACCACCAGCTTCGGCACTCCCGTAAAGCTGCACAAGCTGGCTCTGGAGTGCGATCGCCTGATTCTTACGGGGGTGGTGGCCTATCACGTCATGGCTGGCTGGGGCGGGGGGCGCAAGTCCGTACTGCCCGGCATAGCGGGATACGAGAGCATTCAGGCCAATCATGCCCTGGCGCTTTCTCCCGAGCGGGGAAAGGGCAGGAATTTTCAGGCCCGGTGCGGCAACTTCGAGAATAACCCGGTGCATCTGGATATGGTGGAGGGGTGCGCCATGGCGGAACCGGATTTTCTCCTCAACGTCATCATGGGGCCCCGGGGAATTGCAGCCGCCGTAAGCGGCCATTGGGAAAAGGCGTACCAGGAGGGAGTTCGCCTGGTGGATTCTCTGGATGGGGTTCCCATATCGAAACGGGGAGATCTTGTCATCGCCAGCGCCGGAGGGTACCCCAAGGATTTGCTCTTCTACCAGGCTTCCAAGGCCATTTTCAACGCCTCCGAGGCGGTGCGGGACGAGGGAGTGCTTATCGTTCTGGCGGAGTGTGCCGAGGGGCTCGGAAGCGAGGAGTTCCTGCACATGCTTACTGCCTATCCCGACGATATGGCGCGGGAGGATGCCCTGCGGGAACAGTTCTCCATAGCCCGTTACGTGGGATATCTTCTGCGGGAGTACACCTCCCGGTGTACGGTGATTCTCGTCTCCTCTCTGGATCCCCGGGGACTGGAAGGCTCGGGAATCACCGTCACTTCTTCTCTCGACAAAGCTCTGGAGCTGGCTCGTTCTCTGCTTCCCCGGGAGGCGGCCACCTACGTTCTTCCTCACGGAGGGTCTCTTTTTCCCAAAAACGGCTCTGCCTAAGGGATCGGAAGAGAGGGGAAGAGCTTCGCGTAAAGGCGGAGCTCCTCTTTTCTCAAACGTCTTGAGGCTTTTACGCGGTTTTTTTCGGAGCGTTCTTTTCATGGAGCGAAAGGAATTTTTCGGGTTTTTCGGAAAAATTCCCGCTTTTTTCTAACATTTAAAAATTCTTTTTTTTCGGTTTTTCAAGCACTTCCGGAGTATTTTCGGGGTGCTTTTTTGCGTTTCTTGTGTTATATATGGGAAAAAGAGCGGGGTTTGATGTTTTCTTTTGGCATATTTGCAGTAACCAGACTTTTTTGTGATATTATTTCAGCGTACCCTTCCGGAAATTGAAGGTCTTTTTTGCCGCTCTTCGAAAGAGGGGGCGGGCAGCCGGAAGCCCCGGAATCTCACCAAAAATTTTACCGGCCAGGGAATCGACTCTTTTGGATACGACATGACAGGGGGAGATGGAATGTTCAGAAGCATCGTTTCAAAACTGGGGATTCTTGTGGCGCTGAGCATGATAGTGCTTACGGGATCCATTCTCTATGCCACCTTGAGGGGTTGTCAGACCATGTCCCGCTCCGTGGAAAGCGTGGCGGAGACCATGCTGAACCAGGACATTGAAAACAAGAATATTCGGGATCGGGAGTCCGCCGAGGCTTACGGCAAGGCCATGTCTCATTATCTGGCCTGGATTGCGGCGGCTCCTCTGTGGAATTTCAACGAAGAGTCCCTTTCGGATTACGCCGCGGGAATGCTCGAGGTTCCCAACGTGGCCTATGCGGTGATCTACGATGACAGTGGTTCCGTCGCGGCGGGGGAGAAGAAGGAAACTCCCCAAATCAAGGCTTTCACCGAAAAGATCATTCACGGAGGCAAGGCCATCGGCACCGTGGAAATCGGATTGAACACCACCTATCTCGATGCGCTGGCCCGGGAAAATGAGACCACCAAGGCGAACCTGGTAACGTCGTTCAACAGCCAGGCGGCTGTGGTAAGTGCAGAAATCATTCGCAATATCGTCTTTATAGCTCTTGGCATTGTGGTTCTCGTTCTGCTGGTAAACATCTTCGGTCTTTTTCAGGTGGCTTCTCCTCTCCGCAAGATGACCGCCCTGGTGCGGGAGCTCGGCGAAGGAGAGGGAGATCTTACGGTGCGAACCAATATCCGTACCAGCGACGAGGTCGGCCGCCTGGGGAGCTCTCTGAACCAGTTCATGGAAAAGCTCTCCCGGCTTATCGTGGACGTTCTCGCCATCGCCCGAAAGCTGGGGGGAGATTCCGAAGATCTTTCGGAGCTTGCCCGGGAATCCATGGGGGCCATCGATCGGGTAAAATCCGCAGTGGAGCAGATCGTGGAACTTTCCGAGGTGAACGCCGCGGCGGTGGAGGAAACCAACGCGGGGGTGGAGGAAATGGCCTCCACGTCGGTTACCGTGGCCCAGGCGGCGGAGCGGGGCGTGGCGGCTTCGGCCCGGACCTTCGAGTTTACCAACGACGTCTCCTCCCAGATGCATGACGTTATCGGGGAGATTGGTTCGGTAAGCGAGCTTTCCCAGGAAAATCGTGAAAAGATGTCTTCCCTGGCGGGGGCGGTGGATTCCATTGCCGGCTTCGTGGGAGCCATCACGAGCATTGCGGATCAGACCAACCTGCTTGCCCTGAATGCCGCCATCGAGGCTGCCCGGGCGGGCGAAGCCGGACGGGGCTTCGCGGTGGTGGCGGAGGAGGTACGGAAGCTGGCGGAGGAATCCAACAGCGCCGCCAGGGAAATCGCCACCCTTATCGAGACGCTTACCTCCTATGCCAAGGAGTCCATTCACGCCACCGAGGAAGAGGAGGCCACTCTCCGGAAGGTTGTCGAAAAGGCTCATCATCTTCAGACCACCCTGCAATCCAGCATGGAGGAGATCAAGGCGGTGGATGCGGTGATGAACGAGGTCTCTCAGGTCGCTCAGGATCAATCCCACGCAAATACCGAAATGGCCAACGCCATCGACAGCATTGCCCGGGGAACCGCGGATATCGTGAGCAGCCTCGGCGGTATCCAAACCTCTACCGAGGAGACCCGGAGAGCCTTCGAGGCGGTGACTTCCCAGGCACACACCCTTTTGGAGGGTATGGAAAAAATGCAGGAGCACCTGAGCCAGTTCAAGGTTTAGGAGCTCTTTCCGAAAACAAGCCAAGCCAAAATGCAAAGCTCCCCTTCTCGCTTCGAAGGGGAGTTTTTTGTTGTGCCGGGATATCCGGGCAGCAATGTTGTGCCTGGCGGATAGGGAAGAGAGTTAATCTTAATTCCGATTCCAGCGATACTCCATCTGCCGGGCGGTGCGGAGGGCTAGCGCCTCTCCTCCCATGCGCTCCACCAGATGGAGTGCCACGTCCATGCCTGCGGAGATTCCCGCAGCAGTGATTATCTTTCCCTCATCCACCCATCTCGCTCCTTGAGCAAGGTGAAGACCGGGAAAGAGCTTTTCCAGATCCTCCATATCTTCCCAGTGGGTTACCGCCCGTTTTCCCTCCAGAAGTCCCGCCGCCGCGAGGAGAAAGGCTCCGGTGCACACCGAAACGGTATGGCTCGCTTTTTGAGACTCTCTGCGGATCCATTCGAGAACCCCGGGTTTTTTCATGACCTCTGAAACCACGCCTCCCGGAACGAGAAGAACCTCCAGGGGAGGGTGGTCGTCGAAGGTGTGATGGGGTATTATGCGTACATTTCCCCGGGCCGCCACGGGGCCGGGCTCTTCCGCCACGAGCAGGGGGCGGAAGAGAAGATCCTCCTCGGGATGCGTTCGCTGGTGCATCCGGGCGGCGGTGAAAAAAACCTCGAAGGGGCCTGCGAAATCCAGGTTTTCCACCTCGGGAAAAAGATAGATGCCTACGGTGATGGTCATGGAAAATCACTCCTCGAAAGAATTTTTGGGCTTCCGGAAGGCCCGGTAAAAGCGAAAGATCCAGGGAATAAAGGCGGCGAAAAATCCTCCCAGAAGAAGAAAGAAGAGAGGAAGAGCCAGGCGGGGAGGTTCTGTCTGGTGCGCATGGAGAAGGAGCAGAAAAACTCCTCCCAGAAAGAGAAAAAGCCCCGATCCCCCCTGGTAGAGAAGAGAGCTCAGCATTTTTCGGGCCCGGTCCTTTCGGGAAGGATGAAGCCAGTATTGCTTGTGAGGGAGATTGCAGAACCGGGAGGAGAGAGGGATTTTCCCCGAAGCGGACCAGCCGAAGGCGAGAGCCATAACGGTACAGTAGATTCCCCAGGAGAGAAGAAAAGTTTCCCGGTTCATCCATTGATTCGGGGTTCCCGAGAGGGAAAAATGTACCGCCACGGAGGCCGGAAGAGCCCTTCCTCCAAGAATCAATAACAGATTGCAGATGTAGAGCCCATAGAATAAAAATTTCATGTTTTTCTCCTTTTCCGCCGGGAGTTATGGCTGTACTATAGAGACTATACATGACAAGAAGGATTTCGGGTCGTTTTTTCATCGTGCTGCCCTGTAAGGAGCGATATTCATGGTTATGCGGAAATGGCAGGAGGAATTTCCTCTTCGGCTTTACGAGGTGAGTCCCGACGGAAGAGCCACGGTCACCACTTTGATGAACCTGTTTCAGGAGGCCGCGAGCCATCATGCGGAAGCTTTGAACTGTGGTTTTTCCACCCTGTACCCTCGCAATCTCGGTTGGGTGCTTTCGAAGTTCCATCTTCGGATGGAGCGGTTTCCCCGGTACGGAGAGATTCTGACCCTGCGTACCTGGCCCCGGGAGAGAAAGCGCATCTTCGCTTTCCGGGACGTGGAATTTCTGCTGGGTTCCGAAACCATTGGCAAGGGCTCCAGCGTCTGGTGTGTTATCGATCTGCAAGAGCGCAAGGCTTTGCCCGTGGAAAAGGCTATGGAGCCCTATCCTCTTTGGGAGGAGGCTCTCTTTGCGGAGGATCCCACTCCGCCGCCTCGGCTGGAGAATCCTTCCTGGGAGTGGAGCACCATCCCCAGAATTACCGAAATCGACATGAACGGCCACGTGAACAATGCGGTCTATCTGGGATGGGCGGTGGAGGCCCTTCCCCGGGAAATTCCCTTCGGGAACCTTCCCGGAGAGGTGGGGTTTCTCTTCCGTAAGGAGATTTCCTTCGGGGAGCCGGTGCGTTCCCTGGCTCGGAGCCTGGAAGAAAATCAGACGCTCCACCGGCTGGAAAACGCCCGGGGCGAGGAGGTGGCCCGGGTGCGGATTCGCTGGATTCCCCGGGAACAACGGTAAGAGTTCTTCGGCCCTTTGATGGCTCTTTTGGAAGATTTCCGGATGGAGGGGCCATGGGCCCCAGAGAAAGCGGTCAAAAATTTCGGTTCCACGGAAGGAGCATCTCGTGATTTACCCAAACCTCTCAACGAAGCAGCATGAAAGACTCTATGTGGCCTTTCTGGCCTCTCTTACCGCCATACCGCCCCTGGCTACGGACATGTACCTCGCGGCGATTCCCACCATCGCTCGGGAATGGCAGGTTTCGGAAAGTCTCATAAGCCTCTCACTGGTGCTCTGGTTCGCCACCTTCAGCGTGGGCCTTCTCTTTTGCGGTCCCCTTTCGGACCGGTTCGGAAGAAAGCCCGTTCTTCTCACGGGAATGACCGTTTTCGCCCTGGCGTCCTTTCTCTGCGCCCTGGGAGCCCGGGCGGAGCATCTCATCCTCTTTCGCGTTCTTCAGGGGCTGGGGGCTTCGGCCCCCTCCTCCATGGGCATGGCCATATGCCGGGATCGGTACGAAGGAGACCGGCGCAAGCTCATCCTCGCGTACATGGCCATACTCCTCTCCATCGTTCCCATGCTCTCTCCCATTCTGGGGGCCCTGCTGCTCCAGTTCACGGGATGGCGGGTCATTTTCGTCACCCAGGGGGTGCTCGTGCTGATTTGCCTGGGGGGCGCCCTCTTCTATCGGGAGACCCTGGGGCAGCCCATTGCTCCGGGAATACGGTCCATGTTCGGCCCGTACCTGAGAATTCTCAAAAATACCCGGTATATTCTCGCGGTGTTCTCCATGCAGGTGCTCGGAGGCCCCTTCTTCGGATACATAGCGGTGTCTTCCCTGGTGTACATCAGCTTCTTCGGCCTTTCCCCGCATGAGTTCAGCATTTTTTTCGGAGTGAACGCCTTTATCTCCATGCTTGGAGCTCTCACCTGCACCAGGCTTCACGGAAAAATCCGGGATCTTCCGCTACTCACCCTCTGCATTGCCGGGGCATCCGTGGGAGGGGCGGGGCTTTTGCTGGGAGGACACTGGCATCCTCTGGGGTTCGCGGTGGGGGTGGGAATCTACACCTTCTGCTACGGCATGAGCCGCCCCCTGAGCAATCACATCATTCTGGAGCAGGTGGAGAGGGATATCGGCTCCGCCTCTTCGGTGCTGGTCTTCGTGCAGTACATGGTGGGAGCCTGCTGCATGTGGATCGTCACCATGCCCTGGGAGCAGCCTCCCCGGGCCTTCGGTTTTCTGGCCTTCGCCTTTCCCGCCGCGGCGCTTCTTCTCTGGCCCTTCCTGCTCCGTAAAATCCGGGTTCCCCGGTAGGGGATCGCTGCAATATACGGAAGTACGAACACACGCCCGGGGAGTTTTCCCCGGGCGTGTGCATGAAGATGACGAGGTGAGTGTTACAGCATCTCTCCGAGGGTGCGGATAAGGGTTCCTCCGGGAGAGGAGGCGAGGGTGTTCACCGCCAGGAAGATGCCGTCCAGGTAGACCGCACTGGTGAAATCCGAGATGGTGATGCGGATCACCTCGTCCTGGCGGCCCAGCATGATTTCGTGCTCCGAGAAGGGGCCGGGATAGGGAAAACGCTGGGATTGTACGGGATATCCCGCGATGGTTCCTCCCAAAACTCCCGGATAGACCTCCTTGCTGTGCACCTCTCCTTTGGGGCCTTCGGGGAGGTTGCCCGCGAGCATGGCGGCAGTGCCGCTGGGGGCGTTGGCCATGGAGACCGGGTGGCGGTCCACCACGGAAACGTAGGGGTAGAAGGCCCGGGCCTTTTCGAGGAAGTCCATGAGCAGAGAGATCCCCAGGCCGAAGTTGGGAATTACCGCAAAGCGGAGCTTTTTCTCCCGCACCAGGCGCTCCACCTCGGCGGCGTTCTCTTCGGTGAGCCCCGTGGTGCCGATCACCGCATCCAGTCCGAGATCGGCGTAGATCCGGATATTGTCCATGAGAATGGACGCGGAGGTAAAGTCGATGACCACCTCGGGAGCGCATTCCCTCAAACCCATGGAAAGGTCGGTGAAGGCGGTTATTCCCAGGGGATCGCTTCCCGCAAGAACTCCCAGATCCTGGCCTTTTTCGGCGCAAAAACCTCCCGCGAGCCGCATATCCTGCCGCTCCTTCAGTCCTCTCAGAATGGTGCGTCCCACGTTGCCCGAAGCTCCTGCCACGAAAACTTTTTTCATGTTTTTTCGCTCCTTTCGAAGGATGAATCTATGAGGCTTCCGAAGTGTATGCAATTATGGTATGGGAAGATGTGTGGAAGGGCAAGTAGCATATTCGCTGAAACATGTCCCGGTCCTTTCAGTCTCTCCCCAGTCCTTCGGAAGCGGTTCTTTCCGGTGCCTCCGTACATCCGGAGATCAGGGGTAGAGATCGGTGCTCAGATATTTGGCGCCGGAATCGCAGACCAGGATGCCCAGGGTGTTGCCTTTTTCGGGGCCCCGAAGAAGGTTCAGCGCCGCCGCCAGATTGGCTCCGGAAGAAAAACCTCCGAGAATGCCCTCGATTTTTGCAAGATCCCTGGCGGACTGGAGAGCCTCCTCGTCGGAGACGGTGACGAACTGTTCCACCAGGGAGGAATCCAGAAGAGGAAGATCTCTGGAGTAGCCGCATCCTTGAATCTTGTGGCGGCCGCTTCCATAGGGGGCTGTTCCCAGCCAGGCAGCCTCTTCGGGCTCCGCCAGGTAGCACCGGATGTCGGTTTTTTGGCGCTTCAGGGCTCTGGCGCATCCCGTAAAGGAGCCGCCGGACCCCGCCATGTCCACGAAGGCGTCCAGGGAGCCCCCGGATTGTTCCCAGAGCTCCTTCCCCGTGATTTCCTCGGCGTGCACATTGGCCTCCAGAAGAAACTGGTTCGCCCGGTAGGCATGGCGCTGGTTCGTTATTTTTCGAGCCATTTCCTCCACCAGATCGAGATCGTTTCCGGAAACCTGTCCTTCGCTTCCCCCCGTAGCCTGATCCACCAGGACCACCTCGGCTCCCAGGGCCTGCATCATCCGCATACGTTCCCGGGAATTGCCCCGGGACATGACCGCCACGAAAGGGTGCCCCGTGAGGGCACAGACCAGGGCGAGCCCCGTGCCGGTATTGCCGCTGGTGAGTTCCACCACGGTCTGTCCGGGCTTGAGAAGCCCCGCCTCTTCGGATTCCCGGATCATGAAAAGGGCCACCCGATCTTTTTTGCTGAGTCCGGGATTGAAGAACTCCAGCTTTGCCAGAATGCGCCCGGAACATCCCCGAGAGGCGGTCAGGCGATCCAGAGCCACCAGGGGGGTGTTGCCGATGGTCTCGAGCACGCTCGAACAGAGTTTTTGCAAGGAAATCACTCCTTTCCCGTAAGGGAAGAACTAGAGAAACATCAGAGATCCCGCGGTATAGACCAGAAGAAGGGCCAGCACGGTATTCACTCCCCGCTGCAACCGGGGGTTGTCCAGAAAGTGATGGAGCCCCGCTCCGAAAAGAGCCCAGAGAGAGCAGGAGAGAATGGCCACTCCCCCCAGAAGAATTCCCGAAAGGAGAATGAGGGGGTAGTGCCCCACCAGAGGGGTGAGAAAGGTGGCGTAGAGGGTGAGGGCGTAGATGACCCCCTTGGGGTTCAGAAGCTGGAGAAAGGTGGCCTTCCAGAAGCCCAGAGGAGGGGTGTTCCGTTCGCTTTCCGCCGTATAGGTGGCCCGAAAGATCTTCCAGGCCAGCCAGAGTATGTAGGCTCCTCCTCCGAGGCGAAGGGCGGGTTCCAGGGCGGGAAACGTGCGAAGAAGGGCCGAGGAGATGCCGCTTGCCATGAGGAGGATCAGGAAAAATCCCCACCCCACTCCCAGGATGAAGGGGAGGGTTTTACGGTAGCCGTACAGGGTACCCAGGGATGCGCAGGTTATGTTGTTGGGCCCCGGGGTGAAGGTGGTGATGCAGACGTAGGAGAGCAGGGGAAGGTAGTCGATATCCATGGAACGAATCCTCCTCTTTGACAAAAGATCTGTTGTGCGTTATACAATACAAACGGTTGTCATAGTATACGAGGGGGTCATTATAGTGTCAAGGACGTGTGTTATATGAAACAGTCTCCCCAGGCCCTGGCGGAAAACCTTCGCATTCTCCGGGAGGAGCGGAACTTGAGCCTTCAAAATCTCGCGGATCTTACCGGAGTGAGCAAGAGCATGCTCTGTCAGATCGAAACGGGAAAATCCAATCCCACCATAGAGACTCTCTGGAAGATTGCCAACGGTTTGCGCATCTCCTTTACGAGCCTTCTCCGCAGTCAGGCTTCCCGGGCGGTGCTTCGGAGCTTTCGGGAAGAGGAGCCCCTGCACGGAGCGGCCCGGGGCTATCGGGCCTATCCGGTGGTGCCCTTCCACCCCGAAGGAGGATTCGAACTGTATTATGTGGAGATGGATCCGGGATGCTGCATGGAGTCCGAGGCTCATAACGGCATGGTGGAGGAGCACGTGCTGGTTCTTCAGGGGGCTCTTTCCATTCGGGTGGACAATCAACTCTACCGGGTCTCCCGGGAACAGTGTCTCTCCTTTTGGGCCAACGTCCCCCACGCCTACGAAAATCCCGGAGATACCATGGCTTTCGCCGCCATGGTGCTCTCCTATCTTTCGTAATGGAACTTCCCATCTTTTCTTCGGAACCCTCGGGAATCTTCCGAAAGATCTACATGCACATTCCCTTCTGCATACGCAAGTGCCCCTACTGTGCCTTCTACAGCGAGACCGCTCCGTCGAAAGAAGATATGGAGCGCTATTTAAAGGCTCTGGAAAGAGAGATGGCCTGGTGGGGAGATCGCCTGGAAAGCCCCTTGAGGGCATCCACCCTCTATGTGGGAGGTGGCACTCCCACGCTTTTGGATCCGGATCTCTGGAAAAAATTCTTTGCCGCCCTGGATGGGCACGTGTTTTTCGAAAAAGCTTCCGAGATTACCGTGGAGGCGAATCCCGGAAGCCTGAAGGAGGAGCATCTCCGGCTCTGGAAAGAGTGGGGGGTTTCCCGAATCAGCCTGGGGGTGCAGAGCTTTTCCGAGGAGGATCTCCGGACGCTGGGGCGCCCTCATGATGCGGAACAGGCGGAGGATGCGGTGCAGCGAGCGCTGGAGCTGGGTTTTGACGTAACTCTGGATCTTATGTTCGGTCTTCCCCGGCAGGCCCTTCGGGAATGGCATGCCAGTCTCCGGAAAGCGGTGCATCTGGGGATATCCCATCTTTCCCTCTACCACCTTACCCTGGAGCCGGGAACTCCCTGGGGAGAAAGCCCTCCGGAAAATCTTCCCGAAGGGTATTCCTTCTACCGCTGGGCCCAGCATTACCTTGGCCGGAAAGGTTTTTCCCAATACGAAGTGGCGAGCTTTGCCCGTCCCGGTAAAGAAGCCCGGCACAACCTCGCCTACTGGCGCCAGGAAGATGTGCTGGGGCTGGGAGCGGGAGCCTGGGGATACTGGAAGGGCCTTCGCTACGGTCACGTATCTTCGGTACGAGACTATCTCCGGGCCTTCGAAAACCCCTCTTCCGCCGAAGCCTTCGAGCGGAGCCTGAACTATACGGAGTTCCTTTCTCCGGAAAAACGGGCTGCCGAAGGTGCGGTGCTGCTCCTCCGAACCCGGTGGGGAATTCCCCTGAAAGCCTTCCGCCGTCGCTTCGGAGATGCCATCGCGAGAGGTGTGCTCGCAAAACTGGCTCCCTTCATGCCGGATCTGGCGGAGTATCGGGAGGGACATCTTCGGCTCACCCCCCGGGGCATGCGGGTGGCCAATCAGATCTGGAGCGAACTTCTCTAAAAGTTTTCGGCACAAAGCAGTACGAAAGCTCTCTCTCTTTCCCCTTCCATTTTCAAAATTTCCAAGAATGAACAAAAGTGTACAAAAAGATTCTTTATGTACGAATGGGTTCTCTTTTAAGGGAACCCTTTGTATGCTTGTGTCAAATAGGCGGCATTTTATTGAGGCTGTTCCTAGAAGACTTCAGGGAAGATGAGGGGAAGATTCATGACGAAAAAAGAAAGCATCTACGAAGAAGCACTTGCCCTGCACCGGCAATACCGGGGAAAACTCACCGTGGAAAGCCGCATGGCGGTCAACACCATGCGTGATCTCGCTCTGGTGTACACCCCTGGAGTGGCGGAACCCTGCCGTGAAATCGAACGGAACCGGGATGCCCTCTACGACGTCACCACCAAGCACAACATGGTGGCGGTCATCACCGACGGCAGCGCCGTTCTCGGTCTCGGGAACATCGGAGCGGACGCCTCGCTTCCCGTCATGGAAGGCAAATGCGTTCTCTTCAAACGCTTCGCGGACATCGAAGCCTTTCCTCTCTGCATCGACTCCCAGGACGTGGACACCGTGGTGGAAACCAGCCGTCTCATCGCCACCTCCTTCGGCGGCATCAACCTGGAAGACATCGCCGCCCCCCGGTGCTTCGAAATCGAACGCAAACTCCAGGAAGTGGTGGACATCCCGGTCTTTCACGACGACCAGCACGGCACGGCGGTCATCGCCGTGGCGGGCCTCTGGAACGCCCTCAAAATCGTGGGCAAAAAGATCGAAAACTGCACAATCGTTCTCTCCGGCGCGGGAGCCGCGGGGGTAGCCATCACCAAACACCTCCTCTCGGTGGGAGCGAAAAACGTCATTCTCTGCGACCGCACCGGAGCCATCTACGCAGGCCGGCAGGAGCACATGAACTGGATCAAGGAAGAAATCGCGGGCATCACCAATCCCTCCAAAATCAAAGGCTCCCTCGGGGAAGCCCTTCGGGGAGCGGACGTCTTCATGGGGGTCTCCGCCCCGGGACTCGTCACCAAAGAAATGGTCCGCAGCATGGGCAAAGACCCGGTACTCTTCGCCATGGCGAACCCCACCCCGGAAATCTACCCGGACGAAGCCAAAGAAGCGGGAGCGGCGGTCATCGCCACCGGACGGAGCGACTTTCCCAACCAGATCAACAACTGCCTCGGCTTTCCGGGCATCTTCCGGGGCGCTCTGGACGTCCGGGCCAAGGTGGTCAACGAGGAGATGAAACTCGCCGCCACCAAAGCCCTGGCGGAACTCGTCTCGGAAAAGGATCTCTCTCCGGAATGCATCATTCCGGAAGCCCTGGATCCCCGGGTGGTCCCCGCGGTGGCCCGGGCCGTGGCGGAGGCCGCCCGGAAAAGCGGCGTGGCGAGAATCTGATCCGAAGCGGTGCCACCACTTGATGAGCAGAGGGGACGCATAAAGGAAAAATTCATTAAATGGCATGCGACATAATGATTCCTAAAACCACTCTAATCGGTGTGCAGGGCGAAAGCCCAAATTCTATAAGGAGGCTGGTGTACTTATGAAACGAGTAGCATTGTTCTGTACGGTGGCGTTGTTGGCGGTAGTTTTGGGAGTATCCTGTGCTTCTGCGGCGAAGGTGCTCAAACTTGGTCACATTGCGGATCCTTCGAACCCCTATGCCATGGGGGCCCAGAAGTTTGCGGATCTCGTGGCGGAAAAGAGCGGCGGGGAAATTGAGGTTCAGGTATTCCCCAGCAGCCAGCTGGGAAGCCAGAGAGATTTGGTGGAAGGCCTCACCTTCGGTACCGTGGACGTGGTTCTTACGGGAACCGCCGTGTTGGGGAACTTTTTGCCCGAGATCGCGGTCTTCGATCTTCCCTTCATCTTCCGGGATCGCCAGCATGCCTTCAAGGCTCTCGATACCATTGGTATGGAGATGAGCCCCAAGCTGGAGCCCCAGGGAATGAAGATCCTCTGCTACATGGAGAACGGCATTCGCAACATGACGAACAGCGTCCGTCCCGTCAAGGGCCCCGAAGATATGAAGGGCCTCAAGATTCGCGTGATGGAGCAGCCCGTGTACATCGAGATGATGAAGGCCCTCGGCGCAAGCCCCACCCCCATGGCTTTCAGCGAACTCTTCACCTCTCTTCAGAAAGGGGTTATCGACGGTCAGGAAAACCCCGCGGCTCACATCTACACCAAGCGGTTCTTCGAGGTGCAGAAATACATCTCCAAAACCGAGCATACCTATGCGGCGGAGCCTGTGTTGATCAGCCTTATCGCCTGGAACGCCCTTACTCCGGAGCAGCAGCAGATTGTCCAGGAGGCCGCCGACGAGGCCCGGGACTGGCAGCGTCAGCTCGCCATGGATGAAGAATCCGGATTCTGGGAGAAGATCGCCGAAAGCGGCAAGTGCGAGATCCTCGAAGCTGACGAGATCGATCGGGAGGGTTTCAAGAAAGCCACCGCCAAGGTCTGGGAGATGATGGAGAGCCGTTTGGGCAAGGAGAATATCGAAAGAGTCGTCAATACGCAGTAAGATCCATCATTCTCGTTCCTTCTACGGAGATACAGGAAAGCATCCCTTTTCTCTAACACACACCACAACATCTGCGGGGGCTCTTGCCCCCGCAGCACTCTCTAGGAGGTGGCCCTATGGGGCAGATGCTGACGTTTATTGACGGGCTTCTGCGGAAGATCGTCGTTTTTGCCATAGGACTCATGCTGTCCATTATCTTTCTTCAAGTAGTTCTGCGCTACGCCTTCCACTTTACCTTTTCTTTCTCCGAGGAGCTTGCCCGGTATCTTTTCGTATGGACCGTCTTTCTGTGCATCCCCGTGGTGGCTAAAGAGGGAGGACATATGGCGGTGGGAGCCATTACCGAACGGGTTCAGGGATTCTGGCTCAAGGTGTGCCGGATCGCGGGGGGACTTCTCACGCTTCTTTTTTCGGGAATCTTTCTCTGGCAGGGCCTTCGCATGGTGCGTCTCACCCAGTACCAAACCTCTCCCGCCCTGGGAATTAAGATGTCCTATGTTTATCTTTCCATTCCCATAGGAGCGGCGGTACTTTTCCTCATAACCCTGATGGGACTTATCCAGGTTCTGCGGAACCGGAGCGATGCGGAACCTTCCGAGGGGGGGCGTGCCTGATGGTAACCTGGGTAATATTGAGCGTCTTTATCGGGGTACTTCTGGTGGGAGCTCCCATCGGGGTGGCTCTGGCTCTCTCCTCGGGGGCGGTGCTCTACTTTATGCTACATATTCCTCTTGTGGTGGTGACCCAGCGCATGTTCACCTCGGTGGATTCCTTTTCCTATATGGCGGTGCCCTTCTTCATGCTTGCCGGGGCCTTCATGTCCGCGGGAGGCGTGACCAAGCGCATCGTGAACTTTGCCAGCTGTCTTGTGGGTGCCATGGCGGGAGGTCTCGCCCAGGTGGTGGCGGTGTCGGGAATGTTCTTCGCCGCCCTTTCGGGATCCTCCGCGGCTACTACCGCCGCCATCGGTTCCGCCATGATCGACGAGATGGAGGAGCGGGGATATCACAAGGCCTTCGCCGCCGCCGTGGTGGCCGCAGCGGGTACTGTGGGTATCGTCATTCCTCCCAGCATTACCATGGTAGTCTACGGAGTGGTGGCGGAATGTTCCATTGGCGATCTTTTCCTTGCGGGATTCATTCCGGGGATCATCATGGGGCTTTCCATGTGCGTGGTGAACTACTTCATCGCCAAGAAACGGGGTTACCGGGGCAAGGAAGCCACCGCTCCCGGCGAGACCTGGCGAACCTTCAAGGAATGTTTCTGGGCACTTCTCATGCCCGCCATCATAATCGGGGGTATCTACGGGGGAATCTTCACTCCTACGGAATCCGCAGCGGTGGCGGCGGTGTACGGAGCCTTCATCGGCATGTTCGTCTACAGGGAGCTGAAGTGGAAGGATATTCCCAGGGTGCTTCTCAAGGCCGCCATGAGCACCACCATGATTATGTTCGTGGTGGGAGGGGCCAACGTCTTCGGATGGATTCTCACCAACGCCCAGGTGCCCCACAAGCTGGGAGCCCTCTTCGCCAGCATCACCTCCAGCCCGGTGGTTTTCCTTATTCTGGTGAACCTCATGCTTCTCTTCCTGGGAACCCTCATCAACGCCTCGGCGGCGGTGGTCATCGTCACTCCCATTCTGCTTCCCGTGGCGCTGAGCATGGGCATCGATCCCATCTTCTTCGGGGCCATCATGGTGGTGAACCTTGCCATCGGGTGCATTACCCCTCCGGTGGGGCTCGATCTTTTCGTGGTCTCCAGCATTACGGGCATTTCCATCGACCGGGTGATCAAGGAGATCATGCCCTATCTCCTGGTGCTCCTGGGAGTGCTCCTCTTTCTTACCTACTTCCCGGCGGTTACCCTTTTGCTTCCCAATCTTCTGGGGGGCTAGAGAAGGGCGGTGGGCCACGTTTTCAGGTTCTATCGCGGTTTTAGGGAGTATGGTGCATAAAACCCTCCGCCGGAGGTGCTCTCGGTTATCAAACCGCAAAGGATACAGCCACGGGAGGAAGCCTCATGAGGCTTCCTCCCGTCGGTTTTTTCAGGCGTACTGTTTGAGGAATTCGAAAATTTTTTCCCGCAGGGCCTCCCGAACCACTCTCGTTCGGGCCAGGCGTTCTTCCTCGGTGCCCGTGAAGGTGCTCGGGTCGTCCAGAGGCCAGTGATGCTGAGTTTCCGCATCGGGAAACACGGGACAGGCCCCGGCCCTGCCTTCCTCGCATACGGTGATGACGTGTTCGAAGCCGTCTTCTTCCTTCAGCAAATCCTCCATGCTCTTCACCCGGTTTTTCGAAATGTCGATGCCGATTTCCCGCATTACCGCCACGGCGTAGGGATTCAATTCCAATCCGGCGATGATTCCCGCACTGTACACCTCGAAGGTGTCCTCGGCGATGGATTTGAGTATGCCCTCCGCCATCTGGCTTCGAGCGGTGTTTTGCACGCAAACGAACAGAACCCTCTCTTTCATGTACACGCGTTCCCCCTTCGGAATCCAGATTCTCTCGGGCCATTATAGCGAATCTTTCGTTTCTGGGGGTTGTCGTACCACTGAAATACGATATTCACAAAGTTTTTTGCGTTTTCCGGTCTTCTCATGAGCGAGAAGGATCTCTTTGCGTGCTCGCAGAGGCTCTTGTGTGTAGCTACATGATCCGCCGGTCGAAAACCCGGGGGGTTTTTTTCATGCTCCGTTCCAGAGATCCGTGGGGTACCAGATCTATCCGGGGGGATACGGAAAGAAAGGTTTTCATCTGCCGCCGAAGATCCTCTTCCAGGGAATTTCCCCCGGCTCCCGGAGCGCATTCCGCCTGAAGGGTCATGTAATCCCGCCCTTCCCGGGTTTCCAGAAGAATCCGGAACTCGCTTCCCATGCCGGGTACCGCCGCGAGAACCTTTTCTACCGCTCCGGGGAAAACGTTGACTCCCCGGAAGCTGATCATGTCGTCCACCCGTCCGGCTATCCTGGAGATTCGAGGAAAGGGGGAACCGCAGGGGCAGGGTTCCGGAAGAAGCCGGGCCAGGTCTCCCGTGCGGTAGCGGATGAGAGGCAGGGCCTCCTTGCAGAGGGTTGTGATGGTCACTTCTCCGAGTTCTCCGGGCTTCACGGGATTTCCCGTTTCCATATCCAGGATTTCGAAGTAAAAGATATCGTTCCAGTAGTGAAGCCCCTCCTGGCGGGGACACTCAATGGCGATGCCCGGACCGTAGGTTTCGGTCATGCCGTAAATGTCGTAGGTGGGAGCTCCCAGATGATTTTCGATAATCCTCCGGCGCTGTTCTCCCCACTGTTCCGCTCCGAGCACCGCCCCCTGAAGTTCGAGAAAGGGTTTCTCCTTTCGAAGGGCTTCCCCCAGAAGAAGAGCGAAGGAGGCCGTGCCGATCACCACGTCGGGTTTCATGCGCCGGATAATGCGGAACTGTGCCTCCAGGGGAATGGGCCCCGTGGGAACCGCACAGGCTCCGATGGCTTCCACTCCCGCCTGGAATCCCACGCCTGCGGTCCAGAGGCCGAACCCCGGCGTGACGAGTACCCGGTTTCCCGGGGTCACTCCCGCCATGCGGAGGGATCGAGCCATAATTCGGGTAAAGGTGGCCACGTCCTCCGCGGAGTAGGGAACGATCACGGGATCTCCCGTGGTGCCCGAGGTGCTGTGAATGCGCACCACCTCCTCTTGGGGAACGCAGCAAAGCTCGAAGGGATCGTCTCTGCGCAGAAAACTTTTGGTCAGAAAGGGAAGTTTCTGAAAATCTTCGAGGGAATCTATTTCGTTCCCCGAAGAGATATTCAGGTGGGAGCGGAACCGGGGGTTTGCAAGAGCCCGGTTCACGGCTCCCTGAATGCGCCGGAGGGTAATGGAAGAAAGAAGCTCTCGGGATTTCTCGGTTACGGCCTGGTGCGTTTTCATATCTCGACTCCTCCTCAACGTTTTCTCGTCTGGTTTCAATCTCGTCTGAACTATTTCCGAAAAGAGCACGTTCCGTTTCGGATTTCCTGAAAAAGCTCTTTCCTCACCTCCCCGGGCATATTCGGGCAATACAAAAGCGGCGAAGAGCCCTGTCCGATGCAGGCCCTTCGCCGCCGGTTTTTCCGTACGGAGAATATAAAAAGGGCCCCGGAAGAAGATTTTTCTCCACCGGGGCCCTGGTTTTCCTAAGTTCTTGGGGAACCACAAAAGACCTTACCGGTGGAGACGGGGCCACCACCAGCAAAGCTGCGCATTATGGATAAAAGATTGCGAACGAAACGGTCTTTTTCCCATGATTTTCTCCCTCATTGTACTTTGCAGAGATGCAAAACTTAGGAGAGAGAATACTCGCCCGAAAAGGGCTTGTCAAGGCACAGTTCGAAGCCGAATTTTTTTGGCGGATCGTTAAAAATTTTAAAAAAACATGGCGTTGTGGTGTTTCGGATAAATGCGTTGCAGTCCGTGAGACTTGCAATGCCCTGCTTGGCACATCTTTATACGGAGAGGTTGCGAGACGAAAAGGGTCTTTCACAAGCAGGCACCGATTTTTAATGCCTTGGTCCTATCGTAGTATTGAAATATCTTGACTTTGCCATGGTGTTAAGGTTTATACTGCCAAAAGGTATTCTTTATGAAAAAACGAGGAGGGAGATACGGGAAATTTCGATGAACGCTTTCGAAGGAAAGGGGTTTTGCTCTTGTGCCTCTTTGCCTGTAAAAGGAAGAGCGGGGTAACGGTTCATGGCGAAAATTTAGAGAGAAGGAAGACCATGACAAGAGGGCTAATGGGTATTCTCGGAGATCACAGCAGAAGCGGAAAGCTTTTCCTGCCGTACCGAAGAAGTCTGTTATTTGGAATGATGCTTTTTCTGTTTTTGATTCCTTTATCGGCCATGGCGACGGAGGATCACATCCAGCCCCTGGGCTCGGGATACGAGAACGTGATCGTTCCGAAATACCGGGGCTGGATTTCCTTTATGGATACCGACTACGGCCTCAAAAGCTTCCGGGGGCAGTCGGATACTCTGGAAGCGGATCTCTCCAGGTATTATGGCGTGGATATGAAGGTTTCCGCCGCGGGAGATCTGGGAGTGAACGGTACCGATGATAGCAAAGTATTTTCCCAGACCCAGGCCTTCGGTGTGGTTCCTCAGACCCGGACCCTGGATCAGGATTTCATGGGGATGACCACCTTCAAGAACGTACCCACGGGAGTTTTCTGCACCTCCTATCTGACGAAGCTGGATGACGACGGAGACGAAACGGAATTCTGGATGGAGCTTACCGGGCGTTCCGAGGCCACCGGAGAGGTGGTTCGCATCGGCCGGGTTAAGATCAGCGGCATCTATCGACCCTACTTCAAGTACAAGTTCAATGCGGATTTGCAGCATAAGGACGCCCCCTCTCTCGATCGAAACGTGGCCCACGATATGGTGGCCTGGGATTGGAACCAGGACGGCTATACGGACTGGGTGGTAAGCTATCTCACGAACCCCAAGGGAGAGGCGAGCTGGGAGAACATGAAAATCGCCCTTCTCTTCGTGGATGGCCGTTCTCTTTATGATGCCTGCAATGGCACTGACACTGTCCGGGCTTGGCAGGATAAGGATCATTTTATCGAATTCACCACGGGGGGCGACGTGTACGGCGGACTGACAGCTGTCAAGCCGCCGAACAGCATTCGTGCCGCCCTGGGAGATATGAACGGAGATGGCAATCCCGAGGTGGCGGTCTACTACACCAAGGTACAGGGATCTGATATCGACGAGGATGACGATCACTACAATCACTTGAAGATTGTAAATATATCCTACAACGGCAGCGATGCCCCCGAATGGTCCTGGTTCTACGAGGATGATTCGGACGTGGGTATGTGGAGCCGGCAGTACGACAGCCTTACCGTAACCCTGGGTGATCTCGATGGGGATGGTTTCGACGAGATGGTGACGCTCCACAGCCGATCCCAGGCGTTGTATCTCCACATTTTTAAAGTGGTGGATGGCAAGGTGAAGAGAGTTGTGAATGAGGAGGTGGGAACCACCTCGGAATTGGCGGGCAAGTCCACCCCCGCCGTGGAGGCGGCCGTCGCCGATCTGGATGGGGATGGATTCAACGAACTGGTGTACGTTCATACCGAATCGGATCACGCTACCAGGCTTCGTATCAAGATTCAGAAATGGCCCGTGGCGGACGGGGTGGTGGTTCTTTCCGGAGGAGGAACGCAATACAGTTACAAGCTTACCGATCTCGACGACGACTGGCGCATGGACAGCGATCACGCCCGATTTTCTCTGGCTACGGGAATGTTCACCTATCCCGAGACGGAAGTTCTTTCCGATCAGATCGGCCTGGTCTCCACCCTGGACGGATCTTCCGGCAAAAACGGCCTCCGGTGGGGTTTCTTCACCTGGAATGCCTCGTCGGGGCTGAAGCTCGTGGCCAAAGGAACCAAGGCGGACGCTCAGCTGGGCTGCAACGTGGTGCCCTTTATGGTTCCTGCGGATCTGGACGACGACAGCATGGTTCTCGGGGAACCCACGGGTTTCACCGTGTACGACAATATCGAGCCGGTGTTCATTATCCAGGCTCCCCCTCGTCACTGGGATTCCGTGACGGTGGGAGGAGAGGCGAAAATTATGGATGCCTTCGCGGTGCTCAACGGCTATTCTACCGCTCTGACCGGCAAGACCACCGACGCCCAGGGAGAGAGCACCACCAAGACAAGTTCCGGAAACTGGGGTGCCTCGGCGGGGGTTACCGTGTCGAAGGTCCATCACCGCAAGGACAGTACGCCGATTCTCACCACGGGGCTGAAATATGCGGGAACTGCAGCCTCGAAAAATACCAATGGCGAAACGGTGACCACCAGCGTGAGCCTTTCCGCCACGGCGCAGTACGACGACCAGATCTACTATCGGGCGAATACCCACGACGTGTGGCGCTATCCCGTGCTTGCCCCCGCATCCCAGGCTTTCGTGACGGACGGAGATACCACCTACCGCAAATACGTGCAGTTCATCGTTCCCCAGGTGATCGAATCGAGTTTCGTTCCCACCGCGGGCAAGGAAGTGGACTGGTACGAACCCTGGCACAATGGGTTGAACCTTTTCTCCTATCCCCGGAATCTGGAGCAGACCCGGGACTTTCCTCAGGGAGCGTCCAGCAAACCCGACGACGATTTCTGGAAGGATATCAACGGCCTTGTTCTCGCGAAAAGCACGGGGCAGATTATGGGGAACGTGGACAGCACCCAGGCGAACTTCACCATGGAGATCAAAGAACATGAGGAAGACCTCAAGTCTCTCAAAAACACCATCTCCGCTTACGCGAATCTTAATTTTCCCTCCCGGGGTAAATTCATTTCGGTGACGGGTAACTTCAGTCTGAACGGGGATTACTCCTACGGAACGGATACCATCACCACCTCGGATAAAAGCCGGCTCGGGGGCATTACCGTCTCCTGGCCCGGGGTTTCGAGCTACGTAAGTCCTTCGGGTTTGACTCCCTCGGATCAGCAGTTCACCGTGGATGCCGCCATCTACACCAGCGATGCCGGAGTGGTTTCCTTCGCCTACGCCGTGTCGAGCCTCTACAAAAAGTATTCCGCTCTCTGGGGTGACACGTCTCCCTACAACACCACCGCAGACCCCGCCCTCAACCTTCCGCGCCAGTGGGTCATCAACGGAGGGAAGTGGCAGGCAAATCCCTTCCCCGGTGATGCGACCCGCCTTCGGGGACTCCTTTTCCAGGAAGCCTCCCTGGTAGCTTCCGGCGGCGTTTATGGAGATGCGTTACCTATGAACACCGAGGTGCACGCCACGCTGCGGGTGTACAACTACAGTTTTGTCGCCACCGGGGCGGTGACGGTGGAACTTAGCTTCCAGCCCATTACATCCACCCATGAGGATCCGGATATTTCCAAGGCTTCTCCGCTGGGTTCCACCACCATTGCCTCCATCCCGGGGCGTGACAGCGGTACGAGCAACAACTGGGAGGATTTCGGCATTGTCTTCACCACCCACAGTACCCAGACCATGGGATACCTCCACGTAAAGCTTTCCACCGAGGGGGGCAATCTTCAGACCGATAACGATGCCGGACAGATTCTTGTGGGGGTTTACGATCCCGCTCAGAGCGCTTTCGGAACCCTCCAGGCGGTTTCCCCGGAAGAAGGCGCGCGCTTCCTTGAAGTTGCCGCCTCGGGAAAGAGTCTTTCTCTCGTGGAAAACTCCTTGTCCGTGAGGCCCCTGAACGAGGATGGCATACCGGGAGAAGAGGCGAATTCCCTCGATCCCGGTCAGACTGCGGTGATACAGGCTGCGGTCCGCTTTACCGATGCGGAAGGCGGAGAGAAGAGTTCCCTCCTTAACACCTCCGTATATCTGCGCAGCGATAAGGGAATTTTGAGCCATAGGGTTCTTCCGCTGCTGGAGAACGGCGTGGATTGCCCCGTCCAGATGCTGTATACCGCTCCGGATACCGGACAGATCGTTCCTCTTCGAATGATAGTCACCGCTTCTCTTCTCCCGGTTGCGGAGGACGAGAATCCCGAAGGACGCAGTATCGCGACGACGCTTACCGTGGGGAACCCGACTTCCGGAGGTGGTGTGGGGGGATGTGCCTTCGGATTTTCTCCGGGAGCGATTCTTTTGGCACTGCCGTTCTTGGGGTTTTTGAAAAAGCGCCGTATCTGAACGTCTAGGAAAGGAAGATCCTGAAAAAATCTGCAGCAATATGCAAAGAGATGTCACAGCAAAGGAGCCGGGCTCTAGTGCCCGGCTCCTTTGCTGTGACATCTCCTCTTTTCGGGAGTAACGTCGAAAAGAGGAGATATGTGATAGCACAAATTGAAAAAACGTGTTACCATCGGTTCGATTTTTGGACTCTCAACTGTATCACAAGGAGTGATTTTCCATGTTTTTCGGTAAAAAAGCAACATGGGTTTTTGCAGTTTTCCTGTTTCTATGGACTTCTCCCTGCTTTGCTGCGGGAGAAACCGCCACCGTAACGGATTGTCTCGGCCGTGCCGTGGAGGTTCCCCAGCCCCTGAATCGGGTGATCATCTCCGGCTCCGGAGGACTGCGGCTTCTTACCTATCTCCAGGTTCTGGACCGTGTGGTGGCGGCGGATTCAGGGGAGGGACGTTCTTCCATCATCGATGCAAGGCCTTATACCATCGCCCATCCAGAACTTAAAAAATTGCCGGTTTTTGGAGAGTTTCGAGGGAGGGATAATCCCGAACTCATTGCGGGGCTTTCTCCCCAGCCCCAGGTAATTTTCAAGGTTTCTCCCCGCTCGGGGCCCTCTCCGGAGGATCTTACCGCCAAGACGGGTGTCCCCGTGGTAGGGCTGGAGTACGGCAATCTGACGGATAAAAAGCAAGATTTTTATGCCGCTCTTCGCCTTCTGGGTTGCCTCTTGGATAAACGGGAGCGAGCCGAGGAAGTAGTGGCCTTTTTCGAGGGGCATCTGGCGGAGCTTGCCCGACGAACGGCGAATATCCCCGAGGAGCAGCGTCCCGCCTGTTACGTGGGAGGCGTGGCTCACCGGGGGCCTCACGGCTTTACTTCCACCGAGCCCGGCTATCCTCCCTTCGCCTATACGGGGGCGAAGAATATCGCGGCGGATCTTGCCACGGGAAAGCCCGAAAACATCCATATTTCCAGGGAGAAGCTTCTGGAATGGGATCCCGAGGCGATTTTCGTGGATCTTTCCACCCTTGTGGGGGGAGAGGAGGCGAACGCCCTCTTTCAACTTCGCCACGATCCGGTTTTTCGGGCCCTGGGGGCGGTACGGCGGGGAGCCGTCTACGGAGTGCTTCCCTACAACTCCTACAGCATCAACTTCGGGTCCGTTCTGGCGGACGGCTATTTCGTAGGCAAGATCCTCTATCCCGAACAGTTTGCCGACGTGGACCCTCCGGCAATGGCGGATGAAATTTATACCTTTCTCGTGGGAAAGCCCGTTTTTTCTCTCATGAACGAAGCTTTTTCGGGGCTGGTTTTCCGCCCCCTCTCCCTGGAGGAGTAGCTCGTGCATCTTGAGGGACACACCCTTTCTCCGGAGTACGAAAGACATCTCTGGAAGAAGCGGATCTTTCTGGTGCTTCTCGGAGGGGCGTGTCTGGTGCTTCTGATCTTTTCCATCGCCAAGGGGGCGGTTTCCATTCCTCCTCTGGAGGTTGTCAAAGCCCTTGCGGGTAAAGGGGAGCCCCGGTGGAGTCTTATCGTCTGGAATATCCGGCTTCCCCAGACTCTGGCGGCTTTTCTGGCGGGGGCTGGACTCTCTCTCGCGGGGGTGGTGATGCAGTCGGTGCTGCGGAATCCCCTGGGTTCTCCCTTCACCCTGGGAATTTCCAACGCTGCCGCTTTCGGAGCCGCCTTTTCCATTATCATTCTTGGTTCCGGAAGCATGCAGAGCAGCGCCGCCGATGCGGTAACCATCACCTCTCCTTTTCTTACCACCGGAATGGCCTTCGCCGCCGCTCTGGGATGTATGGTGGTGGTGCTCGCGGTGGCCTCCGCCAGCCGGGGAACCCCGGAGGCCATGATTTTGGCGGGGGTGGCCCTGAGCTCACTCTTTACTGCGGGGACCATGTTCCTTCAGTATTTTGCTCGGGACGAGCAGTTGGCGGCGGCGGTCTTCTGGACCTTCGGGGACGTGGGACGGGCGGCCTGGAGGGATATTCCCCTTATGGGAGGGCTTCTTTTGGGAGCCTTCACCCTCTTCTTTTGCCGCCGCTTCGATTTGAACGCCCTGGATTGCGGAGATGAAACCGCCCTTTCCCTGGGGATTTCCGCACCCCGGATACGCCTGGAGGCCATGGTGGTGACCTCCCTCCTCGCGGCGGTCACCGTGGCTCTTCTGGGAGTTATCGGTTTCGTGGGGCTCGTATGCCCTCACATGCTGCGCCGCGTTCTGGGTTCCGATCACCGCTTTCTCCTTCCGGGGTCGGTGCTGCTGGGGGGCATGCTTCTTCTGGGGGCGGATGTGGGAGCCCGGCTGATCTTCGCTCCCCGGGTTCTTCCGGTCTCCATCTTTACGGCCTTTTTGGGGGCCCCGGTATTTCTTGCTCTTATCGCTCGGAGGCGACGCTTATGATTTTGTCGGTTCAGGGAATTTCCTTTGCCTACCAGGGAGTTCCGGTGCTCGAAAACGTAGAGTTTTCTCTCGCCCAGGGAGAGATGGTGGCTCTTTTGGGCCCCAACGGAACGGGAAAAACCACCCTTCTCCGGGCCCTCAACGGCATTCTTCATCCTCGGGGAGGAGCGGTGTTGCTGGAATCCAAGGATGCCTCCCGCTGTTCTCCCCGGGAACGGGCGAAATTTTTCGGCTACGTTCCCCAACGGGGAGAGCCCGTGCGGCTTACGGTGTTCGATGCGGTGCTTCTGGGACGGCGCCCCCATCTGGGATGGCGGGTGGAGCACGAGGATCTCCATAAAGTGGAATCCGCCCTCTCGTCCCTGGAGCTAGAAAAGTTCTCTCTCCGCTATCTCGACGAGCTGAGCGGAGGGGAGTTTCAAAAGGTGCTGCTCGCCCGGGCCTTGGTGCAGGAGCCCAGGGTGCTGCTTCTGGACGAGCCTACCAGCAGTCTGGATTTGAAAAACCAGCTCTCCATGCTGGAGCTTCTGAAAAAAATCGTTCGAGAGCACCGGGTGGCGGCCCTTTTGAGTCTTCACGATATCAATACGGCCCTCCGCTTTGCGGACCGGCTTCTCTTTCTCAAGGACGGTATCATTCAGGGGGCGGGGGTTCCCTCGGAGGTTCCCGAAGATCTGGTGAACCGGGTTTACGGCGTTTCGGTGAACCTCATTTCGTACAAGGGAATTCCCCTGGCGGTACCCTGCTGAAGCGGCGAAAATCGTTGAAGCCCCGGAAAGGCCTCGGAATTTCCGGGGCTTTTCCTCGTTTTCTTCGGAGAGTATACTGTGCCCTTGAATGCAGAACGCTGCTTTGCGGAAGGAGCGATGGGTTTTGGCACATCCGGTGCTGGTCTTTGTCATCTTTGGAGCGGTTTATCTGGGAATGATTTTGGGGCGATTTCCCCGGCTCGCCCTGGACCGCACGGGAATAGTGCTTCTGGGGGCCATCGTGCTTCTCGAAACCGGAGCGGTCTCTCTCGGAGAAGGAGATTCGGGAATAGACATCCCCACCATACTGCTTCTCTTCAGCTTCATGATCATCTCCGCCCAGTTCCGTCTGGGAGGATTTTACACGAGGGTCTCCCGACGTATGGCGGAGCTCGCCCTTCCTCCGGAGCTGCTTCTGGGGGTGGTGATTTTCACCGTGGGGCTCCTCTCGGCGCTGCTCACCAACGATATCGTATGCCTCGCCATGACTCCCGTTCTCGGCTGGGGATGTCTCCGGCGGGGGTATAATCCTCTTCCCTTTCTTCTGGCCTTGGCCTGCGCTTCCAACATCGGTTCCGCCCTCACCCTTATCGGCAATCCCCAGAACATGCTCATCGGGGAATACCTTTCCCTCTCCTTCCGAAGCTATACCCTCTTTGCGGCTTTTCCCGTGGGGCTTTCTCTCGTTTTTCTCTGGGGGGTGCTGCTCCTTCTCTTTCGTGGAAAGTGGCGGCGGGAGACCGCCGGGATCGTTCTTCCGGAGGAACACCCCTTCGACGGATGGCAGACCTTCAAGGGGTGCCTGGTGCTGACGGTGGTGGTGGGGCTCTTTCTCTTTTCTTCCCTTCCCCGGGATCTCACCGCCCTGGGAGGAGCGGGGGTGCTTCTTCTCAGTCGAAAGATGGCCTCCCGGCGCACCCTGGAGCTGGTGGACTGGCAGCTGCTCATTCTCTTTCTGGGGCTCTTCGTGGTGAACCGGGGATTCGAGGCCGCCGGGGGATTGAATATGCTGGAAAAACTCCTTCGGTCTTCGGGAATCTCCCTGGCTTCTCCTCTCTGGCTCTACGGAGTGACCACGGGGCTTTCCAACCTGGTTTCCAACGTTCCCGGAGTCATGCTGCTCCTTCCCCTGGTGCGGGATATCCCCGGAGCGGGAGAGATGCTCGCTCTTTCCAGCACCTTTGCGGGAAACCTTCTCCTTCTGGGAAGCATTGCCAACATTATCGTGGCGGGAGAGGCGGAACGGATGGGCATTTCCCTGAACTGGAAAGAACACGCCCGGGTGGGCATTCCCGTAACCCTGGGAAGCCTCGGAGCGGGGCTTCTCGGTCTTTTCTTTTTCTAAAAAATCCGGCCCCACCCTTCGAGGGGGCGGGGCCGGACAGGAATATCTTTCGGACGGTTTCCACGTTATTCCCGGCGATGCCTTTCGAGAATTTCCATAAGCCGGACTCCTTCCACGTTTCCCCCGGAAATGACCACTCCCACCTTGCGCCCCCGGAGATCCGGAGTTCCTTCGAGCAGGGCCGCCACGCTCACCGCCGCGGCTCCTTCGATGATCTGGTGATGCTCGTGATAGACGAAGGTCATGGCTCTTTCGATGGCTTCCTCGGAAACTCCCGAGATTCCCGTAATGTTCTGCCGGATATAGGCGAAGTTTTTCGCCGATGCACTGCCGCAGAGCCCCTCCGCGATGGTTTCTTCCTCCTCCACGGGAATCACCTTTCCCGCCTTGAAGGCCTCGGGCCATGCGGGGTTCGCCTGGGCGTGGGCCCCCCACACTTCGATGCCGGGCCTGAGTGCTCGGGCGGCGGTGAGAACTCCCGAGAGAAGCCCTCCCCCGCTCAGGGGGCAGAGAAGAGCCTCCAGCTCGGGTTCCTCCAGAAGCATTTCCAGTCCCAGAGTTCCCTGGCCCGCCACGATATGGGGATCCTCGAAGGCGGAGACGTAGGTGAGCCCTTCGTTCTCCTGAAGCCGGAAAGATTCTTCTTCGGCCTCGTTGTAGAAATATCCCGCCACCCGAAGTTCCGCGAAGGGTTCTCCCAGATTGCGGATAGCCTGCCGTTTGGTCTCGGGGCACATGCCGGGAACGCAGATCACCGCCCGAACCCGGAGCATTTTTGCCGCCAATGCCACTCCCTGGGCATGATTTCCCGAAGAGGCGGTCACCACTCCCCGGGCTCGTTCCGCCTCGGAAAGCGCGAACATCTTATTCAAGGCTCCCCGGATTTTAAAGGAGCCGCATCTCTGCTGATTCTCCCATTTCACGAAAACCTCCGCTCCGCTTTTTCGGCTGAGAGGAAAGGAATACTCCAGAGGGGTGGAGCGAATGCGTCCCCGTAAAAATCGGGCTGCCAGAAGAATGTCCGTGATGGTGGGTCGTATGTCCATGTTGCATACCTCCTTGGGAGTTCTTTTTTACAGATCTCTTCAAAATCCAAGGCTACCCTAGTATTCTTCTATAGAGCTGTCAAGCTGGAGACATTTTTCGGGAAAAAAGAAAAATTTCGTAAAATAATGGGTTTTTATTGATGTTCTCGGGATCAGGTGGTATGGTTTAGCGAGAAAATTATATGTTCTGAAGGAGGGTGTTCGAATGAAGCGATCCAGGATATGGGGCGTGGCTCTTCTCGTGGTGTTTCTCGCTCTGGGAGGGGCGTGTATGGCAGCGGAGCAGGAAGGAACCCGAATCTCCATAGCTCCTCTCGTGGTGGATGGGGCTCTCGTGCCGGATCTCGTTACCTCGGCTCATTCCATCGAGCTTGTGGGGGCGGTGAGCTCCGAAGTGGGAGCCAAGAGCCTGCACTGGACCAACAACCGGGGCGGAAGCGGACGTCCCATCCTTTATGTGGGTAAACTGGGAGAAATCGAGCTCAACGGCAAGTGGCGGATTGCCCGAATTCAGTTGAAGCCGGGGAGAAACGAGATCAAGGTCACTGTGGTTCCCATGAAGGGAAAATCCGTGACCGAGCGGGTTATCATCTATCGGGAGTAAAATCTCCCCTGGACTGGTACGTTTTTGCAGGGGGACAAAAAAGGGGATGCCTTCAAAGGCATCCCCTTTTTTGTCCCCCTCTTTCTGATAGAATTTGAGTATATGTGAAAAAGCGGGCAAGAAAGATCTGTTTTTTCGAAAAACCGGGAGGTCGCAATGCGAAAAGTCGAAATTGTCGTCTGCATGGGAAGCTCTTGTTTTGCCCGGGGAAATGACCGCAACCTGAAAGTTCTTCAGGCCTTTCTTAAACGCCGAGAGCTGGAGGACAAAGTGTTTATCCGGGGAAGCCGCTGCGAGGGACAATGCCTGGTGGGGCCGAACTTGACCATCGAGGGAAAGACCTTTTCCCGGGTCACTCCGGAGGATCTCGAAAATCTTTTGGAAAAAATCTTTCCCTCCGAAGGAGCGTCCAGACCATGACCTTTCCCATATTTACCCAGGAGAACAACTGCCAGGATTGTTACAAATGCCTCCGGGCCTGTTCCGTCAAGGCCATCCAGATCAAGGAAGGGCACGCCAGGATCATTCAGGAGCTTTGCGTTCTCTGCGGCACCTGCGTTACCGTCTGTCCCGTGGGGGCCAAGAAAATCCGGGAAGATCTCGGAGAGGCCAAAAGGCTGATGAATTCGGGAGATCTCGTGTATGCCTCCCTGGCTCCTTCCTGGGTGGGGGAGTTTCCCGGAATTTCTTCGGAGCAGATGGTGAGAGTTTTGAAAAGGCTGGGTTTTACCGGAGTGGGAGAAACCGCCCTGGGAGCTCAGGAGGTAAGTGCCGGGGCGGCGGAAATTCTCAAGGAAGCTCCTCCGGGGCTCTATCTTTCCACTGCCTGCCCCAGTGCGGTGCAGTACGTTCGGAAATATCTTCCCTATCTCGTTCCCTGTCTTCTTCCCCAGGGATCTCCTCTTCTCGCCCATGCCAGAATTCTTAGCAGCCATGGAGGTGAGGGGGCCCGGGTGATCTTCTTCGGTCCTTGCATCGCCAAGAAGTGGGAGGCGGACTCCCGGCCCGAAGAGATCCGGCTGGCTCTTACCTTTGACGATCTCCGGCAATGGATGGAAGATGCCCGGATTGCCTTCGAAGATTTCGAGGAGGGCGAAGGGGCATCGTTTTTTCCCGAAAAGGCTCGGGAGGGAACCCATTATCCCGTGGAAGGGGGCATGATCCGCACCATCGAACACGTGGGAAAGACTCGTAAGATACGCTTTCTCACTCTCACGGGAATGGAAAATCTTCGAGATGCTTTGGAGGGATTGGATCCGAAGCGCCTCAATTGCCCCCTTTTCGTGGAATGTCTCGCCTGCCCCGGAGGGTGCATCAACGGTCCCGCCTCCCGGGAGGAACGTCCGGTACTGGAGAGATGGATGGATGTGGAAGCCTATGCTCCGGAGGTTTTACGAGATCCCCTGTTGCCCCTTCATGTGTCCGTGGAGCAGCACTACCGGGAAGAGGTTTTTCCGGAACCCGAAATTTCCGAAGAAGAACTTTTACGGGCCTTTCAGAGCGTGGGCAAGTTTTCTCCCGAGGACGAGATCAACTGCGGAGGGTGCGGTTACGAATCGTGTCGTCAGTTTGCCAAGGCTCTCGTCATGGGGCGGGGAGAGCCCACCATGTGCGTCTCCTACATGCGCAAGAAAGCCCAGAAAAAGGCCAACGCTCTGCTCCGAAGCATGCCTTCCGGAGTGGTCATCGTGGATCAGGATATGAAGATCGTGGAGTGCAATGAACGCTTTGCCCGGTTCCTGGGAGAGGAGGTTCACGCCATTTACCAGGTTATTCCCGGAATGAAGGGGTGTGTGCTCTCCAAAATCTTTCCCCTGGAGCACCTTTTTCAGGGAGTTCTCGAAACGAACCAGGATGTCTCTTGCGATCACTTTCGGCACGGAGAGATGCTTTTCGACATCACCATATTTCCCATCGAGCCTTTTCAGACCGTGGGAGCGGTGCTTACGGACGTTACGAGGCGGGAGCTTCAGAGAGACCAGATCGCCCATCGGGCGGAGGAGGTTATTCAGCGAAACCTCAGCACGGTTCAGGAAATTGCCTGTAAATTGGGGGAGCACATGGCGGATACGGAAATTCTTTTGCGCTCCATTGCCGAAGGGTATGCGGCGGAGGATCCCAAACCCTTGAAAAGGGGGAATTAGGCCATGGATTCCCTCTTTCTGGAAGTAGATTTCGCCCAGCAGAAGAAATACGGCGAAGCCATCTGCGGCGATTTCTTTCTGGTTCAGCGTATTCCCGAACAAAACCGGGTTCTCGGAGTTCTTTCGGATGGCCTGGGAAGCGGCGTCAAGGCGAATATTCTCTCTGCCATGACCGCCACCATGGCCATGAAATTCGCTTCGAGCAACATGGATTTTCTCCAGGCGGCGGAGATTATGATGGATGCCCTCCCCATCTGCCAGGTCCGGAAGATCAGCTACGCCACCTTTACCGTGGTGGATAGCGTGCTCCACAAATGGACCCGGGTGATGCAGATGGATAATCCTCCCTACCTCCTTCTGCGGGACGGGGAAATTCTGGAGATTCCCCAGCGGGAATTTTCCTCTCCCCGATGGAGCCGCAGAAAAATATATTTCAGCGAGATTCTGAACCGTCCCGAGGATCGGCTGGTTCTTTTTTCCGACGGCGTAACCCAGGCGGGAATGGGAACCCGGGCCTATCCCCTGGGATGGCAGAATGAAGGGTGTGCCGCCTTTCTGCGCAACAAGGTGCGGCGCTATCCCCAGGTTTCCGCGGGCAGCCTGGGGGAAGCCATACTTCAGGAGGCGCTTCTCAAGGAGCCCCGCCGGAGAGCGGGGGACGACATGACCTGCGGAGTGCTCTACTTTCGAAAGCCCCGCAAACTCATTCTTCTTACGGGGCCCCCCTTCCATCCCGAGCGGGATGGAGAATACGCCGCCCTTCTCGACTCCTTTCCGGGAAAACGGGTTGTCTGCGGAGGCACCACCTCGGATATCCTCGCCCGGGAGTTGGGGCGGGAGATAACCACCGATCTCAATACCTGCGGATATGGCCTTCCTCCTCTCTCCCGCATGGAGGGGGCGGATCTCATCACCGAAGGAATTCTTACCCTTACCCAAGCCCGCAAGATACTCGCCTCTCCGAAGGATCTCCGGGATTCCGGCCCGGCCTCCCGGCTGGCGGAGCTTCTCCTGGAAAGCGATATCATCGATTTCGTGGTGGGTACCCGGATCAACGAAGCGCATCAGGATCCCTCGCTCCCCATGGACATCGAGATACGCCGGAGCATTATCCGGGGAATACGGGGAATTCTCGAAGAGAAGTATCTCAAGCAGACCCGCATTCGGTTTATCTGAGGCAAAGGGGCGAACTTTTTCATTGACATTCCCGAGTCTTCCTATACCATGAGGAGCGGTTTTGCCCATCATGCGACAGAGATACCATTCATCGAGAAAGGAGGAAACATCATGGATTTCCGGAAAATCTGAGGAAGCATAATCGTGCATGGCATGCACGGAAGGAACCCTCGGGAAAAGACGAAATTTTCTGGAGATCCCTGTCCTTTTCGCAGCAGTCCCTGAAAAAGAGGGACTTCTCCTCGGATGATTCTTTTTCCCGCCAAGGTATCCTTCCGGTGGAACCCGAACAATACGGAGTTTCTCGGATAGCGGGAAAAAACAAAAGAGGAGGAATACGAAATCGTGCAAAAATCAACCTTCGCCCTTACCTTCAGCGCCCTCTGCGTGGTGGTGAATCTCGTACTTGGAACCGTGGTAGCCATGCTTCACATCCCCATGCTTTTTATGGATACCCTGGGAACCATCTTCGGGGCGGTTCTTCTGGGCCCCTTTCACGGAGTGCTCATTGGACTGGTTACGAATGTCATTCAGGGAGCACTTACAAATCCCCGAAATATACCCTTCGCTCTCGTCAACATGGCCATCGGCCTCGTGGTAGGGCTGGTGGCCCGTAAGTTCCGCTTTACCCTTCCCGTGGCCATCCTTACGGGGCTTGTTCTTGCGGTGGTGGCCCCTCTCATCGGTACTCCCATTGCGGTGTGGCTTTACGGGGGACTTACCGGGGGCGGAACGGACTTCATTTTTCTCTGGCTCAAATCCTCGGGACACAAAATCTTTACCGCCGCCTTCATTCCCCGCATAGTGGGCAACCTGGTGGATAAGGTGGTTTGCGCCGCCGTGGTGGCTCTTCTCATTCCCGCGCTTCCCGCCCACGTCCTGGCCAAGGGAAACAATCCCTTTTTCAGGAATCCTTCGTAAATTTACCTAAGCAAGAAAGAGGGGTTTCCCGCATGCGCCGGAATGGAACGCTTCTCGTGGTGGCCCACTGCCTTTTGAATGCCAACGCCAAGGTGAAGGGGCTGGCTCCCTTCGGAGGTGCCATGAGGGAGGTGATCCTCCCCTTTCTGGAGGCCGGAGTAGGTTTAGTCCAGCTTCCCTGTCCGGAATGCACCTTCCTCGGCATGCGCCGATGGGGAATGACTTCGGAACAATATGACATTCCTTCATTCCATGCCCATGGCCGCAAGCTTTTGGAGCCAGTGGTCTACCAGCTGGAGGATGCCCTTGCCGCGGAATACCGGGTACTGGGGGTTCTCGGAGTGGAGGGAAGTCCAAGCTGCGGTGTACGTTTCACCTGCAGAGGATTTCAGGGAGGCTCCTGCGGAGAGGGAGAGCATAGGGCCTATAGAAGCCCGGGAAGCGGGGTCTATATGGTCCTTTTCCGGAAGATGCTGTGTGAACGGGGAATAACGCTTCCTTTCGTGGGAGTGGATGAGGCCTCTCCGGATATGGAAGTCCTCATGGGGCTTCTCGCCTGAAAAACTGAAAAGAAGGCCTTTGCAAGGCTGCATGTACAAAAAACGCCGGTTCTTTCCGTCACGGAAGGAACCGGCGTTCGTTTAGCGTTCAGAAGAGGTGGAAACGACTACTGGAGATCCACCCAGCCCTCTTCGCCGTCCCAGTTAAGAACTACCTGGCTGACTTCGCAGAGATTCAGGCCTTCCCAGGTGAGGCCTTCTTCGTCCTCATCGGTGACCATGATGTCCCAGATGCACTGGTTGCGGTCGTAGCCCTCGAAGGAGACCGTGAGGCTGTTCCCTGCGGGGAAGACCTGGCCCTCGATCATGTTCTCTTCCCAGGATTCGGAAGCTGCCGAAGAGATGTAGAGTCCATAGAGATCCGCTCCGGTGTTGTTCACGATGGTGAAATCCTGAACCGCCGCGAAGGCTACGGAGGAGACGAGGAGCAAAGCCAGGGTGCCTGCCAGAAGAATACGGGATACTGATGCGAACTTTTTCATGTGTGCCACATCCTTTTCGAGAAATAAAATCGCGCTTTTCCCAGTTAGGGCAAAAGCTCCAGCGGATTGTAGCATACGGAATAAAAATTGACTATATGCCAAAAGGATACACGAAAAAGTTCGAAGATTATAAAAGTTTAAAAATTACCTCAAAGCGGATTGTGAACATTTTGTTTTTTTGTCTCCTTGAGGTGATCGGTCAGTATTTTCCACGAGGCATGCCAGGCTTTTTTCGAAAGCAGCGTGTCCAGCTGCAGAGCGTTGTAGAGAGCCATGGCCTGGCGGAAATCCCGAAGGTCCACCCCGGTGAGCTGGGCGATTTTTTGCAGTCGGTAGTCCAGGGTATTCCGGTGAACCAGGGTATTCCGGTGAATATGAATGCTCTCCGATGCCTTGACGTAGCTGAAGCCTCCGTGGCACCAGGCCACGATGGTTTCCCGCAGATCCGGCCAATCTTTGCGTTCCTTCAGGGTATCCAGAAAGAGATCTCGATAATAGGTAGCTTCTTCTCGGGGAACCTGGGAGAGAAGACGTTCCGGGCGAAGTTCGTCGATGGAGAAAAGCCGCTGTTCCGGCGTCAGAAGGCTTCCCAGTTCCAGGGCCTGCCAGGCCTCCTTGCAGGATTGGGCGAGGGCGGCGATGGTCTTTCCCCGTTCTCCCATGCCCGCGAAAAGACAGAGCCCCATACCGCGAAAGCTGGATTGCAGGGTGATGAAGAGTTGCCGAAGGCTCTCCTCCCGTCCCAGGTGATGGAGGAGAAGAAACCGGTTTTCCCCCGCCGGAGCGATGAGATCCGCGGTGCTGTCGAAAACGCTGCGGATTCTGGAGAGATGGGGAAGAAAGGTGGCGCTGTTGTAGTATTCCAGGGGCGCCGTATTCGAGGGAGCCCGGAAAAAAGAGAAGGCTATGGCCCGGTACGGCTGATGAGGAAGGTAGCCCAGGCGCTGCCCCCGCTCGATAATGGCTTCTTCTCCTCCAAGGGCGGGGACGTAGTTGTTGAGATCGTCCAGAAAGTCCCGGACCGCCCGATTCTGGTGGAACTCCGCATGAAGCAGGGTTTTCTCCCGAAGAAGCATCTCGATCTGCTTTTTCACGATGAGGGCGAAGGGGCGCACCTGGTCGGGGTTTCCCGTGATGGCCATGGCTCCCACTACTTCTCCCGCGGTGTTTTCCAGGGGGTACATAATGCCAGGGCGGTTCGCTTCGTAGTGTTTGGCCTCCTCCTTGTCGTGGGCAATGCCCTTGCGCTTCGCCATAACCTCCAGGGAGGGAAGGTTTTTCGTTCCCAGCCGGGAGGTATCGCTGGCTCCCACGATAACTCCCTCCGTATCGGTGATCACCACGTCGAACCCCAGAACTTGGGCGGTGGATTCCGCAATTTCCTGAGCGTATCGTTTCATGGCCCAGATATTCCTTTATCGAGATGGAAAACCGGAGGGAGGTTCCCCGGCCTTTCGGTTTTTCGAGGGGCTTTTTTGCCCTTCCTCGGGGGGGTGCATTCTGGTCATGAGTTCCTCCTCCGCCGCCAGTCCCTTGGCGGTATCCTCCAGGTGCTCCCGCATGGCCTCCCGGGCCTCTTCCGCATCCTGATCGAGAATGCACTGCACGATCTTCCGATGCTGTCCGAGAATGTGCCGGGACCAGATGCGGGGTTTCTCCGAGGCCCGCCGACTTCGCAGGAGAATCACCGATCGCTCCATCACCGACGCAAGACCTTCGTGAAAGCGGACCAGTACCCGGTTATGGGCGGCCCGGATAATGGCATGATGAAGGAAGGAGTTCCACCGGGCTCCCGTGGCGGCGTCCTGTCCCGAGGACGATGCGGCGAGCTCTTCCAGGGTATCCATGCAGCGCCGTATTGCCGCAAGGTCTTCCCGGGTTCGCCGGGCCGCAGCGAATCCCGCCGCGGGAATTTCCACGAGATACCGCATCTCCATGATTTCCGGAAGCATCTCCCCCGGTGCGGGCATCATGTGCTCCAGTCCCGAGGAGAATTCCGGAATCTCCGAAGAGGCCAGAAAAATTCCCTGCCGGTCCCGGACATCCAGAATTCCCCAGGCTTCGAGAATGAGTATGGCCTCCCGAACCTGGGGACGTTTCTCTCCCAGCATGAGCGCCAGGGTCCGTTCCGGGGGAAGTTTGCCCTGGTCCACGATATCCCCCTGGCGGATATGTTCCAGCAGAGTCTCCGCCAGGGCTCGTTTCTTGGGATTCATGATCGCAAATCCCTCCTTTATGGTGTTGCGCGAATTTTTTGTTCTTTACAGTATCCTAGATGGTTGTCTTTTCTTCAAGGAGATGGTAGCATAGTTTTATCGAGATTGGTAGACCTTGGTCAACCAAAAGTGGGTGAGTATAGGGTGAAAAAAACGAAACGCTACGACGTACTTATCGTGGGAGCCGGCGTGGTGGGGTGCGCCATCGCCCGGGAGCTTTCGCGGTACTCCCTCTCCGTGGGGGTGGTGGAGAAGGAGCGGGACGTTTCCTTCGGCACCAGTTCCCGAAACAGCGGGGTGCTCCATGCGGGGTTCAACTATACCCCGGGGTCGCTCCGGGCGAAGCTCGACGTGGAGGGAAACCGCCTCATGGAGCCTTTGTGCAGAAATCTCAAGGTGAAGATGTGCCGCATGGGCAAACTTACGGTGGCCCTGAACCCTCAGGAAATTCAGGAGCTGGAGCGCCTGAAGGAGCAGGGAGAGGCCAACGGCGTGCCGGGGCTCGAAATCCTCGGTCCCGAGGCCATGCGGGAGATTCAGCCTGGCGTGGAGGGAGTGGGAGCCCTCTGGTCTCCTTCCAGCGGTATCGTCTGCCCCTACGGGCTTACCATCGCTCTTGCCCGGAGTGCCCGGCAGAACGGAGTGGATTTTTATCTCTCCTGGGAGGTGGCGCATCTTTTCCGGGAGAAATCCGGTTTCGTGCTGGAAAACTCTCTCGGGGAGGATTTGGAGGCTTCGGTGATAGTCAACGCCGCGGGGCTCTTCGCGGATCGTATCGCCCGGATGGCAGGGATCGAGGACTACACTCTCTATCCCTGCCGCGGAGAATACTACGTGCTGGACAAGCGTCTTCAGGGAACCCTGAAGACCCTTCTCTATCCGGCTCCCCGAAAGAACGATCCCGGTCTTGGCATTCACCTTACGCCTACGGTGGACGGCAACATTCTCATCGGTCCCAGCGCGGAGTATACGGAACTTCCCGAAGACTGGTCCTGTTCCGCTTCGGTAATGGAGGCTCTCCGGCAGAAAGGGAAAGAGCTCTTTCCGGATCTTGCCGCTTCGGATTTCATCCGCAACTTCGCGGGGCTCCGTCCCAAGCTGGCCCCTCCCGAGGAGGGGGGCAACCGGGATTTCGTGGTGGAAGATCGGAAAGACCTTCCGGGTTTTATCAACCTCATGGGTATCGAAAGCCCCGGTCTCACATCGGCTCCCGCCCTGGCCCTCATGGTGCGGAATATGGTGGAAAAACATTTCGAACTCCGGGAAAAGGAGAACTTTCTGGAGGAGCTTCCGGGGCGGGAAAAATCCTTTGCCGAAAGCTCTCCCGAGGAGCGGGCGGCCCTGGTGGCGGAGGATCCGGACTACGGCGAAATGGTCTGCCGCTGCGAGCAGGTGACCAAGCGGGAAATCCTGGATGCCCTTTCGGATCCTCTGGGAGCCCGCACCCTCATGAGCATCAAGTACCGTACCCGGGCCACCATGGGGCGCTGTCAGGGAGGGTTCTGCTTTCCCAAAATCGTAAACATTATGACCCGGGAGCTTGGATATGCTCCCGAAGATATCCATCTGCGGGATGAGAAGTCCTACTTCTTTCCCGGTCGGGTGCGGAAGGAGGGAGCCTCTCTATGAACGTGGAAGAACGGGATCTCGTGATCATCGGAGGAGGCCCCGCGGGACTCGCCGCGGCGGTATCCGCCTGGGAGGCGGGGTGCCGGGACATTCTCCTGGTGGAGCGGGATAGGGTTCTCGGAGGCATCCTGAACCAGTGCATCCATGACGGTTTCGGGCTCCATACCTTCAAGGAGGCCCTCTCGGGGCCGGAGTACGCCGCCCGGTACATCGAAAAACTTCGCCGCACCGGGGTGGAGGTGCGGGAGCAGACCATGGTGCTCCGCCTCGGAAAGGATCGTACCCTTCAGCTCGCCTCCCGGGGGAGCTACCGTACCATCCGGGCCCGGGGAGTTCTTCTCGCCATGGGGTGCCGGGAACGTCCCCGGGGAGCCATATCCATTCCCGGAACCCGCCCCAGCGGGGTTTTCACCGCCGGAGCGGCCCAGCACCTCATGAATCTGGAAAACATCATGGTGGGAAACCGGGTCTGTATTCTCGGCTCCGGGGACATCGGCCTCATCATGGCCCGACGCATGACGCTGGAAGGAGCTTCCGTGGCGGGGGTCTTCGAAATTCTCCCCTATTCCAGCGGACTTCCCCGGAATATCCAGCAGTGCCTCAACGATTACGACATTCCCCTTCATCTCGGCACCACGGTGCAGAAAATCCACGGCTCCCGGCGTCTCGAAGGAGTGACGGTGGCTCAGGTGGGGCCGGATCGCTGCCCCGTGGAGGGAAGCGAGCGCTATGTTCCCTGTGATACCCTGCTTCTTTCGGTGGGGCTCATTCCGGAAAACGAACTCTCCCGGGACGCCTCCATCTTTCTGGACCCCCGAACCAACGGGCCCCTGGTGAACTCCCGCTTCATGACCCGGGTGCCGGGAATCTTCGCCTGCGGTAACGTGCTCCATGTACATGATTTGGTGGATTACGTCTCCCAGGAGGCGGAGGAGGCGGGACGCTGTGCCGCCGCCTGGATAGATTCTTCGGAAAGCTGCGGAGAGGACTCCCTGCCGGTGTTGCCCGGAGAAGGGGTGCGCTATACCCTGCCGCAGAAGGTCAGTTCCTCAAGAGACACGGTTCTCTCTCTTCGGGTAACCGCTCCCTGCCGGAACCGTTCGGTGGTCGTCCGCAGCAGCGGTGGCAAGATTATCGCCCGTAAAAGCCTGGTGCGGCTGCATCCTGCGGAGATGATCCGTATTCCCCTGGAGGCGAAAGGCCTTTCGGGAATTTCTCAACTGGAGGTGGCCCTCGGATGAGCCTTCGAGAATATACCTGCGTGGTCTGCCCCAACGGGTGTCCTCTCACGATAACCTGTTCCGACGACGATCCTCCCCGGGTGGAATCCGTGGAGGGGCATCTCTGCCCCCGGGGAATCCGCTGGGCTCGACAGGAGGTGGAGGCCCCCCAGCGTACCATCGCGAGCAGCGTTCTCGTGAGGGGCGGAGAGATTCCTCTGGCGAGCGTTCGCACGGATCGCCCCATACCTCTGGAGAAGATTCCCGAAGTGATGCAGGCCATCCATAAGCTTGTCCTTTCGGCTCCCCTCGCCCTGGGAGACGTGGTACTCCAAGGAGCGGGAGGGACGGAATGTTCCATCATCGTTACGCGGGCCGTGGGTGCCGCTACAAGGAACGAAGAGGGGGTGGCATAGTTTTCCTCAAATATGATCGAGAGTTTGCAGAGAGTGCGGCGGTGGAGTGCGGTTGATTTCGGGTGAAGAAACTATGGATCCAAGGAGGAAGCTGATGAAAAAGAATTTCTGTATCGTATCGATAGTGCTGGTTTGCTGTCTTTTCGGGGCCCTGGTCTTTTCGGGGAATGCGGAAGCCGCCAAGAGCTACCGTCTGAACCTCGCCACGGCCACCACCGGGGGAACCTACTATCCCCTGGGGAATGCCATGGCCCAGGTCTGGTCGAAAAACCTGGAGGGCGTCAAGGTAGCGGCTCAGGCTACCGCGGGGACTCCCCAGAACGTGGAGCTTATTCAGGAGGGCGACGTGAGCGTGGCCTTCGGCCAGAACGGCGTATGTTACTACGCCTATACGGGCACGGGAACCTATGAAGGCAAAGAACCCATTACGAATCTCCGGGGAATGCTCTCCCTCTATCCCAACGTGATGCACTTCGTGGCCAAGGAAGGAATGGAGCTCAAGAGCCTGGCGGATTTCAAAGGCAAGAAGTTCGTTCCCGGTGCGGTGGCGAGCGCTACGGAAATCAACGCCCGGGAAATTCTCGGCATCTACGGACTCAATTACATGGATAACGCCGGAGAGGTTAACGTCAATGCGGATTTCGTGGGCTACAACGAGGCTTCGGACCTCCTGAAAAACGATCTTACCGAGGGAGTTCTCATCGCGGGAGGAGCCCCCACCGCAGCGGTGATCGATATGCTCTCCTCGGGAAATGCGGTGCTCGTCTCCCTGGAAGAGGACAAGATCGCGGAGATCTGCGAGAAATATCCCTGGTACTTCCCCTTCACCATCAAGGCGGACACCTATCCCCGTCAGCCCGAGCCCGTGCAGACCGTGGCTCTGGCGAACATTCTCTTCACCCGGGCGGATGAGCCCGACGAGCTCATCTACATGCTCGTCAAGGGAATCTACGATCATCACGACAAACTCGTGGCGGCCCACAAGGCGGCCTCCTACACCACTCTCGACAGTGCCATGGGGGGCATGACCATCCCCCTGCATCCCGGAGCGATCCAGTATTTCCAGGAGCAGGGCGTGGAAGTTCCCGAAAAGCTCATTCCCGGAAAGTAGCGCCGGAGTTTTCTTCAGCTATTTCCCCAGTTGGCGGAAACCGGGAGAACGCTCTCCCTCCTCTCCCGGTTTCCCTTCGTCTTTCCAGGAGGTCGTTCTTTTGAAAAAAGAGAGTTCCACATTATCAGAGAGTAGGGATTTTGAAGTCCCGAATGCGGAAAATGTCGAAGCGGTTCTGGAAAAGGTGGATACGGAATCCCGATTTCGAAAGCTCGCGGGAAAATGGGCCATAGCGGTGGCTTTCATCGCCATTGCCATGTCCTGCTTCCATCTCTACACCTCGGGCTTCGGTACTCTCATGGCCATGAAGCAGCGGAGCGTACACCTCGCCTTTCTCCTGACCCTCACGTTCCTTCTGTATCCCGCATCCAAGAAGAGATCTCCCAAGGGGCGTCCCTCGGTTATCGACATGATCTGGCTTGGTCTTTCGCTCACCTCGAGCCTCTACATCTTCTTCATGTTCGATGCCTTCAGCATCCGGGGAACCGCCATTCCGCTGGATATCGTCATGGGAACCATACTTATCGTCTGCGTTCTCGAGGGAGCCCGGCGTACCGTGGGTAAAGAGCTCACCATCCTGGCCATTCTCTTTCTGCTCTACGGTTTCTTCGGGGAGTACATTCCGGGAGTGCTGGGGCATACGGGATTCCGGTTCAAGCGCATCATCTACCATTTGTATCTTTCCTCCGAAGGACTCTTCGGCATCGCCCTCGGGGTTTCCTCCACCTACATCTTTCTCTTCATCCTCTTCGGTGCCTTTCTGAATGAAACCGGCATGGGGCGGTTCATCAAGGATCTCGCCATGTCTCTGGCGGGGCGTGCCATCGGCGGAGAGGCCAAGGTCTCCATCGTGGCCAGCGGACTCATGGGAATGATCAACGGCAGCGCCGTGGGGAACGTGGCCGCCACGGGAACCTTTACCATACCGCTCATGCGGGAGGCGGGGTTCCGTCCGGTCTTCGCCGCCGCAGTGGTGGCCGTGGCGGGAACGGGAGGCATGATCATGCCCCCTGTCATGGGAGCCGCCTCGTTTATCATGGCGGAATTTCTCTCGGTGCACTACTCCAAAATCATGCTCGCCGCGGCGATTCCCGCATTTCTCTACTACCTTGCGGAATATGCCATCATTCATATCGAGGCCATCAAATCCGGCATGACTCCCGTGGCCAAGGAGGATGTGATTCCCTTCAAAAAGGTGATGAAGGAGCGGGGGCACCTCGTAATCCCCATCATCATCATCGTCTGGCTTCTCATGATCGGGCGTACCCCTCTCTACGCGGCCTTTTACGGCATCATCTCCTCGGTGGTGGTGAGCATGCTTCGCAAGGAAACCCGGCTCTCCTCGAAATCCTTTCTCAAGGCTCTTGAGGACGGAGCCCGGGGATCCGTGGGGGTGGGTATGGCCTGCGCGGTGGTGGGCAACATCATCGGCATCACCAATCTCACGGGGCTCGGTCTCGTACTGGGGGACAACATCGTCTCCCTGGCGGGAGGAACCGTCATCGGCACCATCTTCCTTACCATGGTGGTCTCCATCATTCTCGGCATGGGACTTCCCACCACGGCGTGCTACATCGTTACCGCCACCATTGCGGCTCCCGCATTGATACAGCTGGACGTGAATCCCCTGGCGGCACACATGTTCGTCTATTACTTCGCCTGCCTTTCCAATCTCACGCCTCCCGTGGCCATCGCATCCTACGGGGCGGCGGGCATTTCCGGACAGCGTCCCTCGGAAGTGGGCTGGACGGGATTCCGGATTTCTCTGGCGGCATTTCTCATTCCCTTTACCTTCGTCTACAGCCCCCAGCTTCTTCTTGTGGGAGGAACGGTTCTTTCCACCCTCGTGGCGTTTTCCACCAGCGTCATCGGTGTTATCGCCATCGCTGCGGCTCTTCAGTCCTACTTTGCGGGGCCTCTGAACCGGCTTCAGGTGGTTCTTCTCTTCGGGGGATCCGTATGCCTTATCTTTCCGGGAATCGTCACCGACGTAGCGGGTATCGGCATCACTCTGGCAATCTATCTCTGGCAGAAGCTCCTTCGCAAGCCCTCTCTGGCGGCGGAAAATTCCTGAAAGGACGATTCGAAGAAAGGAGATGCCTGAATCATGCGAATAGCCACTCTTCGTCTGGGAGAGCGGGAAACTGCGGCGGTACTGGGAGAAAAGGGGTACGTTCCCCTGGGAGAGATCTTTTCGTTTCTGGGAAAACCCTGGACTCCTTCACTTTCGTGGCTTTTGGAAAATCAGAAGTTTTCGGAGCTCCATCAATGGTTTCAAGCCGAGGGAGACTATTTCTTCGGGCGGTATGAGGGGCGCTACATCGCCCCCGAAGAGGCTCGATATGCTCCCCTCTACCGGAGGCCCCCAAAACTCTGGGGAATCGGTCTCAACTACGTGGATCATGCGGCGGATCTCGCGGAAAAAGCTCCCAGCACGGAGCCCGCAAGCTTCATGAAAACCACCAACACCGTCATCGGATATGGGGATGCCATCCGCATTCCTCTGCAATCCTCGGGAACCACCGCCGAGGCGGAGCTCGGCATCGTCTTCGGTGGTTTCGGCCGGGAAGTTTCCCGGGAGAACTGGCTCTCCTGCGTGGCGGGCTTTACTCCCGTCATCGACATGACCGCCGAGGATATTCTGCGGAAAAACCCCCGGTATCTCACCCGGTCCAAGTGTTTCGACACCTTTTTCAGCTTTGGCCCGGAACTGGTGACTCCCGACGAAATTCCGAACGTGCTGAATCTTCGGGTGGCCACCATGATAAACGGTGCGGTGCATGCGGAGAACGTGGTTTCCAACATGACCTTTCCTCCGGACTACCTGGTTTCGTTCCACTCCGAGGTCTTTCCCTGGGAGCCCGGAGACATTCTTTCCACGGGTACTCCCCGGGCGGTGCATATCGCCCACGGGGACGTGGTGGCCTGCAGGATCGACGGTTTCCGAAGCCTCGTCAATTCCGTGGTGGATAGCAAGGAGCAATAAAAAAGGCGGCAGAGGCCGTGGTTCTTCCGATGAAGCTGCTGGCACAGCGTCGTCAGAAAGGGCCTTTTGCCGCCGAAACGTTCCGTGGTGCCCGAAAAAGGCCTCTCACGGCTATAGCGCATTATATCACATGAACAAAGAGGGGCCTTCTTCTCGGGAAAGTGTTTCCATATGGAGAAGGAGGACTCAGGGTGGAGCGCAGAATCGCCTACGAAGATCTTCTAGGCCTTACCGAGGCCATACTGAACAGGATCGGCTATCCCGAGAAGGCGGCGGAGATCACCGCCCGAACTCTGGTGGAGGCGGATGCCCGGGGGGTGTATTCCCACGGGGTAGCCCGGCTCCCCTTTTATCGGAGCCGCATGGAATCGGGAAACGCCTTTCCCGAAGCGAAACCGGAAATTGTATGGGAGACTCCGGTTTCCCTCGTTATCGACGGAAAACGGGGAATAGGCCCCTACAACGCGGATTTTGCCATGAAGGAATGCATAGAGCGGGCTCGGAAGGGAGGGCTCTGCTTTGCCTCGGTGCGGGATTCCAATCACTACGGCATGGCGGGACTCTGGGCGGAAATGGCGGTGGACCGGGGATTTCTCGGCATCTCCATGAGCACCTCCAACAAGCTGGTGCTTCCCACCTTTTCCTCCGAGCGCCTTCTGGGAACCAATCCCCTGGCGGTGGCCATTCCTGCGGAGGAGGGGGCTCCCTTTCTTCTGGATATGGCCACCAGTGGCGTGGCCCGGGGTAAGATCGAAGTCTGTCACCGCCGGGACATCTCCATGCCCTCGGGGTGGGCGGTGGACCGGCATGGGGAGGTTTGTACGAACCCTCACGAAATCGTGGCTCTTCTGAAGGAAGATGCCCCCTGGGGAGGCTTGCTGCCTCTTGGGGGGAGCGGAGAGACCTCGGGGGGACACAAGGGGTACGGCCTGGCCCTTTTGGTGGAACTGCTCTCGTCGAGCCTTTCGCTTAACGAGTGGCGTCCCCGGGCGGATGCGGAACACCCCATTCGGGTGGCCCACTTTTTCGGCGTGCTGGATTTGAAGATCTTCGGGGATCCCGAGAAGATCCGCAGCCACGTCTCCCGGGTGCTGGAGGATATCCGAAAGAAGAACGTTCCTTCCGAAACTCCCCGAATATACGTTCACGGGGAGAAGGAACGGGAGCGGCGGAAGCGGAGCCTTGCGGAAGGTCTCTGTCTCGATGACGCCACCAGGGAAATTCTCCGAAATCTGAGAGAGGAGCTTTCTCTTTCGGAGAATTGCTTTACAATATGAGAACTCGAAAAAGAGAGACAAAACCGTTCTTTTTCGAAAAAGCACGTTTTTTCGCATATTTTGAGGAGGGTTCGTAATCTTGAAAAAAGAAAGCATCTACGAAGAAGCACTTGCCCTGCACCGGCAATACCGGGGAAAACTCACCGTGGAAAGCCGCATGGCGGTCAACACCATGCGTGATCTCGCTCTGGTGTACACCCCTGGAGTGGCGGAACCCTGCCGTGAAATCGAACGGAACCGGGATGCCCTCTACGACGTCACCACCAAGCACAACATGGTGGCGGTCATCACCGACGGCAGCGCCGTTCTCGGTCTCGGGAACATCGGAGCGGACGCCTCGCTTCCCGTCATGGAAGGCAAATGCGTTCTCTTCAAACGCTTCGCGGACATCGAAGCCTTTCCTCTCTGCATCGACTCCCAGGACGTGGACACCGTGGTGGAAACCAGCCGTCTCATCGCCACCTCCTTCGGCGGCATCAACCTGGAAGACATCGCCGCCCCCCGGTGCTTCGAAATCGAACGCAAACTCCAGGAAGTGGTGGACATCCCGGTCTTTCACGACGACCAGCACGGCACGGCGGTCATCGCCGTGGCGGGCCTCTGGAACGCCCTCAAAATCGTGGGCAAAAAGATCGAAAACTGCACAATCGTTCTCTCCGGCGCGGGAGCCGCGGGGGTAGCCATCACCAAACACCTCCTCTCGGTGGGAGCGAAAAACGTCATTCTCTGCGACCGCACCGGAGCCATCTACGCAGGCCGGCAGGAGCACATGAACTGGATCAAGGAAGAAATCGCGGGCATCACCAATCCCTCCAAAATCAAAGGCTCCCTCGGGGAAGCCCTTCGGGGAGCGGACGTCTTCATGGGGGTCTCCGCCCCGGGACTCGTCACCAAAGAAATGGTCCGCAGCATGGGCAAAGACCCGGTACTCTTCGCCATGGCGAACCCCACCCCGGAAATCTACCCGGACGAAGCCAAAGAAGCGGGAGCGGCGGTCATCGCCACCGGACGGAGCGACTTTCCCAACCAGATCAACAACTGCCTCGGCTTTCCGGGCATCTTCCGGGGCGCTCTGGACGTCCGGGCCAAGGTGGTCAACGAGGAGATGAAACTCGCCGCCACCAAAGCCCTGGCGGAACTCGTCTCGGAAAAGGATCTCTCTCCGGAATGCATCATTCCGGAAGCCCTGGATCCCCGGGTGGTCCCCGCGGTGGCCCGGGCCGTGGCGGAGGCCGCCCGGAAGAGCGGCGTGGCGAGACTGTAGCGGTTCGCCGCAGTACACCGAAAGAAGAAAGGAGGAGAGAGCATGGAGTACCTGCTGCCCTACGGACGAAAAAAGCTCTCCCTGCATCTGCCGGAAAAGCATGTTCTGGGGGTTCTGGAGCCCAAGGAGACGCGTAAGCTGGAATCTCTCGAAAAAACGGTGGAGGAAAAGATCGCCCTTCCCGACCGGGGGGCCTCCCTGGAGGAGCTTCTTAGAGCCAAAAAACCCCGGAGCGTGGCCATCATCGTGAATGACCTCACCCGCTCCACTCCCACCGCGAAAATGCTTCCTCCGGTGCTGAATGTGCTCTCACGCCAGGGAGTGGAGCGAAAGAACGTCACCATCGTCATCGCCACGGGAACCCATCGGGGGCTTACGGAAGAGGAAAAGGCCCAGGTGGTGGGCTCCGAGGTGCTCGCCTCCTTCCGGGTGGAAAATCACGACTGCGATGCTCCGGATCTCGTCTCCCTGGGAATCCTCTCCACGGGAAACGAGCTCCGTGTCAATCCCCTGGTGGCGAAGGCGGAGTTCCGCATCGCCCTGGGGGAGGTGCTGCTCCACTACTATGCGGGATTCGCGGGAGGACGCAAGAGCATTCTTCCGGGAGTCTCCGGCCGGGATACGGTGATGCGCAACCACGCCATGATGGTACATCCCAAGGCATCCCTCGCCCGGATCGAGGACAATCCCCTGAGCATGGAGATGGTGGAATCCCTCGCCCTCTGCCCTCTGGACTTCATCGTGAACTGCATCGCCAACTCCCACAAGGAGATCGTGGCGGTGGTGGCGGGGGATGCCAAAGAGGCATGGAAGAGGGGCACCGAAATTTTCTACGAAGTGAACAGCCTTCCTCTGAAGGAAAAGGCGGATGTGCTCTTCGTCTCCGCGGGTGGATTTCCCAAGGACATCAACATGTACCAGGCCCACAAGGCGGTGGAGATCAGCTCCCGGGCCCTCAAAGAGGGGGGAAGCCTGGTGCTCTTTGCGGAACTCGAAGAAAGCTACGGTCATCCGGTGTACGAGGAGTGGGCGAAGAAAGGGCTCTCCGCCGCAGAAGTGGAGGAGGCCATGAAAGAGGGGATCGTCTTCGGAGCCCACAAGCTCTTCTTTCTGGGGCGTCTCTCCCGGCATTTCGGGCTTTATCTCTACAGCTCTCAGGATGAAGCCTTTGCGAAAAAGAGCTTCTTCTCTCCCGTGACATCTCTGGAGGCCCTTCTTTCCCTGCTGGAGCGGAAACACGGCCCGGACTACCGAAGCTACGTCATCCCCCAGGGAGGCATCGTCCTCCCCCTGGCGGAAGACGCCTGAGAGAACTCCAAAACCGTGGAATGCTAGAGCTGCAGAAACGCAAAAAGCCGGGATACCCCAAGAATAGGGGGCCCGGCTTTTATTGCGTGTGTTTTTCGGACTATTCACGACAGCGAGTGCGTGTTATCATATGTGGTAACACGAGGAGGTTTTTATGGCATGTGGAAGGTTCTCTTTTACCGTGGTGTGGAGGATGATATTTTAAAAATGCCTCCGGGAGTTCAGGCTCACATGTTCCGACTCTTGGAGACCATGGAGAAATTTGGGCCTTTTTTGGGCCCCCCGCACACCAAATCGTTAAAAGATGGGCTTTTTGAGGTGCGGGGCAAGGCCTCTGAGGGGATAGCCCGAGGACTGTACTGCTATAGAAAAGAGCAAGAGATCTATGTGTTGCATGCTTTTGTGAAAAAGGACAAGGCTATTCCCCAGAAAGATTTGCGTCTTGCCCGAAAACGCCTACGGGAGGTGATGGAAGAATGAGTCAGCTGGAAGATCTGAAAAAAAGGGCCTTCGAGAATTCCGAGGTTGCGGTGGAGTATGACAAGCTGGAAGAGGAATTTGCCTTTCTGGATATGCTTCTTTCCATGCGGACCAGTGCTCAACTGACCCAGGAAGAGGTGGCAGCCCGGATGGGAACCAGGCGAAGCAGTATATGCCGCTTGGAAAAGGGAAACACAAACCCTACCCTGGGCACGTTACAGCGATATGCCCGGGCCTGTGGGTTTGATCTTGCTATCTCCTTTTTGCCTTACCCCTCTGCAAAAAGAGAAGCCAAATCGCAGAGTAAAAGCGTTTTATGCTAAACCGCAAGGCTTGGCGCCGCGGATAAATTTTTCATGTATGATTCTTTGAATAATGGTTGTTTGGTCTGTTTGTCCATTAGTGATAGCTTTTCACATGCCAAAAGATGTATCGCAACAAATTCTTCGGAGGTGCGGATAAAATCTTGCAAAAAACACCCCCGTCTCCACGACCCTTCATCAGCTTGATTTGCAAGAGTATCAGGAAGAGGGAGAGAAGTTTTTTGTCTTTCTCGCAGAGGTTTGGATGCCCTCTTTCCGAGAGAGAATGGAGACGAAATCCGTTAACAGAACTGTGACCTTGCCGGGATGGCTTGATCGAGAGGCAAAGCAGCCCTCGTTGAACTACTCGCAAATCTTGCAGGACGGTACTATGGAGCGCCTCAAAATCAGCCGAACCGTTACTAAACGGAAGAAGGAGAGAGCCAGGGCTTCTGCCTGGAGGAGGCCTGAACAGATTTTTTTGCACGATATGCTATAACGGATCGCAAAGCCCCCTTGGAAAAGGGGGCTTTTTTTTTGTGGCTCCGGTCTTGGGGTTGACAGTCTGGGAGGCATGATATACAAAAGATACGTCTGTAATATACTAGAGAAATACAAGGAGGTTCCCATGTACGAGATACGTTGGCATGGCCGGGGAGGCCAGGGCAGTTTCACCGGAGCCAAACTGCTCGGTACCGCCGCGGCCCTTTACGATGATCGTTACGCCCAGGCTTTTCCCTCCTTCGGGCCGGAACGCCGGGGCGCTCCGGTGCTGGGGTTCAACCGCATCGATGTGCATCCCATTCACCTGCGCAGCGAGGTGGATCGGTGCGATGTCATTCTCTTTCTGGACGACACCCTTTGGGAAGAGCGTTATCTTGAGGATCTCAAGCCGGGAGCTTTCGTACTGATCAACTCCTCGAAGGATTTTGAGGACCATCGGGTGATTGCCATGGATGCCACGGGAATGGCTCTGGATATTCTGGGCAAACCCATGGCCAATACCGCCATGCTCGGGCTTCTGGCTGCCAAAGCCCCCGGTATGGTTTCTAAAGAGGCCTGTGAAAAAGCCATCGAAAAAACCATGGGAGGCTCCCTCGCCAAGGGAAACCTCAAGCTTTTCCATGCGGCTTTTTCCGCCGGAGAGGAGCGCTGATTCATGCGGAATTTCGAGATGTCCCCGGTGCCGAAGCTGGATCGCCTGGAGGATTTCCCCCTGGGAAGCAGCTTCCCCTCCTTCTACATCACCGAAAAGAATGCGGGGTGGCGGGTCTTTCGCCCCGTGATCGATCCGGATACGTGTGTGCGATGCCATCGCTGCTATCTGCTCTGTCCCGACGGAGCCATCCATAAAACCCCGGAAGGAGCCTTCGAGGTGGATTACGATTTCTGCAAGGGCTGCGGCATCTGTGCCCATGAGTGCAAGCCTAAGGCCATCACCATGAAAAAGGAGGGCTCTCAATGAGCAGCCACGCCTTTCTGAACGGTAACGAAGCGGTGGCCTGGGGAGTACGGCTTTCCCGGCCTCAGGTGATCGCCGCCTATCCCATCACTCCCCAGACCAAAGCGGTGGAAAAGATCGCCCAGTTCGTCCAGGACGGAGAGCTTGCATGCGAGTATCTCCATGTGGAGTCCGAACACAGCGCCATGTCCTGCTCCATCGGCGCCAGTTCCGTGGGAGCCCGGGCCTTCACCGCCACCTCCTCCCAGGGATTGCTCTACATGGGGGAATGCCTTCCCTACGCTTCGGGGGCCCGGCTTCCCATCGTGATGATGAACGCCAATCGGGCCCTGGCCACCCCGTGGAACATCTACGGGGATCAGATGGATGTCATGTTCATGCTCAATTCCGGATGGATCCAGCTCTTTGCGGAAAATGCCCAGGAGGCTCTCGATCTCATGGTGCAGGCTTTCCGGCTCGGGGAGGACGAAAATGTCCTCGCTCCCGTGATGGTGAACCTGGACGGATTCGTGCTTACCCATACCTACGAAAAGGTTCATATCCCCTCTCAGGAGGATGTGGATGCCTTTTTGCCCGCTCCGAGAGTGCATCCCCACATGATGAACCAGGAGCATCCCATGAGCATGAGCATCTCCGCGGGAAACCAGCACAACCAGGAGTTCAAGATTCGTGAGCATCTGGAAATGCTGGGAGCGGAAAAACTTCTTGAGGAGATCGACAAGGAGTACGCTCTTCGGTTCGGTCGTTCCTGGGGCGGGGCTTTAGAGAGCTATCGAGGGGAGGATGCGGAAATTCTGCTGCTCTCCGCGGGAAGCATCTGCGGTACCCTGCGGTTTATGGTGGATGCTCTGCGGGAGCAGGGGCATTCCGTGGGGCTTGTAAAACTGCGTATGGTGCGCCCCTTTCCCACGGAAGCTCTGGCCAAAGCCTGTGCGGGAGCCCGGGTACTGGGAGTGCTGGAGAAGGATCTTTCCTTCGGATACGAGGGAACCCTCTTTACCAACGTCAATTCCGCCCTCCACCAGAAAAACGTGGCTCTTCGGAGCTTCAACTTCATCGGCGGTCTCGGGGGCCGGGATATCACCCGGCAGAACGTGGAAGAAATGGTCTCCATACTCGAAAAGGCGGATGCCGAAACGCCGGCGATCCATTATCTCAATGGGAGGTGCCCCGCATAATGCAGTGGAATGCCCGAAATTTGCCCGAGGATGAACATTTCTACGGTCACAAGGCCTGCGGAGGATGCGGTGAAAGCCTGGCTCTGCGTCTGGCCCTGAAGGTGCTGGGCCCCGAGGCGTACCTTTCCCTTCCTGCGGGATGCATGGCGGCGGTCTCCTTTATCTATCCCAACATGGCCTTCCGGAACAACGCCACCATCACCCCCTTTGCGGCCACCGCCGCGGTGGCCACGGGAATTGAGGCGGGGCTTACCGCACTGGGAAGGAAAAATTCCCTCTCCGTGGGATTTGCCGGGGACGGAGGCACTGCGGATATCGGTTTGCAGGCCCTTTCCGGAGCCATCGACCGGGGGCGCAAATTTATCTACATCTGCACGGATAACGAAGCCTACATGAACACGGGAATCCAGCGCAGCGGTCTTACTCCCTTCGGGGCCGCCACCACCACCACCCCCTCGGGAAGGGCGGTGCGGGGAAATCTGGGAGAGAAGAAAAACCTCTTCCGCATCGTGGCGGCTCATGACATACCCTATGCCGCCACCGCAAGCATAGGATATCCCGAGGATTTTCTCGCCAAGGTGCAGAAGGCCAAAGATACCGACGGTCCTTCCTATCTTCAGGTGTACTGCCCCTGCCCCACCGGATGGGGGTATCCTCCGGAAATCACCGTGGACCTCGCCAAAGAGGCGGTGGATACGGGGCTGATCTTTCTTGGGGAGTACGAACGGGGAGCCTTTCGGATTACCCGCCGCCCCAGGGAGTTTGCCCCGGTGGAGGAGCATCTCCGGAGGCAGAAACGGTATCGTCACCTTAAAGAAGAGGATATCCGGCACATCGAAAAAGAGCGGGATCGGGTATGGGCGGAAATTTTCGATGGCTGGCCCGGAGGCGCAAAAAATTCTCTGTAGAGTGCTTTCACGACTGATGTGTCATATGTTGTTGCATGGAGCCTTCGCTTATGTGTTCCCTCTGTTCCGGAAGTGATCGAACCGCTCCGGAAAGGATCTGAGGGGGCTCTCTTCCTGATATAATGTGTTTTCCGTACCATAAAGAACATGTCCCTTCGGGACAGAAGGATGATGCCTGTGCTCCAGAGTAGCGAAGCAATTTTCGACAGCCTCAGGAAGCGGATTATCGAGCTGGAGTTTCCCCCGGGGAGCATGCTCAACGAAAAGGATCTCAAGGAGGAGTTCGGGGTAAGCCGCACTCCCATACGGGAATCCCTCATCAAGCTCGCCCAGATCGGCCTCGTGGAGACCCGGCCCCGGGTAGGTACCTTCGTGACCCAGATCGATCTCCAGCAGGTGAAAAATGCCTACGAGGTAAAAAAGAACCTGGAGGGCCTGGCGGCGGAGCTGGCGGCAAAACGAGCCACCGAAAAGGAGATAGAAGAGCTTTTCCTCATCATCGAAAGGTTCTCCTCCTATCATATCGTGGAGGATTACAAGCTCTGCATCCAGGACGATCAGCGGTTTCACCGGATCGCCCGGCTCTGTTCCCGCAATGAAACGCTCATCGAGATTCTCGACATGCTCAACACCCGTACCGCCCGGTTTCTCCAGTACATCCGCTATGTCATCACGGATTACGACTGGTTCCGCCGATCCCTCCGGGACATCGCCGAAGCCATTCGCAGCCGAAATCCCGAGGCTGCCCGGTTCCACACCGAAGTACACACCAAGGAGTTTCTGGATCAGATGTCCCAGCGCTTCTTCGGGTAGTTTCCGCCGAAGCCGGGGGGGGGGTTCTTCTTCGCGGTATCCCTCAAATGCTATAATGAAACCAGGAAAAAATAATGTGTTGAAAGGATACCGCGAAGATGATAACAGGCGAAATAAAATCCCGGGTGGATCGCATCTGGGATACCATGTGGTCCGGAGGCATCTCCAACCCCCTTTCGGTGATCGAACAGCTTACCTATCTCCTTTTCATCAAGGGGCTGGATGAACAGCACACCCGCAAGGAACGCCAGGCTGCCCGCACCGCGAAACCCCTGGAAAACCCCATCTTTGGAAAAGATCAGGAACATCTGCGGTGGTCGCGGTTCAAACAGACCGCCCCGGAACAGATGTTCGCCACCGTGAAAGACCAGGTCTTTCCCTTCATCAAAAATCTGGGAAAGCGCGGCGGAAACGGGGAGGCCGCCTCCACCTACACCCATCACATGCAGGACGCCCTCTTCATGATTCCCACTCCCCGGGTGCTGGCCAACGTGGTGGATCAGCTCGACAGTATCGACATGGCGGACCGGGACACCAAGGGAGATCTCTACGAGTACATGCTCGGCAAAATCGCCACGGCGGGGCAGAACGGCCAGTTCCGCACCCCCCGGCACATCATCAAGATGATGGTGGCTCTCACCGCTCCGGTGCCGGAGGATACCATCTGCGATCCCGCCTGCGGCACCGCGGGCTTTCTCGTGGCGGCGGCGGAATACCTGCGGCATACCCACAGCGACGCCATCTACAAAACCCCCCAGGCCCGAAAACACTTTCACGAAAACACCTTTACGGGCTACGACTTCGACTCCACCATGCTCCGCATCGGCAGCATGAACATGATGCTCCACGGAGTGGAAAACCCCGACATCCGCTACGGGGATTCCCTGGCCGAGACCGGCAAAGAACTGGAAGAGCGTTTCTCTCTGGTGCTCGCCAATCCCCCCTTTGCGGGAAGCCTGGATTACGAATCCACCGCCAAGGAATTGCTCCAGACGGTGAAAACCAAAAAGACGGAGCTTCTCTTTCTGGCCCTCTTTCTGCGGCTGCTCCGCATCGGCGGCCGGGCGGGGGTCATCGTTCCCGACGGGGTACTCTTCGGCTCTTCCAACGCCCATAAAAGCCTCCGTACCATGCTGGTGGAAGAGCAGAAGCTCCAGGGGGTCATCTCCATGCCCTCGGGGGTCTTCAAGCCCTATTCGGGGGTCTCCACCGCCATACTCCTCTTCACCAAAACCAACGCCGGAGGCACCGATAACGTATGGTTCTACGACATGCGGGCCGACGGCTATTCCCTGGACGACAAGCGCACCCCCCAGCCCGACCAGAACGACATTCCGGATATCCTCACCCGATGGAGCAATCTTGAGGCGGAAAAAAGCCGCCGGCGCACGGAACAAAGCTTTTTCATCCCCAAAGAGGAGATCGCCGAAAACGGCTACGACCTCTCCCTCAACCGCTACAAAGAGGTGGAATACGAACCGGTGGCATACGACCACCCCAGAGAGATCCTCGCCCGGCTGGCGAAGCTGGAGGAGGAGATAGCGGCGGGAAGGAAAGAGCTGGAGGGGATGTTGGGGTGAGAGTTCAAAAAAAACCTTTTCTTGATATTTTTGAAGATGTCTCGAGAGGGAATATGAAAACCCTGCAAAAAGACTTCCTCGAAGAAGGAAATATCCCTATTGTTGATCAGGGACAAAAATTAATAGCAGGATATACTAATGATAGAGCAAGCATTTGTAAGGCGAAATTGCCGGTTATTATTTTTGGTGATCATACTAAAATAATTAAGTATGTGGATTTTGAATTCGCAATAGGTGCAGATGGTGTAAAAGTTTTGACTACAAAAGAAAAAGGGAATGTCAAGTATTTTTATCATGCATTAAAGTTCGCTCGCATACCTGATGCGGGTTATAGTCGTCATTATAAATTCTTGAAAGAAATAGAGGTTTGTTTTCCCCCTCTTATGGAGCAAAAACGCATCGCCGCCATACTGGATGCGGCGGAGGCTCTCCGGGCCAAGCGGCGGCAAATCCTGAAAGAGCTGGATACCTTTCTCCAGGCCACCTTTCTCCACATGTTCGGCGACCCCGTGACGAACCCGAAGGGGTGGGAGCATAAATTGTTGGGTGAAGTCACAACAATTGAGGCTCCTATGGTTGACCCAAGAAAAGAAGAATACAGAGACTTGCTTCATTATGGCCCTGATAGAATAGGAAAAAATACAGGAGAACTTTTGCCAGCTTTAACGGCGAAAGAAGATCGTCTTGTAAGTGGAAAATTTCTTTGTAGCGAAAAAGATATCCTGTACTCGAAAATTCGGCCTTATTTGAATAAAGTGGCGCTTGTGAGGGAAAAGTGTTTATGTAGCGCTGATGTTTATCCTGTTCAGCCAAACGAAAAATTTATAACGAAAGAATTCCTTTGGGTGCTTCTTCGAAGCAAGGCTTTCCTTGATTATGTAGCTGGTTTTTCGAGAAGGGCGAATATACCTAAGATCAATAGAGAGCAATTTGCCGGTTATTTGTCATTTCTTCCTCCCCTAGCCCTTCAGCAACAATTCGCCGCCATCGTGGAATCCGTGGAGCGGCAAAAGGTCGCCATGAAGGCGCATCTTGCGGAACTGGATGATCTCTTCGGCTCTCTGCAGCAGCGAGCGTTCAACGGAGAACTGTAGCCATGGAACCCTTTTTTTCCGAAGATCACATTTTGCGGGAAGATTTGGAAACCGAGGTAAAGCGGGGTCTCGGCAAAAGCGGTAAGGGAGAGCTTTCCAAAGAATTCTGGAAAACCTATTCCGCCTTTGCCAACACCGAGGGCGGATCGGTACTGCCTGGTGTGGCGGAGAAAAAGGGGGGGAGTAAGGAGCCGAGCTTGGAAGGTTTAACCTCAAGCTCCAAAGATAAGGAGCTTGAAACACCGAATGTCTATATGGATCTGCAAAAAATTGCAAAACCTATAAGCAGTAAAAAGGATCTGGAAAGCGAGATGTTAATAAAGCTATTCTAGAGCTTTGTTCGAAACCATATCTTTCGGTTTTTGAGATTGCCACGTTGTTGTGCCGTAACCCCGTGGATATCCGCCAGCGGTACATCAAACCCATGCTGGAAGAAGGGCTTTTGGAGCGCCGCTTTCCCCAGCAGCCCAATCACGAAAGCCAGGCCTACCGAACTCGCAGCCCGGAAGGAGATGCCCATGAGCAACTTCGCCTTTCTGCCCTCCCTTTTCGGAGAGATAGCCCAGGCCGCCGCCCAGGCGGAGCGAAACCTCGAGGATGATCCCCGGGGGGCCTGTTTTCATGCCCGGTTCGGCCTGGAGGCGGCGGTACACTGGCTCTACCGGCATGATCCCCGTCTCGCCATGCCCTACGATACCCGGCTGGGAACTCTGATTCACGAACCCTCCTTTACCAACCTTCTTCCTCAGACACTCTTTCACAAGGCTCGGCTCATTCTCAAAATAGGCAACCGGGCGGTACACAGTGCCCAGCCCGTCACCCCCGGGGAGGCCCTGCAGGCGGTGAAGGAGCTCTTCCATCTCTGCTACTGGATGGTACGCACCTATACCCCCGAAGCTCTTTGGGAAGGTACTACCTGGAAGGACGAACATGTTTCTCCCCAGGCTTGTCGGGCTGAGGAGCCTCTCAAGGAGAAACTCCTTTCACGCAAAGAGATGGAGGCCCTGGAAGAGGAGCGGGAGAGGGAAAGCCGGGAAAAGCTTGCTCTCCAGCAGGAGCGGGATGCTCTGGATTCCGAACTTCAGGCCCTGAAAGAGGAGCTTGCCCGGGTACGAGCCCGGATGGAGCAGACCCCGGATCTTCACGACTATTCCGAAGCGGAGACCCGGCATTATCTCATCGATCAGGATCTTCGCCGGGCGGGATGGCTTTTGAATCGTCAGGAAGATCGGGAGTATCTTCTGGAAGGTATGCCCACCTCCAGCGGCACGGGGTATGCGGATTACGTGCTCTGGGGAGACGACGGCAAGCCCCTGGGAGTGGTGGAGGCCAAACGAACCACCGCGGACGCCGCCAAGGGACGGCAGCAGGCGAAACTCTACGCGGATTGTCTCGAAAAAATGCACGATCAGCGCCCGGTTATCTTCTACACCAACGGTTACGACATCTGGATGTGGGACGACGGAGAGTACAGCCCCCGGAAAGTGGAGGGATTCTACTCCAAAGAGGATCTTGCCCGGCTGGTGCTCCGGCGTAAACAGCGGTGTCCTCTGACGGTGGAGGATGTCCGGGAGAGCATTGTGGATCGGCACTATCAGAAACGGGTGCTCCGCAGCGTGTTGCAGCACTTTTCCCAGGCCCGGCGGAAGGCTCTGCTGGTAATGGCCACGGGAACCGGAAAAACCCGCACCGCCATCGCCCTGGTGGATGTGCTCCAGCGGGCGGGATGGGTCAAGCGCACCCTCTTTCTGGCGGATCGGGTGGCCCTGGTGAAACAGGCCGCCACAGCCTTCAAAAAGCATCTTCCCGATGCCACCACGGTAAACCTGGTAACCGAAAAAGATACCTCGGGGCAGATTTTCGTCTGCACCTATCCCACCATGATGGGGCTTTTGGAAGACGAGGGGAGCGGCCACATCCCCCGTTTCGGGGTGGGATATTTCGATTTGGTGATCATCGACGAGGCCCACCGATCGGTGTACCAGAAATACGGAGCCCTTTTCCGCTATTTCGACTCCCTTCTGGTGGGGCTCACCGCCACCCCCCGGGAGGAGCTGGATAAAAATACCTACGAGCTTTTCGACCTCGAAACGGGGGTGCCCACGGATGCCTACGAACTCGATTCGGCGGTGCGGGACGGCTATCTGGTTCCCTACGGGGTGACGGCGGTGGATCTGAAATTTCCCAGGGAGGGAATTCGCTACGAGGATCTTTCTCCGGAGGAACAGGCCCGGTGGGAGAGTCTGGACTGGGGAGAAGGGGAGTCCGAAGCTCTTCCGGAACACGTGAACCCAAGTGCCCTCAACGCCTGGCTCTTCAACGAGGATACGGTGGATAAGGTGCTTCAGTGTCTTATGGAGCGGGGGCACACCATGGAGGGCGGGGATCGGCTGGCCAAGACCATTCTCTTTGCCCGCAATCACAAGCACGCGGTTTTCATCGAGGAGCGTTTCAACCATCACTATCCCCACTATGCGGGGCATTTCGCCCGGGTGGTGGATAACTATGCGTCCTACGCCCAGAGCCTCATCGACGACTTTTCCCAAAAGGACAAGGCCCCTCATCTTGCCATTTCGGTGGATATGCTGGACACGGGAATTGACATTCCCGAGGTGGCGAATCTGGTTTTTTTCAAACCCGTATACTCCCGCATCAAGTTCTGGCAGATGATCGGCCGGGGTACCCGGCTCTGTCCGGATCTTTTCGGCCCCGGAAAGGATAAGCGCGATTTTTACATTTTCGATTTCTGCGGCAACTTCGAATTTTTCCGGGAACATCCCCGGGGAGTGGAAGCCTCCGGGACGCCTTCGCTCAACACCCGGCTTTTTCAGTACCGGGTACGGCTTCTGGGGGGATTGCAGGATGCCTCCCGGAAGGAGGGCGGAGAAAGCCTGCACGCCGCTCTGGGGGATATGCTGCATCGCCGGGTAAGCGCCATGCCCGTGCAGAATTTCCAGGTGCGCCCCTTCCGCCGGGAGGTGGAGCGGTTTGCAAACCGAAGAGCCTGGGACTCTTTGGGAGTGGAGGATCGGCATCTGCTCGCCACCCAGCTGGCATCTCTGCCAAGCTCCGAAGAGGAGGAGGACGAGAGGATCCGGCGGTTCGATCTCAAGGCCCTGAGCATGCAGCTCGGATTGCTCGAAGGGGATGCGAGCCGTTTCGAGATGTACCGCCGCCAGGTGGTGACTCTGGCGGGGCTGCTGGAGGAAAAGAAAACCGTGCCCCCCGTGGCGGCCCAGCTTGCCTATCTGGCCCGGCTTCAGGAGACGGAATTTTGGGAGCACATCTCTCTGGAGGATCTGGAGGATATGCGGCTGCGGCTGCGGGGGCTTACGGTGTTTCTGGATACGTCTTCCCGGAGCGTGGTTTATACGGATTTCGAGGACGCCATTCTGGATATCCGCCGGGAAACGCCGGATATCTTCCCGGGAATGACGGGGGAGCAGTACGCCAAAAAGGTGGCGGCCTACCTTGCAAGCCACCGGGATGATCTGGTGATCCACAAGCTGCACACCAACCGGCCGCTTACGGCCAAAGATCTTGAGAGTTTGGAGGAAACTCTGGTACGTATCGGCGAAGAGGAGGGAAAGATGCTTCTTTCGGGACTTCTTGCCCGAAGCGGGGCCCCTTCACTGGTTCATTTCGTGCGGAGCCTGGTGGGGCTGGATCGGGGAGCCGCCCAGGAGCTGTTTTCTTCTTTTCTTTCGGATCACAGCCTTTCCACCGGGCAAATCCGGTTTATCGAGCTGATTATCGACCAGCTTACCGCCCGGGGGGTGATGGATTCCTCGGCTCTCTACGAATCTCCTTTCAGCGATCTCCACGCCGGGGGGCCCGAGGGGCTTTTCGCGGGGAAGGAACAGGTGATGGAGGACATTTTTTCCACCCTGAGCACCACGGCACCCCGGGTGCTGGGTGAAGCGGGCTAGAAAAAAGGGTAGGTCTTTTCGCCCGAAGCGAAGACAGCCGAGAATATGCCGTCGCTTTCTCGGCGGAGCATGGAGCAATACACGCCGGGGCGGCCCCAGATGGGAGGGGCCGCCCCGGTGTGCGTGGTGAATGTCAGTTCTTGAGGGATCCCCAGAGACCTCCCCCGATGATGAGGGTTCCTCCCAGAATGTGGAATATTCCCAGGGGCTCCCCCAGGCAGAAGTAGCCCAAGAGGGTGCCGTAGAGAGGGAGGGTGTTGTAAAAAACCATGGCGCCGCTGGGGCCAAGTCTGGCTATGCCCGCATTCCAGGCGTAAAAGCCCAGGGCGGCGGGGCCGATTCCCACGTAGAGCACCGCTCCGAAAAGCGAGGGGCTCCAGTGCACGGGAAAGGTCTGGAGCTCTCCCAGAGCCAGAAGATAGAGAAAGGGAAGCCCCAGAAAGGTGGAGATTGCGGTGGCTTTCAGGGGAGAGCGGTTTCGCATGACCATTTTTCCCAACACCGAATAGAGCCCCCACAGGGCCACTCCCAGAATGACGAAGAAATCTCCCCGGTTTATCCGGTGCTCTGCGAGAAAGGCCAGGGATCCCTGGGAGAGAAGAAGGGCTATGCCTCCCAGGGCGATGCAGGATCCCGTAATCTGCCGGAACGACATGGGCTGCCGGAGGAGCATCAGTGCCAGCAGTCCCGTGACGAGGGGCCCCGTGCCGTTGATGAGTGCCGCATTGGTGGCGGTGGTATAGCGCAGGCCCAGATAGAGAAGAGGCGAAAAGGCCACCACTCCCGCCAGGGCCATGCCCAGAAAGAGCCATCGTTCCCGAGGGGAGGCGGGGCTCTTTTCTTCCGGGGGATTCCGAAAGAGGAGAAGGGCGAAAAAAAGCCCCCCTAGAGAAAAGCGTGCCGCCGAAAGCGTCAGGGGGCCTATGGAAGAGGCCAGAGAGCGTCCCACCACGATATTGCTGGCCCAAAGGAGGGTGGCCAGATTTACGAGGAGAATTCCCGTCAGCGTATTGTGCCGGGAGCCTGCGGTTTTCGGTGCATGCATGTCGTTTCCTCCCCATTTCGTTCGGTGTTTTTTCGGCGCTCTCAAGATTGTACCTTATGATGACGGAACTTCCCGAAATTTTTCGCGCCGGGTGCCGAAAGATTTTTGGGAAAAAACGGGAGAACCTCCATGGACTTGACATGGAGGTTCTTTTTTGTAATGATGTTCAGACATAAAGTCTATCTTGCATTACATGTTCCGCGTCTTTCGGAGAGAGGCCCCGGAAAGGAACGGTGCAAAAAGCCCCGAAAGATCTTCTTTATATAAAAAAGATCCTCCAGGGCCGGATGTTTTCGGAGCGTGTACTCCCGAGGAGAGGGGAAGGGGGAGTGATTTCCGGTGTTAGTCCTTGAAGTAGGAGCAGATGTACTCGAAGGGTTCCGTGCAGGTCACCTTGAAGGAGCTGTTCGCGGGAATATGAAAGGTCTCTCCCGCCGCATAGGTTTCCCACTCGGTCTTTCCGGGAAGAAGCACCTTCACCGAGCCGTGGGTCATCTGCATCTCTTCCCGGTCTGCGGTGCCGAATTCGTAATCCCCCGCCAGGATGACTCCCAGGGTCTTTTTCGCTCCTCCGGGAAGAAAGATGGTTCTGCTCTGAACCTTGCCGTCGAAATAGATGTTTGCCTTGGTCTCTACGGTAACGCCTTCAAATTTGGTGGTCATGCTTTTCCGCCTCCTTGAGAATGAGAAATTTCGAGACCCCTCTCCGAAAGAAGAGAATAACCACCCCGGGAGGAGAGGCCCCATTTGTATACCCGATACAGCATATCGTATAGAGTATTGTACAATACTTCGGGAAAAGAGAGAATAGTCTCTCCGGAGCCCTAAGGAGAACTGCCCCCATGGAACGTATGGAAAAACTGAAAATTCTCGGAGAAGCCGCCAAATACGATGTCTCCTGCTCTTCCAGCGGAGGCACCCCCGGAAGGGGAGGGCGCTTCGGCAGTGCGGCCCTTCCGGGAATATGCCATACCTGGACTTCCGACGGGCGCTGCATTTCACTGCTTAAAATTCTTTATTCCAACGAATGCATCAATAACTGCGCTTACTGCGTGAATCGCTCCTCCGCGGACGTGCGGCGGGTTTCCTTTACTCCCGAGGAGCTGGCGGAGCTGGTGATCGCCTTTTATCGCCGCAATTACATCGAAGGGCTTTTTTTGAGCTCCGGAGTGGAGCGCTCTCCGGATTACACCACGGAGCGCATGATCCGGGCCCTGGAGCTTCTGCGGCATCGGTACGGCTTCGGAGGATACGTTCACGCCAAGGCCATTCCCGGAACGTCTCCGGAGCTTCTCTACAAACTGGGGCTTCTGGCGGATCGCATGAGCGTGAACATCGAGCTCCCCTCGGAAAAAAGCCTGGTTCGCCTGGCTCCCCAGAAATCCCGGCATTCCGTTATAACCCCCATGGAAAAAATCAGCACCGCCATCCAAGCCTACGGAGAGGATCGGCGTCATTCTCCCAGGGCTCCGCTCTTCGTTCCCGCCGGGCAGAGCACTCAGCTTATCGTGGGAGCTTCTCCCGAGCGGGATCTCCAGATTCTGCGGCTTTGCGAACATCTCTACCAGCGGTACGGCCTCAAGCGGGTCTACTACTCCGCCTTTATGCCGGTTTCCTCCAATCCCCTGCTTCCGCAGCTCGCGGCTCCTCCGCTTCTCCGGGAACATCGGCTTTACCAGGCGGACTGGATGCTGCGGTTCTACGGGTTTTCCGCCGGGGAGATCGTGAGTGACGTCTTTCCCGATCTGGATCAGGAGCTGGATCCTAAAAGCTCCTGGGCTTTGCGGCATCCGGATTTTTTCCCCCTGGACGTGAATAGGGCATCCTACGAGGAGATTCTCCGGGTTCCCGGCATAGGAGTGCTTTCGGCACGGAAGATCCTTCAGGCCCGGCGGGCCCGGCGGCTCGATCTGGAGCATCTCAAAAAGATCGGGGTGGTGCTCCGGCGGGCCCGGTTTTTTCTCGCCTTTCCCGAAGAGCATGGGGGTTTTTCCAATCTTCTCCTTCATCCCGAAAGACTTCGGCAAGAGCTCCTTCCCCGAAAAAATATCCGGGAGCATCCCGGGCAGAAGCGGCTCCCCCTGGAAGAGCCTTTTCTTGACGGATCATGATCTCCTGGGAGTACGACGGCACTTTCGAGGGGTTTCTCTCTCTGCTGTATCACTCCTGGAGCCGTAGAATCCTTCCTTCCATGGCGGCTCCTCCCTGGCGGATCCGCAGAGGGGTTCTCGGAGATTGGGAACACATTTCCACGGTTCCCTCCAAGGCTTCCCTGGTATGGGATTACCTCCGGGGCAAGCTCTCCTTTCAGGGGCGCAAACGCCTCTACCGGGCCTGGCTTCAGGATGGGGAGTTTACGGAGATTCTTCTTCTGCGCTATCTTTCCCTGGTGGCCAACCGGGGGCGGCATATGGAACGGGATCTCCTGCATCCCGTGGTACGGCAGGTGGAGGAGGCCGAGCGGGGAGTGCTTCGGGAAACCCACCGCCTTCAGGGGCTTGCCCGGTTTCGCAAGATCCGGGAGGGATACTACGCTCCCCTGGAGCCGGATTTTCGGGTGCTTCCCCTGCTGGGAGATCACTTTGCCGCACGTTATCCCGACATGCCCTGGATCGTGCACGATCTTCGCCGGGAGGAGGCTCTGGTCTTTATCCCCTCCCAATCCTGGCGTATGGGGCCTCTCAAGAGAGAGGCGATTCCCCGAAACGCTCCGGAGGAGGAGAGCTGGCAAGCCCTCTGGAGAGAGTACTACCGCGTTATGGGGGTGGAAGGACGGGAAAATCCCAAACTGCGCCGGCAGTTCATGCCCCGGCGTTACTGGAAGCACCTGGTGGAGCTGGATGGGGAGGAGTGACCTCCGGAATTCTTCTGAAAAAGCTTTTCGAAGGGCTGGAAGGGATTCGTGCAGGGTTTTGAATCGCCGGAAATCTATAGTACCATATATGAAAAATTTCGGGGTTTCTCCGCGGCGGCGTGCGTTGCCGGAAAGAAACCCAGCGCCTTTTTCCGTATTTTCCTTTCGGTACTCCGGAACAGGAGCGTGAAGATGGCATGAGCGAGCAGGAAGCGAGAGACATGCGGGAAATACTGCAATCCAGCCCCTGGGGATATGCGTATCATAGAATTCTTGTGGACTCCAAGGGATATCCCGAGGATTACGAATTCCTCGAAGTGAATGCCGCCTTCGAAGCTCTCACGGGGCTGCGGCGAGAGGATCTTCTGCATCGCCGGGTGAGGGAGGTTCTTCCGGGGATCGAAAAATCAACGTTTAATTGGATAGACTTTTACGGAAAGGTGGCCCTGGGAGGGAAGAGCGAAACCTTCGAGCAGTTTTCGGAAGTTTTGAAGAGGTGGTACCAGGTACAGGTCTTTTCCTCCGAAAAGGGGTATTTTACCACGCTCTTCATCGACATTACCTCGGAAAAACAGAAAACCGAAGAGCTGGAAAATTTTTTTGAGGTGAACCTGGATCTCCTCTGCATCGCGGATACCGAGGGAAACTTTATTAAAACCAACAAGGCATGGGAAGAAGTCCTGGGATATGACTCCCATGCTCTGGAGGGGCGGAAGTTTCTCGATTTTGTCCATCCCGAAGATATGCAGGCTACCCTTGCCGCCCTGGCCAGGCTGGGCGCTCAGGAGCAGGTGCTGAACTTCGTCAACCGCTACCAATGCTGGGATGGAAGCTATCGCTTCATCGAGTGGCGTTCCCATCCTCGGGGAAAGCTCATCTATGCGGCGGCCCGGGATATTACGGAGCAGCAGCGCACTCTGGAAGAGCTTCGAGCCCAGCGGGAGCAGTTTCAGCTCGCCATCCGGGGAACGGATGAGGGTATTTGGGATTGGAATATCCGTACGAACGAGCTCTTTCTCTCGGAACGCTGGAAGGAGATGCTGGGATACCGGGACCGGGAACTGCAGAACGAGTTTCAGACCTTTGTCTCCCTGGTCTGCGAAGAGGATCGGGAAAGGCTTTTCGAGTACGTTCAAAGATATCTTCAGGGAGAGGTGGAGAAGTATTCCATCGAGTTCCGGATGAAGCATAAAAACGGCTCTCTCCGCTGGATTCTGGCGAGAGGGGAGGCTCTTCGGAATGAGGAGGGAATTCCCTACCGTATGGCGGGTTCTCACAGCGACATTACGGAACGCAAGGAGAACGAAGAGCGCCTGAGATCCAGCGAACAGAACTTTCGTGCCTTTTTCGAAACCCTGGGAGACATGATCTTCATAGGAAATCGGGAAGGGAAGATTTTCTATACCAATCCGGGGGTGACGAAAAAGCTCGACTACACTCCGGAAGAACTGCAAAAGCTTACCATTCTCGACCTTCACCCCGAAAATTTGCGGGACGAAGCGAGGAAAATTTTCGAGGATATGTTTGCGGGAAAGCGGGATACCTGTCCTCTTCCTCTGGAGGCGAAAAACGGCGCCCTGCTTCCCGTGGAGACCCGGGTATGGTTCGGGAAGTGGAATGGCGAGGAGGCCATTTTCGGAATCTCCAAGGATCTTTCCAAGGAACAGGAGGCTTTGCAGAAATTTAACAAACTTTTCGAAGGTAACCCCGCCCTCATGGCGGTCATCAGTGCCTCGGAATTGAAAATCCTCGATGTAAACCAGGCTTTCCTCTCGACCCTGGGATATGCCAGGGAGGAAGTTCTCGGCAAAACCAGCACGGAGCTGGATCTTTTTGCGGATGCGGAGAAGCACGGGGAGATTCGGGAAGCCCTTCAGGCATTCCGACCCCTTCGTAACCTGGACTTGCGGCTGCGTACCAAATTCGGCGAGATTCGGGAGGGGCTTTTTTCCGGGGAGACCATCGAAAGCCAGGGAGAGCGCTATTTTCTCACGGTGATGACGGATATCACCGATCGCAGGCAGGCGGAGCGGGAGCTGGAACTCCGGTCGGAAATGCAGAAAATGCTCATGCATACCGCCAAGCGCTACATCAATATGTCTTTGGAAGAGATGGAACGTACCGTAGAGCAGTCTCTGGGAGAGGTCAGCCGATTCGTGGGGGCTCACCGGGCCTATGTCTTTACCTACGACTGGGAGGGAGGAACCTGCTCCAACACGTACGAGTGGTGCGGCGAGAACGTTTTGCCCCAGAAAGAACTCCTTCAGGAGGTGCCCCTGGATGCCATTCCCTGGTGGACCGCGGCCCATCGGCGGGGAGAGGCCCTCTACATTCCGGATGTTTTGGCCCTTCCCCCGGAGGATGGGGTCCGGAAGATTCTGGAACCCCAGGGCATTCTGAGCATCATAGTGGTACCCATGATGGATTCCGGGGCCTGCGTGGGTTTCGTGGGGTTCGACTCCGTCGGGAAATATCACGTTTATTCCGAGGAAGAGAAGGCTCTGCTGGAGATTTTCGCGGAGATCATGGTGAATCTCCGTACCCGGGAGGCTCTGGAACATCGTTTGGTTCAGGAGAAAGAGAGGGCCCAGGCGGCAAGCCTGGCCAAATCGGAATTTCTTGCCAATATGAGCCACGAAATACGAACCCCTCTCAATGGGGTCATCGGCTTTACGGAGCTTCTCCAGCATACGCCCCTCTCTTCGGTGCAGGAGCAGTACGTACGTAACGCCAATGCTTCGGGGCATACGCTCCTGGGAATCATCAACGACATTCTCGATTTTTCCAAGATCGAAGCGGGAAAGCTGGAGCTGGAAATACTGAGAACCGATCTTGTGGAACTGGCGGAGCAGAGCGTGAGTATCGTCACCTACGGAGCGGAGCAGAAAGGGCTGGAGGTGCTTCTCGACCTGGATCTTACCATGCCGCGGTACGTTCTGGCGGATCCAGTGCGGCTCAAGCAGGTGCTGGCGAACCTGCTGAGCAATGCGGTGAAATTTACCGAAAAGGGAGAAGTGGTTTTAAAGATCCGTTTCGTTCCTCGGGAGCCCCGGCGGGGAGTCTTTATTTTTTCCGTTCGTGATACGGGAATCGGCATAGGGAAAGAGGAGGAGAAAAAACTCTTTCAGGCTTTTTCTCAGGCGGACAGTTCCACCACCCGTAGATTCGGAGGTACCGGGCTGGGCCTGACCATATCGGAGAAGCTCGTGAAAAAGATGGGAGGGTCCATCAAACTGAGGAGCACCCCGGGAAAAGGCTCCACCTTTTTCTTCGGCATCGAAACCTCCTGGGAAGAGGAGGAGAAATCTCATGTTCCGAGCCTGGAGGGAGTAGGAACGATTCTGGTGGTGGACGATAACGAAACCAGCCGTACCATTCTGGAGCGGATGCTCCGTCACGGAGGCGTGGATTCCGTGGGAGCCTCCAACGCTCTGGAGACCTTGCGGATTCTGGAGGATTCCGGAAAGGCCTTTCATGCCCTCATGGTGGATTATCACATGCCGTACATCGACGGCCTCGAGGCCGTGCGAATGATTTGGGAGAAACGCCCTCTTTCTTCGGAAAGACAGCCCGTCATTCTGTTGCACTCCTCTTCGAAGGACGAGGAGTTTTTGCGGCGCTGCCATGACCTGGGCATTCGTTTTCGCCTCACCAAACCCGTTCGGTGGGAAGATCTCCATGCCTGCCTGTCGAATCTTGGAGATCCTTTGCAGAAAGACGCCCTCAAGGAGGATTCACCCCGGGAATGCTCGCCCTTTTCCGAGGAAGCTCCGGTGACGGTGGCGGTGGCGGAGGATAATCCCATCAACATGATCCTGGCGACGAGTCTGATACGTAAACTGCTTCCTTCGGCCCGAATTTTGGAGGCCAGGAACGGAAAAGAAGCTCTGGAGGTGGTGGAGAAAAATTCCCCGGATCTTCTTTTCATGGACGTGCAGATGCCCGAAATGGACGGCAACGAGGCCGCCCGGGCCATTCGAAAGCGGGAAAAACCTGGTAGGGGGCGCCTTCCTATCGTGGGGCTTTCCGCAGGGGCCATGCAGGCCGAGCGGGAACGGAGCCTTGAAGCCGGAATGGACGATTTTCTTGCCAAGCCCGTAGAAATGTCCAGGCTCCGGGAGGTGCTGGAGAAGTATCTGGTTTTTCCGGAAGCTTTTTCCGGGGAAATTCCGCAAGAAGAACCCTCCGAAAAGGAGGAATGGCATTTCGACGTTGCTCTTCTCGCCGAGGAGATCGGGGATTCCCGGGCGGTGAGAGAGCTTGTGGAAACCTCTCTGGAGACGCTGCCCGGAATTTTTCTTCTTTTGAAGAAAGCTCTGGAGGAGGAAAACCGAAAGGGGCTTCTCACGGCATTGCATTCCATAAAGGGAGTGGCCCTGAACATGCGTTTTCCCCGTCTTCGGATTCTGGCGGAATCTCTGGAGAACCGCTGCCGCCAGGAAGGAGAGGAGTTTTCCCGAATGCAGCGGTTCTGCCGGGCTTTGGAGGAGGAGTGGAATCTTCTTGCCTCTCTGTTGGAGCGGGGAGAGTGGCAACGGCATCTCTGAAGAGGGCCGCGAAAAAACGCGAAGGCCCCGGAACGCTACGTTCCGGGGCCTTCGCGCAACCTAGAAAGGTTCGATTATTTCCGGGCTATTTCATGAAGGATTTCAAAGCCTCGGGAAGAGCGTCTTCCGGGGTGGCGGTCTGAGGGCCTACCACGGCCTGTCCCATATCTTCGAGAATCTTGAGTCCTCCCTCGGGGGAGAGAGCGAATTCCAGGAATTTCAGAGCCAGTTCCTTCTGTTCCCCTCCCAGGGGCATGGTGCAGCCGTATACTACGGGCTCTCCCTTGGTGATGACGGTGCTTCCCGGAGTGGCTCCGGAGCGTTCCACTTCGGCGGTGGCGTAGAAATCCTTATAGGCGGGATCCTTGAGGTTGATCTTGGCGGGAAGCTCCACGTACTTCAGATTGTGCTGTACCGCCACGGAACGATATTCGAAGGCATAGTCCATGGCACCGCTTTCCACCATGGCGATGAGGTCGATGGCCTTGGGGCGCACCGCCCGCTTGGGATCTTTCATGGCGTTTTCGTAAAGATCCGGCACGCCGTAGTACTCCGAGGCGAGCTGCAGCACCATGAGAGAGCGGTAGCCGCAGGGATCCGCATCGGGATCCGAATGCCCCCAGCGCACGTCTTCCCGGAGGATGATCTCATACCAGTTTTCTCCGTCGATTTCCTCCGCATAGGCGGATTCCGGAGCGTACATGAGCACCAGTTCGTTGCTGGCGAAGAGCACGTTCCAATTGGCGTATTCCGGGCGGAGAAGCCGCTCGATCACCATGTAGTCCGCGGTAAAGAAGAGGTCGCATTTGCCCCCCAGGTCGATGATCTTCCGGGCGAGAGCCGCACTCCCCCCGGCCTCCCGAAGCACGTCCACGTCGGGATGGGCCTTCTCGAAGGCTTCTTCCATGGCCTGCATGGGAGCGCTCAGGCTTCCCGCATGAAAGACGTTCAGGGTTTCCTTTGCCAGGAGCGGAGCCGCTCCGAGGAGCAGAAAAAGGGGAACTGCGAGAAAGAGAACCGTACATTTTCGAAACTTCATACTGCAACACCTCCGTAAAAGTATGGAAACGATTGCCTTCCTCCCGAAAGGAAGAAGGAGTACATCCTTGGTTCTAAAAGAGATGCACCGATTCGGGCTTGAAGAACATCCACCCCTGCCGGCCCGACCGGAGCCCCAGATCCAGAAAGGTGGAGCCCAGCACGTGGGCGGTAAGGCGGATCTGGGAAGATTCCAGGGTTACCTCCAGGGCGGTTTCCCGGGGCACCACCGAGGAGATGACTCCCGAAAAGGCGTTGATGGCATCCGTTCCCTCCCAGGGGCGGTTCCCCAGAAGGATATGTTCCGGCCGGATTCCCACGAAGCAGGAAGGGCGGTTCTCTTCGGGGGATGAGGCGAGAACGAATTCCACTCCTTCGTCCAGGAGGGCCAGATTGCGGTGCACCGAAGCGGCGAAGATGTTTTTCATTCCTACGAAGGCCGCCACCTCTCGATTGGCGGGGGTGCGGAACACGCTTTCCACGCTTCCCGTCTGCTGGAGCACTCCCTCCCGAAGCACCGCCACCCGTTCTCCCAGAGAGAGAACCTCTCCGAAGTCGTGGGTTACCATAAGGATGGTAAATCCCTCCTCCTCGTGGAGCTTCCGGAGATACTCCTGGATCTCCTCCCGAAAGAGAGGATCCAGCGCCGCCAGGGGTTCGTCCAGGAGGAGAAGCCGGGGTTTCGCCGCCAGGGCCCGGGCCAGGGCGGTGCGCTGCTGCTCTCCCCCCGAAAGGGTTCCGGGAAAGCGGTGCAGCAGGGGTTCCAGCCGTAGAAGGGCGATAAGATGTTCCACGTGATTGCGCTGTTCCCGGTTCCGGGAAAAGCGCAGAGGATAGGTGATATTCTCCCGTACCGAAAGATGGGGAAAGAGGGCGTAGTCCTGGTAGACCAGGGCTATGCGGCGTTTTTCCGGGGGAAGCCCCGAGATGGGTTGCCCGTCGAGAAAAATCTCTCCCCGGTGAGGCTGAAGTCCTGCAATGGCTTCGAGAATCATGGTTTTTCCCGCTCCGCTGGGGCCCACGAGCATGAAAAACTCTCCCTCCTCCACCGAAAGGGAGAGGGGAGCCAGAGAGAATCCCGGAAGCTGAATGCTTACGTTGTCGAGGCGGATCATGGCTGCATCTCCCGGTTTTTCCCCTCGGTTCCCCGCACCGCCAGAAGCCGGAGAAGGACGAACATTACCAGGGAAATGGAGATAAGCTGCACCGCAATGGGGGAGGAATATTTGAGCCCGAAGGTGGCAAAGCGGTCATAGATGAGGGTGGGGGCCACCATGGGATGGTAGGCGATGATCACCACCGCTCCGAACTCGCTGACGCTCCGGGCCCAGCTCATGATAAGTCCCGAATAGAGCCCTCTCTTTGCCAGGGGAAGGGTGACGTGAAAAAAGGTGTAGCCCGGAGAGGCTCCCAGAGTCTGGCTTACCCGCTCCAGCCGGGGAGAGATGGAGGCGAAGGCATCCTTCAGGGGGTTTACGTAAAAGGGGATGCTCACGAAAATGCAGGCCAGAACGATGCCGAAGGAGCTGTTTACGGGTTGTAGTCCCATGCTTTCCAGAAACGAGCCCAGGGGGGCTCGGGGAGAGATAACCATGAGCACCGCGATGCCCGCCACCGTGTGGGGTACCATGATGGGAATATCGATGATGGCTTCGAGAACGGACTTTCCCCGGAAGTTCTTCCGGGTCAGAAAATAGGCCAGGGGAGTGCCGAAAAGAGCGATGACTCCCGTGGCGGCAGCGGCGGTCCAGATGCTGCGCCAGAGGGCTTCAAGCACTTCCCGATCGGCGGCGGCGGCGGCCACCACGCTCCAATCCGCCCGGAGAAACATGTTTGCCAGGGGCCAGAGGATGTAGATGAGGAGAAAGGATCCCATTAAAAGGGTGAACCAGCGGTTACGAAAGGTACGAGTATACATGGACAGATCCCTCCGGGGATTATCGAATACAAAAGCCGCTCCATCACGGAGCGGCTTTGCAATTCTTCTACCTGTATAGCCGCATTCCTTTCCACCATGGGAGGCGCCGGGGTTTCCCCCCGCACCCTGTCGGCCTCCCGTCCATCTTTTAGAAAAAGAACAGGCCGAAAGGCTCGGAATGGCACTCTTTATGGAAAAAACCTATGTCTTCCGCATTATAGCACATGCCAGAAAAGAGAACAGCCTTCCGGAGCGAAAGGTACTTGAAGAAGCGGGCTAAAAAAGGGGGAGCCACCGGGGGGAGAAAATACGCTCCTCGGTCTCTCCGGGGTAGGTGGCGTGGAGGCTCAAGGCTATGGTTTCCCGGGGGCCCTGAAAATACTCCACCCAAAGGGTGTGCTCCCCCGGGGCGAGCAGGATCGATGCGGATTTGCTCTGGGGAGGATGAATGCCGTCGTTGTCGATCACCAGCTTGCCGTCTATCCAGAGCCGGGAGCCATCATCCGAATGCAGCCGGAAGGTGTAGTTTCCTCCCTGCTCTATCCGGAATCGTCCCTCGTAGACCAGGCCGAACCATTCGAATCGATGGGTGATCCCCGGAAATCCCTGGGTGAATTTTCGGGGCGAGATGTTGAGTGCATCGGTGTAGATGGTTCCCACGGGAGAAAGGCTGGAGAAATTCGGCAACCGGTTGGTTCCCTCGGGAAGGGCGTAGACGGTTCCCAGAAGGGCGTGAGGGTTTTTCGAGGGAGAGCCGAAGGGAGTGTCCGGAGAGTTTTCGGGGTTGCTCCCCCGGGGAATGGCATACCAGGGATAGAGTCCCGGAGAGTCGCTCCTGCTGAAGGTTCCCGCCATGAAGAATGTGGCGTTTTCCGGGGCCTCCCGGCGGTCCAGAATCCATCCTTCCCAGCGTTCCCGCACGCCATGGCGGGTGCAGTGCAGCACCAGGCGGCGATCTGTCAGCTCTCCCGAGACGGCGGTTCCGAGAAGCGTGCCGTATACATGATGCTTTCCGTGATTATCCCGGAACTGCAGCATGCCGGTCTCCCCGTTGCCGTTGACTTCCCAGAGAGTGGGGTAGGGGAGATTCGGCAGAGCCTCCTGCGGAGCTTCTCCTTCGGTGTGCAGGGTTATTTCGGAGAAGTCGATGCAGCAGGCGCAATCATCCCGGATGCGTATTCCCTCGATGGTGCTGTTCAGGGGGAGGTCCACCTGGATAATGTGTTTCTGGGTGGCCGCGGAGGACACCGCATCCACGGTGTGCCGGAGTCCCCAAAGGCCGCCGCTGAGCACCTCGATGAAAACCCTGCTTTTGCATCCGTAGCCTCGCCCCGTATCGAAACGAATTTCGGCGGAGCGGACATAGACCGGAGCGAAGGTATAGGTATGCTCTCCGAAAAAACAGCAGCAGTCCCGCTCTTCGTTATCCCCTTCGGAGCAGGAGAGGGTAAAGGATTCGCTCCGGGCCGGAGCGGGGCAGAGGAATGCGAAAAGTGCCGCAAGGAGGAGCAGAGGGGAAATTTTTTTCGTGAAATTCATGGTCATTCTCCTTTCCTCAAAAGCTTTGAAATGGCGGAGCTTTACAAGCATAAAGGTTCTTGTCTTCGGCGGGGAAACTCGGGAAGGATTTCTTTGTTTGCCACGGTACCATCATGATGTTTTTGGGGCGTATGTCAAGCGGGAGAAGAACCGGAAATACGAGAACCTTTTCGGGAAAGAGGAGGATCGGTTTTCCCATCTTTTCATGGCTGCCAGAGTTTTTCCCAGAAGAAAAGAGACGCCTGGGACGAAAATTTTCGCGGCTCCTTCCGGAGGTTGCCAAAAAGAAACGATATGTCTTCGAAAGTTTCGAAAAAAGAATATTTAAAATCTTTAGTTTATGTCTGAAAGCCTCCTGTTTTCGGATAAACTTTCTGGTTTGAGAAGAAAAAATACCGTTGACGAAAAGAAAAAAGCATAGTAGGATAGATGAAAGTGAACGAATTTGACGGTAACTAAACATAAGTTTATAAACGCGGATATGGTGAACCAAATAAAGAAAGTGGTTCAAAAAAGGATCATACAACAAAGAAAGAGGTGTCGGAATGAGTCGTTATTCCTCCCAAGAATTGATGCATATGGAGCATGAGTACGGAGCACACAACTATCATCCTCTGGAGGTGGTTATCTCCAAAGCCGAAGGTATCTGGGTGGAAGATCCCGAAGGGCGGCGCTACATGGATATGCTTTCCGCCTATTCCGCAGTCAACCAGGGGCACCGGCATCCCCGGATCATTCAGGCTCTCAAGGATCAGGCGGACGTGGTTACCCTTACCTCCCGGGCCTTCTTCAACGATCGCTGGCCCCTCTTCGCCAAGAAGCTCGCGGAGTTTACCGGCAAAGAGATGATTCTCCCCATGAACACCGGTGCCGAAGCGGTGGAGACCGCCATCAAGACCATGCGCAAGTGGGGCTACCTGGTGAAGGGCGTGGAGCAGGACAAGGCGGAGATCATCGTCTTCGAGGAAAATTTCCACGGCCGTACGGTAACCATCGTCTCCTTCTCGGTGGACGAGATTGCCAAGGATAACTACGGTCCCTATACCCCGGGATTCACCATCGTTCCCTATGACGACCTCGCGGCGGTGGAGAAGGCGGTAACCAAGAACACCGTGGGTATTCTCGTGGAGCCCATTCAGGGCGAGGCGGGAGTGGCGGTTCCCAGCGAGGGTTTCCTCAAGGGCCTGGAGAGCATCGCCAAGAGAAATAACGTGCTTCTCGCTCTGGACGAAGTGCAGACCGGCTTCTGCCGTACCGGCAAAACCTTCGCCTTCCAGCACGAGGGCATCAATCCGGATATCATCATCATGGGCAAGGCCCTGGGGGGCGGAGTGCTTCCCGTTTCCGCCATCGCCGCCAACAAGGATATCCTTGGAGTTTTCGAGCCCGGAAGCCACGGCTCCACCTTCGGGGGCAATCCCCTGGCCTGTGCGGTAGCCACTGCGGCGCTGGACGTGCTGGTGGACGAGAAGCTGGCGGATCGGGCGGCGGAGCTGGGAGCCTACTTCATGGAAGGGATCAAGGCCATCAACTCTCCCAAGATCAAGCAGGTTCGGGGCAAGGGGCTTCTCATCGGCGTGGTGCTTCACGAATCCGCCGGCAAGGCCCGGATCTACACCACCGCTCTCAAGGATAAGGGGCTTCTCTGCAAGGAGACCCATAGCTGGATTATCCGCTTCGCTCCTCCCCTCACCATCACGAAAGAAGAGATCGACGCGGCCCTGGAGAAGATCCGGGAGGTCTTCGCCTAAAAAGAGCTTTCGAGGCTTTGACGCCTCCAAGATAGATGCAAGGGAGTTCCGGGATACTCTATTCCGGAACTCCCTTTTTTGATGCTCTTTTTTACAGCAGGTCTTCCAGCATGCCTCCCTCGTCGGCTCCCAGGGCAAGCTTGGCACAGATTCCCAAAATGCCCCCCTTTACCTTGGGAGGAGGAGGCGTCCAGGCGGCGAGGCGCCGGGCGATTTCTTCCTCCGCAACCTCCAGGTCTACCCGGCGGTTCTCGATGTCGATCCGGATATATTCCCCCTCTTCCACCACGGCCAGAGGGCCTCCTGCGGCGGCTTCCGGAGCGATGTGCCCCACCGCGGCGCCTTCGGTGAACCCCGAAAAACGGCCATCCGTGAGGACGTAGACATCCTGTCCCAGTCCAAGGCCCACCAGGGCGTCGGTGGTCATCATCATCTCCCGCATTCCCGGAGCTCCCCGGGGGCCTTCGTACCGGATGACCACCACGTCTCCCCTGTCGATCTTTCCGGAAATTACCGCTTCGTGGGCGGCGTCGTCCGAGGAGAAGACCCGGGCGGGGCCCCGGAAAAGCCGGGCTTCCGGGGTTATGGTGGTGGTGCGGCAGATGCCTCCTTTTGGCATGAGGTTGCCCCGCATTACCGCGATGCCTCCGGAGGAAAAGACCGGATTCGACGCCGGAGCGAGCACCTCGTGGTTTTTCGAGCGGTTTTCCGCGGCGACCTCCCCGGCGGTTATTCCGGAAACGCTCTTGGCCTCGGGGTGCAGGTAGTTCCGAAGCTCTCCCATAACGGCGGGAACGCCGCCGGCGTGATGCAGATCCATCACCGTGGCTTTTCCCGTGGGAATTACCCGGGAGAGAACGGGAACGGTGCGGGAAAGTTCGTCGAAATCTTCCAGGGAGAGGGGAATTTCAAGCTCCCGGGCATAGCTCAGGAGATGGAGCACTCCGTTGGTGGAGCCTCCCAGAGCGAGAAGGGTCATAATGGCGTTGCGCAGGTTTTCCCGGCCCAGAACCTGCCGGGGGGTGATTCCCTGGCGGGTAAGTTCCACCGCCCGGCGCCCCGTCTGGGTGGCGTAGCGAAGCTTTTCCGCATAGACTCCGGGAACCGTGGCGGACCCCGGAAGGGACATGCCCAGGGCCTCCATGAGAATCTGCATGGTGTTGGCGGTGCCCATGAGGGCGCAGGCTCCGGGGCCGGGGCAAACGGAATTTTCCAGGTATTCCAGCCGTTCCGACACGTCTTCCGTGCCGTACTGGGCCCCGAAGACGAGCTGATCCAGCTCGGACATCACCGCCTGGCGCCCCTCGGTGATGCAGGTGAGCTGGGGCCCTCCGGAAAGAAAGATGCTGGGAAGTCCCGAGCGGAGAGCGCCGATAAAGACTCCGGGGATGATGCTGTCGCAGGAGGCCAGTACCACCAGGCCATCCAGAAGCTGTACCTGACTCATGATCTCCACGGAGGAGGCGATGACGTCCCGGATGACGAGTTCGTACCGCATGTGGGGCGTGCCGATGGGCACGGCACCGCAGGTGGCGATGGTGCGGAACTCGAAGGGGGTGCCCCCGGCCTGCCAGATTCCCGCCTTCACATGCTCCGTCAGTTTGTCCAGGTGCACGTGTCCGAGCCCCGCATCGTTGGCGGGGTTCACCACTCCGATGAGGGGTTTGGAGAGATCCTCGTCATCATAACCCGCCCCCTTGTAGATGGCTCTTCGGGAGGCCGCGGCGGGGCCGGAGAAAAGATTTTCCCGGGCGGAACGGTAGTTTTTCATGGGTTTGTCTCCTTTCGATGGTTCCGGGTGCCTGGAGTGTGCGTGTTTTCCGTGCCCCGATGTGTGTTGTGCCTGCGTTTCAAGGAAAGCCGCGCTCTCTCCGCTATCTTTACGGTGGCCTTTACGCGTTCTTTCGAGCCTCCCGAAGATAGGCGTAGATGGTGTACTTCGTGTGTCCCAGGGCTCGGGCCAGGGCCTCCGCGGAGCCCTTCATCCGGAAAAATCCCTTCTCGTGGAGCTTTCTCGCGAGGGCGATCTTTTCGGGTTTTCCCAGAAGGTTCAGGGAGCGCCCCGCCTCCTGCCGGGCGTCCTCCAGGTATTGGGTCAGGAGCTCCTCCAGGTTGACGGGAAATCGTTCGAGTCCCTCTCCCCGGGGAGCGGGCTGCACGGTTTTGGTAAGAGCGGCGGCCACTTTTTCCAGCACCCGGGCGTTGGCCATGTCGTAGTTGATGCAGAGAAATCCCAGGAGGTGGCGCTCCTCATCCCGCAGAAAGAGGCAGTTCGCCCGAATCTCCCGGCCATCCTTGGTATAGGCGGGATAGTTCGGCAGATAGTCCAGATCCCGGTATTCTTCGGACTGGAGCATGGCGAGCCCCAAATCCGTGATGGGCCCTCCGGGAGAGCGGCCGGTAAAGCTGTGGTGTGCCGCCAGAATGGAGCTTTCCGGATCCGAGAGGTCGTGAAGAATTATTTCGTATTCCTCTCCCAGGGCCTCCGCAAGCCCCCGGGCCAGGGGAATCATGGCCCGGAGAAGCGGGTGCCGGGAGGAGAGAGGTTTGTTTTTCATGAGATTCAGCGGAGTTCCTGGCCGAGCCCTTTGGCAAGGGCTCCCTCATAAAGGGCGGCTCCCACCACCAGATCGAAGAGAGCCATTCCCACGGATTTGAAGAGCACCGTGTCCCCCGGAGCATAGGGGGGGAGGTTCTTTCGAAGGGCGGATCCGAAGGTGTGCAGTTTTTCCCGGGAAAGAAGTTTCTTCTCCAGAGGAGTGATGAGATCCCCCGTTTCGTCCAGGGCATGTTCCGTGTCCATGTAGACCGCCTCGGCCAGAGAGAAGAAGTTGTCCGGATATTCCCGCATCTCCGGAAGATAGGAGCCGATGCCTACGTAGAACTTGCCCCGGAGCTTTTCGGGATTCTCCGGCAACACGGGCTTCCGGGAGGTGGTAGTGGTGATCACGATCTCCGCATGGTCCAGCATCTCCTCAGGAGAGGAGGCCCGGTGCACCTCGAGATGGGGAAGCTCTTTTTTCAGGTTGTCCTTCATCTCTTCTACCTTGGCTTCGTAAAGATCCGCAATCCATACCTCTTCGATACTCCGGGCGGTGCAGGCGCAGAGGGTCTGCGAGAGTCCCTGAACTCCCGCTCCCACCACTCCGAGCACCCGGGCCTTTTCCGGGGCGAGTCGGCGGATGGCGGCGCCTCCCACGGCTCCCGTGCGGAGAAAGGTGAGGGCCTGGCCGTCCATCATCGCCTGGGGAGCTCCGGTCTTTTTGTCGAAGAGGGCCACGAGCCCTTCGATCATGGGGCGCCCCGCCTCGGGGTTTTTGGGAGTTATGGTGAGGAGCTTGATCCCCCAGGTTTCCGGAGTGCCGCAGGGCATGAGCATAAAGGTGTCTCCTCCCAGGTCGAGGGTGGGGCGGAGGGGCATGACGAACTGTCCTTCATCGTAGATTCCGTAAGCCTTTTCGATGGCGTCCATGAGTTCCGTGCGGTTCAGTGCCCGGCACATGCATTCTTTGTTCATCCAAAGCATGGTTATAGCCTCCCTGATAGGTAAAATATGTTCGGTTCCGGAAAGGAACAGGGTTATTGTATTCCGTAGAACACGAAAGTGTCAACGATCAAGAAATTGTTTCCGAGAAGAATTCCTCTTCTTTCCCAAAACATGGTACTATTAAAAGGTTTATGCAAAAACGAGCATAAAGGAGGCTTTCACGGCCCATGCACGTGAATAGAGAAAAAATCTGCGCCTGGTTCGATGCCTACGTGGCATCCTACTATGAACGGTTCGGGAGGATCCATCAACTGGTGCTCAAGGAGGAGCACAGCCGCCGGGTGGGGGCCTACTGTTCCGCCGTATCCGAGAATCTCGGGTGGAGCGAGATGGAGCGGAACATGGCCTTTGCGGTGGGATTGCTTCACGATATCGGCCGGTTTCCCCAGTACGGGGAATACCGTACCTTTTTCGATTTTCGCTCGGTGGATCACGGTGATAGGGGGTGTCGGGTGCTCCGGGAGGAGATGCCCGAGGATCTCTTTCTTCCCCGGGAAACAGCGATTCTCGAAGCCTGCGTAGCCCTGCACAACAAGAAGGACATTCCCGAAAACCTTTCCGAAGATATTCTTCCCTATCTCCAGGTGGTGCGGGATTGCGACAAGATCGACATCTTTTCCGTGGTGCGGGAGCACGTGGATGCGGAAAAGGCCGAAGATCTCTATCCGGGGCTTCTTCCCGAAGGAATCTATTCCGATCGGGTGGTGGAGGATCTCGTGCGGGAGGGCAAGGCCCGATACGATACTCTGCGGACCCTCTCGGACGTAATGCTCTTTCAGCTCTGCTGGATTTTCGACATTACCTATCCTGCGGCGCTGGAGCTGCTGCTCCGGAACGGGGAAATCCAGTGGATCCTGGGGCGGCTTCCCGAGGATTCCCGGATTGAACCGATTCTCGAAAGGGTAGAGCGGCATCTTGCCCCCTTTCGGAAGGATCTCGAAAGAGAGGGAGCCCGGAAATGCGCCGAGTGATGTGCTGCTTCGGTGTACTTTCGGGAATATTTTTCCTGCTGCTTTCCGCCGCCGACAGGAGCCATGCCTCCTATCCTCAAACTCTGGAGGATGCCCGAAATTACCTGAATTGCCTCGATGCGGAGGATTCTCTTGCGGGGATCTACGAAATGCGCAAGGACGATTTTCACGGTTTCTTTCTGCTGCTTCCCGCTCCGGAGGAGTCTCTCGACGACTACGAGGCCCGGGTGATCGCCAGCAGCAACTCCTATGAAAAACCCGGGGATCTCAAGTTCTTTATGCGCCGCACCCAGGAACGGGAGGTTTTTTTCGGAAAGTATTACGATTATTCGTCTTTGGGGTGCTGCGAGGCCCGGAGCGGCTTCGTGGTGCTTCCCGGAGAGATCAGCGCCCGGGAGGTTCAGGGTTTCGACCGGAAACCCCGGGTGTTCGTGAAGATCTATGGCTCTCCGAACGAAGGGGATTCTTCGGAGGAATCTCAAGCCTCCTCTTCCGAAGAAAGCGGTATTGCCTGGTAGAAATATCCCGCAGGGGTTTTGGTGTGAGTATATCTATGAGGGGGATAGCCATATGATACGGGAAAGGGTGTTTTTTCTGGAAGACCCTCCGATGTTTACCTTGTGGGGAGAGCTTGCTTCACCCCTTCAAGAGAGTCGTTTCCGCCTCTGGCGCCGGAAGAACGTGTTTACAAGAATGCGCCTTGTGTGCCTTTTTTCGGGAATAGCCTATTTTCTCGCCCTGGCGGGAGATTACGGCGAGGTGTTTCCTAAAAAAGATCTTTTTTTTCTCATGTTCCTTTCCCGAAGCCTTGTTTTTGCCGTAAGCGGAGTATTGGCCCTGGTGGTTTCCCAGAAGAACGTCTTTACATGGTTTCCCTGGGCTCTTTCGGGATATATGCTCCTCGTGGGCTGTGCAGAAAGCTTCGAGTTTTACGTTAAGGGATTGTCCATATTGGGCGGGAACTACCTTTTCACGCTCATTATCGTACTGCTGTACTACCTCTTTCTTCCTCCCCGGGCGCCGGTGGTTTTTGCAGGAGCCCTCGGAGCGAGTCTGATTTTTTTGGGTACCCTGTTTTTCCTCGAGTACGGGTTCTTTTCCCGGCTTTTTACACTCTTTCTCAACTTCTTTCTCGTCAATGCCGTGGGGCTTTCCATGCTCATCTCCTTCGGCAGAACCCAGCGAGAGGAGTTTCTTCTACTCCAGAGACAGCAGAGAATAAACCGCAGACTTTCCTGGGAGATTGAAAAAAGAAAAGAAATGGAAGCCGTTCTCCGGGAGATGGCCCTTCACGACGACCTTACGGGGCTCTGTAATCGGCGTTATTTCTTTGAACGTTTTCAACATTTCTGGGACATTCCCGTGGGATCTCTGGGTTTTCTCATGATGGACCTGGATCGCTTCAAAGATGTAAATGACCGATTGGGGCATCCTGCGGGAGATGCCGCACTGGCAGAATGTGCCCGGCGGTTTCAAGACGCGCTTCCTTCCGGGGCGGTGCTGGGGCGTCTCGGGGGAGAGGAGTTTGGCGTACTTCTTCCGGAGATTTCCCTTGCCGACCTGAAACCCATGGGAGAGAAGCTGCGCCGGGCTTTGGAGGTGGGTCCGGTGAAGACCTCCTGGGGGGATCTGCATCTTACCGTGAGCATAGGAGCCGCCCTGGGAAATCCTGAAAGGGGAGGCTCGCCGGCGGAACTTTTTTCCAGGGCCGACAGCGCCTTGCTTCAGGCCAAGGAAGGGGGCCGCAACCGGCTTTGCCTGGCCTCCGGATGAGGACATGGGAAGTTCGGATTTTCCGGAATTCGGTACGTTACATCTCGATTCCCCGGCGGGGGAGGACTCCCCGGCGGAAGTAGTGCTTGATCTCCCGGATTTCCGAAACGAGATCCGCCGCCTCCACGAGTCGAGGGGAGGCTCCCCGGCCCGTGAAAACCAGCTCGGTTTTCGGAGCATGCTCAGCCCGGAACTCCAGAAGCTCGAGAAGGCGGGATTCTTCGAAAAGGCCGGGGGTGCAGATTTCGTCACAGATCATGAGAAAGCACTCTTTTTGAAGAAGCTCCTGCCTGACCCAGGAAAGCCCCTCTTCGGCGGCGTGGTGGTCCTGTTCCGTAAAGGGGGCTCCGATGCACCGGGGAATGCCGAAAGCCCGAAGAATTGCCCTGCCTTCGAAGTGCTCCAATCCACGGCATTCGCCGCTCTCTCCCTGCTTGAGAAACTGGGCGATCCATACTCTTTTCCCTCCTCCCAGGGCTCGAAGAGCCAGGCCGAAGGCGGCGGTGGTCTTTCCCTTTCCCTCTCCCGTGTAGATCTGCACATAGCCTTGAGACATGAAGAAATTCCTCCCGGAAGATATTTTTTGCAAAAACTTTTCTCAAGGTTATAATACGATATTCTCAAAGATTTCCAAAAATATGAAGGCAGGGGCGGAATTGCCCGCCCTTATCGAGGAGCTTGATGGATTGCGAAAAAAAACGAACCGTCTTACTGAAGAGCCTCATTCCTTTCTTCCCGCCACCCCCGAGGAGATTCGTGCGCTGGGCTGGACGGAGCCGGACTTTCTTCTCATCTCCGGAGACGCCTATGTGGATCATCCCAGCTTCGGCCCCGCCATCATCGGCCGGGTTCTCGAAAGCCGGGGATTTAGAGTGGCGGTACTGCCCCAGCCGAACTGGAATTCTCTGGAGGAGTTCGCTTCCCTGGGAAGGCCCCGGCTCGGTGTTCTGGTGAGCGCGGGAAACCTGGATTCCCTGTTGAGCAACCGCACCGCCGCAGGCAAGCCTAGGCGTTCGGATAGCTATTCTCCCGGGGGCAAGGGGGGGCTTCGGCCGGACCGGGCCACCCTGGTGTACTGCAATCGGGTGCGGCAGCTGTGGAAGGATATTCCCCTTATTATCGGAGGCATCGAAGCGAGCCTGCGCCGTTTTGCCCATTACGACTACTGGTCTCACAAGGTCCGGCGTTCCCTTCTGGTGGATAGCCGGGGAGATCTTCTCGTTTACGGCATGGGGGAGCTCCAGATTCTGGAGATCGCCCGGCTCCTGGAGAAGGGGGTTCCGGTGCGTTCCATCCGGGACGTTCCCGGCACCTGTTATATGCTCAAAAAGGGAGAGCCCCTCCCCGAAAAAAGCGTGCTTCTTCCGGGGTTCGAAGAGGTGGAGGAGAGTAAAGATGCCTTCGGCAAAGCCTTTCGGCTTGCCTACGAGGAACAGAACCCCTTTTCGGGGCGTCCTCTGGTGCAGCCCTCCGGAGAGAGCCGGGTGGTGCAGAATCCTCCTCCCCGGCCTCTTTCTTCGGAGGAATTGGACGGCATTTACGAGCTTCCCTATCGCCGGAGGTGGCATCCCCGGTACGATGCCCAGGGAGGCGTTCCCGCCCTGGAGGAAGTTCGATTCAGCCTGGTGAGCCAGCGGGGGTGTTTCGGAGAATGTTCCTTCTGTGCCCTCACCTTTCATCAGGGGCGGATCATCCAGAAGCGCAGCGTGGCCTCTCTGGTGCGGGAGGCGGAACTTCTTACCACCCTGGAAGGTTTCAAGGGGTACATTCATGACGTGGGAGGCCCTACGGCGAACTTCCGGGTACCTCCCTGCGACAAACAGGCCTCGACGGGGGCCTGCGCCTCTCGGCGCTGTCTCGCTCCGGAGCCCTGCTCCCGGCTTCGGGCGGATCACCGGGAGTATTTGGATCTCCTCGAAAAACTTCGTGACGTTTCCGGAGTTACCAAGGTGTTCATCCGTTCGGGAATTCGTTACGACTATCTTTTACTGGATAAAAAAACGAACTTTCTGGAGGAGCTCTGCGCCCATCACGTGAGCGGGCAGCTCAAGGTGGCTCCGGAACACGCCTCGTCCAAGGTTACCCGGCTCATGGGCAAGCCGGGCATCCAGGTTTTTTCGGATTTCGCCAAGCGGTATGCCGAGACTAACCGCCGCATGGGCAAGGAACAGTATCTGGTGCCCTACTTCATGTCCAGCCATCCCGGATCGGGGCTCCGTGAGGCGGTGGAGCTGGCGGAGTTTCTGCGGGATACGGGATACCGCCCCGAGCAGGTGCAGGATTTTATCCCCACTCCGGGCACTCTCTCCACCTGCATGTACTACACGGGAAAGCATCCTCTCACGGGGGAGGAGGTCTATGTGCCCCGGGAGGAGCGGGAAAAGCTCATGCAGCGGGCTCTCATGCAGTACTGGATGCCCCGGAATCATCCCCTGGTGCGGGAGGCCTTGATACAGGCGGGACGCCGGGATCTTATCGGGCGAGGCCGGAAATGCCTGGTTCCTCCCGAGGAAGGGGCGGCAGAGGAAAGGAAGAAGGAGTCTCCAAAGAAGAGGCGATTTTCACGAAAATAGGGTATACTCGTGGTTCCGGGGGCGTTTCGATTTTTCTGAAAAGCCCCGGATTTTGTGATTTTTATTTGTAAACATTTCCCCAAGAACGATCCCTGCGGAAGGAGTTCTGTTTTTCCATGGCGAAAGAACATGAACCTATTTCGATGGAAGAAGAGCCTGCGGTTTCTTCCTCGGAACAAGAAAAGTCTTCGGAAGAGACATCTTCTCCGGAGGAGATCCAGAAAAATTCCGGGGAATCTCTTCCCCCGGAGGAGTCTTCCGTTGCGGTTCCTCCACAATCTCCGGAGACCGAAGAGCCTTCGGGGAACGGAAAAGCCTCCGCGCTGTCCCCGGGACAGCCCAAGATTCTCGTGGTGGACGATACGTCCATAAGCCGGGTGATTCTCCGCAATCTGCTTACCCGTATGGGGGCGGTGGTGGTGGAAGCCTCCAACGGTCAGGAGGCTCTCTGGCAGATCGAGAAATCCGATCCGGATCTGGTGATTACGGATCTTTCCATGCCCGTGATGGACGGCTTCACCATGATGGACAAGGCCCAGAACGGCAAGGGGGATGCCATACCGGTCATCGTGGTCTCGGTGTATGCGGACAAGGAGCGCCTGGTACGGGCGGTACGCCTGGGGGCGGTGGATTACATCGTGAAGCCCTTCGAGCAGGAGACGGTAATCAAAAAGGTTACAAATGCTCTAAAAAACATAGGGAGCAATAAAACGGGGCTCCAACCTCCCGGATAGTTTCTTCTTTCTTATTTTTGTGCTATTCTGTGCCAAGAATATCTCCGAGCCTGGAAGCCTTCGGAAAAACCGGTGGATTGCAGGCCCTGGGCAAAGCTGGAAACGGCGTTGCCTCCCGTGTTTGGAAAGGGGAAACTTCGGCATGTTTGTGTGCGGAATAACCCCTTGCCGTGGTGGCGAGGGGTTTTTTGTGTCTCTCCCGAACAGAAGGAGAAGCGAGTGAAAAAGGAGATGAAACCATGAGAAATGGGAAGTTTCGAGCGTTATGGATAGGCATGGCACTTTGTATGATTGTGGGGGCTTCCGTGGCTTTCGGAAATCTGCCGGTGCTTCGCATGGCCACCACCACGAGCACGGATAACACGGGATTGCTGGATTATCTCGCTCCGGAGTTTACCAAGGATACGGGAATCGAGCTTCAGTGGGTCTCCGTGGGTACCGGAAAAGCCCTGGAACTTGGGAAAAACTGCGATGTGGACGTGCTTCTGGTACATGCTCCGGAAGCGGAGCTGGAGTACGTGGAAGCGGGCTACGGCGTGAACCGCCGGCAGCTCATGTATAACGACTTCGTTATCATAGGCCCCCCGGGAGATCCCGGCAAAGTGCAGGGAATGACCGTGGCGGGGGCTCTCAAGACCCTGGGAGAGAAGGGAATACCCTTCGCCAGCCGGGGAGACAATTCGGGAACCCATAAGAAAGAGCTTGAACTCTGGAAGCATGCCGATATGGCCCCCGAGAAGGAAGCCTGGTACATCCAGACCGGCCAGGGAATGATCAATACCATCAACATCGCCGCCGAGCGGGATGCCTACACCATGACCGACCGGGGCACCTTTATCAAGTATGCGGATAACCACCAGGGAAATCCGCCTCTGGTCGTTCTGGTGGAAGGAGATGCCACCCTCTTTAACCAGTACAGCGCCCTGGCGGTGAACCCCTCCCGCTGCGACAACGTGCAGTATGACCTGGCTTTGAAGCTCATCGACTGGATGGGCTCCCCCCGGGGGCAGAAACTTATCGGCGACTTTTTGCTTCTCGGTCAGCCCCTCTTCACCCCCAACGCAGGAAAGTAAATTTTCATAAAAATCCCTTCACCGGGCAAAAACGAAAGACCTTCCAAAAACGGGAGCCCTAGGGCTCCCGTTTTTGGCGTTCTGTGGCAATTCTCCAGGGCCTCGGGTATACTGATGCAGGCATCAAAGGTTACGAAAAAATTTGGAAAAGCCTCGACAAACCGGGGTGTTCCCGATTTTTATGGAGGAATTCCCATGACATATCTTCGGATGGATCATGTAACCAAGCGATTCGGCAAACTTGTGGCGGTGCGGGATGTCTCCCTGGAGATCGCTCCGGGAACCATCCATGCGGTGGTGGGCGAAAACGGGGCGGGAAAGTCCACCCTCATGAAATGTCTCTACGGTATGCATCCTCCCGAGAAGGGGGCCTTTTTCCTGGGGGATCGGCAGCTCCTCATCCGTTCTCCCCGGGATGCCATGAAGTACGGCATCGGCATGGTGCATCAGCACTTCATGCTCGTACCTTCCGCCACGGTGGCGCAGAACGTGGTGCTGGGGGACGAGCCCCGTCGAGGGTGGCGTTTCGACGGCTCCCGGGCCTCTCGGGAGGTCTTGGAGCTTTCCCGAAAGTTCGGCCTGGAGGCGGAGCCGGATATGCCGGTTCATGCCCTTCCCGTGGGGCTGCAGCAGCGGGTGGAGATTCTCAAGCTCCTCTATCGCAAGGCCTCGATTCTTATCTTCGACGAGCCCACGGCGGTGCTCTCTCCGGGGGAGGTGGATTCTCTTTTCGACATTCTCCGGGAATTTCGGAAAGAGGAAAAGACGGTGATTTTCATCGCCCATAACCTGGAGGAGGTGCTGGCCATCTCCGACACCATTTCGGTGATGCGCCGGGGAGAGCTCATCGATACCCTTCCCCGGGGAAAGGTGACCCCCAAAGAACTCGCCCGTATGATGGTGGGCCGGGAGATTTCCCTTCCCGTACTGGAGGAGACTCCCGAAAAAAGGGGAAAAACCCTTCTCTCCCTGAAAAACCTCTGGATTCGGAACGATCGGGGAGGGTGGGCGGTGCAGGACCTCTCCCTGGATCTTGCGGAAGGAGAAATTCTCGGCATCGCCGGAGTTACCGGCAATGGCCAGAGCGAGCTGGAGGAGGCCCTGTGGGGGCTGCGGAGCATCGAAAAAGGATCTCTCCTTCTGGAGGATGAGCTTCTGGAATCTCCGAACCCTCGGGAGCGCCGGGAGCGAGGCATGGCCTACATTCCCGAAGATCGCCTGAAAACGGGACTGGCTCCCCTGGGGGATTTGGAGGACAACCTTCTCATGGGCTATCAGTATAAGCCCCGCTTTTCCCGCAAGGGGTTTCTGAGAAAGAGCTCCAAAAGAGGGTTCGCCGAAGAGGTTCTGGGAAAATATGGGGTGGCCGCCGCATCTTCCCGGGTGCAGAGCGGCACCCTCTCGGGAGGAAACATGCAGCGCCTCGTCATGGGGCGGGAGCTGGAGCAGGATCCCCGAGTGCTTCTCGTCTCCCAGCCTACCCGGGGGGTGGATGTGGGAGGTATCTCGGCGATTCACGACCACGTGCTTCGACTCCGGCGAGAGGGGCGGGGGATTCTGCTCATCTCCTCCAGTCTGGAAGAGATCCTTGCCCTCAGCGATCGGGTGGCGGTGATGGTGAAGGGGCGTTTCGTCTCGGTGCTTTCCCGGGGGGAGATCAGCAAGGAGAGAATCGGAGCCCTCATGCTCCAGGGAAAAACGGAAGCCCCGGAAGGAGGAAAATCTCATGCGCTTTCCCGCTGAAACACTCCAACCCCACCGGGAGAGTCTTATAGTGCTGGGATCCTTCGCCGCAAGCCTTTTCGTGGGGGCGGGCATCATCGCCCTTTACGGCGTCAATCCTCTGGATGCCTATGCTTATATGATCTCCGGAGCTTTGGGAGATTCCGACGCCCTGGTGGCCACCCTTTCCCGAATGGTTCCCATCGCCCTGGCCACTCTTTCCATCGCGGTGGCCTTTAACGGAGGAATGTGGAATATCGGCGCCGAAGGGCAACTCTATTTCGGGGCCTTCGCCGCCGCCTGGGTGGGGCTTACTCTCCCGGGGCTTCCGGGAATGATCCTCATGCCCCTGGGACTTGCCGCGGGAATCGGGGCTGCCGCCTTCTGGGCCTGGATTCCCGGCATTCTCAGCCTTAAAAGAGGGCTGAACGTGGTGGTGCTCACCATCATGCTCAACTCCCTGGCGATCTACTTCACCTCCGCCCTGGTCACGGGGCCCTATGCGGGAACCCGGGTGGCCGCAGGAGCTACGGATAAAATTCCCGAGGCCATGCGCTTTCTGCACCTCAGCAATTTCAGCACCCTCAATACGGGAATCTTCGTGGCCCTCGCGGCGGTGGCCTGCATGGCCCTGGTGATGCTCCGCACCGTGCCCGGATACGACTGGCGCATGTGCCGCATGAATTGCCGTTTTGCCCAATACGGAGGGGTGAACGTGGTGGGACGGCAGATCTGGGCCATGCTTCTCAGCGGAGCCTTTGCGGGGCTTGCGGGATCTCTTCTCGTGATGGGAGATCTCTATCGTTTCCGGACGGGGCTCTCTCCGGGATATACCTGGACGGGGATGATCCTCGCCATGATGGTGGCCTATCACCCCCTGGGAGGCATGGCGGCGGCCTTCGTCTATGCGGTGATGAGCTCCGGAGCTCTTGAAATGGAACTCATGACGGAGGTGCCCGTGGAGGTGGTGGAGATCATACTCGGTACGGCGGTGCTCTTCGTAACCGCGGGATTCGCTCTCTCCAACCGGCTGGCGAACCGCCTGAGGGAGGATTAAGTCATGGCTGCCTGGATTCATGCGGTGGTGCGCATGGTGGTGCCCCTGCTGCTTCTTGCCCAGGGAGGTACCTGGACCCTCCAGACGGGGATTCTCAATATCGGTCAGGAGGGGGCCCTCCTCCTCTCGGCCTTCTTTGCGGTGCTGGGCAATCACCTCTTCGGAAGCTGGATTATGGGCATTCTCTTCGCCGTAGGCGTGGCGGTGCTCTACAACCTTCTCTTCGGTCTTTTCTGCGTCACCCTCCGGGCCAATATCTGGGTGGTGGGAATGACTCTCAATATCATGGCGGATGCCGGGGCCATTCTCCTCATGAAAAGTATCTTCGGCGTCAAGGGAGGTTTCCGGAGTGACCGGATGGTTCCCATGCCGAACCTGGAGATGCCCTTTCTTCCGGAATGGCTCGCCCCGTATTGCAACGGCTATTCCCTGGCGGCATGGCTTACGCTGATTTTCGTTCTTTTCTGCTGGTATGTGGACTCCAGAACGGTCTTCGGCATGCGCCTCAAGGCGGCGGGGGAGAACGAAGAAGCCCTGGAGGCGGCGGGGATATCCGTATCCCGGCTGCGGTACGCCACACTTCTGGTGAACAGCGTGGCGGTGGGGCTGGCGGGGGCTTTCCTTTCCACCTCCTACCTCTTCGGCTTCACCCAGGGAATGAGCGCCGGAAGAGGCTGGATGGCGGTGGGGGCGGTAATCTTCGGCGGGGGCTCCATGAAATGGATGCTCGGGGCGGTGCTCCTCTTCGGCCTCGCCCAGGCGGGGGGAAACCAGCTCCAGGCTTTGGGAGTTCCCAGCTACTACGCCCTCATGCTCCCTTACATCCTGGTGATCCTTTCCCTGGTGGTGCGGCAGTGGATGAAAAAGAGAGGCTGAGAATGCGAAAGAAGGGGAAGTATGCTTAAAAAATTGCGCATACAGAATTTCAAGGGCTGGGAGGATACGGGTACCATCCGTATGGCCCCTATTTCGTTGTTTTTCGGTGCCAACAGCTCCGGAAAATCCAGCATAGGACAGTTTTTAATGATGTTGAAGCAGACTGCGGAATCCGCAGATAGAAAAGCTGTTTTCTATCCGGGAGGTAAAAATTCTGCGGTTCAGCTTGGTTCGTATCAGGAGATGGTGTTTCATCATGATACGAATAAGAAGATTGCTTTTGAATACCGATGGTCCCTCCCCGAATTGTTGAAATTTAAAGACCCTCTTTCGAGCCAGTCCTATTCCGGTAAGGACTTGATCTTTCAAGGAGAGGTGGGATTCGGAAATGAGGATCAGCATACTTTGGCTGTCGATCGTTTGCACTATTTTTTAATGGAAAAAGATCTGGCTAAAATGTCTATCCACATGAAACGAACCGCTGCTCCAAAAGCTGAATATAAAGTGGATGCCCATAACTATGCTCTTCGACGTAAAAAAGGACGTGCTTGGTCTCCGGGGGCACCGGTACGCTTTTATGGGTTTCCCGATGAGGTTGTAGCATACTATCAGAATGCGGATTTTGTGCAAACTCTGAATCTTGAGCATGAAAAGCTTTTTCGCTCCCTTTTTTATCTCGGACCTCTCCGTACCAAGCCGGAACGCCTCTATTCCTGGACAGGTATGGAGCCGGAAAGCGTGGGGTATGCGGGGGAAAGTACCGTAGCTGCTCTCTTGGCTGCTCAAGGCAGAAAAATAAGCTTGGGATATAAGAAACAAGCCAAGCCTTTTGAGGAAATTATAGCGTTGAAGCTCAAGGAGATGGGATTGATCGAAGACTTTAAAGTTAATCCGATTTCCGAACAACGTCAGGAATATGAGGTAAAAATCCGGATTCGGGGATCCGAAGATTGGGTGGATCTTCCTGATGTGGGTTTCGGCATATCCCAGGTTCTGCCGGTGCTGGTGCAGTGCTTCTATGCTCCCGCGGGATCCATTATTCTCATGGAACAGCCGGAGATCCATCTTCATCCGAGTGCGCAATCCGCTTTGGCGGACGTAATGGTCGATGTGATCCGTTCCCGGGAAAATGGAAAACCTCGAAACATCCAGCTTATTGTGGAAACCCATTCGGAGCACTTTCTAAGGCGTTTGCAGAGGCGAATTGCGGAGGAAGAACTTTCTCAAGAGGATGTTGCCGCATATTTTGCCAATATCAGCACAACTCCCGCCAAACTGGAGCCCTTGCAAATAGACCTTTTTGGCAATATCCTGAACTGGCCGGAAAACTTTTTTGGTGATGAGATGGAGGATGCTATCCAACAGGCGAAGGCGGCCATGAAAAGGCGAATGAAGGAAAAGAACGCCGGTGTGCCCGAGGCCGTGGAATGAGTCTGCCGAAAAAATGTTTGGTGGATACCAACGTTCCTAAAACAGCCAATCTTGCGACACAGCCAGATCCGGATTTGCCCTTTCCCGATGAGTGTGTGCTGGCGTGTGTCGAGGCGATTGAACACGTCGTTGAGAAAAAAGCTCTTGTGATAGATGCGAGAGATGAGATCTTTGACGAATATCAGCAACAGCTTTCTTTGGCGGGGCAGCCTGGAGTAGGGGATCGTTTTATGAAGTGGGTTCATGATCATCGCTGGAATCTTCCTGAAGACCGTCGTGTTCCCATTACAAAAAACGGGGAATCCTATGAGGAATTTCCAGAGCATCCGGGGCTCGTACATTTCGATAGGTCGGATCGTAAATTTGTGGCCGTAGCGAACGCTCATCCGGATAAACCTCCCATACTCCAGGCTACTGATAGCAAATGGTGGGGCTGGAGGGATGCTTTAAAGGATGTCGGCATTACGGTGTGCTTTTTGTGTCAGGGATATGCTGAGGCAAAATGTTTGAAAAAGATGAAGAAATGAAGCAAGGTTTTTTTAAATTTCCCTCTACACCACATATAGCCGTTCTTCCCGGCGTTGATGTGCGGGGGGATAAGGTCTTTTCAGAGCTTGAACGGGAGGCTTTTCTGGAGAAGACTCTTCTTGTGGAAGAGAAGATAGATGGGGCTAATTTGGGAATTTCCTTCGATTCGGAAGGGAATATCCGAGTTCAAAATCGAGGGGCATATCTTTCTTTACCTGAGGAAGGGCAGTGGAAAAAACTGGAGTCCTGGCTGATGCCGCGTATGGAAACGCTCTTTGAACATCTTGAAGATCGGTTTCTTGTCTTCGGAGAGTGGTGCTATGCTCGCCATTCCGTTTTTTACGATCGTTTACCCGACTGGTTTCTCGGTTTCGATGTTTATGACAGGCAGTTTGAGAGATTTCTCTCCGTGGCGAGACGGGATCGACTCTTGAAAGCGCTGAAAATTGTTCAAGTTCCTCTTCTTGCTCAGGGGAAATTTTCTTTTTCGGAAATTTTAGACCTTTTATTTCAATCTCATTTTACAGATTCTCCAGCGGAAGGAATTTATCTCCGTTTTGATCAAGATGATTGGCTTATGCAGCGGGCGAAACTGGTTTGTCCTGGTTTTATGCAGTCCATGGAGGAGCATTGGTCACGATCAGCAATGAAAGCCAATCGTCTCGCTTTTCAAAGCTGGAAATGAGATTTTCGGGCGCATAGCAGAGAATGGACGAGCAGGGGGGGATGATGAAAGATAAATATTGATTTTTACTAGAGAATTTTGTTTTTTGCCGGAAGTTTTCTTAAAAATGTCCGGATAGTCGGGACAGTGCTGTTTTCTATGTGCAGGAGGGAAAATTCATGAAGAAGATTCTGTTGGGAGTGCTGGTACTGTGTGTGGTTTTCGGTGGAGCGGCCTGGGGAGCGGAGGCTCCTTCGGTGGCGGTGGTCATCGAGGGACAGCTGGGAGATGCATCCTTCTACGATTCCGCCAACCGAGGGCTGGAGCGGGCTGCGGCAGAGCTTGGCGTGACCGCCAAGGCCATCGAGTGCGGCTATGATCCCGCAAACTACGTTCCCTACCTTGCGGCGGCGGCGAAGAAGTTCGATCTCATCATCGTGGTGGGCTTCGGCATGTACGACGCTCTGGAGCAGGTGGCTCCGAAATTTCCCGACAAGAGCTTCGTCCAGATGGATATGAGCGGCGAGCTGGGACACGTGACCTTCGCCAACTTCAAGGAGAACGAAGGGAGCTTCCTGGCGGGAGCTCTGGCGGCGCTCATGACTACCCGGGAGGGAGATCCCCGGGTGGATCCTTCCAAGGCGGTTATCGGGGCGGTGCTGGGGGAAGATATCCCGGTGCTGCATAACTTCCTGGTGGGATACCGGCAGGGAGCGGCGTACATTAATCCGGATGTGCAGGTGCTCGTGGGCTTCGTGGGACGCTGGGACGACCCTGCGGGGGGCAAGGAGATGGCTCTGAATCAGCATAAAAACGGGGCGGACGTGATCTTCCAGATCGCCGGAGGCACCGGAGAGGGCGTTCTGAATGCCGCTCAGGAAGCGGGATTCTGGGCTATCGGCGTGGATTCTCCCCAGGAGTTGCTCATGCCCGATGCCACCCTTACCTCCATGCTCAAGCGCATGGATGCGGCGGTGTTCGATCTCGTACAGGCCAAAATCGCCGGCGAACTTGCCGGAGGGGCCACGTTGAGCTATGGGCTGAAGGATGAGGGAGTAGGACTTTCCTGGACCGATGTGGCAAGAAAGAACATCCCCGAAGATGTGGTGGTGAAGCTCGAGGAAATTCAGGAAAAGATCATTGCCGGCGAAATCGTGGTGGAGGAATATAGACGGTAGAAAGCCGATTTTCCCACGTTTTCGAACTGTAAGAGCCCTCTGGTAGGTTTGCCCGGGGGCTCTTCGTAATCTCTCGGGGGATGTGGTATGATGCTGGCGAAAAACGGCTCCCCCCGAGGGGGTCGGCGAAAAGGCGGTATGCCCCTGGAGGAGGCCCTGAAAATGGATGATAAGGATATGCTGGAACGGCTTCGCCGGAAGGATGCGGGGGAAGAAACGGGAGAAGGAGAAACCTTTTTCTCCGAATCCCTCGGAAAGCGCCAGGATTTCGAGGAGGATCCCCCGTTCTGGAACGGCGAGGAGCCTTCCCGGAAGGTGCAGTATTTTTCCCTGGGAAGCGGAGGGAGCTGCCTGGGATGTCTTGTGGCTCTTCTCATCCTCGGTTTTCTCCCCTTTCTGCTCATGGGTACCTTTCTGTGGGGAGTGGTGCTCTTTGCCATTATCGGCGTCTTCGGTCTGCTTCGCTGGCTTTTTTAACTCTCTTCATTCCATTTATTTTTGCAATTTCCCCGCCCCCCTTGGAGGGGGCTTTTTCACGCCTTCCCTGCTCCGCCCCGCCGCTTTTCCAGGCACCTGTAGCTTTACGGAAAGCCTTCTGTAGTACCCCTGTAACGTTCCCTTGCTAGAATGCCCTCATTCCGGTTATACATTTTGAAGGAGGGATACCATGCATTGTTCCTGTAGAAAGTGGATTTCTCGAACGGTTGCAGCTCTTTTTCTTGCCTCGGTTCTGGCAAGCGGGGCCCTTGCGGGAGAGGTCAAATATGCGTTTCTTTTCATCGGGGACGGATTGGGAGTTTGCCAGCGGAATGCGGCGGAGATGTATCTCGGGGCATTGCAGAACGAGGATGACTCTCCCGCCATCGTGAAGCTTGCCATGAATGAAATGCCTTCCCAGGGCATGTGTACCACCTATTCCACCAACTCTCTCATCACGGATTCCGCCGCGGCGGGCACCGCCTTTGCCACGGGGAAAAAGACCAAGTCCGGAGTTATCGCCATGGATCCCGGCGCTCAGGAAGCCTACGAAACCATGGCGGAGATGGCCCGAGACAAGGGAATGAAAGTCGGCATCGTTTCCAGCGTCTCCATAGAACATGCCACTCCCGCCACGTTCTATGCCCATAACGCTTCTCGCAAGAACTACTACGATATCGCCTGCCAGCTTGCAAAAAGCGGTTTCGACTACTTCGGCGGCGGGGGTTTTCTGCAGCCCCGGGGCAAGGCGGGGGATCAGAAGAGCGTTTTCGACATGCTTCGCGAGGAGGGATATCTGGTTACCGAAAGCCGGGAGGATTTCCTGAACCTGAAGCCGGGAGCCAGGGCGGTGGCCATCAACCCCGTGCTGGATGGATCCGAGGCTCTTCCCTACGCCATGGATAGAAACGGCGAGGATGTTACCCTGGCGGAGTTCACCGCCAAGGGAATCGAGCTTCTGGATAATTCCGAAGGATTCTTCATGATGGTGGAGGGAGGGAAGATCGATTGGGCCTGCCATGCCAACGATGCGGTAGCCTCCATTCGGGATACCCTCGCTTTTGACGATGCGGTGAAGGTGGCTCTGGACTTCTGCACGCGGCATCCCGAAGAAACTCTTATCGTGGTGGTGGGAGATCATGAAACGGGAGGGCTGAGCCTCGGTTTTGCGGGTACCGCATACGAGACCTATTTTCTGAAGCTTCAGGGACAGAAGGGTTCCTACGAGGCCTTCGATGCTCTTCTGGATACCTATCGCAAGGCTCATGCCGCCGAGGGCGCTTCTTCGTGGAACTTCGAAGATATGATTCCTCTGGTGAAGGAATTTTTCGGCCTGAACATCCTTACGGATTCCGAGAAGGACGAGCTTGAAAAAAAGGCCGCCCAGGGGGACGAAAATGCCCGGGCTCTTCTGGCGGGAGCTCTGAAGTCCTTCGAAGTGCGGGATCTGCAGGAGGCCTTTCAGGCGAGCATGCTGGGTGAAAAGGCGGGAATTTCCAGCGAAGAAGCCTTTCTCCTTTACGGAGGATACGAGCCTTTCAGCATCGCCCTCACGCATATCCTCAATCAGAAAGCCGGGCTCGCCTGGACCTCCTACGCTCATACGGGAGTTCCCGTGCCGGTTTCCGCCATGGGCGCCGGAGCGGAGACTTTTAACGGATATTACGATAACACGGACATTTTCACCAAGATGGTTACCCTCATGAATCTCTAGAAAATCCGATATTTTCCTTTCTCCGGCATTCGGGGGCGAAGATCTCTCTGCCCCCGAATCGTCATATGTTCTCGTGCTTTTCGAAAAAGGAGCTGGCTGAAACCATGGCAGGTATTCTTGCGACGGAAGGGCGTCGAAACGTGGTCTTTTCCCTGGTGATTCTCGGGTTCTGTGTAATTCTCTTTCTCATTCCCACGGGGTTTGAAGAGCGGATTTCCTCCACGGTGCGCCATGCCCGGGGGGTGGTTATCGAAACGAACAACTCCCTGGTGCGCCAGTTCGGCATAGTCCGGACAGGCCCTCAGGAGGTTCGGGTGCGTATTCAGGAGGGCCCCTGGAAAGGAGCGGTGGCGGAGGCGGAAAATCTGCTCACGGGAAAGCTGGAGCTCGACTCTTTCTACGCTCCGGGGCAGACGGTGCTTCTCAACATGGAGGGGAGCGATGACGGAGAGCTTCGGGCGGTTCGGGTGGTGGGAACCTATCGGTTGGGGGTGGAGATGTGGCTTTTCGCTCTCTTTGCGGGAGGGCTGATCCTCGTGGGAGGAGTTACGGGATTGCGGGCCCTTCTCTCCTTCGTCTTCACCGTGCTTCTTCTCTGGAAGGCCATGATACCCCTCTTTCTCAAAGGATACGACCCCGTGCTGATTTCCCTCGGACTTCTCACGGTGCTTACCGGGGGCATCATCTTTCTCGTGGGAGGATGCCGTAAACGGGGAGTGGTGGCCTTCTGGGGGGCCTTTCTGGGGCTTCTCCTTACCTGCGGCCTGGGGGTTCTTTTTTCTCCTCCCTTCGGGCTTCACGGGGCGGTGCGTCCCTTTGCGGAAACGCTTCTCTACTCCGGTTTCGCTCATCTCGATCTTACCCGACTCTTTCTGGCGGGGGTCTTTTTCGCCTCCTCCGGGGCGGTGATGGATCTCGCCATGGATATCGCCTCCGCCATGGACGAAGTGGCCTATCATCGCCGGGATATCTCTTCATGGGAACTCTTTCTTTCCGGGCTTTCCGTGGGGCGCGCGGTGATCGGCACCATGACCACCACGCTCGTGCTGGCCTATTCGGGGGGATACCTCACCATGCTCATGCTCTTCATGGGCCAGGGAATTCCCGGGACGAACATCCTGAACCTCAACTACGTGGCGGCGGAGATGCTTCATACCCTGGCGGGAAGTATCGGACTCCTTACGGTGGCTCCCTTTACCGCTCTGGTGGGGGCTTTCCTTTTGGGAGAACCTGCCGGAAAGCTCCTCTGGAGAGGAAAGAACGGGAACTCTTCCGAGGTGGTTTTATAAAAGAACCTTTTTTGCCGTATAATAGGCGGGATTGGGGAAAGGGCATTCTATATTTTCGGGGAACCCCGAGCGAGGAGGGGGATTTGTGGACATTCATGGGGCGTGTGAGCACGCTTTTTTCGAACCGGAAAGGGCCTTTGTGAGTCCCACCCTGGGAGCGGTCTCTCTGGAAGATATGCTGCGCCGTATCGGGGCCGTGGCGCAGGAACAGGGAATAACCCCCCATATCGTCATCGGGGCGGATTCTCAATGTCACGGCGAGGACATCTGTTTCGTCTGTGCCGTGACGGCGCACTATGCTCCCTGGGGGGGCATTTTTTTTTACCGCCGGGAAGTCACCCGCCAGGAAATGAGCCTTCCCGAACGGCTTTTCCGGGAAGCCCTGCTTTGCCTGGAAATGGCGGAAACCTTGAAAGAAAAGGGAAACGGGGCCTTTGAAAAATCCGGTGCCTCCCCCTGGGAAATTCATCTCGATCTCGGCGAAGGAGGAAAGAGCCGCCAGATCCTCGCCTCCGTGGTGGGGATGATTCGGGGAAGCGGCTATATCTGTCGTACCAAACCCCAGGCCTGGGGAGCCTCCAAGGTGGCGGACCGATACAGCAAATAATACGTTACAGGACTGCAAGGCTTTTGTGATATGGACGCAATCGTTCTCCGGCAGCATAAGGACACTCTTTCATGGTAAGGAGAAATTTTTGCAAAAGGAGTGTTGTGGCGTGGTGCGAAGGATGGGATTTCTGGTATTGCTGGGATTTTTGCTTCTTTTTTCCGCGGTTCTTCCGGGTTCCGCAGAGACGGAGGATTGGCTGGTTATCGGTCATCGCGGAGCGTGCGGGCACCTTCCGGAGCATACTCTTGCCTCCTATGCCTTGGCCATCGAAATGGGGGCGGATTTTGTGGAACCCGATGTGGTTTCCACCAAGGATGGAGTTCTCATCTGCCGGCATGATTGCGAGCTGGGAAGCACCACGGATGCGGCGGAAAAATTTCCCGAGCGGAAAAAGACCGTTATCATTGACGGCAACGAAATGACCGGATGGTTTGCGGAGGACTTTACCCTGGCAGAAATCAAAACTCTCCGGGCGAAGGAACGTCTGGAATTTAGAGATCACTCCCGGGACGGACTCTATGAGGTGCCCACTCTTCAGGAGGTTCTTGCCCTGGTAAAGGAAAAGTGCCGGGAAAAAGGGCGTGAAATCGGGATCTATCCCGAGACCAAACACCCTTCCTATCATGATGCCCTGGGTCTTTCCATGGAGGAACCCTTGGTGGAGCTTCTCAAACAGAACGGCTATTCTTCGGCTTCTGATCCCGTGATTATTCAGTCTTTCGAAATTGCCAATCTGAGGGATCTTCATGAAAAAACGGGGCTTCGATTGATTCAGCTTTTTGATGAATTTCACCTGCAGCCCGGATGCCGTCTCGCGGCGGGAGAGAAGGGAACGTATAAGAATATGGCCACTCCCGAGGGATTGCGTGAGATCGCAAGCTATGCCTACGGGGTGGGCCCCTGGAAGGAAAGCATTTTGCCCCGAGACAAAAACAACCGCCTTGAGAAGCCTTCTACCTTCATCGAGGATGCTCACAAGGCGGGGCTGAAGGTGCACATTTACACCATGCGGAACGAGAATTCCTATCTTGCGGAAGAATATGCGGGAGATCCCCGGGAGGAGTATCGCCGGTGGATTCGCATGGGGGTGGATGGATTTTTCACGGATTATCCCGACACGGCGGTTCAGGTGCGAAACGAGATGCGTTGACGCGCTAGGGCTACATGAAAATACCATAAAAACTGCAAGGGCCTCCTCGCTGTTTCGCCGGAGGTGCCCTTGCTTTTTTTATGCGGGGCTGGTTCTCGTAGGATCCGCACCATCTATTTCGGAGGCCATCTCTCCATTAAGCATGGGAAATGATCCTCAGGGGTTTAGCTGCGTCTCCATGGGTGTTTCCACCCTCAGGTACGTAGGATTGAGAGGCATGGGGTCTGTCCCGGCGGGAGAAAAGTGGATCCACATCTCCAAAGTGTCCATGCGTAGAATGATGGACTGGGTTGTCACGATACGGTTCGAGAGAAACACCGCCCCCGATGTATAGGCGTTGCCATCGGTTCCGGAATATCCCGCGATCCTCTTCATGTTGTCCACGTCAATTGTCGTCTTCCGGGCCAGCTCGGAGGAGAGAAGCGTCCGATAGGTTCTCCAGCGATTATTGTCTGACGGGTCATCATCCGGATAGACATAATTGCCGGGAAGCCGATAGTCGTTTACTGTAGCCACAGTCTCAGGAACATCCCAGGAAACGCCCTGCCGAAGTTGCGAGTCTGGGTATCGAAATCCTCGTCCGGGGCTTCCGATATTTTGTTCCAGTACCCCTGCGGTGGTTTCATCCGCCATGAAGACAAGATGGTTGAACGCATAGTCCTTTGTCTTCAGAAAGTCCACCATTTCCTGTATTGTGGACATGTTCTCCAAGGCATAGCGGAAATCGAGGCCATAGGAGCGCTTTGTACTAAGGTCGGTAGGGTAGGGTGCCCCCGTCTCGGCATCGAGAAAAGCACCGAAAATCTTGTTATCATTGAACCCGGTGATGGGCGTTAAGAATCCTAGGAAATGCACTATTACAATCGATTTTTCGCCGTTTTTCGTAGTGGTTACCGCATGTATTCTGGACAGGGAGTTTTGGGGCAGATCATCCCAATCGAGATTGCGTCCCAGAACAGTTTTTCCCGTGGATGAGGATTTTCCGAAGGCGGCTACCCCGGAACATTGGGTTGGGCGAATGACATCCTGGAAAAGTTGCAAGAGCCCGAGCTCATTTTTCGAAAGTCTGCCATCCCCCAGGATGTCTTGGTCGAAACTGAAGATTTCCTGCATCCCCGCCAACTCATCCAGGCATTCCTGAGGAACCTTGGGAAAGATGGCCTGGGCTCGGCTGAGAGCCGTAGGAAAATCGGGACTCAGATCATGGCTTGCCAGCAAGCGGAACTCGTCTTGAAGCAACGAATCTGCGATGGATTCATAATCGGGTACCACCCGGAGAATTTCCTCCCCAAGGGCCCGTCCCATTTCTTTGTTTGTGCGCCCAGTATAGTCCATGACAACATTGTAGTACGCATCCTGCATCCTCCGTATACTGACCGCTCTGGAATCTCCGCCTCCATTGCCACCGCCGCAACCCCCAAGCAAAAGTATCGAACTCAGGATGATGCACGCTAGGAGCAAAGGGACGAGGTTGGCTTTCTTCAATGAATCTTCCTCCTTTTTTATGGGCCGGGAACTCCCCGGCAGAAAGATTTTGGAAATCCCACTGAGAATCCCCGCAAAAACCGGAAAGCCCCGGCGAGAAGGCGGGGGCTTTCCGGGGCAGGTCTTGTGCTGTTGTTTTACTATCGGAAAGGCGACAGGCTCCAAGTTATTCGTTTTTTGAGAGGATGGTTTACTCGGCTTCCCCCTGAAGATCCACGTTCAGGGAGTCTTCCAGCATGTCCAGCATGGGGGAGCCAAACTGGCTTTTCCAGAACTCCCCGATGGTGTTCCATCGAGCCTGAATTTCTTCGGAAAGGGTTCCCCAGAAGAGAGAGAAGCGTCCTTCCTCGAGGTTCAGGGCTTCCGTGAGAAGTCCTTCGGTGATGCCCGTAACGTGCTGGTGTGTCAGAAGAATGCCGTGTCCCACGTCCCCCGCAGCGTCTCCCGCCAGCATGGTCCAGAGATCGTGCTGTTCGAGAATTTCCAGCAGGTAGGAATCCAGGGCAAAGAGATCCAGGTAGAACCATCCCATGCGCTTTTCCTGGGCCTGAGCGAACTCGAGCATCCGAGGGCTTGCCTGGCTGGGCTCGTTAGCCTTCTGAGGATCCAGGAGACCTATGTAGAGATCCGATCCCTTGGCTCCGAGAACCGCCGTGGCGGGCATGGTCATGCCGTAGAGCACGTCCCATCCGGGAAGATCCATCTTCTGGAGAGGAAGACCTCCCATCTCCGTTCCCATGGCTGCGGCGATCTCCGCCACGTTGCGGGCCGCTTCGCCCTGGCCCTTGATAACCAGATAGGCTCCAGGAAGAGGGAGAGGGGCGAAAAGGGTGGCCGCTTCGCCGCCCACCACGAAGTGGAAGGATCCCGTAAGCAGATCCGAAAGAGTCTGTTCGCTGAGTCCCATGCCGGAAAGCATGCCCAGGATTTCATCGTAGAGGGGTGTTATCTCTTCTTCCATCATAAGGCTGAAGAGAACTCTCTTGAGGGCCATGAAATCCGTATTCGCTGCCAGAGCGAGGAGGGTGCGGCCTCCGCCGATGAGAGGGGTTTCGTTGGTGAGAGGAGCGATGGATCCCAGGAGGGTTTCGTCAAACCAGGCCTTGGCGGCGCTGGAGAAGCCCCGGAGATTCCACTGGGTTTCTCCGTTGCCGAAAGCGATCTCGCCCCGGATGCTGTCACGCAGGAAAACGGGCATCTCGTTTCCCAGAAGGCCGATCTGGGTGAAGCCTCCGTCGTTGAAAAGAATGTAGTTGGGAAGTTCCTCGAAGCGCCGTTCGGGCTGAAAACGGGTGGATTCGTCCTCCAGGGCCTTGAAGGACGCCCGCAGGTTATCCTCGGTATAGCCGAAGACGAGGAGGTTTTCTTTGGCGGTGAGGAAGATTCTGGCCATGGGGTCGTAGGGATCCAGCACCAAAGTGTAGACCAGCCCTACCCCCGCGACTTCCTCGGGGCCCTTCACGAGAACGTCCTCTTCGTTCCAGAGGCTCAGATCGTTTTCGTCCAGAGTTCCCTGGGCGATGCGATCAAGCCACTCCGAAGCCTCGGGAGCGTAGCTGACAATGCCCTGAGCCTGAATGACGCCCCCATTGAGACCTCCCGCGAAAGCCAGGCTGCGGATTTGGTAGGGATGAAACCATTTGGCCAGAGGGCTGGCTTCGTCCATTCCCGAAAGGGTGAATTGCTTCGTGGCGTCGATGAGAGATCCCAAGTTCGGAAGAGATATAATAAGATGGGGTGATCCGGGTTCCCAGGCATTGAGTGCCTGAGAAGCCTGGAATTCTCGGGCCGAAGCCGGAAGCACCAGGAAAAAAGCCAGCGTCAGAAGAAAAAATACGGAGAGACTGCGTTTCGATAGTTTTCGCATAATAAACATTCCTCCTTTTAAGGTGTACAATTATTATGCCATGCCATCACCATTCTTTTCCGGTGACGGATCGCACAAGGTGATGATAGCACAGCCGGAAGAAAGAAAAGATAAGGAATTTCTCCTTGGGGACGAAAAATATGAAAAATACCATCTTCTTTTGCCTTCCCTGCGGGGGTGTGGGATAATTTTCGAGGCTCTACCAGGCAGGAACATACCTTCATTGGAGCGTGATACTACTATGGGGAAAACTGTAAATTTTGATGCGGTGTTGCCGCGGCGGGGTACGGGATCTCTGAAATGGGATACGGGAAAGGAAGAGCTCTTTCCCATGTGGGTGGCGGATATGGATTTTCCGGCCCCCCTGGAGGTTCGCAGGGCCCTGGAGGAGCGGGGAGCTCACGGTATTTTCGGGTACGGCGCTCCGGGAAGGGATTTTTTCGCCGCCCCTGCGGCGTGGCAGCAGCGGCGTCACCGTTGGACGTGCTCCGAAGAGTGGTTCCTTTTCGCTCCGGGAGTGGTGACCGCCCTGGCCTTTATCCTCAAAGCTCTTACCCGGGAGGGGGATGGCATTATCATCCAGCCTCCGGTGTACTATCCCTTTTACGGAGTTATCCGGGATAATGCCCGAACGATCGTGGAGAACCCCCTGCGTCTGGAGGGAAACCGATACGTCATGGATTTCGAGGATCTCGAAAGGCAGGCTTCCCGCAAGGATGTAACCGCCTTGCTCCTTTGCAGCCCCCACAATCCCGTGGGGCGGGTCTGGACCGAGGAGGAGCTTCGCCGGGCGGGAGAGATCTGCGCCCGTCACGGGGTATTGGTGATAACCGACGAAATTCACGAGGATCTGGTGCTTTCCGGATACCGGCACAGGCCCTTCGGATCTCTGGGAGAGGATTTTGCGGCAAACTCCGTTACCTGTGTGGCTCCGAGCAAAACCTTCAACCTGGCGGGGCTTCAGTGCTCTTTTATCATCATTCCGGATGAGCGGAAGCGGAATCTGGTGAAACAGGCTCTGGATGCGGCCCACCTCGGCCGTCCCAACGTCTTTGCCCTGGCAGCGGCTCCCGTGGCCTTTCAAGAGTGCGACTACTGGGTGGATGCTCTCATGGCCTACGTGGAGGAGAATGTGGTTCTGCTCCGAAATTTTCTCGCCCAAAGGCTTCCCAAGGCCCGGCTTACGGAGCCCGAGGGAACCTATCTCGGCTGGGTGGATTTCCGGGAGTACGGATTTTCCCGGGAGGAGCTGGAGCGGCGCATGCTGGAAAAAGGCAAGATCTGGCTCGATGAGGGATACATTTTCGGAGATTCCGGAAGCGGTTTCGAGCGTATCGTTCTGGCCTGCCCGAGATCACTGCTTCAGGAAGGACTGGAACGCATCGAAAGGGCGGTACAAGATTGAAGAGCTCCGGGAGCTCTCTTCGGAGAAAGGCCGGTACAATCGCGGGATTGCTTCTGGGAGGATTCCTCTTCTTCGGAGGGGTTTCATCTCCTTGTGCGGACGAGGCTGTCCTCAGGGATGAGGAGCGCATTCCCCAGCGGCCGGTGCACTACCTTTCCCGGGAGTGGAAGGTTCCCCTGGTTTCTCGGGAGGAGCAGCTTCGAAACTATGAAGAGTTCCGCCAGCGGTATTTCGCTCCCTGGAACGAAGATTGTGCCGTGGCGGAGCAGGATCTCCTCTGGCCCTTCGAATGGCTGGAAAAACGAAATCTTTACGGAGAGAATCTCCGGCCCCGGGAGAAGGGGTGGCTGGAAAGCCAGCGCCGCAACGCCCGACTTTCTGCGGCGGGAGAGATTTCCCATCCGGGAATTGCCGTGCAGGAGACGGATCTTCGCCTCTTTCCCACCCGGGAACCCGCCTTCTACGACCCTTCTCTGGCGGGGGAGGGATATCCCTTCGACTACCTTCAAAACTCCACTCTCAAGCCTTTGGAGCCGGTCTTTCTCTCGCATGCTTCCGAGGATGGGGCGTGGATCTACGTAAAGGGCTCCTCCGCCTCGGGATGGGTGGATGCGCGCCATGTGGCCCGCATATCTCCGGAGATGCGGGCTTCCTGGATCTCCATGCCCCAGGTGGTGGTGCTCCGGGAAAAGACCTCCCTGCGGGACCGGGAAGGAAATTTTCTCGGTGTCGCCAAGACGGGAACCCTGCTTCCTCTTATGGAGAGTCCCCTTCCGGGGGGAGTATTTCGAGCCCTGGGGGTTCGCCGGAGCCCTTCGGGGGAAGCCCTCTCCCTGGAAGTTTCTCTTTCCCGGGAGGAGGGAGAGCTCATGCCTCTGGCCTTCACCGAGTGGAATGCCATGAAAGTTCTCGAAGAGCTTCAGGGAGAGCTCTATGGCTGGGGAGGGTTGGTGCAGAACCGGGATTGCTCTGCGGCGGTACGGGATTTCTTCATTCCCTTCGGGCTCTGGCTCCCCAGGAACTCCCGGTATCAGGCCCAGACGGGAAGAGTTCTGGAGGTGGGAGATCTGGCTCCCGGGGAGAAGGCGGCCCTTCTCCTGGAGGAAGGCAAGCCCTTCCGCACTCTGGTGGGCATGCCGGGACACATCATGCTCTACGTGGGAGTTCATGGAGAGACCCCGGTGGTTTTCCACAATACCTGGGGGATCAAAACCCTGGAAAATGGCCGGGAGGGGCGATACATCATCGGCCGGGCCCTCTTTACAAGCCTGGAAGCGGGAAAGGATCTGCCCCACCGATATCCCGGAAAGACGTTGCTGATTCATCGAATCACCGCCTTCGCCTTTCCCTGGGAGACCAAGTAGCGAGGAGGAAATAGGTATGAACGGTACGCGGAGCTACGTGGAATTTCTGCTGAACGGCAGGGAGTTTGCGGTTCCTCTGGAGGATGTTCGGGAGATTATCGCCCTTCCCGACATCACTCCTCTTCCCATGGCCTCGGAAAACGTTCGGGGTATGATCAACCTGCGGGGGGAGGTCATGCCCGTGGTGGATCTGGACAGCCGCCTGGGAAGCTATACCGAGAAAAAGGGAGAGCGTAACGAAGTTCTCATTCTGAACATGGAAGGCTATTCCCTGGGGGTGGTGGTGGAACAGGCCCAGCAGGTGGTGGAGTTCGAAGAGGAAAGCATCGAGGTCGAAGAGGGGGCCGGAGGCATCGTCCGGGGAGTGGTGCATCATAACGAAAAGCTTGTGGTGGTGCTCGATTCGGAACGCATTCTCAACATAGATCGGGAGTCCCTGGAAACCATCCGGAAAAACCGGAAGAAGGAATCCGCGGAAGTTCAGGAGCAGCACGACACCTCCCGGCAGATCGTCACCTTCGATCTCGAAGGAGAGGTTTACGCCTTTCCTCTGGAGGACGTGCAGGAAATTTTGCGCTATCAGGATCCCGTACCCGTGCCGGATTCGCCTTCTTCCGTAAAGGGAGTGCTCCACGTGCGGGGGAGCATTCTTCCGGTGCTCTCTCTCCGAAAGCGGCTCCAGCTGGAGGACACATCCTTCCGCCCCGAGGCGGGTAAAATTCTCGTGGGAGACTACGGATCCTTCCGGATCGGCTTTATCGCCGACGGTATCCGGGAGGTGCTCACGGTGATGGAAAACGAGATAAGCCCTCCTCCCGGAATAACCCGGTCGGAATCGGGGGCCGCCAGCGTTATCGGTATCGTGCACACCCGGGGGCAGGTTATCGCTCTTCTCGGCAAGGAAGGCCTGGTGGATAGGGATGCCATGGCATCCATGACCGGGGAGATGCAGAAGGATTCTCTCCTGCGCCAGAAGGGGGAGGAGCGGGAAACCTTCGTGGTCTTTCTCGTGGCGGGTCAGGCCATGGGGCTTCCCATCACCACCATTCGGGAAATTAACCGGATCGATGAAATCGCCCGGCTTCCGGGAGTGCCCTCCTACGTGGAGGGAGTCATGAATCTTCGGGGAGAGATCGTTCCCGCTCTCAGCATGCGGAAACGCCTTTCCATGACATCTTCCGAAGCCGTGGAGGAGAAGGAACAGAGGGTGCTGGTAATTGAAACCGGGGATACCCTGGCGGGATTCATTGTGGACGAGGTCTCGGGAGTGGCGGAGGTGCCCCGCTCGAAAATCGGCGCTCCTCCCCTGCTTCGGGATGCGAGAATGGAGTTCGGCGAGGCCGCCGAGGTGGTACAGCGGGTGGCCCGGGTTCGGGAAGATGATCGGGAGCGGATCATTCTCATCGTGGACGAAGAGAAAATCCTCTCTCCCAAAGAGGCCCGGGCTCTCCGCGAAGCTGCGGGATCCTGATCTCCCGGCATCATGGCGGGCTGGCGCAGCAGGAGTGTTCTGATATCTTGACAATCTGAAGGAGGCATCGAGGAAATGCAAATCTGGAAACGGGGCATGGCGGTTCTGGGAATCCTGCTTCTCTTTGCGGGAGTCGCTCTGGCAGGGGAGAAACATATCACCTTTGTCAGCATCAACGATATGCACGGCCACATCTTTCCCTATACGGTATCCGTGACGGTGGACGGAGAAAAACAGAAGGCCGAAGTGGGAGGTCTCGGGCGATTTGCCACGGTGGTAAACGAGGAAGAGCTTGCCAATCCGGGAAATCTTTTCGTCACCAATGCGGGAGATATCAACGAAGGTCCGCTTTTCTACTTCTTCCACGGCGGCGCCGAGACCACCGGGCTCAATCAGGCGGGAGTGGAGATCGCCACCCTGGGCAATCACGAGTTCGATCTCGGAGAGGCCATTCTTCTGGAGGCCATGAGCAAGGCGAACTATCCCTTTGTGGTGTCCAACCTGGTGCCTCGGGAAGGGGAGCTTCCGGAGAACATGCTTGCCACCCATACCATGACGGCGGAAAACGGAACCAAGGTGGGCTTCTTCGGTCTGCTTCCGGGAGAGCTTCATGCGGTTACGGGAGGCGCGGAAAGATTTGACGTGCGTCAGGACTTTCCCGAAGTGGCCCGGGAGATGGTGAAAGCTCTTCGGGATCAGGGATGCCACGTGGTGGTGGCCCTTAGCCACATCGGCTACGGCGAGGATCTTCGGCTTGCGGAAAACGTGGGGGGGATCGACCTCATTCTCGGAGGGCACAGTCATACGGCGGTGCAGGACAAAGTCTTGGCGGAAGGCCCTCAAGGCTGGAAGACCCTGGTAACCCAGGCGGGAGCCATGGGTCGATATGCCGGAGTGGTGCACCTGGTGCTCGAAAAGGATGCGGTGAATCTCGAAAAGAGTACCTGGGAGCTGCGAGAGCTTACGGCTTCCATCCCCCAGGATCCCCGGGTGGTACAGGCCCTTCTCCCCTTCCAGGAAAAGATCGAAGAGGAGCTTGGAAAGCCTTTCTCCACCCTCACGGTGGATGCGGATGCCCGCAAGGCGGTTGTACGGGCTCAGGAATCCGCCCTGGGGAACGTACTGGCGGATGCTCTTCGATGGAAGGCCAAGAGCCGCATAGCGGTGCTCAACGGCGGAGGCATCCGGGGTGACAAGGTCTATCCTGCGGGAGATCTTTCCTACCGTACCCTCTACGAAATATTCCCCTACGGGAACACCCTCTCCATGGTGGACCTGAAGGGATCCGACATTCGGGAAATTCTCGAAATTTCCGCCTCCGCCCTGGTGGGCCCCGAAGATGATTATGACAGCGCCCTTCGCACTCCCACGGGGGGATTCCTCCAGCTTTCGGGGCTGAAGGTGGTTTACGATCTTACGGCGGAGCCTGCTCTCATCGACAATGACAACGTGCGCCAGCGGGAGGGAAAGCGCCTGGTCTCTGCGGAGGTTCTTCAGGAGGACGGTACCTGGCTTCCCCTGAGAGATGACGAAGTCTACTCCGTGGCGACCATGAACTGGACCTCCGGAGGAGGAGACAAGTTCTACGTTTTCGGAGAGCGCAAAAAGGAGGGTGCCGAGTACGACAGCCGGGTGATGGACGTGGAGGTTATTGCGGAATACGTCCGGGAGCAGGGAGGACTAACTCCCTATCTGGATAACCGGATCATCCTTCAGGGAAAATAACGCAAAAAACGGGTGTCTTTCCGAAACCTATGCAAAATAGCGGGTCTAAAGGTGGAAGCTTGAGGCTTCCACCTTTTTTTGTTGCCCCGCTAATGATACAGTGAGAATCCATTCTGCCTATATGGAGGAGATGTCCATGGCGATCAAAGTCCTTGTGGTAGACGATGCGGCGTTCATGCGGATGATGCTTTCAAAAATACTTACGGATAACGGATATGCCGTGGTGGGAGAGGCGGCGAATGGTGCCGAAGCGGTAGAGAAATACGAGGAACTCCAGCCCGATATCGTTACCATGGACATTACCATGCCCGGCGTTACCGGGGTGGAGGCGGTGCAGAAGATCATGAAAAAACATCCCGAAGCGAAGATCGTCATGGTAAGCGCCATGGGGCAGCAATCTATGGTGGTCGAAGCTGTTCGGGCGGGGGCTAAGGACTTTATCGTCAAACCCTTCAACGCGGAGCGTATCGTGGAGGCCTTTCGAAAGATCGCCTCCTGTTGATTCCGGGGAAGAGGCCCCCTTCCGGAAAGGGGCTTTTAGGTCTGTCCGCAGATGCACACAGCAAAGGCACCTCGAAGGAGCTCATGCTCTTCGGGGTGCCTTTGCTGTGTGCATCTTTGCAGGGATGGCCGGGTTTTTCTGCGGGTCATGGGGTATTGTTCCGTCAGGAGTTCTTTCGAAAATCCGAAAATTCCGGAGAACGTTGGCCCGTACGGTTTTTGCCCTCGCGCTTTGCCTCGTAAAGCGCCGCATCCGCAGCGGTTACCGCCCTGTCTGGGGAAGTACTTCCGTTCCAGAAAGACACTCCCAGGCTGAGGGTGACAGAGATGGATTTCCCCTGGTAGTAGAGGGGGGTCTGTTCCACCTTGCTTCGGATTCGTTCTCCAAGCCGGTAGGCCTCTTCCGGGGATGTATTTGGAAGCAGAATGATGAATTCCTCTCCTCCGTACCGGGCCGCCGTGTAGGGTTGCTCCAGAGTTTCTCTCAGTATGGCGGCAAGCTCTATCAGAACTTGATCCCCCGCATCATGCCCGTAGCAGTCGTTGACGCTTTTGAAGTCGTCCATATCCAGAAGCAGAATGGCAAAGGGGGTTTTTCCTCGTTCCAGGGCTTCCATGGTTTCGTTTGCATGACGCCGGTTATGGAGGTTTGTGAGGCTGTCGGTAATGCTCAGTTTTCGGAGCTGTTTTTCCACCTTCCGACGTTCGAGAACTTCCTTTTCCAGCAGTTGATTCTTTTCTTCCAGCAGAGCCGTACGTTCCCGCACCCGGTTTTCCAGGGTCTGGCTGTAGCGCTTGAGAAGATTGTTGGCGTTCTGTACCTCCAATCCCTGATGTTCCACGCGCTGGAGAGTGAAAAGAAGGGTTCGTTTGAGCTCGAGAAAGGCTCTCTTGAGCCGCTCCATCTCCCGAAAATTCGCAGGAAGGGAGTGTGTTCTGCTTCGTTCCAGATATTGCAAAAGCTCTCCCGAGGATCCTGAAAAGGTGTTGATCTTTTCGAGATCCTCCGCGAGGAGCGAGAGAGGTTCTTCCATATTGCGGAGCACGAAGTAGAAAATCAGAAGAATGCCGCTGAAAAGGAGGAGAAGAATGCTTCCTGTGAGCAGAAAGAGATGTCTCCCCAGAAGATGCACGTTTTGCAGGCTGAATCCCTGGCGGTAGCTTCCCAGAAGATCCTCCCCGGAAAAGATTTCCCAGAGGAGATCCACCACGTGGGTGCCTCGGAGGGCTTTCTTTTCGGAAAAAGGCTCTTCCATGTCTCGAGGAAGAGAGCCCATGCGGAGGGTACAGCGAATTCGGAAGGCCTCTTCCGGAGGAGGCGGAAAGAGGTGGATTCCTCGGATCGTTTCCCGATCAAGATGCTGGTCGAAATTCTGGGAATTTGCGGAGGGAGCGGAAAAAGCCAGGGGAATTCCCCGGGCATTTTTCAGGAGAAAGTAGAGCATTTCGGGGGTATTTTGGTATTCCCGCTGTAACGCCGCTGCCAGGGAGGTGTCATTATTCTCCAGGAAAAGCGGAGCTTTTTCCCGGAGAAAAACGTATCCTCCAAAGAGGCGTTTCTGGATTTCGTTTCTTTCCAGAAGCGTCTTTTGCTGGTGAGAAAAAAAGATGGTGATCCCCGAAAGAAGGAGGAGAAAGAGAAATCCCGTATGGAGCAGCCCCTTGGCGACCATGGATTTTTTTACGTTGGGAGAAGTCATGAGGGAGCCTTTTTATGAATAAAACAATAAAAACGGCTTGAAAGGGGGCAAAGCCTGCCACAACGGAAGAATCGGTTTCGTATAGGAAGAGCTCGTGTACCCATTGACATCCGGAAACGCCCCTTTTCCCAGAAGAGGAATGCTATTGCGAGTATTTTGCATAATTCTCACGGTCTTTCCATCATACCACAGACTCTCTTGGAGAGCATTTTTCCCACAAAAGAGAAATTTCTGAAAGCTTCGGTTATGAAAAATCCTGCCGGTGTCTGGGAAAAAAGAAATTTTTCAGGAAAGAAATCCGGAAAATTCTTTCTTCCGGCGCATTTGCAGAAGATGCCAGGAGAGGGTGCGGGCGGGGATGTTCAGTTCTTTTTCCAGATCCGCAAGTTTCGTGTGTTTGTGGTGTTCCCGAAGGTGCAGGCGGAGCTGGGCCACGGACATATCCGGGCGGCTTCGCAGGGGCCTGGAAAAGAGGGATTCCAGAAGCAGTGTTCCCCGGGGAGTGCGCAGCCAGGTAGCCCGGGCGATGCGGTGCACCGTGGAAGGAGCGAAGGAGAGATCTTGTCCCACCTTCGTAAGGGTAAGGGGTCCCGGAGCATCCTGACCTTTGGTGAGAAAGTTTTTCTGAGCCTCCACGGCCTTCCGGGCCACGAGTATTCTTCCCCGGTAGCGCAGGGCGAGACATCGGGCCAGGTGTATCAGGTCTTTCCACTGACGCCGCAGGTGTGCCTCCTGCCGCCAGGGAAGGAGATCTTTCTCCGCCTCCAGCCTTGGAAGATTCTCCCGGAGGAGGCGCAGTTTCGGAGTCGTTCCCTCGAAGGTTACGTCTATTTCGGGTTGTACATAGGAGATCTCCCCGAAAGAGCTTCCCGGAGCGGGATCAAGCTCCCGAAGGGTTTCCAGAGCCTTTTTCAGCCCTTTGGAACTCCATCCCGAAGCATGGCGGATCTCCTGAAGCTTCCCCTCTTCGAGAAGGGGAGTGTATTTTCCCAGAAGCTCCAAAGCCTCCGGAGAAGGGTTTTTCCGGCGTTCCAGCTGCAGTCGCAAACATTCCGCCAGGTTCCGGGCGAGAAGCCCCGGCGGATCTACCTCTCTTTGAAGCCGGGGGAGAATCTTTTTCCAGGAGGCGAGGGATATGCCGAGATCCCGGGCAATCTCTTCGTCCTTTTCCGGAAGATATCCCCGGGAATCCACCCAGAGAAGGAGCCTCTCTCCGGAAAAAGATTCTTCCTCCCCAAGCATGGCCCAGGACAGGGCTATCTGGGGGAGCAGGTGTTCTTCCAGGGTTTGGGAAGAGAGGGCGTTTTCCTCCTCCCAGGGCTCCATCTGGTGGAATGATGCGGTCCAGGCGGGGGGGCGCAGAACGCCGAAGAGATTTTCCTTCAGCCTTTGGTGAAGAAGATCCTCCAGAGATGCCAGGGGAGCCGTGAGAAGCTGAATCTCCGAGAGCAGGAAGGCGAGGGGAATCTGTCGGAGCGAGATTTCCTTGGAGAGTCGAGGCTCGGGTTTACTCCATGACATGGCGCTGGAGCCTCCGGATGAGGGCATACCGGGAGAGTCCCAGAAGCTCCGCCGCCCGGGTACGGTTTCCTCCCGCCTTTTCCAGAGCTTCCCGGAGAAGCTGTTTCTCGAAACCCGCCACCCGTTCCGCAAAGGAGAGCTCTCCCGGAGTGCCCAGGGATCTATTCTTTCGAGGAAGGCTTTCCAGCATTTCCTCGGGAAGATCTCCCAGCCTGAGCTCCTGTCCCGGAAGGTTTCGAAGAATGAAGAGGCGTTCCACCAGATTCTTGAGCTCCCGCACGTTTCCTCGCCAGGGATAGTTCAAAAAGAGTTCCTCCACGTCCGGGGAGAGGGCCAGGGGAGTCTTCCCCATTCGGGGAGAGAAGTGCACCGAAAAGTGGTGAAAGAGCTCCAGCACGTCCCGTTCTCGATCCCGGAGAGGAGGCATTTTCATGGGAAGCATGGCGATGCGGTAGTAGAGATCCTTTCGAAAGGCTCCTTCCCGGACTTTTCCCTCCAGATCTTCCCAGGTGGCGCATATCACCCTAAGAGAAACCTGTTTCTCTCTGGTGGATCCCAGGGGACGGACGGAGCGGGAATCCAGAAACCGGAGAAGCTTGCTCTGGAGAGGGAGAGGAATGTCTCCGATTTCATCCAGAAAGAGGGTTCCTCTCTCGGCGGCCTCCACCAGCCCCTGGCGATCCCGGGAGGCTCCGGTGTAGGCTCCTTTTTTGTGGCCGAAGAGCTCCGCCTCCAGAAGACTTTCGGGAACCGCCGCACAGTTGAGAGCCACGAACTCTCCGGGGCATTCGGATTGCTGGTGAATCAGCCGGGCCGCCACTTCCTTGCCGGTGCCGCTCTCTCCCGTAAGGAGGATGGTGGTGTTCTCGAAGGGAGCCACCTTTTCGATGAAGTCGTGCACTCCCCGGGCGGCTTGGGAAGATCCCAGAAAGACGAGCCGGGTCCGCTCCTTCTGACGGGATACCCGACGGTTGAGATCGATGATCTCCCCCGCCCGGAGGGCCATATTCCGGGCCGCCTCCAGGGGAAAGGGCTTGTCCAGATAGTTGTAGGCTCCCTCCTTGATGGCCCGTACCGCCAGGGAGGATTCGCCGAAGGCGGTCATCACGATGATCTTGCTCTCCGGAGCGTGCTGCAGAATGTGAGGAATGCTTTTCAGTCCGTCCCCGTCGGGGAGCCGGATATCCAGAAAGACTATCTGGGGGGTATGTCTTTCCAGAAGTTCCCGGAGATCCCCCAGAGAAGGGGCTACCCGCACCTCGTGGTGTTCCCGTTCGAAGGCCATGCGCAGCCCCTGGGCGAGGCTCGCCTCGTCCTCCACGATCCAGATGTTCATGAAGACGTCTCCTTTTCACTGGTCATATCTTCCCGGCAGATGGGAAGAACTACCCGAAAGAGGGTTCCCTCGGCGGAGGATTCCCAGGATATGGAGCCTCCGTGGAGATCCGCGATGCGGGCGGCGATGGAAAGCCCCAGGCCAGTGCCCTCCTTATGTCCCGAAACGAAGGGATCGAAGAGCCGGGGAGCGATATGATGGGGAACTCCCGGCCCCTGGTCCCGTACCGAAAGAACGCAGTTCTTTTCTTCGAGGGAACTCCCGAGGGTGATGGTTCCTTCGGGAGGGCTCGCCTGAATGGCGTTCAGCACCAGGTTCAGTAAAAGCTGCTGAAGCTGGGGCATGCTTCCCAGAACCCTGGGAGAGGGAGAGACAAGCTCCCGAACCATCCGGAGGCGCTTCTTTCGCAGCCGTACCGAGGCGATATTACCGCACCAGGTAAAAAGCTCCTCCAACGCCACCGGGCCGTGGACGCTCTCTCCGGGACGGGCGAAGGTGAGAAGCTGAGCCACCAGGGTGTTCAGCCGGTCCAGTTCGGTATCCAGGATTTTCAGAGAAGGCCCATTTTCGGTGGAGGCGGATTCTCCCAGAAGATCCAGGTGTACCCGCATACTCGCCAGGGGATTGCGGATCTCGTGGGAGACCCCTGCCACCATCTGTCCCAGCGCCGCCAGACGTTCCATTCGAAAGACCTGATGCTGCACCTGCTGCCAATGCTGAAGCTCCTCCACCATGGTGTTGAAGGCCTTCTGGAGAAGCAGAATTTCCCGGGGGGCCCCCGGCGCCAGGGGGAGCACGTGCCACTTGCGTTTCGCGATGCGTTCGCAGGCCCGGGCAAGCTGGTGCAGGGGACGGGCGAGAGTGTAGGCGGTGAAAATGGCCACCTCCATGGCGAGTACCAGGCCGATGACGCTCATCACCAGTACGTGGCGTTGCTGGAAAAGGATCTCCCCCTTCATGCGGGAAGGATGAAAGCGCAGGGTCAGCAGAGTTCCGTTCCGGGTGGCAAGAGGCACCGCAAGGACTTCCTCCGGAAGCTCCAGGGGTTCTCCCGAGGGGTGCAGATCCCAGAAGGGAAAGGAGCGCCGGAGAAGCGTGCGAAGAGATTCTTCGGAAATCTGGGAAGATGCCTCTCCGAGAGCCTTCATGCGCCGAACCTCGTTTTCCAGGGTCCAGCGGTACTCTCCGTAAAACACCGTGGAGGTGAGAAGGAGAATGAGGAGCAGCGCAAGGGAGGCCACTGCCATCTTGATCCGGAAGGAAATGCTTCTAGGCCGCATGAAGAGCCTCCCTTCGGGCGAGGATTTTCCAGGTTATCCATTCCAGGGCCAGGGCGGGAAAGAGGGCGTACTCCGGAGAAAGGGCGGTGAAAAATACGAGAAAGGTGTGGAGTCCCAAGGCTCCCAGAAGAGGTAGAAAGAGTTCTCCCCTGCCGCAGGGAAAGTAGAGGGGGAGCAGAAAGCAGAGGGTTACCACCGCCCAGCTGTACCTTCCCAGGGCGAGGATTCCCGGAAGGGGGAGAAGGCTCAGGGCGAGGGCCACCGTGGCGATAAGGGCCACCATAAGGCGGTTACGGAAGAGAAAACGATCCTCCCGGAAGGGCTCGTCCCGGGGAATGTTCCGTTCCCCCAGGCCGAGATCGTAGCAGAGGGCGCAGGCCGCCAGAAGAAGCTGAGAGTTGGCGGTGCTGATGGCCGCCGCCAGGGCCGCCACCAGCATGAGCATGGCGGGAAGAGGAGGAAGCACGGAGGTGCAGAGCATGACGTACCCCGTCTCGGTATCCACTCCGGGGGGAGCCGAAAAGAGCAGGGTGCTCCCCAGGCCGAAGAGGGTGAGACAGAGGTAGATCCATCCCACCACGAAAGGCGCCAGGGCCAGCATCTTCCAGGCCGTACGGGAAGATTTGGCGGAGATGATCCGTATGGCGTACTGAGGGTTGGAAGCCACTCCGAAGGCCCAGGTGAAGAGCATGGCGAAAAGATAGAGAGGCGGTTCTCCTGAGAAGGGAGAAAGGAGCTCCGGGGAGGATCGCAGAAGTTCCCGGTGAATGTGGAGGGGGGATCCCGCGGAGCCCAGTACCCAGAAGGCGCCCAGGGTGACCCCCCCGAGAATGATGGCGAGATTCAGGCTGTCGCTCCGCACCACCGAGGGGAGTCCTCCGAAGGTGGTATAGAGCACGAAAAGATACACCACCACCGAGGCCAGAGTGATCCGGATGGAGAGAAGATGCGCCACGATGGTGCCGAAGGCCCGGAACTGGATCACGATGTAGAGAGTGTAGGCCATCACCAGGGTTATGGCGGCCACCTTCCGGAGCCGTTCGTCTCCGTAGGTTTGGGAAAGCCACTCCGGAAGGGAGAGCACCCGGAGGGACCGGAGCTTTCGCACCGCAAAGGGCAGAAAGATAAGCCCCAGGAGCCAGCCGTAGACGGAGCCAGTAAAGGCGGCGTAGCCTCCGAAGGAAAGCCAGAAGGTGAATCCCGTAATGGAGGCGGCGCTCATCCAGGTGGCGCAGAAGGTGGCCAGGGATGGCCAGAGGCCGATTTTTCGACGGTCCAGATAGAAGGAATAACGATCCTCGGTCCAGGGAAAGGCCTGGGCCGCCAGAAAGATGAGAAAAAGGGCGTACAGGAGGAACGCCGAAAGTTGGTAGAGCAGGAGGGTAAGTCTCATGGACGGGGTTTCCTCAGGAAACAGCGGTACACCATGACCCCCGGAAGAATCAGAAGGAGCAGAAAAAGCGCCCAGATGAGAAGGGGAGAGAAAAGGTTCATTCTCCTAAGCCTCCCATCTCCGGAAAAGCCTTTCCAGAATCTTTCCGGCCCGGTCTCCCCGGGAGGATGCCTCTATCCGGCGAAGAGGTTCGGAGGTTTCTCCGGAAGAATCTGCGGTAAAGCGGAAGATCCAGAGATCCTCCTCGGGAGGATGCCGCCATCGTTCTCCCCACTCCACCAGAAGCACCCATCCCCGAAGGGGGTACTCTTCCAGCCCCAGCTCATGGGCTCCTCCCTCCTCGTCCAGGCGGTAGAGATCCCCGTGAGCCAGAGGAGGATTCGTGTCGTACTCGTTGACGAGAATGAACGAGGGGCTTCGAACTTCCTCGGTTCCCAGGGCCTTACCCAGGGCTCGGACGAACTCGGTTTTTCCCGTTCCCAGGTTGCCCAGAAGAAGCACCGTCAGTCCCGGATAGATTTCCTGGGAGGCAAGATCTCCCAGGCGACGGGTCTCTTCCATGCGGGTGATGTCAAAAAGATAGGGTTTCGTTCCATGGCCCATGAGGGGATGTTCATCCTTTCGTATGCCGCACGCTGTTTCCTGTGCAGCAAAATAATTCGCTACTCTGAAACGATGCTTCGAAGTACCTCGGGAACCGCCGAGGCGATTTCCGAGGCCAGGACTCCCTCGCCTCCGGCGGTCTTTTCCATAATTCGTCCCGCCATGCCGTGTATCCAGGCTCCCGAGGCGGCGGCTTTCGAAGGGGAGAGACCGCTTCCCAGAAGATTGCCGATGATGCCGCTCAGCACGTCCCCCGAGCCCGGCACCGCCAGGGCGGGGGATCCCGAAGCGGTGAGGAAGGGAAAGGTTCCGTCGGAAATCACCGTGGTGGCCCCCTTGAGGAGCACCGTGCCCCACCTCTTTGCCAGAATTTCCGCAGCCTCCAGCCGATTTTGCCGCACCTCTTCGGAGGAGATACCGAGAAGTCTTGCGGCCTCTCCCTCGTGAGGGGTGAGCAGGGCATTTTCCCGCCGGGGGAGATCTTCTCCCCGGCATGCCAGGGCATAGAGGGCGTCTGCGTCGAGGAGAAGAGGTTTTTCCCACTCCTTCCAGAGCATTCTCAGGGCTTCCAGGCTCTCTTCGGAGCGTCCCATGCCCGGCCCCGCCACGAGGCAGGAGGCCCGATCCTTCCAGCGATCCAGAAGAGGGGCGATGTTTTCGGGAGAGAGACTTTCCCCTTCGAGAGGTTCCAGCACCGCCTCGGGGAGAAGGGAACCGCAGGAGGAGGCCAGATCTCCGGGAACTCCCAGTGCCACCACTCCCGCGCCGCTTTTGAGGGCTCCCAGGGCGGCCAGGGCGGGAGCTCCCCGGTAGAAGGGGCAGCCTCCGAGAATCAGCAGGGTGCTCCGGTCTCCCTTATGCATGGAGGGAGACCGCCGGGGAAAGACTCTTCGGGTATCCTCGCCGAGCCAGCAGGCTGCGGCGGGGGTTCCGAGAACCTTTCGGGGAGGAACGCCGATGGGCACCGTAAGAATCTCTCCGGCGTACTCCGCTCCGGGAAGCACGAAAAGCCCCGTTTTGGGGGCAAGAAAGGTGAAGGTCCGGGCGGCCCTCACCGGAGGGCCCAGAAGAGCCCCCGAATCGGGATGAATGCCGCTGGGGATGTCCAGAGCCGCCAGAGGAACCGAGGAGAGGGAGACAAGCTCCTCCAGAAGCCGCAGCACCTCTCCCCGGGGGGCTCCGCTGGTTCCCGTGCCGAGAAGGGCATCCACAAGAAGATCCTGGTGCTCCATGAATCTTCGGAGTTCCCGGTTCTCCATGGATGAAGATTCCCGGCAGGGAATATCCAGACTCCGGAGAATCCTAAGATTGCGTGCCGCATCTCCCCGGTAGCTTTCGGGGGAAGACGTAAGCACCACCTCGGGAGAACGGCCTTCTTCAAGGAGATGCCGGGCTGCTACGAAGCCGTCTCCTCCGTTATTTCCGGGGCCGCAGAGAATGCCGATTCTCAGGGCCCTGGGAAAGGTCTGGCAGATTCCCCGGGCCGCTCCGGCTCCGGCGTTTTCCATGAGTACCTCTCCGGAGAGTCCGTACTCCTCCAGAGCTCTGCGATCCCCCGAGCGCACTTCTTGAGCGTGGTAGAGCAAAAGCATGGGAAAATCCCCCCTTCGTCATCTTTCGTGGAGAGGCGGTGCCGGTGGTTTCCTCCGGTCCAAAGGGGGGTTTTTCCGGGGGCGCATCCGCACATGTACCTGAGACTCTCCTCTAGGAGTTGCGCCTCCATAGAAGTTCCCCGTCTTTTTCCGTGATTTCCAGAGCCCCCTCCTCCAGAAGATAGGTAATGCAGGCGGAAACCGTACTGTTTCCCAATACGTACTGGGAAGGATTCATTTTCAGACCGTATCGCCGGAAGAGCGACGCGGTAAGGCTATCCCGGCTTTTCGGCTCCTCACAGAGGGCGCACACGTCTTCCGTCAGGGCAAGAAGGGCCTCGCGATTGATCTCGATGAGAGCGGTTATGTTCCTGGTGGGTTCCGCATGGCAGGGAACGAAGAAGGCCGCTTCCTCCTGCTTCAGTTCCTCCAGAGTTTCCAGCCACTCCCGAATGTTCAGGGCGAAGAGAAGCCGGTATTTTTCGATGATTTCCCGGGAGAAGAGGCTGTCCCCGAGGTAGAGCACCTCGTCGGGGGTTCGGAATCCCACCATCTCCAGAGCGTGCCCCTTGAGAGGCCGGGAGACGAGTCCCGTGTTTCCCACGGTTCCCCGGGAGGGAACTCGGAGGCTTACCTGAGAAGGTTCCGCCAGGAGAAATTTGTTTCGCAGCTCCTTGAAGGGAGCCGCTCCCCAAAGAAAGGTGGGTTCCATGCAGGGATTCTCGATAAAGGGAATCTCCCCGAGGGGGGCCCCGATGGAACAGGCCGTTTTTTTCTGAAGATAGGCGTTTCCTCCGATGTGATCCGCATGAGAGTGGGTATTCAGAAGCATGGCGAGGGTGCGCCCCTCCTCTTCCAGCAGCCGATAGATCTTCCTTCCCGAGGTTTCGTCGTTGCCGCTGTCAAGAAGAATCGAGGCGGAAGGGGGGCCGTAGAGTCCGAGGTTTACCGCTCCGGGAATGTAGTAGCTCTCTCCCCGGATGTGCAGAAGTTCCAATTTCGGGGCCATGGAATGCTCCTTTCCTGAAAAGCCTCTTCTTCCGGCGCACGGTTCGGGAGAGAGGGCGAGGTTTCTTCTCGATATTATACATGGGATTTCTCAAAAGATTGGAGGAGAGGAGGATTCTCTTTACTCCGCCTTTCATTGGATGAGATAAGAGGGGTCCAATTGGTTCTCGCAAAAAAAGCCCGAGAAAGGTATACTGTGTGGCATTTTCTGGAAAAGATGTTTTTTATCGAAGAATTGGAATAGTTTGTGCGGTTTTCGTCTTTTGTGAAAGGAGCCAGCCCATGCGGATTTCTCTTCGCCGGGATCACCCGGTGCCTCTCTATCTTCAGATCAAGGCGGCCATTCGGGAGAAAATTCTTTCCGGAGAGCTGCCTCCCTACTACCGCCTGCCTCCGGATCGACATCTTGCGGAGAATCTGGGAGTCAATCGAAGCACCGTGGTGAACGCCTATCGAGAACTCAAGGCGGAGGGTCTGGTGGAGAGCCACGTGGGTCGGGGAACCACGGTGTGCGAAATGGAATATGACGAGGACGAAGCCTGGAGACACTCGATAATGCCCCTTCACTGGGAGAGATATCTCCGGCTGGGCGAAGGGGAGCGGGGACGGGAAATCACCCGGTTTTTCCGGAACGTGCGCCAGGAGAGAGAGGTTATCGATTTTTCCACCTGTTACATGCCGGAGTTTTTCGAGAATCCCCGGCTTCATGCCTATATGGGAACGTCCTTTTTCTCGGGAATGCGCCAGGAATATTATGCCCATCCCTGTGTGGAGGGGCTTCGTTCTCTCCGGGAAGCGGTTTCGGAGTATCAGAAATCCCGGGGCATTCATGCAGGCTACGACGAAATACTTATCACCTCCGGATCCCAGCAGGCCATCGACATGATGGCCAAGACTTTCGTAGGCCCCGGAGACATGGTGGTGGTGGAGGATCCCACCTACGTTATCGCCCGCCAAACCTTTGCCGCCCAGGGTGCCCGCATTCTCGGCATTCCCGTGGAGGGGGAGGGCATGCGTCTGGACATCCTGGAGGGGGTGCTCAAGCGCTACGCTCCCAAGCTGATCTATACGGTACCCACCTTTCACAACCCTACGGGGAGCTGCATGAGCCGGGGATCCCGAAGGCGTCTTCTGGATCTCGCCTATCGCTATCAGGTGCCGGTGCTGGAGGACGATCCCTTCTACGATCTCCGTTTCGAGGGAGAACCGGTGCTTCCTCTCAAGGCCATGGACCATATGGAACATGTCATCTACGTGAGTTCTCTGGCGAAATCCGTGGCTCCGGGGCTGCGCATCGGCTGGATCTGCGCTCCCCACGCCATTATGGACCGGCTCATCCACGCCAAAAAGATTTCGGATCTCGCCTGCAGCGGGGTGGTGCAGAAAATGATGGATCTTCTTCTTCGGGAAGGCGTGTACCGGGAGCTGCTGGAGCAGATACGGAGCAAGCTCCGTATCCGCAGGGATCTGCTTGTGCGATGTCTGCAAGAGTCCGGTTCGGATCTTCTGGAGTTTGTCCCTCCTCAGGGAGGATTCGACCTTTGGTGCTCTTTTTCAGGGGAGGTTCATGCCACCAAGCTGCTGCACCGGGTGGCGGAAAAGGGCGTTCTCTTCACTCCGGGAGAGTATTTCACTCTGGAAAATCGGATGCTTTCCTGTGCCCGGTTCAGTTTTTCCGGGCCTCGGGAGGAGGATATTCCCAGGGGAGTGGACATTCTTCTTCAGGCTCTCCGGCGCTGTTCCCGGGATTGCGCCTTCCATCCCAGGAAAGAACGGGAAGAGACCCGCCCCATCGTGTAGATGTGGCAATTTCCGCCTCTTTCCGAAAGGGGCGGATGCCTTGAACGTGAAGGATAAAGGAGCTGGTGCCGAATTATGGAACATTCGAAGAACCTGGGTGAGCGGGGGAGGGTGTGGCTGCTTTCTCTCGGGCACTGCATCAACGATCTGCATGCGGTTTTTCTTCCTACCCTCATGCCTCGTTTCGTGGAAATGCTGGGGCTATCGCTTACTCAGGTGGGATTTTTCGGTTTTGTGAACGGTATTGCCCACGTGGTGGCCCAGCCGATTTTCGGGCATCTGGCGGACAGCACCAACCGTCCCTGGTATGCGGGGTTCGGCCCCATGGTAACCGTTTTGGGCACCGGGCTTTTGCCCTACTCGCCCAATTATGGGGTCATGCTTCTTTGTGTGGGGCTCTACAGCGTGGGGAGCGCCGCCTTTCATCCCCAGGGATGCGGCAGCGTGGGAGCGGTGGTGCCTCCGGAAAGGCTGGCCTTCAGCATATCCCTTTTCAACATGGGAGGCATGGTGGGAGCCACTCTGAGCCCTTACTACGCCCTTCTCGTGGTTTCCCTCTTCGGGCTCGGAGGCCTTCCCGTAATCATCATTCCCGGAGTGCTTATCGGGGTGGCTCTTCTCTGGTTTCTGCCCTCCCTGGGGGATCCTCCGGATGAGGCGAAGAAGGCCCTCCGGGGACGGGGGTTTGCGAATATCTTCCGGGTTTTCCGCAAGGTGCTTCCCATCTGGAGCATATCCTTTCTCTGCAACGCCACCACCCGGAGCGTGACCTTCTTTCTCCCTCTTCTCATTACTTCCCGGGGGGGAACTCTTCTCGAAGGGGGTACCGCTCTTTTCGTAACCAGCCTTATGGGCACCGCCGCGGCGGTGATGGGAGCGAGGGTGGCGGATCGCATCGGAAAGCGTCGCTTCATAGGGATCATGCTCTTTTCGGGGCCCTTTTTTCTCTACTTCGCCCTTCACTGCGGGGGCATGCTCTCTCTCGGTTTCTTTACCCTGGGAGTCGCTCTGCTCTCCTCCACGGTGCCCGTCACTGCCGCCACTGCCATCGAGCGATCCCCGGAATCCCGTTCCGTGGCGAGCTCTCTCATTATGGGGGTTTCCTGGGGGCTTGCGGGACTCATCACCTTTCCCTTGGGAACTCTGGCGGACCTTTTTGGTATCAATGCAGCCATGCAGGGAGGCATCTTTCTTTCCTGGATAGCTCTGCCCATTCTTTTCCGGCAGCGTATTCTGGGGTTTTTGAGAGGATAGAACCTTTTCGGGGGGCCTTCGAAGCTTTCGGAGGCCCCTAACGTTTGGATTCTTTCTGTTCGTACATCTTCCGGTCCCCCCGGGAGAGGATCTCCCCCAGGGAAACCGGGGATACGGGATTCCAGGGAGCCACGCCCACGCTTACCGCGAGGGGGTAGGAGAGATGCCCTTCCCGGTTATACTTCCGAAAAGCCTCCTCTATCCGGCGGAGTGTCTCGGGGGGGATGTCCGCCTCTTCGTGGCTCACCAGGGCGGCGAACTCGTCTCCTCCCACCCGGCCGATGATTCCCGAGGGATGGAGGCTTCCCTGAAGAAGCGTGGCGGCCTCCCGAAGAGCCCGGTCTCCTTCCTCGTGTCCCAGGGTATCGTTAATGTGTTTGAGCCCGTCGAGATCCGCAAAAAGACAGGTGGCATGGAGCCCCTTCTCCTGGGCCCTTTCGAGAAATACCGTGCCCTTGGCAAAAAAACCCCGCCGGTTGAGGAGCCCCGTAAGGCTGTCGGTGTCCGCCTCTTTGCGAAGAAGCTCCCGGAGCTGCACCGTCTCGGTAATGTCCCGGATGGTGACGAGCCGGACGAGCTCGCCGTTCCAGTTGCACGTCGCGATCCGGAGATCTCCTATCACTTTCCCTCCTTCCGGGGAGGAAAGGAGAACTTCCTGGCGATCCTCCTTTTCCAGGGGAAATTCCAGGGGTTTCCCCTGGAGATCTTCGGAGGAAGCGTTCAGCAGGAGTTCCGCCGCCGGATTGGCGTAGTAGATCATGTTCTCGCCATTGATGACCAGGGCCGCATCCTCCATGGTTTCCATGAGGGTCTGGAAATTGGCGTGAGCCTGTTTAGCTTCTTCCAGGGCGTTGCGATAGTCTCCTCCCAACTGTTTGAGCTGGTTGTTCTGAACCACCGCAGTTTCGAAGGTGGAGAGCAGGAGGTCGATAATCTGGATCCGGTCCGCCGTAAGGCGGTGATACTGACCGGAGAAGAAGACCTCCACCGTCATCTGGGCCTGCCCCGCCTTGCGCAGTTCCAGGTTCGTAAGAATGATCTCCAGCCTCCGGAGAAGGTGCTCCGGATCGTAGGGCTTGGGATGAAAGTTATCCGCCCCGCATTTGAGTCCCTTGATGACATCCTCGGGATCCGAAAGGGCGGTGAGAATAATCACCGGGATGGCCGCGAGATCCGGTTCGTCCTTGATGCGGCGGCACATGTCGTAACCGTCCATCTCGGGCATCATGATGTCCGTGATGACTACGGCAGGTTTTTCCGCCCGGGTCATCTCCAATCCCTCCATGCCGTTCCGGGCGAGAAGAACGCGGTATCCCTCCCTGGAGAGAAGGTGTTCCAGGCGTTTTGCCTGGGTCAGGCTGTCCTCTACCACGAGGACGGTGGCATCTTTTTTCATGGCTGTCTCCCCTTGTATCGGTATCGTACTATCGGATGCTATCGAAGCAGTTTCCCCAAGATGCGGGCGATAAAGGCGGGGGATCCCACGTATTCCGGAGCGTTGAGCCGTACCGCCTCGCCGGGCATGCCCCAGACTACCGAGGTTTCTCGGCTCTGGGCGAAGGTGAGAGCCCCGAGATCCCGTAAGTATCTGAGTTCCAGGGCTCCGTCCCTTCCCATGCCGGAAAAGAGAACGGCCCCCAAATCGCCCCCGTAAATCTTGGCGGCGGTGCGGAAGAGCCAGGAGGCCGCCGGGCGGACTCCGTGTTCCGGAGGATCCTTCGAAAAAATAAGGGCTCCCTCGGGGTTCATGCCGAGATGTACCCCGCTGGGAGCGAGATAGACCGTTCCCCCTCGGGGAATCTCCCTCTCTTCGGCGAGCTTCACGGAAAGGGGACTGTTTTTTCCGAGCCACTCCGCCAATCCCGAATCGAATCCCTTGCTGATATGCTGTACCACCAGCAGGGGGCAGGAGAAGGTGCCGGGAAGATGCGAAAGAAACTCCGTCAGGGCTTGAGGGCCTCCGGTGGATGCTCCCACCACCACACTTTTGATGTTCGGGAACCGTTTCTTCAGGGTGTCCTCCGAGGGCTCGGAAAACGTGCCGGAGGAGGGGGCCGCTTTTTCCCGGGGATCTTTTTTCTGCAAGGGATCCAGCCTCGGGCGCAGGCGTTTTACCTTCGTGAGGGCGGCGGATTTTACGATGCGAAAGATGGGAAAAAGCTGTTCATCCTTTTCGAAGAGATCCTTTTCGGGCTTCGGCAGAATGGCCACGGCTCCCGCATCCATGGCCCGGAAGGTTTTTTCCACCTCCCGGGGCTCCCACTGGGAGCTGATGATAATCACCGGAGTGGGGTGGGGGGATTCCATGATCTTTCGGGTGGCGGTAAAGCCATCCATGCCGGGCATGCTGATGTCCATGGTGATGACGTCCACCGGTTGTTTCCCGAGAAAAGCCAGGGCCTCCTCGCCGCTTCCGAGACATGCGGTTACGAGAATTTCCGGATCCCGGCTCAACACGTCCCGGAGTATTCTTTGCATGAGAGGTGAATCGTCCACCACGAGAACCCGAATCATTGCCACCACCCCCTCGTTCCGAAGAATTTTTCTAAAATTAAAGTAGGCTTCCTATAGTGTCAAGAAGATTTTTCTGGTCGAAACCGCTTTTCAGGATGTACGCGTTCGCTCCCGCCTCCACTCCTTTCTCCCGGTCCTCCCGGGATTCCAGAGACGTCACGAGGATTACCGGAAGTTCACCCAAGGAGGAGCGGATGGCCTGAGTGAGTTCGAAGCCGTTTCTCCGAGGCATTTCCACATCCGAGACCACCAGGTCGAAGGAGTTCTGTTGTAGCTTTTCCCAGGCATCTTGGCCGTCCACGGCGGTTTCCACGTAAAATCCTGCGGCGGCGAGGACGTTTCGCAGAAGGGTGCGGGAGGTAAGGGAATCTTCCGCCACCAGGATTCGGGGGATGGGTTTCTCTTCGGAAGGTTCTGGGGATAACTCCGGAGCTCCGTTTTTCGAGAGCGAGAGCAGAAGATCCGTGGGATTGAGCACGGGCACCACCTTTCCCGAACCGAGTACGGTGGCTCCCGAGACGTTTCGCACCCGTTGGAGCTGTCTGCCCAGGGGTTTGAGGAGAACCTCCTGCTCTCCCACCACCCGGTCCACTCCGAAGGCGCCCCGGAGAGATCCCGAAGAGAGCACCACTAGGTTTACGATCTCTTTCCGAAGAGGTTCCCGGAATTTTTCGGAGAGGTCCAGGATCTTGCCGAGAGAAACCAGGGGGATGGGAACTTCTTCATGCCGTATGGTTTCGCACCGCTTCAGGATTTTGATCTCTTTTCGCGGAATTCGTCCCACCCGGGCGACATTTGCCGAGGGAAGCACGAAGATTTGCCCCCGTTCCTCCACGAGAACTCCTCGGAAAGTGGCCAGGGTCAAGGGGAGGGAAATCCGGAACGTGGTCCCCCTGCCCGGAGTGGAGTCTATGGAGATGGTTCCTCCCAGAGCTTCCACTTTCTGCTGCACAATGGCCATACCCAGTCCTCGTCCGGAAATGTCCGTAATGAGGGGGCTTGTGGAAATTCCCGAGCGGAAAAGGAGCATCCTCGCTCCGGTTTCATCGAGAGCCGAAGCTTCTTGAGAAGAGAGTATTCCCGCTTTTACGGCATTTTCCCGTAGTTTGGCGGTGTCGATTCCTCGGCCATCGTCCTGCACCAGGAGTTCCACCCGATTGCCGTCCACGTGGGATGCGTGGATGGCCACGGTTCCCAGGGGCCTTTTGCCCTTGCCGCGCCGTTCTGCCGGGAGTTCGAGACCGTGATCCACGCTGTTCCGGAGAAGATGGACGAGAGGATCCTTCAGGCCTTCGAGAATACGCTTGTCCACCTCCACGTCTCCTCCCAGAACGAAGAGTTCCGCCTCTTTTCCCAGTTCCTTCGCGAGATTCCGGAAGATCTTCGGAAATCCCTGAAGAAGGGAGGAGAAGGGGAGCATCAATACCGATCGGGTTCCTTCCAGGAGGTTCCGAACCAAGGTTCTGGTGATGCGCTGGTCCTCTCTCAGGGCTTTTCGGGTATGCCGGATCTGTTCGTGAATCTCTCCCAGCCGGGGCATTCCCGAGAGAAGAAAGGAGGAAAGTTCCCGGGGGAGAGGGGTTTCTTTTCGAGATGGCCGTTCCAGCCCGCCCAGAAGGCGCTCCCACTCGTTTTTCCAGGCGGTTACCCGGGAGAGAAGTTCCTCGATTTCTTCTATGCGGGTTCCCAGGGTGAGATGAAGGGATAGGAGCTCCTCCGCTCTCAGAAGGAGGGAATCCAGCTTGGAGGCCCGGATTCGGATCATCTCGGAGGATCCTCCGGAAAGCCCGGTTTCTGTGGTTTGGGGGATCTCCGGTGTTGAAGATCCCTCGGAGGTACTGGCGGAAGAAGGCCGAAGCGCCTCGGAGAGCTCCGGTTCCTCTTGGGGCGGCTCCTGGGATGTTTTTTCCGGAATTCCGCCGGAAAAAGGTTTTCGAAGAGACTGGGACGGAGATTTGCCTTTTTCCGGCTCCAGCAGTTTCTCGATTTTCCCCGCCAGAAGCTCCGCCTTTCGGCGATCCTGGGATTCTTCGGGGACGGCGATCATCTCCGAAAGAAGATCCGCCCCTTCCTGAAGGATGTCGAAATCCTTTTGCGAAAGCTGGAGGAGCTCCTTTTTCATGTTCGAAAAAACGCTCTCCATGACCTGGCATATGGATGCCATGGCGGGCATCTGCACCGCCTGAGAAGCTCCCTTCAGGCTATGAGCCGCGCGGTATACCGACTCCAGCACTTTGGGAGAGAGGTTCGGAACGTTTTTTTCCAGGTCCAGCATGCCCTGTACCATGACCTGGAGATATTCCTCGGCCTCCAGAACGAAGTCCCTTCGCAATTCTTCGAGAAATTCCCGATCCTCGGAAAACATGGTTATCCTCGGTTCCGGAGCATCAGAGCGTATACCGATCTATCAGGGAAGCCAGTTTTTTCCCCATATCCTTGAGATTTTCCGAGGCGGCTTCGAGATCCTTCATTCCCGTCACGTTCTGCTCCCCTGCAATCTTCATGCTTTCCATGGCCTGGGATACCTGGTCGATTCCCGTGAAAAGCTCGTTATTTGCCGCGGCGATCTCCGCAGCGGTCTGGGCGGATTCCATAAACTGCCGGGTGATTTTTTGAATGGATTCCCTTGAGGGAACCGCATCCAGGGTGCCCTGATCCACCGCCTTGGAGCCCTGTTCGATGGCCATCACTGCGGCCCCGGTGGCTTTCTGGATGTCCTTGAGAATTCGCTGTACCTCCTTGGCGGATTGTTTGGATTGCTCCGCCAGGCTCTTGATTTCCTGGGCCACCACGGAAAATCCCCGGCCGTACTCCCCCGCCTTGGCAGCTTCCACCGCGGCGTTTACCGCCAGAAGATTGGACTGCTCCGCCAGATCCTCCACGGTATCTGTGATTTCACCCACTTCCTGGCTTTGTTCGCTGAGCCGTACGATGGTCTCCGCAATGGAGGTCATCCGTTCTCCGATATGTTCCATTCCGGTGAGGAGTTTTTCCGTGGCGTGTTTGCCGTTGTCCACCACCTCCAGACCATTCCGGGCGAACTGGGCCACGTTGGTGCTTTTCTGGCTGGTGATTTCGGCGGTGGTGCGGACCTCCTCCATGGTGGCGGTGGTTTCCACCACCGCCACCGAGGCCTCTTCGGCTCCTGCGGTGATCTGGGAGACCGAGGCGGAGATCTGGCAGGCTGCGGATCCCAGGGTGTTGACCATCTCCTTCACCATGGCGATATGAGTGCGAAGGCTCAGGGTAAGAGCCTGAACCCCCTGGGCGAGCACGCCGATTTCATCACTCCGGGCGAGGAATTTTTCCGGCACGTTCTGTCGCAGATCTCCTTCGGTAAGCCGAGAAAGAAAGGAGACGGCCGAAATCAGGGGAACCGTGATGCTGCGGGTCATGAGGAGGGCGATGATTACTCCAGCAAGAAGAGTGACCATCATGGTCACGAGGAGAAGAGAGATGGTGTCTCCCAGGTTTACGGCGGCTTTTTCCGCCGCGGACAGGGCGTTTTTCTCCCCCTGGGTTGCTATGGACTCCACCTCCCGGAGCACCTTCTCCGCTGCGGCGATACGCCGGGTTTCCAGGGTGTTCAGGAGAGTCCAGTCTTCGAGAATTCGAAGAATCACCTGTTTATAGGCTTCTCGGGCTTTCTCAATGGCTTCGATCTGCCCAAGATTTTCCGGGGAGGAGCCGCGTTCTCCAAGTTCTTTAAGAATGTTTTCCATTTCCTGGAACTTGCCCAGGACATTTTGGAGGATCTCTGGATTCCGGAGGGTTTGACTCTTGAAGTCCGCCACCAGAATTTCGTTTTCCAGGTCGATGACGCGGTTCATTTTTTCGCTTTTTTCCACCCCTTGAAGTGCCTCGTGGAGGGCTTCCTGTTTTCGGAAATTTTCCTCGAGCTTGATTTTTTGAGAGTGCAGATACGTCTGAGCATTCAGGAAAAAGGTTTCCTGAGCCGCATCCGCGAGTTTTCGGGATTCCCGGAGGGTACGCACGGCTTGCTGTGTCTGTTCCAGGAGCTGACCGTAGAGGGTTACCGCTTCCGAGGCTTTTCGGATCCCTTCCCGGAGAGCTTCCAGGGAGGGATAGGCGGCTCCGAGCTTCTCCGCGTCTTCCAGGGCTTTCCGGAGCTCTTTCAGGTGCTCTTCCCCCCGTTCCAGGTAGGAATCTTTCAGCGTGTGGGCGTATCCCCGGATTTCGTACATCACGCTCAGGGCGAGCCGCTGTACCGATGCGGCGGTCACCATTTCGGGCACCGCTTCTCTTGCCAGGGAATGGGCGGTTTTACGAGCTTCGGACATGCTGTAACGACTGACCAGGCTTACTCCCGTAAAAATCAGGAGAAGGGCTCCAAAAACGAAACAGAGCTTTATTCCGAGGGTGATTTTTCGCGGCATTTCAAGATCCTCTCCTTTGTTTTCATATGCGTTCGAGCATGTTTTGCCCGAGCCTTCGGAAGACTTCGAAGAATGTCTTTATTTTTCGGCCCGTCTCATACATCCTCACGTATCACCATCGAAGGATCCCCCAGAATGGCGGAAACCTTCAGGATGCCGAGATCTCCCTCGGCAACCCCCAGAAGATAGGTTCCTCCGATACCTGTCATGGTGGGGAGGGGAGGGGCTATGTCCTTGCGGGGGATGCGCCTTACTCCCACAAGGGCATCCACGAGAATGCCCATTTCCAGATCCGGCGATTGAAGCACCACCACCAGGGGTCTGTGAGAGATCTCTTCCCTGGGGATCCCGAAAAAAGTCTTGAGATCCACCACCGAAAGAATACGTCCCCGAAGGTTCAGGATTCCCGCCACGAAGGGAGGAGTGCAGGGAAGAGGCGTGAGTTCCTGGAGGGGAAAGATCTCTCCCGTATAGAGAGATTCCGCTCCGTAGCGCTCTTTTCCGAGGCGAAACTCCACCACCTCCAGAGTTTCTTCAGGAAGTTCCTCCTTCAGGGAGTCTCGGGCGAGTTTTTTCGCCCGCTCCCGGAGAAGGGTCTGTTTTCGTTCTTCCCGTTTTTCGGGGGGAAGAACGTTTTTTATGATTTTTTCGTTCAGCATCTAATCGAGGCCCTCTCTTTCCGGGTTAGGGGATTTTTACGTTCTTCGCCTGTGCGTGTCAAGGCACGTCACCCCTTTGGTGCAGCGAGCTTTGTATGGTGTGCAGAAGATCTTCCCTGCGGATTCCCTCTCCTTCGGGAAGGGGGGTTTCGGGAGGAAGAAATTCCAAAAGCCTTACGGCGTTGCGGAAGTGGCGTTCCCCCTCCCTAGGCCGGTTCTTTTTGAAAGCCAGAGTGCCCAGGGCGTAGTGGGCCATAATGAATTCCGGCTCCAGAAAAAGAGCTTTTCGGAGAAGCTCGGTGGCTTTTTCCTCCTCTCCGAGGTCGGAGTAGACGAGTCCCATGAGGTAGAGAGGGAGAAAGGACGTGCGATCCTCCTGGCGGGTTTTCTCCAGAATTTCCAAGGCTTTTTCGTGATTCCCCCGATTTGCGAGGTTTCGGGCTTCCTCCAGGGGAGGAGCCGCTGGGGCTTCCGCTTCCGTTTTCTTTTCCGGGGGCGGAAAAGGCTCCCGGAAGGAGAGAGGCACGGAAGAGGCTTCGGGAAAGACTTCCTCGCTCAGGAGCGGAAGCAGGGGAGCAACCGGGGAGGCTTTTTCCCAGGGCCTCGAAGGAAGGGGAGAGAAAAAGAAGAATGGACGCTTCTCTTCTTCGAGGGAGGAGTGTGCCTTTCGGTAGAGCGTGGCTCCCTGGGCGTATACGGGAAGAAATTGCGAGTTGAGAAGAGCCGACGTTTCGCAGGGAGCCACCACCAGCCATCCCGAGGGAGGAAGAAGGGCGTGAAAGCGCCGCAGAATGTCCTCCCGGTGCCGTTCCGTAAAGTAGATGAGCACGTTGCGGCAGAAGATGATTTCCGGAGGCGGGGTGTTCTTCCACAGGGGCCATTCGGGAGCGGAAAGGTTGAGGAGAGAAAAGGAAACCCTTCTTCGGAAGGGAGGTTTCACCGAAAAGGTGCCATCCTCCAGAGGGTCGAAATAAAGAGCCTTGGATATTTCCGGAACGTTTCGGAAGGACCAGGGGCCGTATATGCCTTGGCGGGCCTTTGCAAGGGCCTGGGGGTTGATGTCCGTTCCGAAGATACTGGTTTCGGGAGAGGAGGCCGAACCTCCTTTGCCGTGGAGCATCATGGCCAGGGTATAGGCCTCCTCTCCGGAGCTGCAGCCGGCGCACCAGATCCGGGGGCTTCGGAACGTTCCCCGGGAGAAGAAATGCGGGAGCACCTCGGATTCCAGGGCACGGAGAGTCTTCGGCTCTCGGAAGAAGTAGGTTTCTCCCACGGTAAGATGCCGGGCCATATCCTGGGCCAGGGTTTCGGAGAGCCCCTCCCGAAGGAGGCGTCGAAGAAGCCCTTCGGGGGAACTTTTCTCCTGGGAGGCTCTCTGTACGAGAAGGTGCCACAGATCGTGCCGGCGTTTTTCCGAAAAGGCGAGTCCCAGTCGTTCTTCCACCAGTTTTCCCAGGTATGCGAGATCGCGCCGAAGAGGTTCAGGAACGTTTCTTCCGGATTTCATGGGGTGGAGGCCTCTTGGGAGAGTCCGAGTTCCTGAAGATAGGGCATTGCTTCGGGAAGCACGCTAAAGAGAGCCTCGGCGTTTCGGAGGCAGACCACGGGATCCGCTTCTCCTTTCTTTCCCACCAGAGGGGAGCTGAAATTTTCGGGAAAGAGAGCCCGGGCTTCCGGCGGAAATTGGAGAGTCTCCACATCGAGAAGGGTAACGCCTTCCACCGTATCCACCAGGAAGGCGAGAAAAATCTCCCGGCTTCGCACGAGGAGGAGCCGCTGCTCCGGATCCAGCGGAAGGTGGGGAAGGCCGAGGCGTACGCGCAGGTCCATGACGGGAACCATGGTGCCTCCCCAGTCGATTACTCCCCTGAGAAAGGAAGGAGCGTCGGGAAGAGGCATGAGTGCCGCCGCTGCGGCCACCCGTTCGATTTCCTCCACCGGGAGGGCGAAGCGCTGGGTGTGGACCGTAAAGATCAGGAAATGCCGTTGTTTCGGGGATTCCATCTCTTATCCCTCCTTTCCGGCAGGGCCATAGGTGAGGCGTGACGGTGATTGTGGAAAGTATTCTACGTCATCCCCGGATTTTTCCCAACCCCGGGGAATGTTTCCGACAACTTTCCGAAGTCCCGATTTTTCCTGCTTTACCACATTCTGGAGACTTCTCGTGATACACTTGTGGAAAGAGCCACAAAAACCGGCTCGGGAGGAGGAATGGGAGTGAAACAGCGTCTTGAAATGCGCATTCGGGAGCGGTTTTTGAAAGACCCTTCCGCTCGAATCTTTTGGTGGAACGGTGTGTGGTGGACTTCCCGGGAAGTTCTTTCTGCCTGGGAAAGGTGCGTCTCTCTTCTCCGGGAGGCCGGTTTTGTGGAAGGCTCCAGAATGGCTCTCTTTCTTTCCAATTCCCCGGTCTTTCATCTTCTCACCCTGGCGGTCTGGGAACTGGGAGGCACCGTGGTCCCTCTCAATTCCCGGGGAGGAACCGAGGGAATTCTCCGGATCCTCCGAAAAATCGACCCCTTCGGAGTGATTCTCTCTTCCGAAGACGAGGCTCTGGAAAAAGCCTGCCGGGAAGAGGGGTTTGCCGTAACGATCTGCTCCACCGAAGATCTTCCGGAATCTTTCGAGGGGCGTCCCTGTTTCGGCACATCCCCCGAAATGGCGGTCTTCTTCGCCACGTCGGGCACCACGGGGGATCCCAAGGTGGTTCCCCTGACCCATCACAATATCGTAAGCAATGCCCGGGAGCTTCATGAAAACATCGAGGGTTTCGAAGAGGGGCGAATCCTTTGCAACGTGCTCCCCAATTTTCACTCCTTCGGCTTTACCGTATGCGGCGTCACTCCCCTCCTCTTCGGTCTTCCCCAGGTGCTTCTCCCCTCTTTTTTCCCGGTTCCCAAGGTTCTCGAAGCTCTGGAAGCCACGGAAACGGAAACGCTTATCGCTGTGCCCACCATGCTTCCCTTTCTTCTCGGAGCCGTGGAAAAACGGGGAAAAATGCCGGAATCTCTCACCTACCTCCTTACAGGAGGAGGCGCTTTGGAGGTCTCTCTGGAAAAACGCATCGAAGAGCGTTTGGGAGTAACCATCTTTCAGGGATACGGCCTTACGGAATGCTCTCCCGTAGTTTCCGGAGGCCCCGGCAGAGAAACCAAAAAGCCCGGTACCGTGGGGCCCCCTCTTCCGGGATATTCCCTGGAAGTGCGGGATAAACAGGGGCGGGTGCTTCCTCCGGGAGAGGAGGGGCTTCTCTGGCTTAAGGGGCCCAGCGTTTGCTCGGGGTACTTTCATTCCTCCGAACAGACGTCGGAACGCTTTTCCCGGGGCTGGTTCAACACCGGAGATATCGTTCGGCTGGATGAGGACGGATATATTTCGGTGCTCGATCGGGAGAGCGATCTCATCATCGTGGGAGGTTTCAACGTCTACCCCCAGGAGGTGGAATCGGTGCTTTCCGAGCATCCCGGGGTACTCATGGCGGCGGTGGTGGGGGGATCCCATCACCTTACGGGAGAATATCCTCTGGCTTTCGTGCGGATCCGGGACGAAGAACATCCTCCGGAGGAGCGGGAAATCATCGCTTTCTGCAAGGAACGGCTTGCCCATTACAAGGTTCCCCGGAAAATTCTCTTCGTATCCGAGCTTCCTCTTTCCAGCGTGGGCAAGGTTTTGCGCCGAAAGCTGCGGGATCGCTATGCCCGGGGATTTTACGACTGATATTTCCTACAGGGTTTTTCTTTTCCGGATAAAAGATCATCTGCTATACTCCAGGAGATTTTAACGAGGTCTCTCCCTTGAAGCGGAGAACCTCGACAAAGGTCGGTGTTGATGGTGATGGCTATTCGCAGAGCCTTGCCGGGAGATGCGGAAGAGGTCTGGCGCATGCATACCGAATGTATTCGGACCTGCTGTTCTTCCTCCTATTCCAGCGAGGAAATCGAAGCGTGGTGCGGGGCTCTCAGTCCTGAAAAATATCGGGAGGCCCTGAGGGGAGGGCTGGATTTCTTCGTAGCCCACCGGGAGGAAGAAATCCTGGGGATTTGTCTCTTCTCCCTTCAGGAGGAAGAACTGTTCGCCCTCTATGTATCTCCCGCCTTCACGGGGCAGGGTGTGGGAACCCGGCTTCTGGAGTACGTGGAATCTCTGGGCATACGGCGTAGCCTTCCGGGACTTACGGTGCGCTCCACGGTAAACGCGGAATCTTTCTATGCCCGCCAGGGTTTCGTGCGGCAGCGGGAGGAGTGCCACGAACTTCCCGGAGGGCGGAGCCTGCGCTGCATCCGCATGTACAAGAAACTTGCCGGGAAAAGCCCCGAAACGCCTGAAGGAGAGGGGAAATCATGACCAAACTTCTTCGGATTTCCCCAGAACGCCTGGAAAAGGCCCTTCGGAGCTTCGGAGAGATCGGCCGCCGGGAAGACGGAAGCGTCTGCCGCCTCGCTCTTTCCGAGGAGGATCGCCTGGGGCGGGATTGCATGGTCTCCTGGATGAAGGAGTTGGATATGGAGGTTCGGGTGGACGGAATAGGCAACCTTTTCGGCCTCCGGAAAGGGGCCGATCCGGATCTGCCTCCGGTGATGATGGGCTCTCACATCGACTCGGTGGCCACCGGAGGCCCCCTGGACGGAGCCTATGGAGTTCTCGGGGCTCTGGAGGTGATCCGAACCCTCAGGGATGCGGGAATACTTACCCGGCATCCTCTGGCGGTGGGGGTCTTTACCAACGAAGAGGGAGTGCGGTACACTCCGGACATGATGGGAAGTCTGGTGCATGTGGGGGGACTCTCTCTGGAGGACGCTCTGAAAGCCCGGGGTATCGACGGCACCCTGCTGGGAGAGGAACTTCACCGGATCGGCTATGCGGGGGATTTTCCCTGCGGCCTCTTGCGGCCCCATGCCTTTCTGGAGCTTCACGTAGAACAGGGGCCCTGCCTGGATCGGGAGGGAGTTGCCCTGGGAGCGGTGACCGGCGTGACGGGTATCTCCTGGCAGGAAGTCACCTTGGAAGGAGAACCCAACCATGCGGGGACCACTCCCATGGATATGCGGGCCGATGCGGGATTGGGAGCCGCCCGTCTTATTCAGGAGGTGCGCCGGATTGCAGAAAGCATTCCCCATCAGCGGGGAACCTGCGGAGCTCTGGAAATCTTTCCCAATCTCATCAACGTGGTTCCCCGGAAAGCGGTCTTTACGGTGGATCTTCGAAACGGAGACAACTCATTGCTCCGGGAGGCGGAAGAGACCTTTGAGAGAGCCGCGGAAAAAGTGGCCCGGGAGGAAGGGCTCAAGCTCTCCCGAAGGCGGCTCGTGCGGTTTGATCCCGTGACCTTCGACGAGTTCCTGGTGGAGCGTATCGAGGAGACTGCCGCTTCTTTAGGTTGTTCCTGCCGGAGAATTGTCTCCGGAGCGGGGCACGACGCTCAGATGATGGCCCGGATATGCCCCGCCGCCATGATCTTCGTGCCGAGCCTGGGGGGCATCAGCCACAATCCTCGGGAAGAAACGTCTCCCGAACATTGCGCCCTGGGGGCTCAGGTGCTCTTGCGCACGGCGCTCTCCGTGGCGGGAGAAGCCTAGAGGATTTTTCCAGGCGAAAGAAATCGAAGAAGGAAAACCGAAACGAGCCTTTCGGAAAAGGAACGAAATTTTCCGGTACCAGGCGGTTGTGATGTTTGGTGTTGAAAGGAAACGGATTGTATCGAGAATGACATGTGCATCCATCGGGTGACGATATGTGATTATGAAAGGAGCGGGTACGGAAATGATGCGGAAAAAAGCGGGAGTCTTTTGTGCGGGAATGGCCTTGGTGCTGCTGCTGGCCTTTGCCTGCTGGGGCAGCGAGACCAACGGAGCTTTGGTATTGCAGACGGATTTCGGCCTCAAGGATGGTGCGGTATGTACCATGAAGGGAGTGGCCTTCGGAGTTGATCCGGATCTGCGGATCTTCGACCTCACTCACGAAATCCCCGCCTTCAACATCTGGGAGGGAGCCCAGCGGCTGGAGCAGACCGCGAGCTACTGGCCTGCGGGAACGGTCTTCGTCTCCGTGGTGGATCCCGGAGTGGGTACGGATCGCACGTCCATCGTGGCAAAAACCAAAACGGGACATTTCTTCGTTACCCCCGATAACGGCACGCTCACCTTCGTGGCGGAATCCATGGGAATCGAAGCGGTGCGGGAGATCAACGAAACCGTCAATCGTCTGGGAGGCTCCGAGGAATCCTATACCTTCCATGGCCGGGACGTCTATTCCTATACCGCCGCCCGGCTCGCCTCGGGAACCATAAGCTTTGCCGAAGTAGGCCCCGAGCGTGCTCCGGAAGTTTTCCGCATACCCTATCAGAAGGCGGTCTTCGAAAACGGCGTGGTGAAGGGAAACATTCCCATTCTGGATTCCCAGTACGGTAACATCTGGACAAGCATCGGCAAGGATGTCTTCGCCTCTCTCGATCCGGAGCTGGGGCAGCTCTTCCTGGTGACCATTTCGGAGGGCGAAGAAGAAGTCTATTCGGCCAAAGTTCCCTACGTGCACACCTTCGGAGACGTTCCCGAGGGAGATGTGCTGCTCTATCAGAACAGCCTGGGAAATCTCTCCCTGGCTATCAACATGGATGATTTTGCGGGAACCTACGGAGTGGATTCCGGCCCCGAATGGGCGGTGCGCATCGAAAAGGCGGCCCCTTAGGCAGAACGGACGCCGGCGGAAGTTTCCATGACAAGAACCGGGGCGCCATGGTTCCCGGAAAACTCGTATTATTGAAGGAGGGACTGCATTATGTATCGAGAGATTGAGTCGTTATTGGGAGATCAGGCAGCATCCCTGCTGAACCACGTTTGTACCGCCGTGCCCAAGGAAAAGCTGCATCTTCCTGGACCGGACTGGGTGGACCGCATCTTCGGCCCTTCGGATCGATCCAATCTGGTTCTTCAGAGCCTCGCGTGGCTTTTTCAAAACGGGCGGCTCGGGGGCACGGGGTATCTTTCCATTCTGCCTGTGGATCAGGGAGTGGAGCACTCCGGAGGAGCCTCCTTCGTTCCCAACCCCGAGTATTTCGACCCCGAAAAGATCGTGCAGCTTGCCATGGAAGGGGGATGCAACGGAGTGGCCTCCACCCTGGGAGTTCTCTCTTCGGTGGCCCGGAAGTACGCTCATAAGATTCCCTTCATTCTCAAGATCAACCACAACGAGCTCCTAAGCTATCCCAACAGCTACGACCAGATTCTCTTCGCCCAGGTGGAACAGGCTTCCGACATGGGAGCCGTGGCGGTGGGAGCCACCATCTACTTCGGCTCTCCCGAGAGCTCCCGGCAGATTCAGGAAGTCTCCCAAGCCTTCGCTCTGGCGCACAAGCTCGGCATGGCCACCATCCTCTGGTGCTATCTCCGGAACGATGCTTTCAAGAAAGACGGAATAGACTATCATGCCAGCGCGGATCTTACGGGGCAGGCGAACCATCTGGGGGTTACCCTGGGAGCGGATATCATCAAACAGAAGCTCCCCACATGCAACGGAGGGTACAAGGCTCTCAACATGGGAAGCTCCGGATACGGCAAGTTCGACGATCGGATCTATACGGAGCTCTGTTCGGATCATCCCATCGACCTCACTCGCTACCAGGTGGTGAACAACTACATGGGGCGCATGGGGCTCATCAACTCGGGAGGCCCTTCGGGAAAGAACGATCTTGCCCAGGCGGTGCAGACTGCGGTGATCAACAAGCGGGCGGGAGGCATGGGTCTCATCAGCGGTCGCAAGGCCTTTCAGCGGGATTTCGCGGAAGGAGTCAAGCTGTTGCATGCCATTCAAGATGTCTATCTCTGCAAGGAGATCACCGTAGCCTGAGCCGAAGTGTTTCGTGAAAACCCACGTAAAAGGGGCTCCCGGACGGGAGCCCCTTTTCTGTACGACCGTTCCCGAGGGGGCGGCTCTCTTGGGGAATTGCGGGATTCCGGTACGAGCTCTCTCCTGTCGTGGAAGGAGCTTCATGGTCAGGCTTTCGGAGGATATTCCAGGCTTCCCCGGAGAGCTTCCACCCGTCGTGCGGGGGTGTCCGGAAAAGGATAGAGGTCTTCCCGGCGCCACGCTTCCACTTCTTTTGCCGCCATGGCTCCTTTTTCCGAATCCAGTCCTTCGTCCCGGGTTATATAGGCGGTGGTGGAGGGGAAGGCGAAGCCCGAACCGCCCTTTTCCACGATCTCTCCCACCCGGAAGAGAATGTCTTCCTGAATGGCCATGAGCTCCGCCCATCGGGTGGTTTTGATGTAGGCGAAGATGAGTATGTCCAGGGACGATTCTCCGTAGCCTTCGAAACGGGCGAAGGGGACGGGCTCTCCATAGACCTTGGGATGGGCGTAAAGGAGTTCCCGCAGGTTGGCGAGAATCCAGCGGAGCTGATCATGGCTCGTTTCGTAACGGAGGTTGATGGTCTTTTGCATAAGGGATCGGTTTCGCCGGGTGACGTTGGTGATTTGCATCTGGGAGAACTCCGCATTGGGAATGGAGATGATGGTTTGATCCATGGCCTGAATCTTGGTGGTGCGCAGGCCGATGTTCAGCACGGTTCCCGCATTGCTCCCGAAACGGCAGAACTCTCCCACCTTTACCGAGCGATCCACGAAAAGGGTGATTCCTCCGATGATGTTTTCAAGGGTAGGCTTTGCCGCAAGAGAAACCGCCAAGCCGATAACGCCAAACCCCGTGAGAAGAGTTACCAGAGAAACTCCGAGATGAGAAGCTCCGTAGAGAAGAATTCCCATGCCGGCGGAGATGCTGAGAAGACGGTTGGTGGTCCGGATAAGGCTTGCGTCCACGCTTCCTTCCTCCAGCCTGGGAGAGAGGAGAATGAGGGCCGAGAGAAGCTCTCCCACCCGCATGACGATCCACGCTCCTCCTATCCAGAGCAGGGCGCTGAAAAGGGTGATCAGCAGGGTGTAGAAGGATCCGGAAATGTTGATTTGGGCGTTCATCAGGTAGATCATGAAGTGAGATCCCAGGGTGAGCACCAGGGCAGGGGCTATACGCAGGAACTCCGCAAAAACGCCCCGGCCTCCCTTGGAGAGAAATCGGCAGAAACGCCAGGTTCCCACCAGGAAAAAAACAAAGAGAAGGAGCGACGGTATCAGGATGAGCCATTGCCAGAGGGACTGGCCGAAAAGTTCTCTTTTTGCCCAGGAAGGAATGAAGAAGGACCACTTGGGAGGAAAGAAGGCTCCCGGAGTGGCGATGTAGCTCTTATAGGCGTCTCGGGTGGCATCGGCGAGATAGGGGAGGTTTTGCACCCGGGTGTAGCTGCGCCTCAGAGCTGCTACGGAAGAGGGGGAAAGCTTCCAGGTGCCGTAATCCATTCCCGGAGTATCCACTTTGTGCAGTTGAAAGGGTGTTCGGGGTATGTTCCAGAGCGTAAGCCCCTTTTTGTCCACCTCTTCCGCATCGGGTATCATGTCGTAGGGGAGAAGCCCCACCCGGTCGAGAACTTCCTTGAAAAAGAGGATATATTCCCGGGCCCGCTGGAGTCTCAGCGAGGTGGGTATGCCCGAGAGATCCAGGCAGTGGATGGCCCGTTCGAAGTGGAAAAGGGCTCTTCCCGCATCGTTCCTGGCTTGGGGGGGTACGTAGAAAAGCCCCGGAGTGGCGGCGGTGAGTCCCTTGGCATCCTGAAGGTAGCGGTATCCATAGTTCATGTTGTTGACGAAAGAACGGATGAGGGCTCGGGGAGAGGAGCGGTCCGTAGGGGCCAGGGCTTCACTGGCATCGAGGGTGGTGAGATTCCCCCAGGCGAGGCGAAGCCGGTCGCTGGAAGATCTGTCTGCGCTGGAGGCCATACTTACGAAGGCGGCGGCGGAAGAGAGGGCGAGAACCAGCCCGATGGTGCCGAGGAGCAGAAAAGATTTTCGCGAAATCTTCAAAGAAATCATCCTTTCCCGTTCTTCAATGGATTTTTGTAAAGGTATAATGCGCCGTTCCATACAGGTAAACGCTTCGGAAATACGTTCTTCTTCCTGGCGAAAAAGGGCCCCGTCTCTTTTCCCAGCCCGGGGATTTTCTCGGAAAAGAGGCTTGATCACTTTTTCATTGTAACATGACGAAGGGAAGGGGGGGAATGTTTGAAAGCTTTTTTTGCCCAAGAATGTGCAAGAAAATTTCCTTTCGGGAAAGAGAGAGTCTTTTTCGTTGGTTTTGCCAAAAGAGGCGGGAGTTTCCGAAAGCATTTTCCGTGGGGGTTGTCATTTCAGAAGCTCCATGCTAAGTTCCCCTCGGTATCTGAGGAATTCTTTTAAGGACGAGGGAAAGAAGAGGATGGATTATTCGTGACGGACATACGGGAGAAGTCGTCGAAAGAAAAAAGGATGTTCGTGTCCGGAGAGCTCTTCGGAGCTTTGGCTATGCTCCTTGCGGCCTGTACCTGGGGAGCCATCGGCCCCGCCATGCGGGAGGCCCTCGCTTTGGGGGTAACCCCCGTGGAAGTCACCTTCATACGAGCGGCGGGCTCCGCCCTGGTGGTGGGGCTATGGTTGCTTTTCAAAAGCCCCACCAAAATTCTCTGCCCTCTGAGAGAAGTTCCTTTCCGGATGCTCAACGGTCTTTTCGGGGTGGTGGGCATCTTTCTTCTTACCAATATCGGCTTGGTGCGGATACCCGTAGGATTTGCCACGGTGCTCTTCTACACCGCACCCTTTTGGGTGCTGCTTCTGGAATTCTTCTTCTTTCACCAATCCCTTTCGCGAAGCCGAATTCTGGCTCTGGGGCTCGCCTTCGGGGGGGTCTGGGTGGCCCTCGGCCGTAACTGGGGAGGCTCGGGGGATCTCCTGGGGGTTGGGGTGATGCTCCTCTCGGGGTTCTCCTATGCGGGATATCTTCTCATCGGCCGGTATGGCCCGGGGGGGAGGGATCCCCTGGGAACCTATTTCCACACCTATCTCTGGGGAGCTCTCTTCGTATGGATTATCTCCGGTTTTATCGGTTCTCTGGGGCCTTTTCCGCCGTTTTCCTGGCGTCTGCTGGGGGTACTCTCCTATCTTGTGCTGGTAAATACGGTGCTGGCTTATGCCCTGGTGCAGTTCAGCCTGGGGTATCTCACGGGAGGGGTGGCTTCCATTCTCTCCATGTCCGAAATCGCCTTCGCCATCTTCTGGGGAATGATCCTGCTCGACCAGGTGCCTTCGCTCGCTACGGTGGGAGGAGGCGTCATGATCGTAGGGGGCATTTTGATCATTCTTCTGGAACAATCTCGCCGTAAGAAAGGATGTGTACCTTCGTGAAGAAATATGCGGGATTTTTTTCCATCGCGGTGTTTCTCTTTCTGTTCACGGGATGTGGCAGCAACTCCGGCAGTCAGGTGAACTATGCCGCCGCCATTGACGAAGGACGGCGGGCGGTGCGGGAGATTATGGAAGAAACCGGAGCCGCATCGGTTTCGGTGGCCCTGGTGGACGGAGAGAGGGTGATCTGGTCCGAGGCCTTCGGCACTGCGGACCGGGAGGCAGGCCTGACTGCCACCACGGAGACCCTGTATGGTGCCTGTTCCATCAGCAAGATCCTCGCTACCCTGGCAGTGATGATGCTGGTGGATTCGGGGGAGATTTCCCTGGATGAACCGGTGATCACCTATATCCCGGATTTTTTCATGCCTCTGGATGAGCGGTACCGGGATATTACCGTACGGATGCTGCTGAACCACTCCTCGGGAATTCCGGGATACGAGCCGGGTTCCGTCACCTCCGCACCCTTTCCCGGATATGCTGCCCGGATGATGGACGAGATGGTTTACCAGCGTCTTATCTACGAGCCCGGCACCATCAGCGCCTATAACAATGACGGCTTTACCATGGTGGAAAACTTGATTAAAGCGGTGACCGGGGAGTTTTATCCGGATTTTGTCCGCCGGAGAATACTCGAACCTCTGGGCATGCGCTCCAGCCAGTTTCAGAACATTCCCCTTCCCGAAACCTCCTGGGCCAGGGCATACGATGGCGAGAAGCTGTTTCCGCCGTTTTGCCTCAACGTCTACGCCTCGGGAGGCTTTTATGCCACCCCGGAGGAGCTTTCCCGGGTGGCCCGAATGCTTATCAACCAGGGAGTTCTCGATACCCGCAGGATTCTTTCTCCCGAGTCCGTGGCTGCCATGGGGCAGGACCAGCGGCTTGGATCCTTCGATCCCGTACCGTGCGAGGAGAACCGCTACGGCCTGGGGTGGGATACCGTGACCCAGCCGGGGCTCGGAGCGGTGGGAATCAGGGCCTGGCAGAAAACAGGAGATCTTACCGGGGTTTATGGAACCAATATGGCGGTGCTGCCGGAGGAGAAGTTGGGGGTCGTGGTTTTCGGAGCCTCGGGATCCATGGCCACGCCCTTCTCCTCTTCCCATGCCGTGAAGATTTCGAACAGGATTTTGCTGCGGGCTCTGGTGGAGCGGGGGCGGCTTTCGGAGATGCCGGAACCTCTCTCGGCGGATTCTCTGCCCATCGAGGAGGTGCCGGAGGAGCAGAAGCGGATGTATTCGGGAGTGTATGCCTCGTCTCTCGGGGTCTTCCGCCTGCGTTACGAGGCGGGAGATGCGGTGACCCTCGATTTGCTCGAGGGTACGGATTGGAATCCTCTGTATGCGAATCTCAAGCTTCGCAGCGACGGCTGGTATGCCGGAGATGATGATCCCGTCACGGCGTTGCGGCTTCTTTCCCGGCAAGAACGTTTCTACTGTGCCCTCCGCCAGAAGGGAACCTCGCCTCATTACAGCTACTCCCTCCTGGTGGGCCAGCGCCTGGAGGAGAACAGCCCTCCCCTATCCGCAGCCTGGGAGGCCCGACTCCGGGAAACCTGGCTGCCCGTCAATCAGGATCTTTCCATAGCCTTTCCCGGAAAAGACGATGCTCCCGGCTTTCGGTTCTGTACCGTTCCCGGTTTGGGGAGCTATCTTTGGGGAAACAATATCCTGGGGAATATGAATCCTCCCTCGGAGAATCGGCTGGACGGCAAATTTTTGATCGTTCCGGACAGCGTGCGGGGCATGGAGGATGCCGCCATGGAGTCCTGGAACGGTCAGGAGTGGCTGCGCCTGGGGAGCTATCTCTACCGCCCTCTTTCGGAGGTACCTCTTCTCGAGGAGGGAGAGTCCTCGGTTTCCATCGGAAGCGAGGGGTTCGGGGGATGGCTCCGGCTTCCCTCCTCGGGCACCCTTTCCATAGAAGGTTCCGTCTTCTGGTTCGTGTATGATTCCGGGGTGCAGGAAATCGATTCCGGAGAGGGAAGGGCTACCGTGGAATTCTCGGGCACGGAAGTGCACTACGTACTTCTCCGGGGCGAGCCGGAAACGGAAATCGCTCTCCGTCTTTCCACGCCCTAGAGGAGCGGTGGAATAGCCGGGCCGTAGCATCGCAATCACATATCGTCCTCGAAGGGTTTGCGAAAGCGCTGCAGCCAAGCCCAGCATCTCTTGGCCGCCTCGGAGAGCCATTCTTTCCAGGGTTCCCCGGAAGAGGCCTTTTCGAAACTTTCCAGATCCCGGCGAAGCTCGAAAACCTCCGGAAGAAGCGGGAAGTTTTCCGCGACTTGCCGGATGCGGGGCCCTTCCAGAACCCCCTCCTTTCGAAGGATTTCTGCGGCTTTCTGAAGAAAATCCAGAAACTCCTCCTGGGAGAAGAACGCCGCAATTCGCGAGAAAAGATCCTCCAGCTCCTCCCGGCGCTTGGGGTCTTCGTAATGGGCAAGATAGTGCCGGAGGGCCTCCAGGGCGTCCCGACGATCCTGAAGGCCCCCCCGGTTTTCCGAAAGCAGAAACTCCTCCGCCATAATGCCTCCCATGGAAAGAAGAAAACGCCGAAGTCCCACGGGATCCGGCACCAACACGGTACAGCGTCCCAATTCGCCGGGGCGCCAGGTTTCCCCGGCGGGAGCCAGGGCACAGCGCTGTACCTCCATGCCAAGAAGCAGGGCCATGCCGAGATGTCCCGCCTCGTGGAGAGCGGTGCGTTTCATGTGCTTCCGAGAGAAGGATTTTGTCATGGATTCTCCTCGATGAATAGGATGCGTTTTTTCCCAGGTTGTTCCCATGATAATAACGATGGGAGAGAAGGCGTGCAAGGGTATGGATCAAGCCCATGGGGTTATACATATGTGTCAGAGATCATTTCCCCGGAATTTGAAAAAACGGGATATGGGGAGTACTCTGGGAAAAGGGAAAAATATATAAATATTGTAGATAGATATAATAATTTCACTTTCCCGAAGTTTTTTCAGAGCTATTGTGACGCTTCGGATTGCGGCGTCACGTGGTGGTTCGCGGAGGAATTTTTTCCTCTGCGCCGAACGAAGGAGGGCAGAAGAAATATGGTTCGGGATACCGCATTGATTTTAAGAAAGGCTCATGACGAAGGCGAAGCTATAGATCTCAGGTACGCACAAATGATGCTGGCGAGTTCGAACCTCGTCTCCAGGCTTCTGACGGAGCCCAAACAGAAACCCCATACTTTCGTGGGGTTGAGGGCCCTCGAATGGAGACTGCTCGAACTATCGGAAATTCCTTATACCCATACTTTGGAAAGGGTTCGGGAATGGATCGATCTTCTTGTGGAGAGAACGAGCTTGTCCGAAGGCTTTTCTCTTACGGGGCATAGAGACGGAGTGCTCTCATGCCATAATGCCATGATTGCGTATATCCTGATGAAAATGGAGCACCGGGATTTTGAGAGAATCCATTCGGGAATAGACTGGATAGTAACGTATCAGAGTGTGGAGAGAGGCGTGGATTGCACATGGACTGGAAAGGATCTTTTTACGCGATGGGGGGGATGCATGAAAAAAACTCCCTGTTTTTACGGAGTCGTGAAATCCATGAAGGCCCTGACGGAGTACGCGTTCCGATTCGGGAGCTTTCCGGGGCTTGAGGGCAAGCTTGCCCGGGGTCTGGAATATATTCTTCGGCACAGGGTGTTCAAAAAACTTTCAGTCCCTAAGCCCATAGAACCGTCCATAACGGAAAATTTTTATCCCTATCCCTACAAGACGAATATTCTCGAAATCCTCGTCCTTCTGGGCAGAAACGGTTTGCTCCGGGATACGCGCTGTAACGAGGCGATCCGCATTTTGAAGAATAAGCGGAGATCTGATGGCTTATGGCAGGCGGATGCATCGTACATGAAAAGCGCCTGGGTCGATTTCGACATTCCCGGCAAACCCGGCGAGTGGATAACCTACGTCATCGAAAAGCTTCTTTCCTCCGAAGAAATTGTCTTAGGGTAATCAAAAAAGAGCCCGGGAAAATCGGCACGATCTTTTCCAAAGGCTCAAGCCTGTTTTCCCCGGGGGCGTGCATATTCTTCCGGATCTGCTCTGGTGCAGGGTTTTGCGAAAAGCCTGGCAGCCCATGACTCGGGGCTTCGGTTTTTTAAAAAATCTTTTTTCTTCCGAAAAGAAAGCTCTTGAAAAGAAATCATATCTGATATAGTCTTTTCGAGAAGTTTGAAAACCTCCGAAAAAAGTCTTTCGGAGCCGAACAATCCTGAAAATCCGCAATTTCCATGAGAGGGGAGGAAAAAAGCATGAGACAACCTAAACGGTGATGCCTGCAATCTTCGTGCACGGGTTGCATGCTTACCCTCTTTGGAAAGGTGGAAAAAAATAATGCAGCGAATAAACAGACTGCTTACGGGCAGCTGGGGGCCTCTTCTTGCGGGAGGCATCATCGGCGCCCTGGCGGCTTTGCTGGTGAAGCTCGGAAATCCGGGCAATATGGGAATTTGCGTGGCCTGTTTTACCCGGGATATCGCGGGTGCCCTGGGGTTACACCGTGCGGGAGTGGTGCAGTATCTCCGGCCGGAGCTCGCGGGATTCATCCTGGGATCCTTCCTCTCGGCATTTCTTACGGGGGAATTTAAACCTCGGTCCGGTTCCTCTCCCCTGCTTCGTTTCTTCCTCGGTTTCTTCGCCATGGTGGGAGCCCTGGTCTTCCTTGGTTGCCCCTGGCGGGCCTATCTGCGCCTCAGCGGAGGCGACTGGACTGCCCTGTACGGCATTGCCGGGCTCATCGTGGGCATTCTCATAGGCATCGCCTTTCTCTGGAAGGGTTTTTCTCTGGGCCGCAGCACTCCCAACAAAACCTGGGGAGGCTGCGTCTTTCCCCTCGTGGCAGTAACGTTGCTGGTTCTTCTTGTCATGGCTCCCCAGTTCGGCAAGGATGCCTCGGGTAATCCCACGGGGCCCATCTTTTTCTCCGCCAGCGGTCCCGGGGCCATGCACGCCTCCATTCTCGTCTCCCTCGGAGTAGGACTTCTCGTGGGATGGCTGGGCCAGAAAACCCGGTTCTGCACCGTGGGATCCCTTCGGGATCTCCTTATGCTTCGGGAGGGACACCTTTTCTGGGGAGTCCTCGCCTTCGTGGTGGCCGCTTTCGGAGTGAACCTCGCTCTCGGGCAGTTCCATCCGGGTTTTGCAAACCAGCCCGTGGCTCATACCAACGAACTCTGGAACTTTCTGGGCATGGTGCTTTCGGGGCTTGCCTTCACCCTGGCGGGGGGATGCCCCGGCCGACAGTTTATCATGAGCGGGGAAGGGGACGGAGATTCCGCCATCTTCATCCTCGGCATGCTGGTGGGAGCAGGATTTGCGCACAACTTCATGCTTGCAAGCTCCCCTGCGGGGCCCGGCCCCTTCGGTCCCCAGGCCACTCTGGTGGGATTGGTCTTCTGTCTCGCCGTGGGTTTTCTCATGCGGGAAAAACTTGATTAGGAGGGATTTTTCATGAGCGAGCAAAAAATCGTGGATGCCCGGGGGCTTTCGTGCCCTCAGCCTGTGCTGGAAGCGAAAAAGGCCCTCGAAGCCGCCTCCGGAAATGAAACGATAAAGATTCTGGTGGATACCGTAACCTCTCGGGAGAACGTGCTCCGCTTCGGAACCTCCAAAGGCTGGAAGGGTTCTTGGGAAGAAGGAGAAGCCGGAGGATTCGCGGTACTCTTCAGCAAATAAAAAGGTTTGAACAACTTCGTTGGAATTGCTGCTATGTGAAAACCCCGTGCACGGTAATCCAGACAGCATACCGTTTCGACCCCCCCGGAAAAATTCCTTGATTTTTCCGGGGGGTTTTCGTTTTTCCCGGCGTATGTTTGAATGGGGGAATGAAAGCCCCATCACGGGAAGCTCTTCCCGTCAGGACGTAGAAAGTCAATACAAGGAGGCTGGGAGACAGGATGAACAACTTTACCTACTGGAATCCTACAAAAATCGTTTTCGGCAAAGGCGCTTCGGCAGCCCTGGGAGAAGAACTCGCTTTTCGGGGAATTTCCCGGGTTCTTTTGGTGTACGGCAAAGGTTCCATCTTTCGCAACGGAGTCTACGAAAAAGTTACCGCTTCTCTCAAGGCGCATAACGTGACCTGGGAAGAACTCGGAGGCATTCAGGCCAATCCCGTGCTGAAACCGGTGCGGGAAGGCATCCGTCTGATCCGGGAAAAAACCTTGGAGGCTCTGGTTCCCGTGGGAGGAGGAAGCGTTTACGATACTGCCAAGGCCATCGCTGCGGGAGTGGCCTACGCTCCGGGAGACGTCTGGGATCTCTTCGGGGACCGGGTGCCGATTCCCGAGGGAACCCCTCCGATCTTCGGAGTGCTCACCACCTCTGCCACGGGCACGGAAATGAACCGCAACGCGGTGATTACCAACGAAGAGGAAAAACTCAAGTGGGCCATTCATAACGACCGGGTCTATCCGGTGCTCTCCATTCTGGACCCTTCTCTTCAAGAAAGCCTTCCTCCGGAGCAGACAGCCCGGGGGGTGGTGGATACCATCGCCCACACCCTGGAGGTTTATTTCGACGGCACCCGGGGGGTGGAACTTATGCAGGAGTACGGAGAATCCCTCGTTCAAAGCGCTCTCCGGAACGGAAAAATTCTCATGAAGGATCCCGAAAACTACGATGCCAGGGCGGAGCTTGCCTGGGCCTCCACCCTGGCCCTCAACGACAGCACCAAGGCGGGGAAGAGCAACGGGGATTGGTCGAGCCACGCATTGGAACACTCCCTGAGTGCTCTCTACGACGTGGCCCACGGTACGGGGCTCGCCATCGTCATGCCCGCCTGGATGCAATACGTTTGTCCGGAGCATCCGGATCTCTTCGCCCGGTTCGCCGAAAAGGTCTTCGGCATTGCCGGAGGTACCGAGGAGGAGCGGGGCATGGCGGGAATCGAAGCCCTCAAAAAGGCCTTTCTCGAACTGGGAGAGCCCGTAACCCTTGGGGCCATCGGAGTGAAAGCCGTGGATATACCGAATATCGTGGCGAACTGCTTTGCCGGCCGGGAAGAGGATGCCACCTACGGCCGCCTCAAGCCTCTCTATCGGAAAGACGTTCAGGCGATTTTCGAACTGGCCCTGAAATAATCAGCGTCTTCTAACCGTTCTCCCTTCCGACAGGCCCCTTCCTTTCCGAAACAGGACAGGGAGGGGCCTCTTGTGTTTTTAGGGTGACGGAAAATTTTTGAGATTCTTGACCTTGACATGGTGTGAAGGTATATGGTTATGATGCATCAAGAGGAGATAATGTCTTCAGGAGATTTTGTTAAAAACTAATCTCTTAAAAATTTTTTATGAAAGGTGATGAAAAGATATGTCCAGGGAATCCGCAGCGGCGTTTTTGGAGCGTTTGGAAGGCGATGAGGTTTTGATGGAGCGTCTTCGGGGATGCACCGTCCCCGAGGCGGAAAAGCTCGTAAAAGGAGAGCTGGGATACGATTTTACCAAAGAGGAGATGCAGCAGGCCATTTTTCAGAAAAATCCCGAAGTCACCGACGAGGAGCTGGAAGCGGTGGTGGGAGGTTTGTCGGATGACATGACGTACGGTATAGCCATTGGTGTTGGTATTGGGGGTGGAATGGGGCTTATCGCCCTGGCCATCGCTGCGGCGGGAGCTTGAGAGGAGAAAAAAACCTCGAATACGTGCAGACGTTTAGTGATCTTTTGTAAAAGGAAAGGTGATGAAAAGATATGTCCAAAGAGTCTGCAGTAGCTTTTTTGAAGCGTTTGGAGAGCGACGAGGTTCTGGCGGAGCGTCTTCGGGAATGCACCGTCCCCGAAGCGGAAAAACTCGTGAAGGAAGAGCTGGGATACGATTTCACCAAAGAGGAGATGCAGCAGGCGATCTTCGAGAAAAATCCTGAAATAACCGACGAAGAGCTGGAAGCCGTGGTGGGAGGTGTGTCGGACGACATGATTTACGGTATAAGCATAGGTATAGGCATCGGGGGAGGGATGGGGATTATCGCTCTGGCCATCGCTGCGGCGGGAGCGTGAGAGGAGAAAAAAACCTCGAATACGTGCAGACGTTTACTGATCTTTTGTAAAAGGAAAGTGATGCAAAAAGATGTCCAGGGAATCCGCAGCAGCATTTTTGGAGCGTTTGGAGAGCGACGAGGTTCTGGCGGAGCGTCTTCGGGGATGTACCGTCCCCGAAGTGGAAAAACTCGTGAAGGAAGAGCTGGGATACGATTTCACCAAAGAGGAGATGCAGCAGGCGATCTTCGAGAAAAATCCCGAAATAACCGACGAGGAGCTGGAAGCGGTGGTGGGAGGTGGGTCGAAGGATATCATGTCTGGTATAACCATAGGCATGGGCATATGCGGAGGCACGGGGCTTATCATCCTGGCCATCGCCGCGGCGGGAGCGTGAGAGGAGAAAAAAGCCTCGAATGCGTGTAGACGTTTACTGATCTTTTGTAAAAGGAAAGTGATGAAAAAAGATGTCCAAGAAATCCGCAGCAGCGTTTTTGGAATATTTAGAAGGTGAGGAGGCAATGGTGGAGCGCCTTCGGAGCTGTAGCCCCCCGGAGGTGGAGAAGCTTGTACGGGAGGAGCTGGGATACGATTTTACCCGGGAGGAGATGCAGCAGGTGATCTTCGAGAAACATCCCGAAATGAGCGATGAAGAATTAGAAGCCGCGGTGGGGGGCATGCCGGATCTCGAAACCAACCCCGCTCTCTCTATTTTGTGTCTCACCTTAGTTGCAGCCTAGCAAGGAACAAGAAGTTCAGGAGGTGGAAAGGAAGAAGAGAGCAGCGCCAAAAGTGCACAGAAAGAATGATCTTGCCTGATCTTTCCTGGTCTTATGATGGAACAACTGCGTAAAAGGAGGGAAAGCAATGTCCTATGAACATGCCCTGGCCTTTTCCGCGCTTCTGGAAGAGAACGAAGAGCTTGAGCAGAAACTCCAGAATCTCGGAACTGTAGAAAAGATCGAACGCTATGTAAGGAAAGAGCTGGGTTACGCCTTTACGAAGAAGGAGGCGGAACAGGTGTTCTTCGAAAAGAACCCTGAAATGAGTGATGAAGAGATGGAAAAAATTTGGGGAGGCTACGACACGGATTCCGTGGGATTGGTGGTAGGAACTCCTCCGGTTAGTGGTAGTGCCGTTTTCTACATAGCTGCAGCGGGATCTTGATAGAGAATTCCGGAGAGGCTTTATTCCGGGTGCACACGGGAATATCTTTTCAATATTGCTCATTCCGCAGAATTTCGACTTTCTTCCGTTTCCTTTCCCGAAATATTTTCTGTAAGGAGATGAAGATTTGAAGAAAAGACTTTCATGGAAAGTGCAGAAATCTTTCCGGGGTATTTCGGCGTTTTTTCTGGCAGCGGTGCTTGTCATCGGAATTATCGGAGGGGGAGGGACCGCTCTGGGAGGAGAACCGACTCCCAATCCCTATCTCGCGTCTCCTCTCTACGGCATTACCCACTTCGATTCGTCCCAGAGCGACTCTACCCCCTACGGACCTCCCCGGGGTAGCTATACGGTGGATCTTACGGCAAAGCCCGTTTCCTACGGCGGCCCCGTAAACATCATCACCCTGGCCTCCACCCGGGAGGACTATATGTGGGGCCTGGGAACCGATCATGTGCGGTATATATACAAAGGAAACGGTGCCTGGACGACCCTGGCTACCTTCGAAGCTCTGGCGGATGCCACGAACAACGTGTTGGCTCCCATTCCGGAGGAGAATTTCCGGACCTTCGGAGAAGCTTCCGCGGAGGGTATGACCGTGGCCGGGATGAATGCGTATCTTACGAACCTTTTTGGCCAGGGTTACGGCAACCGCTTCGGACACGGAACCTATTCCGTGGTGGATAGGGATAACGTGTTGTACGCCAACTACGGCACCGCTCTCTACGCCTTCGGATTGGCCAATGCCGCGAATCCCTCGGCGGGTATCGAGGTACGGTACAGCATAGCGAACGTGGTGGAGACCCTTCTGGGAGAAAACCCTGCGGGAATCCGTATTGCGGGGCTTTCCATGACCTACGATGGTCACGTGCTTATCGCCCTCACCAACGGGCTGGGGATTATCGACCGGGATCTCGACCCGGCGAGCGCGTCTTTCTACCGCTTCGGAGAAAACGAAGACGTGTGCAACTCCATGGCGGTGGACGAGAACAACGGCGTTTACATCGCCAGCAACACGTTTATGCGCAAACTCGTCTGGACCGGAACGGCTCTTTCGGACAACGAAAATGACGGCGCCTGGATCTGTTCCTACGATACGGCGGCGGAGCTGCCTCCTATCATCAAGTTCGATAACGGTACGGGATCCACTCCCACCCTCATGGGTTTCGGGGAGGACGAGGACAAGCTTGTGGTCATTACCGACGGGGCGAAGCGGATGAAGCTCGTGGCCTTTTGGCGCGATGCCATTCCCGAAGGCTTCGTACAGAAGCCCGGAACCGCGTCCCGGCGTGTGGCGGGGCAGATTCAGGTGACCTGCGGCTTCAGCGCTCCCCTGCCGGAATGGATTCAGTCGGAGCAGTCCGTGGTGGTTTCGGGATATGGAGCCTTTGTGGTGAACAATTTGCCCGAAACCGTGGATGCGGCTCTTCAGGGGCAAAACAAGATCCTTCAGGTCTCTCTCATGGGCCCCGCCTATGACACGTCCTACGGAGTGGAGCGTTTCGAGTGGAATCCCTCCGCAGATGCCTGGTCCTCGGTCTGGGCCCGTTCAGACGTATCCTCTACCAGCATGGTGCCCATTCACAGCCAGTCCTCGGAGATGGCCCTGGTGAACGGCTACTATCCCGCCACGGGCTGGGAAGTTACCGGCCTGGATTGGAATACCGGAGCCACGCTGCACCGCAGTATTTTCGGAAAGGACAATTCCGGCAACGGAGCCTATGCCATTCTCCAGTACCTGGAACATGGAGAACTTCTTTTCAACTCCATAGCGGGGCCTCTCCTCGTGTCATACACCGGAGGAAGTTCCGGCGGCAGCTGCGCACTGGGAAGCGTTCCGGGGTTTGGAATTCCCCTGCTGCTTCTCCCGCTTCTGCTTTTCTTTCGTAGGTAACTTTTACCTCCTAAAAAAGAAAGTGGTGTGTGCGTGCGGAGTAACAGTGATTTCAAATGTGTAGCTTCATGGGAGTTTTTGGTTGGCAACCAAAGAGAGGAAGGCAGAATGATAAGGCCCAGGCGATCCGGATTGGTCACGGCGTTGATGGCAGCGGTTCTCGTGTTTTCGGTGCAGGCGGGATTTGAGAGTCCCTCCTTCGGATCCGCCACGGATAGCTACACGTATTTCGAAAATCTTCCGCTCTTCGACCCCCTCACTCCTTTGGAGGGGAACGAGATGCGCATCACCTTCATGGGCTCCATGATTCCCCTTCCCGTGCGCCTGGCCCAGGCGGAGCTGAGTATTTTCGTCGAAGTGGGGTGGGTTTCCGATCCCACTGATTCCTACTACCACGGCAGGCCGGTGGATCAGTTCGTCTTCGATATGGGAGCGGGGGTCTCCGGGAACTATGCCGCCGCAAAGGTGGGATATCGCCTCATGGACAAGATTTTCCTCACCCATCTGCATGCGGATCATATGACCGACTTGGTTCATACCTACTGTTTCGGCCCCGCGAGCGACCGTAAATCCCCTCTCTATGTCTGGGGCTCCAAGCCCTCGGGAGTGAGGAATCCCTCCTATTTCAACTCCCCCGGCGGCGGTTGCAGCGTCATGGAATCCCAATCCTCCGGCGGTGCCTACTACGATGACGGGGTTATCACCATGTGTGCGCATCTGCGTGAGGCCTTGCGGTGGCACACGGAGAGCTTCAGTTTCCAGACCACTGCCTACGCCGGATATACACCTCCCACCAAGGCGAGTTGGGGGCTTCCGCATAACCCGGTACCGGTGGGCAACGACAGCCCCAACGATGCCTATGCCATCGTGCCCATCGAGCTGGATTGGAGCCAGGTGGGAGGAGTGGCCTACGAAAACGCATCCACAAGGGTGAAAATCAGCCATTTCCCGGTAGTTCACGCTCGACGGGGATCCATGGGATACAAGCTCGAATGGGTCACCTCTTCGGGGGTTCCCTTGAGCATGATTTTCACCGGCGACACCAAGCCTGAGACCAACAGCATCGAACAGGCCAAGAACGATGGTCTCGGTGTGGATGTCTTCATTCACGAGATGGTGGTTCCTCCCGAGGTATGGGCCTACAAGAATATGGGGCTCGATGGGCCTCTTGCGCCGGGAGATCCGGGGTACGAGGAGTTTCAAGAAACCGTGGAGGAGCTGACGAGGGTTCAGAACAGTTCCCATACTACCCAGGGGGCCTTCGGTTATCTTCTCAGTCAGATAGAGCCCAAGCCCAGGCTTACCGTGGCCACCCACTTTCCCGTGGCGGACGATACCGTTGCAAGTGCCTTGCAGAGCGTGCAGGCCCACTGTCCCGAGGTGGAGATGGGAAACGATATAGTCTGGTCCTTCGACCTTATGATATTTCGGGTCTTTCCCAATCGCATCGAGCAGTGTCGGGCGGATGTGTCGAGGTTCAGCTTCACTCCACCGGTCCGTCTGCCCGGTGGGCTCTTGCCGCCGAAGTATCACGATGCCTCGGGTGCAGGGGATCCCTACGCCCAGATAGATACCACGGATACCATTCCTCCCACCAACGAGGACGGTACGATAAACTACCGGGAGGACGGATACTAGAGCGGTTTTACAAATAATGTGTCGCGAAATATTGAACGGGAGCCTCCGTTTATATGTTCCAGCTCCTCCAGTGGTGGAATCGTTTCCTTGCTTTGCTGCTCCGGGCCGTCGCGAGATTCGTGCCGGCCATGGCGTGGCTGAGGCTTGTCGGCACGTCCTGTGCCCTCACCGGCCCTCCGCGACGCAAAGCCGCACTCGCCGACCACTATGTCGTTGCCGGGAACATATTCGCCTCGGAAGTCCATTCAACGCCACATGTCAACGAAAACCGCTTCAAGAACAAATCTGAAAGGCAGTATGTGCTATTTGGAAGATGGGGAGGCGAGAAGAATTTCTTCTCGCCTCCCCATAGTTTTCGCGATCGGCGTTTTTCAAAAGAATTTCTCAGGGATTCACGAGTATCGCCTTCTCCCGGAGTTCCGGAGAGATGAAAAGGCCGTATTTCTCCGCAAGCTCGAGATTGAGCAGCAGCTTTTCCGCCTGGATGTTGCTGAAGGGAATCTCTCCGGGAGAAGTTCCTGCAAGTACCCGAAGAACTTTTTCCGATGCCTCCAGCCCCGCATCGAAGTAATCCCGGGCTACCCCGAGGATGGCTCCGTACTTCATCTGGGGGGTGTCGAAGGTGTAGACCGGAAGGTTGCGTTCCCGGGCTTTTCTGACGATCTGGGGAAATCCAGGCCGGGTGGTATTATCCGGAATCTGGGCTATGAGATCGATTTTTTCGGCGCAGAGAGCCGCTACAGCCTGGGTTATTTCGGCGGTGGATGTTACGGGAACGCTCACCAGTTCCAGCCCCTGGGAATGCAGGGCCTCTTCGAACCAGTCCCGGTAAAGCTGGCTGTTGATCTCTCCCGGAGTGAAGAGGGTTCCCACCCGGCGCACCTCCGGCAGGGTTTCGCGAAGGAGCTTCACCATGGTCTCGAAGGCGGGGCGGGTGCTGATGCCGGTAACGTTCTTCCGGTGTTCTTTCGAACTGCTTCCCGCTCCCGCCCGTACGGGATCTCCCACGGCGCTGAAGACCATGGGGATTTCCTCGCCTATCTGGCTTATTGCCGCCTGAAGGGTGGGAGTGGAGATCACCATGAGCAGGTCCGGTTTTTCGGATCGGAGGGAGGTCATCATGGCGGAGAGGGTGCTCATATCTCCCTGGGCGTTAAGGATGCGGAGGTTGAAATCCCGTCCCTCCACCAATCCCCCCCGGCGCAATCCCTCCTGAAAGCCCTGAACGCAGAGTTCCGAGGTTTCCGTATCGTTGTAGAGGGCCATGCGCAGTTCCAGAGGTTTTTTTCGGGGAGTTCCGAAGGATGACTCCCCCGGCAGAAGTGTCTTTACCCGCACTTCCTCCATGGGAATTTCTTCCGGGGGAGTGCCGTGGAGAATTTGCACCGCCTGGGCCGCCGCCTGATCTCCCCATTCCCGAAAGTCCGGTCCGATCCCTCCGGCGGCGCCGAGAGCCACCAGGCCGAGATCGCTCACGAAGATGGGAATTCCTTCTCCCCGGGCAACCTTGAGAATCGAGGCGAATCCGGCGCTCACCAGGTTATCTGCGGAAAAGAGAAAGGCCCGGGCTCCCCGCTGCATCAGGGAGCGTGCGGTCAGCGAAAGATCGGATACGGTGGAAGCGGTGCCCTCCAGAATCGTTATTCCGTGCTCTTTGCCGAGCTTTCGCAGGATTTCCACCTCCAGCACCGACTGGGGCTGGGCGGGATCGTAGATAATGCCCACCGTATTCAGGTTTTCGCAGGATTTGAGAGCCAGTTCCAGAAGTTCCTTCATGGTGGATCGTGCGTAGACCCCGGTGATGTTCTTCGGAACTCCCTCCCGAAAGAGCCCCAGCTCTGCGGGGTCCGTGGCCACGCAGTAGACGTAGGGAACCCCCCGTACGTGATTCGCTCCCGCCACGAGAGTGGGAGATGCGATGGAGACGAGAAGATGAGGCTTGTTCCGCAGGGCGGCATCGAAGATCTGGGGGAGGAGCCCCAGATCTCCCTGGGCGTTGAATTCCTTGAGCAGGTAATCCTTCTTCTCCAGAAGCCCCCGGCTTTGAAGCCCCGCGAGAAAACCCTCCCGAGCCTCGTCCAGTACGGGAGTGCTGATGAGATTCACCAGAGCGATGATCGCGGGGCCATGGAAACCCCCTTCCAGGGAGGTGGTTTTCGGGATTCTTTCCGGGGAGGTTTTGTTTTCTGCATTTGTGGAGAATATGCGGCTTGCCCGGTCCGAGTAAAGCAGAATTCCCGAGGCCACGCAGATAAGAAATATCATGAGTCCCAGATGTTGAAGAAGTTTGCGCATGTTTTTCTTTCTCCTCTTTTCGCTATCCGAGTTCGAAGGTGGTAACCCCGAAAATGCGTTCCAGAGGGAGATCCGGAGGGGTTCCCCGATACATTCGGGAGGTGCCGAAAACGGGCTGCATCCGGTATTTTTCCGCTAGGGCCAGAGCCTTCTTATTCGGTTCAGGCACGTCGAGATAGATGGGAGTTCCCTCGGGAATTTCCTCCAGGGCCTTCAGAAAAAGAGCCTCTCCCAGAAGGGCGTTCGCCGCAAAAAGCGGGCCGATCTTCCAGCCTCTCCGACACTGACGCAGTGTGATGGATCCCCGGATTACTCCATCCTTCAGAGCTCCGAGAGAACGACTCTTTTCCAAAAAGAGCCATGAATGCAGAAATTCCCGGCGATCTCCTCCGAAGTGAAAGGCGTCGAAGGTCAGGATATCCTCAAAAGGAAGCTCTTTAAGAGAGATGAAGCTTTCCGGCACTGAGGGGCTTTCTTCCGGCTCGCTTCCCCGGAGATACTCGTAGCGAATATTGCGATAGGCAAGACGGAACCCGGATCGGGCATAGTTGTCCTGCTGAGCGGGAACCCCGTCCAGGCCGAGGATGCAACCCTCTCCGTATTGCATGGCGTGATTCCAGAGCTGAAGGCCGTATCCCTTTCCCCGGAATTCCGGGCGGACCATATAGAAGCCGATAAAGCCGAAATCGTGAGGGTATTTTACGCAGGAGATGCAGCTTACGGGTTCTTCCCGGAGCTTGCCCATAAAAAATCCCGAAGGATCCTGGGCGAAAAAGGCCCGGGCATCGGAAAGTCCCGGATTCCACCCCTCCCGGGCGGCCCACTCCACCGCGAGTTCCACCTCCTCGAAGGTGGCGGTATGTATGGTGTACATGTCGTTCCTTCCTTCCGAAATTCTTTGTTTGATTTTTTCGTTACCGATACTCCGAGAGGAGTAGAGTTCCCACGGATTCGTCGAAAAGATCCCGTTTCGCCACGGTTTCGAAGGCCCGCATGAGATCCGGAATCCGGAGGCGCCGTTTATCCGCTCCCTTGAAATCTTCCGCCACCCGGCCCCGGTGCATCATGATAATTCGGTCCGGCAAATCCACTGCCTGTTGCATGGAATGGGTTACCATGAGGGTAGTCAGTTTTTCCCGGCTTACGATCTCTCGGGTAAGCTCTACCACCTTGGCGGCGCTCTTTGGGTCCAGTGCCGCGGTATGTTCGTCCAGAAGAAGCAGGTCCGGGCGGTTCCAGGTAGCCATGAGCAGGGTTATGGCCTGGCGCTGTCCTCCCGAAAGAGTTCCTATGGGGTTGTCCAGCCTATTCTCCAGCCCCATCTTCAGGGAGGCCACTCGTTCCGCCAGCATTTCCAGGATCTCCTTGGTGAGAGCCCGTTTCAGGCTTCGAGGTTTGCCCCGACTCAGGGCGATGACCAGATTTTCCGCTATGCTCATCTCTCCCGCAGTCCCCCCGAAGGGGTTCTGGAAAACGCGCCCTATCCGGGTGGCCCGCCGATATTCCGGAAGCTTCGTGATATTCTCTCCTCCCAGAAGAATTTCACCCCGATCCACCCTGAAACTGCCTCCCAGAGCGTTGAGGAGGGTGCTTTTCCCGGAGCCGTTGGAGCCGATTACCGCGGCGAAACAGCCCTCCTCCAGAGTAAAACTGACTCCCCGGAGAGCTCGGATCTCGCTGGGGGTGTCGGGGAAAAATGTTTTGGTCACGTTTCGTACCTCAAGCATGGGGAAGTTCCTCCGACAGCGAAGATTTTTCGCGTTTTTTCAGGATTTGAGGAGCCACGAGGGCAAGAAAGACGAATCCCGCGGTAACGAGCTTGAGATCGTTGGGGTTCAGCCCCCACCGCAAGGCGATGGCTACCAGCAGCCGGAAGAGGATAGTTCCCATTACGGTGCCCGTAATGAGAAGCCCCAATCCAAGGGGCCTTACCAGAACCTCCCCCAGGATGATGCTCGCCAGCCCCCAGACCATCATGCCGATACCCATCTGAATATCCGCAAAGCCCTGGTACTGGGCCAGCAGAGCTCCCGCCAGGGCCACCAGGCCGTTGGAGAGGGCCAGGCCAAGCAAAATCATGCTCTTGTGGTTCAATCCCTGGGCCCGGGCCATTTGGGGATTGTTTCCCGCTCCCCGGAGCCCCGTTCCCAGATGGGTGAGCAGGAAGAAGCGGAGAGCTCCTCCCGCGAGAAGGCAGAAGAGCAGGCTGCTCAGAAACACCGCTCCATCCTCCATCGGCAGAGGCCATCCAAAAAGAGATAACTTTCCCGAGGCTCCTCCCAAGGATCCCAGAAGCTTCTCGAAGGGGGCGGAAACGGTGGAGGTGTTCAGCAGAGGGATGTTGCTCTTTCCCATGATACGCAGGTTTACCGAATAGAGCCCGGTCATCACCAGAATTCCCGAGAGAAGCCCCGAAATGTTCCACCGGGTATGGAGCAATCCGGTGACGCCTCCCGCACAGGCTCCTCCGAGGATGGCCAGGAACGTGGCGATCCAGGGGTTCATGCCTCCCGAAATAAGTACCGCCGCCACCGAGGCCCCCAGGGTGAGGGAGCCGTCCACGGTGATATCCGTAAAGCGGATCATACGAAAGGTCAGGAGCATTCCCAGAGAGAGGAGGGAGAGAATCAAACCGAGAGTGAAAGCTCCGAAAACGAGACTCATGCGAAAAATTCCTCCTTTTCCACTTCGAGAGGCCCCCACCAGGCTGCACCGCCGAGAAAGGCGCTCTCTCCCAGCCCCTGGGGTTTCCGGAAATCCTCCACCAGATGGAGTACCGCTTTGGGAGGGGGGCCGTAAAAGAAACGGTTTATCTGTTCCTGCAGATGCAGCATTCCATTGGGAAGAATCTGGAAGGGAAAAACCGCTCCGTGAGCGTGAACCGAGAAAGTCCCTTCGGCATTGTGGTGCACTATTCCCGCCACCGCCGCGGACTCTCCGGGAAAGGCTCTCTCTCCGCAAAAGTCGAGCCATTCCCTGATTTCAGGAAAATCCATGGGCTCCGAAGAGCTGCGTTCTCCCGGAGAGCGGAGAAGGGAGGCTCCCACAAGTCCCTCGATCTCCCCCAGAAGGACGAAGGCGAAGGAAGAATTGCCGGAAAAAGAGCCCATTTCGTTCACCAGGGCGGAAAGAGAGTAGCTCGAAATCTCCTCGGAGGGGGAAAAACGCATAAGATGCGGGAAGTCTCCCCGAAAAATCAGGGCCTGGGCACAAAAGAGGGAGGGCGAAAAATCTCCTTCCCGTAACAGGCAGTCCGGCCTTCCCCGTTCATCCGGGGGCTGAAGTGCAAGATGCCCTCCCAGGGCCAGAAACTCTCCCAGATGGGGGCGGGCCTCTTCGCAGCTTTTGCCGCTTCCTCCGATGCCCAGGCCGTAGCTGGAGGTATCGAAACTCAGGGAGCGGCACTTTTCGGGGCATACCGGATTCCAGGGTTTCCAGGCATCCACCCTTTCCAGTCGGAGGGGGGCTGCGGAGGGAAGGGCAAAGTGTTCCAGAATCTTCCTTCGAAACTCTCCGGAAGAATTCGATGACAGGCTTTGCCAGTCCATGGTTTCCTCGGAAATCCAGTCCTCCAGCCCCGCCATCTCCAGAATTTCCAGGGCCATTCCCGAGGCGTGCACTATTTGAAAGGAGCCTCCCAGAGGAGCAAGTTCCCGGGAAATCTGCATAAGAGCCCGGATTCCCAGGGAACTCAGAAATTCAAGCTCCTCCGCGTGAAGTACGAGATGATGTTCCCCCCGGCGGATATGCCCGAGGAGAGTTTCCCGAAAAAAATCTGCCCAGGATGCATCCAGCCGTCCCTGAAGGTGTAGGATCAGCCGCCCTTCCCGGCGGTATTCGTCGATTTTCATGGTTTTTCTCCTTTTCCAATGTGGCAATGTTCTGCATTGTACGATTTTAGGGTATTCTTGGGAATAGGTGAATTGTGCCGCGCGATGCGGAAAAAATTTTTAAAGGGGAAATGCTCCATGAACGAACATCCTTCCGTGGGTATCCTGTGGCGGAACTATCTTGCCACTCTTGGAGAGACTCCGGAGAATACGGGTAAGTGCTATAGCTCCTGGCATTTCTGCGACAATCAGCAAGATGCGGATGACCTTGCCCTTCTGGTGCTCCAGGGGACCAAGCGGGCTACAGCCAGTGCACTGGAGTGCTACGAAGAGGACGGCGAAGAGCTACCCCGGGAAGGGGATTACAGCATCGTCACGGATTGGGAGGGGAGGGCGGTCTGTATAATCCGCACCACCCGGCTTCAGATATTTCCTTTCGACGAAGTGCCCCCGGAATTTGCAGCCCGGGAGGGTGAAGGGGACGGATCCCTGGAATACTGGCGCCGGGCGCATCGGGCAGCCTTTTCCCGGGGGCTTCGGGAGTACGGTCGGGAATTCCGGGAGGATATGCTCGTACTCTGCGAGGATTTCGAAGTGGTTTATCCAGAAAAAGCGTAAAGAGGGGGTAGGCATAAAAACCGGGGGGACGCACGGTGCCTCCCCCCGGTACACCTGGGTATTTCAAAATGTTACCGGATTCTTTTTCCGCCGAAGAGCCCCAGAGGCAATCCCAAGAGCAGCAGAGAGAGCCCCGAAGCAGTTCCCGTTCCGACGTTGCATCCTCCCGTACCGCCTCCTCCCGATGCGGGGGCTTCCGCCTCCGCCCGGATGGAGCAGATTCGGAAAGTTACCATTCCCGCCTCGGGGTCGAGGTCGAAGGAACCGTTATCCGCCACGGTGTTCCGCCAGGTTCGCAATCCTTCCCCGGGTTCGTAGAAATCCGGAGGAGTCACGCCGTCGGGGAGATCCTGCCCCGGCTGAATCTCGAACTGGATGCCCCTTTCGGGAAGGACGTAGCTTCCGGGAGTCAGGGTTTTCGTGTTCCCCCCATGCGCCGCATCCTCCTCCGCCAGAGCGAAGGCGGCGTAGTACCGCACGTACTTGGGCCAGGAGGCGGTGAACTCTATTTCAAGCTCCCCACTGCCCGAGGTGTCCTCAAGAGGGACGTTTTCATAGGTGAAGGCGTTGTAGAGAGTGGCGTCCATGCCTTCCAGAGATGCGGAAAGGCTGCCCGAAATTCCCTGAAGATCTCCCGAAAGGGCATCTTTCACCTCTCCGTACAGGGTGCTTCCGGAATTCCCCAGATCCTCCTCCGCAAATCGTACGTCGGATTCTCCCGCAGTGGAGCGTGGCTCCGGAGAGGATCCCGAAGCCATTCCCCCCAGAGCCACGGAGCTTCTCCCCGGCCCACCGCCGATATAGCAGTTGCCGTCGGTGGTATAGCTTCCGGAGCCCGCGATCTGGTCCGGAGTGTTGTTCTTGATTTTGGTTCCTTGTGCCAGATATGTTTCGGTGTAGAGATTCAGGAGCAATCCTCCTCCGGAGCCCTTGCTCTTATTGTTCTCCACGATGCAGCAGTACATGTAGAGAATTTCCCCGTTCAGAATGCCCCCTCCGGCGGTGTCGTAATTCTCGTTTCCCTCTACCACGCAGTTGTGCATGGTGAGAACCGGGGTGCTGTACCCGCTGGCCTCGTTATTGATTCCTGCGGCCCTGCGGGGCCAGTTGGCGGTGTTGTCGCTCACGGTGCAACTGTACATGGTGAGGTTTCCCGCATTCAGAATGCCCCCTCCCACGGTGTTGTTCGTGACGGTGCAGTTTTCCATGGTAAGCGTGCCATGGTTGATGAGCCCTGCTCCGCAGGCGGAGCTTCCCGAGAGATCCCCCCCGGTGATGGTGAGGCCCTTGAGGGTGCAGGTGATGCCGGGAATGAAGTAGACTACCCGTTCCCCTGCTACGGTCTGGCGGAGGGTGGCGGAGGGATATCCGCTTATGGTGAGATTTCTATTGACGAAAAGGTATCCCCTAAGGTTCACCACAGGCACACGAATGGAAACGGTATCTCCCGCCGCAGCGTTTTCCACCGCATGGCGCAGGGTTTCCCTGGCTCCGTCATCGGCTTCGCTGGTGACGATCCAAGTGGTGGCATTGGCGGGACTAGAAAAGCCCGGAACTCCTAAAAAAACCAGAAAGGTCAAGGCGCACAAAAATAGACAAAGAGGAATGTTTCGGGTATACGAGGTGGTTTTTTCCCTTCTTTTTTTTTCACATGTCCTTTGCATGGAGATCATTCCTTCCCGTTTTTCTGTTCCAAGATTTGCCATGCTCCGTATTTTGCCGATGTCTTCTCCGGTGTTTGCCCCTCGAAAGATCCGAGTGAAGAGATCCGGCGGAGAAAGCAAGGGATGTCTTCGGACATAGCAAGGACGAGGAACGTCAATGCATCCTCGTCCTTGTTGCGTAGGGGAATTTTTTATTTGGGAAGAATCACGTTTCCCGTGTTCATTCCCTCGCCTCCGGAGAGATTTTCCAGCTCTCCATCCTCCAGCTCGCCGGGTTTCCGGTTTTTTTCTTCCTTCAGGAGAGCCTCTTTTTCCATCTCCTTGGGGTGTTTCGTACCTTTGTCTTTCACGGAACCGTCCTCCTTCAATTTCATGGATTTTCGTACAAGGTGTGTCTTTCATGGGTTAAGCATACACCTTGACACGGTGTCAAAGTCAAGGGGCAAGAAAAAATTTTCCCTTTTTTCCGAATTCCAGAATTATTTCTTTTTGAGCCGAGCGATTGCCAAGGGTAGTCCCAGAAGCACCAGAAGGGGAAGCCCTGGAGTGCCTCCGACTCCGGTATGGCATCCTCCGGAACCGCCGCCTCCCGATGCGGGGGCTTCCGCCTCCGCCCGGACGGAGCAGATTCGGAAGGTCACCATTCCCGCCTCGGGGTCGAGGTCGAAGGAACCGTTATCCGCCACGGTGTTCCGCCAGGTTCGCAATCCTTCCCCGGGTTCGTAGAAATCCGGAGGAGTAACTCCCTCGGGAAGATCCTGTCCCGGCTGAATCTCGAACTGAATGCCCCGTTCGGGAAGGACGTAGCTTCCGGGAGTCAGGGTTTTCGTGTTCCTCTCATGCGCTGTATCCTCCTCCGCCAGGGCGAAGGCGGCGTAGTAGCGCACGTACTTGGGCCAGGAGGCGGTGAACTCGATCTCCAGCTCTCCGTTGCCCGAGACATCTTCCAGGGGCACGTTTTCGTAGGTGAAGGCGTTGTAGAGAGTGGCGTTCATGCCTTCCAGAGAAACCGAAAGGTTCCCCGAAATGCCTCGGAGGTCTCCCGAAAGGGCATCTTTCACCTCTCTGTACAGGGTGCTTCCGGCATTCCCCAGATCCTCCTCCGCACGTCGTACGTCGGATTCTCCCGCGGTGGAGCGAGCTTCTGGAGAGGAGCCCGAAGCCACTCCCCCCAGGGCTACGGAGCTTCTTCCGGGGGATGTGCCGATGGTGCAGGAGCCGTCGGTGGTATAGTCCCCGAGAATTTCCAGAGGGGTGTTATCGGTGACCGCGGAGTTTTCCGCCAGGGCTACGGAGCCGTAGCTCTCGATTCCTCCTCCCGCGGAGGATTCCGATGCCTGATTGGAGCTTACGGTGCACCAGGAAGTGGTGATGCTTCCATCGTTATAGATCCCCCCTCCCCGAAGGGCGGTATTGCCCGAAAGGGCGGTGTGAGAAAGCAGGTTGGCGGTGCCGAAATTCGTCAATCCTCCTCCGTACCCTTCGGAAGTATTATTCCGTATGGTAGAGGTGTAGGCGTTCAGGGTGCCTCCCATGCGGTTGCAGACTCCTCCTCCCTGGTGTTTGGCGGTATTGTTTTCCAGGGTGACGATGTTCAGGGTGAGATCTCCATGGTTTTCGATGCCCCCTCCGTAGGTGGAGGCGTAGTTATCCCGAAGAGTGCAGCGGTAGAGGGTAAGATATCCTTTGTTCAGAATGCCGCCTCCCCCTGCACCGCCGCTGTAGCCCTTACCTCCGGTGATGGTGAGGTATTCCATCCGCACGAAGGCTCCGGAAGCCACCGAAAAGACCCGGTGATGCGGGGCGGTCTGGCGAATTGTGGTGGAGCTTCCCATGATGGTGAAGTTCTTGGTGATGGGCAGTTCTTCCGTAAGCTGGATTTCCATGCCGGAATTTGCGAAGGTGACGATGTCGTTGTTCCAGCCGTTCTGTACCGCATGGCGCAGGGTGCCCTCAGGAGGATTGTAGGGCTTGTCTTCGGTGCTCGTGACGGTCCAAGTGGTGGCCTCGGCGGTATGCTGGAAAAGCAGAAGAAGCAATCCCAGAAAAAAAATTTTCCCGCAACCCCGTGTTGACTTCGCGGCATGTGCAAGTTCGATCTTCATGGAAAATCCATCCTTTCTCGAGCGTGAAAATAGGTAGTGCCTTTTTCAGGGATCCCCGGTGTCCCCTTATGGAAAACCCCGACCGCGCATCTGGAGCGGTGGAAAGCGTTTTCCATAAGGAGCTGTTCAGCCAATTTTCCCATTATTGTGGAGATACCATACACCTTAACACTATGGCAAAGTCAAGAGGAAATGCGAAACCGGAGCCCGAAAATTTTCCGGGCTCCGGTTTCGATAAACGTGTACAACCTGTGAAGTGTGCTATTTCGAGGCTTCGAGCTCTTTCCTTAAACTGTCGAGATATGCCTGGCTTTCGCTGGAGAGTTCTATGCCTCCCGTGGGTTCTTCTTTGTTGAGAATTCTCGCCTGCACCGGAGCGTATTCCTCCATGGGGGCCCATCCTCCTCCCAGGGATTTGAAGATCTGGATGAGATTGGAGAGCATCTGTCCGTCGCTCAGGGCGAGCTGCTCCTCCAGATTCAGCAGGGCGCTCTGGGCGATGATGACGTTGTTGAAATCCTTGAGCCCGTGATTGTACTGATCCTCCGCCACTTCCATGGCGGTGGTGGCGGCAGTCACTCCCCGCTGAAGAGATCCGTTTCGTTCTCTTTCCTGAATTTCCGCAGTGAGAGCGTTTCGAACCTCCGCCACCGCATCGAGCACCGTCTGTTCGTAGGCTGCCAGAGCCTGTTCCTGCCTCTCCGTCTGAACCTCGATATTCTTTCGTATGGCTCCTCCGTGGAAGATGGGCCAGGAAATCTGGGGGCCTATGGAGTAAAGTCCTCCGTCGGAGATGGAAAGGCCGCTGGCGGAGCCGTAGGATTCCAGGCCGATGGAGCCGAAGAGAATCAGCTTGGGAATAAAATCCTTTTTCGCCGCATCTTTCCGGGCCATCTGGGCCGCCAGTTGCCGTTCCGCCATAAAGATATCCGGGCGCTGGCGCAGGAAGTCTGCGGGAATACCCACCAGATCGATTCTTTCCGGGCTGGGCAGAGCCCGATACTCGGAAAGCTCTTCGAGAAGGCTTCCCGGTACCTCTCCCACCAGAATGGCCAAGCGGTTCATGGCCTCTTCGATGCCTGTCCTGATAGGGGGAATGGTGGATTTGGTCTGTTCCATGGTGTATTTTGCCTGGCTCAGATCCAGCTCGTCCGCCAGTCCGGAATCGTACTTGGACTGAAGCAGTTCCACCGTTTCCAGTTGCAGGCTCAGGTTTTTCTCCGCCACCAGGAGTCTTTTCTGAAGCGTTCGAAGGGAGAGATAGTTCAGGGCCACTTCGGAGGAGAGGCTTACCCAGGCGCTGTGCAACGCTCCGTACTGAGCCTGGAGGTCTGCGGCGCTGGCCTCGATTTTCAGGGCCTGGGCTCCGGAGAAGTCGATTTCCCAGGAGGCGTCGATGCCGAGCTTGTACAGGTCCACCGGGCCTACCTGCTGGCCGCTGAGATTGGCGTTTTCTCCGCTTTTCAGGTTGGTAAAGGAGCCGCTGCCGTCGATCCAGGGAAGCACCGCGGATTTACTGATGCCCAGGGCCGCCCGGGCTTCCGCGAATTTGGACCGGGCGGTTCGGATATCCCGGTTGTTCTCCAGGGAGACCAAGATGAGTTTCGTCAGGGTATCGTCCCCCAGAAAGTCCCACCAGCGGGCCAGCACCTCCGGAGCCGGAGCGTCCGGTACTTCGGGAGAAGCGAAATAGGGCATGGGGTACCGTTTGGCCATATCGGTCCATTTGCCGAGTTCGAGTTGCAGATCCTCCGGAGCCGGATTTTCCGCGGCGATCCCTGAAAGGGGAAAGCCCGCAGTCAAGGCCAGGGAGATCAGAATTGCGGTTGCGCCTTTTTTCATATGTTTTACTCCTCTTCCTGAGTATCCGGTTTTTTACCCAGCACCATCCGCCCTATGGCGGCCTTGATTTTTTCCCGGTAGGTCTGGAGGAACACGTAGAGTCCGGGAATGAGGAAAATGCCGAAGGTGGTGGCGATGCTCATGCCGAAGAACATGGTGGTTCCCACGTGAATGCGGCTTCCCGCTCCGGCGCCGCTGGCGAACAGCATGGGGAGCACTCCTATGACGCAGGTGAAGGCGGTCATCATGACCGATCGGAATCGTTCCGATGCGGCGATTCCCGCAGCCTCGATAATGGAAAGCCCCTTTCCGTCATGCTGCTCCTTGGCGAACTCCACGATGAGGATGGCGTTCTTGGCGGCAAGCCCCACCAGAAGCAGTATACCCAACTGAGCGTAGATGCTCAACGACAATTTCATGATAAAGATCCCGATGAGGGCTCCCAGTAATGCCACGGGAAGAGAGAGAATAACCCCCAGGGGAACGGACCAGCTCTCGTATTGGGCCACCAGAAAGAGATAGCCGAAGAGCACCGCAAGCCCCACCATGATGCCGGTCTGACCGCTGGACTCCTTTTCCTGATAGGTCATGCCGGAGAAATCCACCTTGTACCCCTCGGGAAGTTCCGCAGCGATCCGTTCCACCGCGGCCATGCCCGCTCCGGAAGAGAAGCCCGGGGTCATGAAGGCCATAATGGAGGCGGTAGGAAAGAGGTTGTACCGGCTTACCGCCCGAGGTGCCACGGTCTTCTTCACCTTCAGGAAGCTGTCCACGGGAACCCGATCTCCCCGTTTGTTTTCTACGAAGATGTTTCTCACGTTCGAAATTTCCTCCCGGTAGGGCCAGTCGGATTGAAGAATAACCTTGTTCACCGTGGTGCCGATGTTGATGTCGTTCACGTAGGCGGTGCCGAAGTAGGTTTGCAGGGTTTCGAAGGCACTGCTCAGAGGAATGCCCAGCATTTCCGCCTTATCCCGGTCGATGTCCAGAAAGAGATGGGGCGTATCGGCGGTGTAGGTGCTGAAGGCATACAGAAATTCCGGAGCCGGATTTGCCTTCATCAGGAATTGTCCCATGATCTGAGCCAGCTTCTGGGGATCGTTGTCGATGGTGGACTGAAGCCGTACGTCCAACCCTCCCGAAATGCCGAGCCCCTGAATGGCGGGGGGGGTAAAGATGTTGATTTTCGCCTCGGGCATGGTGGCGGCCATGGCGCGCACCTTGTTTACGATGCTTCCCTGGCTCGTCTCGGGAGTATTTCTTTCGGACCATGTATCCAGCACGATGATAAGGGAGGCCACGTTCTCTCCGGAATCTCCCAGAATGCTGTAACCCACGATATCGATGACGTATCTGACGCCCGGGATTTTCTCGAGTTGCGGCACCAGTTTGGCCGCCACGGCCTCGGTACGTTCCTGGGACGCCCCTTCCGGGAGCTGGACCACCATGAAGGCGGCTCCCTGGTCTTCCTCCGGTACGAAGGAGGTGGGAGTCATCCTGAGAATTCCTACCGAAATGGCTATGACCAGAGCCAGCAATCCCAGAGTTACCAGGGTTCTGCGGGCGATCCACATGGATCCTTTCACATAGCCGTTGGAAGCTTTCAATACCACGGTGTTGAACCACGCCAGGGGTCCCCTCGTCTTGGGCTCGATACCGTGGAATATGTGGGCGCACATGGCGGGACTCAGAGTAAGGGCCACCACCAGGGAGAACACCACGGAAAAGGCGACGGTAACCGCGAACTGGCGGTAGATGACCCCGGTCATACCTCCCATGAAGGCCACGGGCACGAAGATGGCCAGAAAGACCAGGGTGGTGGCGGTCATGGGGCCGGTAACGTCCTTCATAGCCTGTATCGTGGCCTCCACAGAACCCACGTTGTCCCGATGCATGATGTACAGTACCCGTTCCACCACGATGATGGCGTCGTCCACCACGGTTCCGATAACCAATACGAAGGCGAAGAGGGTGAGGATGTTGATGCTGAATCCCAGAACGATAAGCCCGATGAACGTGGCCAGAAGAGAGATGGGAATGGCCATAACCGGCACCAGGGTGACCCGCCAATCCTGAAGAAAGGCGTAACAGACGAGTACCACCAGGGAGAAGGTGAGTCCCAGAGTAACGAGAATTTCGTGGATGGTTTCCCGCACGTATTCCGTGGAATCGTAGCCGATGACGAACTTTGTATCCGAGGGCAGGTTCTTGGAGAGTTCCGCCAGAGCCTTTTCCGTGGCTCTCATGGCGTCCAGGGCGTTGGAGTCCGAAGCCTGGGAAAGGAGCATCATGGCTGCGGGAGCTCCGTTGAGCCCCGCATGAAAGGTGTAGTCCTCGGACCCTAGTTCGATGCGGGACACGTCCTTGAGCTTCACTAATCCCCCGTCTTCGGTGGTCCGGAGAACGATGTTCTCGAAATCTTTCACGTTGTCGAGGCGTCCCTTGGTGGTAAGCGTATAGACCAGGGGGGCTTCGCCCTCGTTCGGAGCAGATCCGATGGATCCCAGAGAGGCCTGTCGGTTCTGGCTGGCGATGGCGCTCGCCACGTCCGAGGTACTCAGGCCCAGAGATGCCAGACGATCCGGATCCAGCCAGACCCGGATGCTGTATTTGGCTCCCATAACCTGAACGTCTCCGAGTCCGGGAACCCGTTTCAAGGCGTTTCGGACGTTGTTTTGGGCATAGTCCGTCATAAAGGCGGCGTCCCGGGTTCCGTTGGGGGAAATCAGAGCCACAAAGCCCAGGGTGTTGGAAAATCGGGCCTCCGTGGTTATTCCCCGGGCGGTAACTGCGCTCGGAAGAAGAGGTTCCGCCTGCTGCACCCGGTTCTGGACCTTCACCAGGGCCATATCCGTATCGGTGCCGGTCTTGAAGGTTATGGTGAGCGAATAGTATCCGGTATTGCTGGAGGTGGAGTTCATGTAAATCATGTCATCCACTCCGTTGATGGCCTCCTCCAGAGGAACTCCCACGGTATTGGCCAGGGTCTCCGCGTCCGCCCCGGGATAACTGGCTTCCACGCTGACCTGGGGCGGAGCCACGTCGGGATACTGCTTTACCGGCAGATTCAGGGCCGCGATGGTTCCGGCCAATGCCAGAACCACCGAGACCACCATGGCGAATCGGGGATGTTCGATGAAAAACTTCGAAAACATGATTTACTCGTCTTTCCCGGTATTTCCGATGTCATCGGACGAAATGAGCGTAAGGTCGTAGCCCGAAACCTGAGCCAGTTCCGCGGGAGATTTCGTCGTATTCTTTTCCTCCGGCAGAGGTGCCACCACCATGCCGGGGCGGAGAGCCTGAATTCCGAGAAGTACGATCTTCTCTCCCCCCTCCAAGCCGGAGACTACCTCGCACATTTTTCCCATGGATTCTCCCAGAACGATCCGGGTCGGATTCGCCTTGTTTTCGCCGTCCACTACGTAGACGAAATCTCCGGTTTTATCGGCTAAAACCGCCTCCTGAGGAATCACCGGGACGATTTTGGACTTGGCGGGCCGGGCCTGAACCCGGACCATGGATTCCGGAACCAGGGCTCCCTGGCTATTTTCGAAACGGAGGCTTACGGTAATGGTGGCGGTTTCCTTGTTCATGACGTTATTCTCGAAATCCCGCTCTCCCTTTTTGTCGTAAATCTCGCCGTTTGCCAGGGTTAGAGTGGTGTCGTATACGGTGCTCTCGGGATTGCGAAAAGTTTCGAGCTGGTTCAGATACTCCCGGTCCGGAAGAGAAAAGGTAACCCGTATGGGATCTATCTGAACGATGGTGGTAAGAGGCTCCGCATTTGCAGGGGTCACGTAGTTTCCCTTGGTGAAAAGAGCCTTCCCCACTCGGCCGGAAATGGGAGCGCTAATCTTGGTATACCCCAGGTCGATCTGGGCCAGCTGCAGTGCCGCCTTGGCCTGCTGTACCGCCGCCTTGGCCTGGAGCACGTCGCTTTCGGCCATTTCCATGTCCGAAGCGGAAACGCTCCGGGAGTCCGCTGCCTGAAGACGTTTTTTGTACTTCGAGGCCCGGTCGTAATTTGCCTCCGCCTTGGCGAGTTCCGCCTTCCGAAGGGCCACGCTGGTCTTGAACTCCCGATCGTCCAGAGTGAAGAGAAGATCTCCCTCCTTAACCAGAGAGCCCTCCTTGAAGTGCACCTTGTCGATGGTTCCGCTGATCTGAGGCCGAAGATCCACTATCTGGATAGGAACCACTCTTCCCAGATACTCCCGCGGAACCGCGAGATCCGCCTTTTCCACCGTATAAAGCACCACTGCGGGAGCCTGAGGCTTTCGCTGTTCCTGGGCCTGAGCCTGCTGCCGTTTTTCCTGCGCCGGACGATCCAGAAGATAATACTTTGCCGCAAAGCCTCCCGCTATCAGTAGAAGGATCAACATTATCACCTTTACGGATCCTTTTTGACGAGCATTTTTCATATACTACACACACCGTCCCTTCAAAAAATAAAAAGTAAAATTTGCATGAGATCACGAACCTTTTTTGTCAGAGGAAAGCCCGTGCATCACAAGATTCTGTATGGTGCTTATATAGGCTTCTCCGGGAAAATCCACCATATCCATGGCGAATTGTTTGGCCACTCCCATGACCATGGCGTTAAGGGCAGTTTCCGCCATAACGGGGTCCACGGGGGAAAACCCTCCCGTATCCACTCCCTTGGCGATAACCTTTCGTATGCAGGAACGAACTTCCCAGAGGGGATGTTTTTCCTGCATGGCATGATGCGATTCAAAGTCGTGACGGAGATCCATGTTTTCATGGTAGGCCTGCACCGTGGCGGCGATGAGTTTGCGTTTCGAGTAAAGGTCGTGAAGAATTCTGCTCAGAATGTCCTCCAGAACATGTACGGGGTCGCCTGTCGCCACATCGACGGAGCGCACGAAGAGTCTGATGCCCTCGGTATTTCTCTCCAAAAGGGAAGAGAGTATATCCCGTTTATCTCGAAAATAGTTATAGACCGTTCCCTTGGAAACTCCCGCTTCCTGAGCAATCTGCTCTACGGTGGTTCCCTTCCATCCCTCCCTCTGGATGAGTTTTTCCGCTGCAGAGAAGAGCGATTCTCTCATTAAGGTCTCCAGGACGGCCTTTTTCTTTGCCGAAAGCCGTGCCATGATACTCCCCCTCTCGTGGGTGCTTTGGAAATGACTGTGAGTTTTGGAAATGACCACGTATTTCTCATGATGACCGTCGGTCATGGCGGAGAAAGATTCTACTCTCTCCGAGGCCTCCTGTCAATGTATGCGCCCCGGGTTGTGACGGGATAGGAATAATATCATCCCTATCCCGTTTTCGCCAAATAGAGGTGACATGTTCCCTGTCTCTTGACATGTATGCACTCTGGGCTGTGACGGTAAAAACGGTAAAAAACATGCCTATAAGGCGTATGGAAATCACGCATACTTCTCGGAAGATTCTTTTTACGCCAAAACCAGCCCCGCCGGTTTTTCAAAAAGTGTGGTCTCCGTGATTTTTATGGTATGTTTCTTCGGGAGAACAGCCTCAAGGAGGGATGACGTTGCGTTCCGATGTGTGTGAGTACCGTCCTCAAATTCACTATTATTCAAGTCGCTTGAAAAAAAGATTGGAGCAGATCCGGCAGTTTCGCACCACCTTTATCGAAGCTCCTTCAGGGGCGGGAAAAACCACGGCGGTACAGGATTTTTTCGGAACCTCGGAAATGAAAAATGTCTCGGTTCGGTGGTTCGTGGCCAGCGAAGAGCCCCAAACATCGGGGTGGACGCGGCTTTGCCGGATTTTGAACGAGATCGATCCTTCCGGGGGATCCCGTTTGCTGCGCCTGGGATTGCCCATGGAGGAGAATCAGGGAGAAATTGCCCAGGCCCTGAGAGAGTTGCGCTGCGACGCAGAAACCTATCTCGTGTGCGATAATTTTCAGTTCCTTCAGAGGAACCTTCCCGGAGCCGTGTGGAGGGCTTTGGTGGATCACGGCGGCAAGGGGCTCCGCATTCTTATTCTTACCCAGCAGCTTTCCTCCCGGGGACTGGTGGTGCTGAGCAACGCGGAGGTTCTCCGGATCGAAAACGAAGACCTCTGCTTGAGGGAGGAAGAGATAGGAGAGTACTACCGCATGGCGGGAGTGAGCCTGGAGAAGGACCAGATGCGAAAGCTCCACCGCTACTCCGAGGGGTGGATTACCGCCCTGTATCTGCAGCTGATCAGCTTTATCCGCACGGGATCTCTCGAAAGAAGATCCAGCATTTACGAACTCGTGAACGAATTGCTCTGGCAGGGACTTTCCCGGGAAGAACGACAGGTGCTTTTCCGCCTCTCCCCCTTCGATAATTTTACGGTGCTCCAGGTTTGTTTTCTCCTGAACACGGAATCCCTTCCGGAACCCCTGGAGGAAGCTTTTAACCGCTGGATGTTTCTCCGCTACGACCTGGAAAGCCGCCGCTATTTTCCCCACGCCATTCTTCTGGATTTCGTACGTTCCGCCCTGCTGGACGAGCCGGAACCCCTGCGCCGGGAAATTCTTCGCCGGGCGGGGGAATGGTGTGCCCGACAGAACGAAAAGACCCAGGCTCTGAATTTTTTCTATTCTCTGGAGGATTATTCTGCCATACTTTCCCTGGATTTGCGTTGTGTGGATCTTTCCCGGGCCATCCTCGACTCGAGCCGGGAGGAGATGCTGGACATTCTGCGAAATATCGTAAAAAACGCCACCCCCGAGCTGCGTCGGAATAATGCCTTCACATTGATATCCATAGCTTTCGAAGCCTTTACCCTGGGAGATGTGAAGCTTTACGGAAGGCTTTGCGCCGAAATGAGGGAGCTTCTGGAAACCTGCGAGATGGAGGAGGATCGCCGACGTTCTCTTTTGGGAGAACTCTATCTGGTCACCTCCTTCGGTTTTTACAACGACATCGAAAAAATGGGAAAGATGCATCAGCGGGCCTACGAGCTTCTGGGAAACGAAAGCCGCCTTTTTCGGCCCGATTCTCCCTGGACCTTCGGCTGGCCCTCGGTACTGGGCATGTACTTCAGCGAATGCGGCAAGCTGGATGTGGAGATGGAACAGATGGATTACTGGCTTCCCCGTTACAATGCGCTGACCTCGGGAAACGGCAGCGGAGCGGATGTGCTCTTTCGCGCGGAGGTTTTGCTGTACCGGGGTTTTCCCGATAAGGCGGAATCCCTGGCCCTCAAGGCTCTGGAGATAACCCGACGCTGGAATCAGGACAGCCTCTATATCTGCACCACGTTGCTATTGCAAAGAATCGCCTTGTTGCGAGGCGACGCTCCGGGGCTTGGGGAAAGCGCTCGCCTGATGAACGAGTGCGCCCACAACTCCCTTTACGCTCTCTCGAGGCGCATCGCCGATATGGCCGCGGGTTTTACCGCGATTTTGCTGAACGATCCCAAGAGCGTTCCCGCATGGATTCGGGAGGGGGATTTTTTGAAAACCCTCTCTCCCTCAGTTCCTTTTGCCTGCATAATATATGGGCGTCTGTTATTGCTTGGAGAAAGGGAACGGGAAGTTATTCTGCGATCCGAGGAGTTTCTCGCCGTTACTCGGAAGCACCGAAACCTTCTGGCGGAAATTTACGTAACCATCTACATTTCTATCGCCCAGTTCCGTTTGGGACGAAATGCCGAGGGAACTCACGCCTTGAAGGATGCTTTGAATCTGGCGCTGTCCGATGGGTTGCTTCTTCCCTTTGCGGAAAATGCGGATCTTTTGGGAACCTCCCTTAAAAGAGCTCTTGCCGAGCAGCCGCCCTTGGAGCGGCAGAAATTCTCGGAGTTGCAAGATCGCTATGACAGGGGGAGAGTGAAGATCCTTCAAAGCCTCTGCGAGGAGAATCTTCCGGAAGGGCTCACGCCCCGGGAATACGAGGTGGCTCTGCTCACGGCGGAGGGAAAAATCAACCGCGACATTGGGGCGGAGCTTTTCCTTTCGGAAAATACCGTCAAGTTTTACCTGAAATCCATTTTTCAGAAGCTCGGAATCCGCTCCCGACGGGAAATTAAAAAAGCTCTTTCGAAAGGCCATTCGTAAAACTACCCGAAACGAGGGTACTCCTAAAAGGCGGAGTCTCCTATCCTGTACAGGATAGGAGACTCCGCCTTTTGCGGACAATTCGGGAAAAGGTAACGCGCCGGCTCCTCTTCATGGAGCCGGGAAAATGGAGAAAGGAGCTGAAAAAGGACATGAATCTGTTCGGGAAAATTTTCATGGCCTGTCTTGCGGCGGCCATATGGGTGTCGCCGGGCATGTCTGAAGTGATGGAACCCGTAACGTTCAAGGTGGCTGAAGGATTTCCTTCCCTGACGCTGACCTTTGCGGAGGGAGAGGTGCGGGTTGCGGAAGGTGCAAAGATGGTACAGCGCATTCCCTGCGATGAAGATGCTGTAAGGATGGCGGAGGAAATGTCCATGGAACTCGTATCCCTTGTGGATATGAACTTCGACGGATTTCTGGATCTTCAAATCCCTGAAAGTTTGGGTTCTATAAACACGTACTATGCATGCTATCTCTGGAATCCGGAAAAGAACCTCTTCGAAAAAAACGAAGCCCTGGAGGAGATTGCGAGCCCCCAATTCCACGAGGATGCGAAAGAAATTTTCAGCTTCTGCCACGGCAGCGCCACGGACAACGTGGAAACCCTTTACGCCTGGCGGGAGGAAAGGCTTACTTTGCTGTGGCGAAAAACCCAAACCTATGAGGAGGATCTGGGACGCTTCGTTATAACCGAGGAACGCCTCAAGGATGACGACACCCTGGAAACGGAGTTCGAACGCTCCTTCTCGGAAGAGGAACTGGAACTATATCTTCGGGGAGAATCAGGGCTCCGCGAAGAAGATCGGCGTCGCATGGAAGCTGCCTCGGAGCAGATCCTCGGTACGAAAATCTCCGGAAATCCGGTATACCACGGAGAATCTCTTACGGAGAACAAGGGAGTGACCGCATGGCTCGCGGAGCTGAAAAACGGAGAGATGATCTGTTTTGAAGTCTCCTACGACGGTTCCATGCTCTATCTGAACAAGGGGGCGGACCAGGGAGTTTACCGAATCCACTTCGGAGATAGGATCTCCCTGGGGGAACGGGTCTTCTGATCCGGGAGAAAGGCGAAGTGCTTTTACAAGAGGAGGGAGTGGCGAAAGATGTCTTTCATCAGAACGATCATGCCACTGAAGGGTTGGCGCCTCTTCGTGGAAATGGGAACGGGAAGCGTTATGGTGGTGGACATGAGCCGGAAATTGGAGACCGCCCGATATGCGGATCTGCGGGATTCGGCGCTCTTCAACTCGGTGAGCACCGACGGGAACGTAATCTCCTGGGGAAACGGCAGAGTGACCATTACCGTACGTGAGCTCATGGATGCGGTTTTTGTGGATTTCGACGGCGAATAAGCGGATGAAGAAAGGGTCTTGGAGGATTTTTACATGATAAGGAGGATAAAAATGGTAGAAAGGAACATGAAAAAAGTATCGACTTTGTGGCTGGCGCTTCTGATTCTGGGGTTGAGCCTCTTTACGCGGCTTCCCCAGGCGGAAGCCGTCAAGGTTATCCTGGATAACCACAGAAACCAGAAGATCGCCGCCTCCCTGATTTATTACGACCTCAACCAAAGTTCCTGGTGCTGCCGGGGGTGGTGGGGGGTGGACCCCCTGGACAGACGCACCATCCAGGTGCCCCACGATCCCAACAAAAGGATTTACTACTACATCGAATCCGGCGGCAAGGTGGTACACGGGCGCAGCGAGGGTTGGGCGCGATGGGACGTAATCAACAATGCCTTCAAATACTACGAACATGACGGATGTCCCAACGGAAAGAACTACCGCTCCGTATACTTCAATTGCAGCCAGAACGTAACCGGGGGCTCCTGGGAACTTAACGTAAAGTAAGGAGAAGGAATGAGAAAAAAGAAACCGGAAGGGAGGCGCCGCATGAGAGTAGCCGGGGGAGGCGCTGTTCTCTTGATATGGGCCTGTTTATGGTGGTTCTGGCAGCCTCGGATTCCCGAATCGGGTTTCTTCTACACCCTTCGCGAGGGAAGCCATGTGTGGCGCATTCAGGGAATCTTGCAACGTTCCCCCGTAAAGAATGCAATTCTCCAGGGGTTGGAGGAGGCCTCTCCAAAGTTTTACTCCTGGGCTGCCATCACTTCCGGCGATGCGGTGGAAGGGGAGCTTCCGGGAATTTGTTTTTTCGATGATGACGGGAATTTCTCGGGTTTTCTCGCGCTCTCTCCGGATCTTCCCGAGCGGATAGAGGAAATTCGATTTTCTGCGGGAGAGACTCTTGTTCTCACGACTTTGCCCCCCCGGAAAGAGCTTCGTTTTTCTGCGGAGGATGCGGATATTTTCTGGCCCTCCGGAGGGGATGAGGCGGAGAAGCAGTAAAAAATATTCCCATATTGGAGACAGGAGTGATCAATAGTGGCAAGGAAAAGAATAGGATTGGCTTTGGGATTGTGTCTTTTCGGCATGCTTGTTTTGACAAGGGCTGGAGCCTTTGCGGATCAGGAAACGTATGTTCTCGAGGACGAAAAAATTTACAGAGTGTATGCCGACGGAAACAGAGAACTTCTGGAAGAGGAGTTTCCGGGGCAGTGCGGCACGGAGCAGGGCCTTTTTTTCTGGGTGGTGGTGGATCCCGAGTTATCCGAAGCCATGGAAGGATCGGAAAGAGGTATCTATTTCTTCGACGAGCAGGAGAATCCCCGAGGCTTTCTTCCTTTTGAGGGAGCCTCCTACTGCAGTGTTCTCTTCAGCCCCGACGGAGAGCGGTTTCTCCTGAGCTGCGGTACGAGTGTTTCTCAGGAAATATCTCTCTATACCTTCGAAGATCTGCAGAAAAAAAATTCCTTCCAGGCCGTAGGGTTTGTGGAGTGGATCGACTTTGCCCGGTTTGTCTTTTCGCTGGACGACATCGCGAAGGGACGGCGGGGGGATGCCATGGATCAGCAGGAAGGCTGGCTTTCCGTGGTGGTTTACGACACGCTCATGGAAGAGCTCTTTCCTGTGGCAGAAGCCACGAAAACCAAGGATTATATGTATATTACCATGGATGTCGAGGAGGATGAAATTCTAATTTTAGAACGCTCCGTGGAACGCGTGGAAGACTGGGATGACGAAAACGCCATTGAGGACCGGGAGTTTTCCGTTCCCATTCCTGCAGCGGGCTAGAAAAACATTTGGCCTTCACAATACCTTCGAGATAAAAAGAGGCGAACAGCATGAAAAATACAAGAAAAACGAAATGCCTGGTATCCGCATTCTGTGTCATGGCGTTGCTTTGGGGAGGAATTGCCTGGGGAGCTCCGAGCGAAAAACAGCTCAAGGCCATGGGGATCTTTCTGAGCAACTTCTCCGAGCTGGGTTTTCTGGATCTGAGCACCGAGGAGATGACACGGCCCGAAAGTTATCCGGATCTCGTGCGGTTCGGAGTCTGGCACAACTATATCAACAACTTCAAAAGCCGCATCGAAAATGTTCCGGAAAAGGCCCGGGAAAAGGGAGATCTTCGCATCAAGGCGAAATGGGTGGAGGAGTCGGTGCTCAAATACTTCGGCCTCAAGATCGAGGCGAACAAATCCGTGGATCAGTCGGACCCTCCCTATCTCTATGAAGAGGAATACTTCTATTTTTGGGGTGCCGATGGAGAAGCGGCCTGGTACGCTCGGATCGAAGAGGCCTCGAATCCCGAAAAGGGCCTTTGGGAGCTTTCGGGAGAAATTTACAACGCCGACGATCCCCAAGAGATTCTCGGGGATTTCCGGGCCACCGTCAAGGAAGCCCAGTGGAACGCCAAGCAGACCTACGTTCTGGTGCGTATGAGCACCGAATTCCGGTAGCTTTACGAGGAGGACGAGAAAAAACATGTATTACATAAAAAAACGTATTCTCATGGCACTCTTCATCTGCCTGGTTCTTGGGGGGCTTTCTCCGGCGGCCTCGGTGGCTTTCGAAAACGACGGCGGGGCATGCATCGCCATAGCCTACGCTCAGGAAAACTACCAGGGCATTTCCTGGGAAATCTACGAAATGGGAGAATACGATCTCTGGTGGAAAATCGACCGGGAAAGCTCCAATCCTCGGAAAATCTTCGATTTTCCCAATGACAGCGTGGCTTCTCTTCGAGTGTGTCCGGGCTACAGAGTAACGCTCTACGAACATGCGGAACTTCTCGGAAAAAGCCTGATTGTGGAAGCCGATATCCCCTCGCTGGAAGAGGGATGGAGCCGTCAGGCCTCGTCTCTCACCGTCTTTACCCGGGAGATCGAGCAGGCTCGAGAGTGGCGGGAGACGGTTCGCTCCACCCCGAAAGACTTTACCGCTCCCCGGAGGGATGGGGTGAAGATCGTGGAACTTCTCGAAGAGTATCCGGAGCAGTTCGCCTGGTTGATACATTCCGGAGAGCCCGAATGGTACGGGGATACCACCGACGAAGAGCGGATCGAGATGGGGGGATTTCTTTTGGATTTTCTCCAGGCCCTGGGATACGACCTTTCCTCCTGGACTCCGGAAAGTTTCGCCCAGCAGATGAACAACTTCTACGACTGGCGGAAGGATCGCAGCATCTGGTGCACCGCATGTCTGGTCTTGAACGTGAATCCCCTTCCGTACGAGGAAATTTTCGCTCAAATTCAGGAATAGCGAAATCTTGCAGAGTTGGATAAGAATACAGAAACCGGAGGAGAAACGGTGATGTGCGAAAAAGCATGGAGTCTGTGGAGAAGGTTGGGAATCGCACTATTCCTGATGGCACTGCCCATATTATTATCGGGAACGGCCCATGCGGCAGAAAGGGCGTTTACCCGGTTTTGTATCGATGTTCCCGAGACGTGGTTGGCCTCCGAGGAGGAGGGGATTATCACTCTTACGGATAATAACCGTACCGCCAGGATTACCGTGAGGGTTCTTTCGCCCAGAGATACCCTGGAGAATACCGCGGCGTTTTTCGCCGAAAAAACCGGCGGAACCTCTCCCGTGGAGGAGGATGGACTCTACAGCTTCACCTACCGTACCACAGAGGGGAATCAGACCGTATCTACCCGGGTAATGCTCGGGAAGAGTGACGACGGTTCGGAGTTCTGCATGGTCTCCGTTTCGGGAGAGCATCCCGAAATCAACGCCATTCTGAGATCCCTCCGAAGCAAAGACTGATTTTTCCGTCCCCGAGCTTTGTCGCAAAGGGCGAAAGGAAACGGGGTATCCGGGAGAAATGCCCGGATACCCCGTTTCCTCTTGTTTTATCTCTCCGCCGTTTCTATCCCTGCCCGGGATAGTAGGGCTGTCCCGCCGCCTTGGGGGCCTGGGAGGTTTTGGAGAAGAGCACCAGGGCTATCAGGGTGACCACGTAGGGAAAGCTCTTGAGCAGCAGGGGAGGGATCACCGCGAGCTGGGGAATTACCTGGGAGACGTTGGCCACGGTGGTGGCGAAGCCGAAGAAGAGGGTCGCTCCCAGCACCCCCAGGGGTTTCCACTGGCCGAAGATGAGCGCCGCCAGGGCGAGAAAGCCAAGCCCCGCCACGGTGCCGTTGAATTCTCCCGAGTAGGTCACCAGAATGATGCCTCCTCCCAGCCCCGCGAAGGCCCCGGAGATCATCACTCCCAGATAGCGCATGCGGTAGACGTTGATTCCCGCGGAGGCCGCCGAGGAGGGATGCTCTCCGCAGGCCCGGAGGCGCAGGCCGAAGGAGGTCTTGTAGAGCAGAAACCAGGAAATCGCCAGAAGAGCCAGCACCACCCAGGTGGTCCAGTAGGTCTGGGTAAAGAGCAGGGGGCCGATGCCGGGAAGGTCCGTCAGTCCCGGTACGTTCTGGCGCAGAATGCCGTTGCGGATGCGGATGTTGCCGCTTCCGGTGAGAGTGCGGGCGAGATAGACTGTAAGGGCGGTGGCCATCATGTTGATGGCGGTACCGCTGATAATCTGGTCCGCATTCAGGTTGATGGAGGCGAAGGCGTGGAGCAGGGAGAAAAGCATTCCTGCTGTGGCGGCGGCAAGAAGCCCCAGGGGAATGGCCCCGGCGGGAAGAAGATTTTCCAGGCTCTGCACGGTAATGGCGGCGGCGAAGAAGCCCATCACCATGAGCCCCTCCAGGCCGATATTCACCACCCCGCTCCGCTCGCTGAAAAGCCCTCCCAGGGAAGTGATGAGAAGGGGGATGGTCAGGGCCACGGCGTAGGGAAAAATCTGTACGAGAATGCTCCAGATTTCCATGTCAGGCTCCCTCCTTTTCGGGGGTATCGTCCCGTTGCGGGGTCTGTCGGTTTTTTCTGCGGCGTTTCCAGCCGCCCCACACCCGTCCGAGAAGGACGCTGGTGGCGGTGAAGTAGATGATGGTGGCGATGATGGTGTCCGAAATCTCCGGAGGAATGTTCGTCATGGCGTTCATGAATCCCTTTCCCGAGTGAAGCATGCCGAAAAAGAGAGCCGAGGCGAAAACTCCCCAGGGTTCCGTGGCTCCCAGCAGGGCCACGGCGATGCCGTCGAATCCCTGGTTGGGAAGAATACCGATCTGCATGTTCGAGGCGTATCCCGTATAGAAGGTGGTGCCTGCAAGCCCCGCCAGACCTCCCGCGATCATCATGGAAAGGATCACGTTCCGCTCCACCCGGATTCCCGCGTATTCCGCGGCATTTCGGTTGAATCCTACCGCCTGAAGCTCGTATCCCAGGGTTGATTTTTTGAGAATTACCGAGATGACGATTACCGCGAAGAGAGCGACAAAGATGCCGAGGTTGAGATAGGATCCGTCGAAGAGAGCGTCCAGCCAGGGCGTTTTGAGGGAGGCCGCCTCGGGAATGAGCCGGGATTCCGTCTCCAGATAGGCCCCCTTGAGCCAGGCGGGAACGGTGTAGTACACGGTCCAGTAGGCGATCCAGTTCGTCATGATGGTGGCCACCACCTCGTGGACGTTGAACCGGGCCTTGAGATATCCCGGTAGAAAGCCCCAGAGGGCGCCTCCGAAAAAGCCCGCCAGAATGGTCAGGGAAAGGAGAAGAGGCCGGGGAGCGGGAACCAGGAGGGCCACCGCGGTGGAACAAAGTCCTCCCATGAGCATCTGCCCCGCCGCGCCGATATTGAAAAGCCCGGTCTTGAAGGCGAAGGCCACGGAAAGTCCCGTGAGAGTGAGAGTAGTGGCGGTGGCCAGGGTATTGCCGATGCGCTCGATGTTCATGAGCCCTCCCTTGAAGAGATAGGTGTATCCCTCCAGGGGATCGCTTCCTATGGCCAGCATAAGCAGGGCTCCCGCCAGAAGTCCCAGAAAGACCGCGGAAAGGGATAGAAAAAGGATGTTGTTTTTGCTTTTCATCGGGTTTCCCCCCTCCGGACTCCCGCCATGAGAAGTCCTACTTCCTGTTCGTTGGTATTCTCGGTTTTCACGATATCCACGATTTCCCCGCTGTTGATTACCGCGATGCGATCCGCCAGATTGAAAATCTCGTCCAGCTCCAGAGAGATCAGGAGCACCGCCTTGCCGGAATCCCGCTGTTCCACCAGGCGTTTATGAATGTACTCGATGGCTCCCACGTCGAGTCCCCGGGTGGGCTGCACCGCGAGAAGCAGATCCGGATCACTGTCGATCTCCCGCCCCACGATGGCCTTCTGCTGATTGCCTCCCGAGAGATCTCCCGCGGGGGAGTCGATGCCCTGGCCGGAGCGCACGTCGAAGAGTTCCGCGATACGCTCTGCCTGTTTCCGGATGATGGGAAACTTGAGAAACCCTCTCTCCGAAAAGGGGGGGCGGTAGTAATTCTTGAGAATGAAGTTTTGCCCCAGGGTGAATTCCAGAACGAGGCCGTGTTTCTGGCGGTCTTCGGGGATATGGGCGATGCCGAGTTCGCTTCGTTCCCGTCTGGAGAGGGGATTTAGGGGTTTCCCCCGAAGGGCCATGGTCCCCGAAAGGGGGTTCCGGAGCCCCGTAATGGTCTCCACCAGCTCCGCCTGGCCGTTGCCGTCCACTCCCGCGAGGCCCAGAATCTCTCCGCTCCGCACGGAGAGAGAGAGGTTTTTCAGGGCTTTGTACTTTCGGGAATTGAGTACCGAAAGATCTTGTATCTCCAGCACCACCTCTCCGGGAACGGAGGGCTTCTTTTCCACCTGAAAGGAGACCTCCCGGCCCACCATCATGGAGGCCATTTTCTGCTGGCTGGTATCCTTTACGTCCACCGTGCCGATGTACTTGCCCCGGCGGATGACCGTACATCGGTCCGCCACCGCCTTGATCTCCCGCAGTTTGTGGGTGATGAGGATGATGGATTTTCCCTCCCGCACGAGGTTGCGCATGATCTCCATGAGTTCCTCGATCTCCTGGGGAGTGAGTACCGCCGTGGGTTCGTCGAAGATGAGCAGTTCCGCATTCCGGTAGAGCATCTTCAAAATCTCCACCCGCTGCTGCATTCCCACGGAAATGTCCTCGATCTTGGCGTTTTCGTGGATGTTCAGACCGTAGCGCTCCGAGAGTTCCTTGATCTTCCGGGCTCCCCGAGAGCGATCCAGCAGAAAACCCCCCTCCTGACCCAGAAGAATGTTTTCGGTTACCGTGAAGTTGTGCACCAGCTGAAAGTGCTGATGTACCATGCCGATGCCGAGATCGTTCGCCACGTTGGGATCCGTAATGCGAACCTCCTTTCCCCGAATGCGGATGGAACCTCCGTCGGGGTGGTAGAGTCCGAAGAGAATGCTCATGAGGGTGGATTTCCCCGCTCCGTTCTCTCCCAGCAGAGCGTGGATTTCCTGGGGTCGTACCTGAAGCGTGATGTCGTCGTTGGCCACCACTCCGGGAAATTCCTTGCGGATATGCAGCATCTCAACCACGTAGTCCATGGGTTCGTACCCCCTTTACAGAATCTACCGCCTTCTAAATATACAGGTTTTTCCGAAAAAAGGGTAAGGAAAAGAAATGGAGAGGGTTTCTTTTGCACGTCGTTTTAGGGGTTTGAAGAGGCTTTCCGGGAGTGCTATGATGGAGCGGCGGAAAGGTTTGTGTCCTCTCCGCAGGATTTTTTCCAAAGTTCTTTTTCCGGAAGGAATGTGCGGGAAAAGATTGTTTGAAAAGGGGGCGATACCCGTTGGAAAATCTTGCATCGTATATAGACCATACCCTTCTCAAGGCGGAGGCTTCCGCCGAGGCGGTGCGGCAGCTCTGCCGGGAGGCTCGGGAATACGGATTCGCCTCGGTGTGCGTCAACTCCTGCCGGGTGGCTCTCTGTACGGCAGAGCTGGAAGGTTCCGGGGTTGCGGTCTGTTCCGTGGTGGGTTTCCCTCTGGGAGCCATGCATACCGAAGCCAAGGTATCCGAGGCACAGGGAGCTCTCGGAGCGGGAGCCCGGGAGATCGACATGGTGATGAATCTGGGAGCCTTCAAGGATCGGGACTATGACGTGGTGATGGAAGATATCCGGAAGGTCAAGGCGGTTTGCGGATCCCGGATGCTCAAGGTGATTCTCGAAACCTGCCTTCTTTCGGAAGAAGAAATTGTCCGGGCCTGCACTCTCGCGAAGAGCACCGGGGCGGACTACGTGAAGACCTCCACGGGTTTTTCCAAGGGAGGCGCCACCCTGGAACATGTGGCCCTCATGCGGCGCACCGTGGGAGCGGAGATGGGAGTGAAGGCCTCGGGAGGCATCCGTTCCCGGGAGGATGCTCACGCCATGATTCAGGCGGGAGCTTCCCGGATCGGCACGAGTTCCGGAGTAGCCATGATGGTGGGCGGTTCCGGAAAATCCGCCTATTAGGGGAGAAGGAGATAAAACCCATGCGCATGCCCGATATCATTCGTAAAAAACAGCTTGGGAAAGAGCTTTCCCGGGAGGAGATCCATTTCTTCGTTTCCGGCTACACCTCGGGAAGTATCGGGGACGACCAGGCGGCTGCCTTCTGCATGGTCATCTGGTTCAACGGCATGACGAATCGGGAGACCGGGGATCTCACCCTGGCCATGGCGGCCTCGGGGGAGACCGTGGATCTCTCCTCCATTCCCGGAATCAAGGTGGATAAGCACAGTTCCGGCGGGGTGGCGGATACCACCACCATCGTTCTGGCTCCTCTGGTGGCGGCATGCGGCGGCAAAGTGGCCAAGATGTCCGGCCGGGGGCTGGGGCATACCGGGGGCACCCTGGACAAGCTGGAAGCCATTCCGGGGTACAACGTGCATCAGAACATGGAGGATTTCGTGCGCATCGTCAACACCTGCGGCGCTTCGCTGATCGGCCAGACCGGTTCCCTGGCTCCGGCGGACGGAAAGCTCTACGCCCTTCGGGATGTCACCTCCTCAGTGGATTCCATGCCCCTCCTCGCCTCCAGCATCATGAGCAAGAAGCTCGCCGCAGGAAGCGATCAGATCCTTCTGGACGTCAAATGGGGATCCGGGGCCTTTCTGCCGGTCCTGGAAGATGCGACGGAGCTTGCCCGAATCATGGTGGAGATCGGAAAACATGCGGACAAGCCCACCAAGGCCCTGGTGACCGACATGAACCAGCCCCTGGGCAACGCCGTGGGGAATGCCCTGGAAATCCGGGAGGCCCTGGAGATCCTCCGAAACGAATGCACCTCGGGAGCCTTGTGGGAGCTTATCGTTCTTCTGGCGGTGGAGATGCTTGGAATGGGAGAGGTCTTTTCGGAACCCTCCAAGGCGGAGCGGGCGGTGCTGGGGGCTCTCGAAAGCGGCAGGGCCCTGGAAAAATTCCAGGAGATGATCGCTCTGCACGGAGGAAATCCCCGGGTTTGCACGGACCTTTCCCTGCTTCCCCGGGCGGCGAAGATCTTCCCCGTAAAAGCGGAAACCTCGGGATATCTTACAAGAATGAACACCTACGACCTGGGAATCGCTGCGGGAATGCTCGGAGCGGGACGGGAGCATAAGGAAGACGCGGTGGATCCCGCGGTGGGATTCTGGATGCACAAGCGCCTGGGAGACTTCGTGGAGAAGGGGGAATCCCTTGCGGAATTTCACGTGAATCATACCCGAAACGAGGCGGCGGCGGTGCGTCTCTTTCTGGATTCTCTTACCCTGGGGGAGGAGCCTCCCGAAGAGTGCCCCCTGGTGGCGGAGCGCGTGGAATAGAGCGGCGGAGGCTCCGGGAATTTTCCGGAGAGTAGAGGAAAGCCTTTTATGCAAAGGGAAAAGGGAGGAATGTGTATGAAGCGGTTTGGAAAGCGAATGGCGGCAGTACTTTGTGTGGCGTTTCTGGTCTCTTTGAGTTTTGGAAGTCTTGCCTGGGGAGCTCTGAAGGTGGGAATGGTCACCGATGCGGGAACCATCGACGACAAATCCTTCAACCAGGGAACCTGGGAGGGGGTGCTCCAGGCAGAGAAAGAGCTGGGAGTACAGATTAAATACCTCAAGCCCGGAGGAACCACCGAAGCGGACTATCTCAAGGAAATCGGCAACCTCTATGATGCGGGATACCGTTTTGTCATTACCCCGGGATTCAAGTTCGAAACCAGCATCTACAAGGCTCAGAGCCGGTATCCCAAGGGCAAGTTCGTCATTCTCGACGGGGCGCCCCATAAGGGAGATTACGTCGCGGAGGTGAAGGAAAATACCGTTTCCATCTTCTTTGCGGAGCATGAGGCGGGTTTCATGGCGGGGCTTGCCACGGCGCTGCAGCTTGAAAAGGCTTCGGTGGGTTTCGTGGGAGGCATGGAGATTCCTCCGGTACAGAAATTCAACTGGGGATTCCAGCAGGGTGTGGCTTATGCCAACGAGCACTACGGCACGGCAATTATCATGAACCCCGAGAATGTCCTCTATCAGGGAACCTTCAGCGACGTGGCGGCGGGACAGCAGATTGCCGCCTCCATGTACGATCGGGGAGTTACGGCGGTATTCGCCGCTGCGGGAGGCGTGGGAGTAGGCGTTATCAACGAGGCCAAGACCCGGGCCGCGGCGGGCAAGGAAGTATGGGTAGTGGGGGTTGACGTGGATCAGTATGCCGACGGCATCTACGACGGGAAGAAATCCATCATTCTCACCTCCGCCACCAAGAGAATCGACCACGCCGCCTTCGACATGATCAAGGCGGAGCTGGAAGGAACCTTTCCCGGCGGCATGACCCTCATCTTCGATGCCGCCAACTTCGGCGTGGGGATTCCCTGGGAAAACCCCAATCTCCGGGAGGATGTCCAGAAAGAGGCGGATGCCATCTTCGCCAAGCTTCAGAGCGGAGAGATCAAGGTTTCTGCAGAGCGGGGCGATTTGATCAAGTAGGCTGCCCGGAAAAGCAATGCCTTGGGCTGTAACAAGGCGTAGCGGACGTAAGAAGTCCGGCCCCCTTGGGATTACGAGGAGGCCGGACTTCTTCTATGGTTTTTCCATGATTTGCAGCAGTATCTCGTGATTTTCTGCCGGAAGAGTTCTTCAGTCCGTTTCCTCGGAAAGGCCGGATCGTTTCGGAAGGGTGAAAAAGAACGTGGCTCCCTTGTCGGGGACAGCCTCTGCCCAAATGTGGCCCCCGTGGCGGTGGATAATGCGCTGTGCCGTGGCCAGGCCAATGCCGTTTCCGGGAAAGTCCTCCTCCTCGTGAAGCCTCTGGAAGACCGTGAAGAGCCTTTCTCCCTGGGCCATGTCGAATCCCGCTCCGTTGTCCTCGATAAAGAAAATTTCCTGATTGCCGCGTTTTACATGACCGAAGAGAATGCTGGCTTCCTCTCGTTTGCGGGTGAATTTCCAGGCGTTGTGCAGAAGGTTTTCCAGGGCTATCCGAATCAGTCCCGCATCGCCGAAGGCGGTCATGTTGGGAAGCACGGAAATTTTCACGGAACGCTCCGGATCCCCTCGTTCCAAGTCTTCAAGGATCTGTTTTGCCATGACGGTGAGATCGAGCTTGCGAGGCTCCATGGGTGCCCGGGTGAGCCGGGAGAGCCGGAGAAGATCTTGAATCCGCTCATCCAATCGCAGAGCCCCGCTGCGGATTCTTGCAAGGAAATTCCGTCCCTGGTTGTCCAGGAGATGGGTGTAGTCCTCCTCCAAAGCCCGGCTGAAGCCGTTTACCGCTCGCAGAGGAACTCTGAGATCGTGGGAGATGGAGTAGGCGAAGGCTTCCAGCTCCCGGTTGGCATGCTCCAGCTGCATGGTTCGCTCCCGTACACGTTCTTCCAGCTTCCGGTTGAGATAACGCACTCTCTCCTCGGCGACCTTCCGCTCGGTAATATCGAGAAGAACTCCCTCGATATAAAGGGGGGTGCCTTCTTCGGTGTAGATGCCCCGGGCCTTCTCGAAAACGTGCCGGGGAGTGCCGTCTTTGTGGCGGATCCGGTACTCCAGCTGATAGTTTTTCTGGTTACGTATTTCTCGATTCACGGTTTCTTCCATAAGGGGAAGATCCTCGGGAAGGGTGATATCCTCCCAGGTGAGATCCCCCAAAAATTCTTCCTGAGGATATCCCGTTAAGGAAAGAACCTCTTCGCTGATGTAGAACATTCTCCAGGGGCTCCGGGCGTCGGAGAGGAAGACCACTCCCGGCACGTTCTCCACCAGAGCCCGGTAGTGCTCTTCCTTTTCCCGCAGAGCGGTTTCCATCTTTTTTCGCTCTGTAATCTCCCGGCCCACCACCACGAGATATTTGCGACTTCCATCCTCGTAGAAGGTGGGAACCTTGATAACGTCGAAAACCGCAGTGGTGCCGTCGGGGAGATCTATACTCTGGTCTTCCCGGTACGGTGTCCCTTGGATCCAGGTTCTCTCGTCCATTTCGGAGCAGGAGAAGAAGGTGCGGAAGTAGGAGGGGCTGTAGGCGATGAGTTCGGATCCCTTCTTTCCCCGGTAGTCCACGTTTTCCAGCCGGAAGAGCCGGAGGGCGAACTCGTTGGTCTCCATCCATCGTCCCTCTCCGTCCCGGAAAGAGACGATGTCCGGAAGGGTGTTGAGCAGGGTCCGAAGAGATTCTTCCGCCATCTGCCGAGAGGTGAGTTCTTGTCGGAGCTGTTCCGTTTGGAGCCGCACCCGCTTCCGGAGGCTTCGGTTCCAGATAACGATCCCTCCTATAATCAGGAGAAGGGGAACCAGGATCCAGAGAACGTATCCCAATACGTCCCGGAAGGATATGGAAGGTTTCGTGAGGAGCCCGAACCAACGGTTGTAAATCGCGTCGTAGGTTCCGTTTTCCTTGAGAATTCGCAGTCCGTCGTCGATCTTCCCCAGTAGATCTTCCTGCCCCTTAGCCAGGGCGATGCAGTATTTTCGGGGATGTATTTCCACGGGAATCTCTCGAAGATTGGTTATTCCCTGGTCCCGGATGATCTGGAGCCCCTGGAGCCGGGCGAGAAGCGCCGCATCGTGATGGCCCACCGCAAGCTCCCGAAGGGCGAGAATGGGGTTTTCCACGGGAAAAATTCGGGAGGATATCTTTTCTTCCAGCACGTAGTCATGCATGATGTCCCCGTTCTGGACAAGGATTTCCTTTCCGGAGAGGTCTTCAAGAGTGCGGATGGAGGAGTCCTGAGGGACGAAAATGGCGTTGGTCACCATAATGTGAGGAGTGCTGAAATCCACGAGTTTTTCCCGTTCGCTGGAGAAGTACATTCCCATGAGCATGTGGATCTCTCCGGATTCCAGGCGATGGCGTACCGTATCCCAGTCGTCCAGATGAATTTCTATGGCAAGGTGCATCTCCTTTGCCAGGGCTTGCATGATATCTACGTTGAATCCCCGGGGGATGCCGTCTTCCAGATATTCGTAGGGAGGATAGTTGTTGTCTCCCTGAACCTTGAGAATCGCCGCTCTTTCCTGGCCTCCGGAGGGAAGAATAAGGAGTTGTCCCAGAACCATAGGCATTCCCAGAAGAAGCGTTGCAAGAATTCTAAGGGCTCGGATGCCCAAGGAGTTGGATGTGTCGGAAATGCGGCGCATCATGATCTTTCCCCCCGATGCCGGAAATTTTTTGAATATAACGTTATTCTAGCATGATTTTAGGAGGAGAAGAGGAGAGGGCTTTTTTTCGCAAAGATGAAAAAAACTGCTCCCGAAGGAGCAGTTTTTTTGAGATGTCGAAACGTCTTTTGTTCAGAGATGCCGGAGGGATCAATACCCCACGGGAACACCCAAACGCCGTCCGTCAGCACCGCCGTTCATCTGGCTTCCCTGGAGGAGAATCCCCTGGGCGGTTCCGAAATAGCCTCCCCGAGGACGCACTTCCACGTTATGTCCCCGCATCTTCAGAAATTCGATGGTTTCCTGGGACATGGGTTCCTCCACCAGGAAGGGGCCCGCTTTGCCGCTGGAAGCGTAGGTGAAGATTCGGGGCTGTTCGATGGCTTCGTCCATGGTCATGCCGAAATCCACCACATTCATGATAATCTGGCTTACCGCGGTGATGATCCGCCAGGCTCCCGCTGCGCCGATGGTCATGAAGGGTTTGCCTTCGGGATCAAGCACGATGCTGGGGCTCATGGAGGAGAGGGGGCGCTTGCCGGGTTCCGGAGCGTTTACGCTCGCAGGATCCGAGGAGAAGTCATCCATCTGGTTGTTCAGCACCAGGCCGTATTCGGGGACGATGACCCCGGAGCCGAAGAAGTAATTCACCGTATTCGTGGAGGCCACGATATTTCCCTGGGCATCCACCACGGAGAAGTGACTCGTGGAAAGGTGCATGTCATCGGTGCCGCCGAGGTAGCTGGTTTTCTGCTCCCGGGGCTGATACAGCCAGGGATCGTCGGGCCATACTTCGTTCATCACCTTGTAGGGCTGAATCTTCCGGAAGAGCCGGAGAGCGTAATCCTTGTCGGTAAGTCCCTGGAGAGGGAGATCCACGAAAGCGGTATCCGCCATGTATTCCTGTCGGTCCGCAAAGACGAGCTTCATGGCTTCGCCGAGATAGTGAAGATACTCGGGGCCGTTATGCACCCATGTACCCACCGGGCAGTACTCCATGATGTTGAGAAGCTGCACGATATGGGTTCCGCCGCTGGAGGCGGGAGGAGTGGAGAAGATTTCGTAGCCCCGGTAGGTTCCCGAGACGGGCTCCCGGATCTCCATGGTGTAGTTTTCCAGATCCTTCATGCTCATGTTGCCTCCGGTGCGGTTCACCGCTTCCACCAGAGCTTTACCAATGGGGCCCTTGTAGAAGGCCTTGGGGCCTTCCTGACCGATAAGGCGGAAGGCCTCGGCCAATTCGGGCTGCTGCAGTAGGGTTCCCGCTTCCACCGGAAGGCCGTCCGCATCGAGGAAGACGATCTGGGTGGGGGAGTTGTAGGCTAAAAGCTTGTCCAGGTTGTCCGTGATGATGCCGTTCTGCATCTCCGCAAGCTCGAAACCCTCTTCCGCCAGGCGGATCGCCGGGGCGGCCACGTCCATCCAGCTCATGGTGCCGTACTTCGCCAGGGCGGTCCACATGCCCATAACTTGACCGGGAACGCCTACGGCGGTGCCTCCCAGTTTGGAAGCTCCCGCGGCCTTGGCCTCTTCCGAGGCGTACATATCCTTGGTGGCGGAATTGGGTGCCATCTCGCGATAGTCCAGCTCTACCACTTCTCCGGTTTGGGCGAACCGGATTACCATGAATCCGCCGCCGCCGAGGCCCGAAGCGTTGGGTTCCACCACGTTGAGTGCCAGGGCGGTGGCTACCGCCGCATCGATGGCGTTGCCTCCCTTTTGAAGAATCTCCACCCCTGCCTTGGATGCCAGCTCGTGAGCCGAGGAAACCATGCCCCGCTTGGCGTAGACATCCTGCGTCTCCACGGCGAAGGCGGCTCCCGCAATGCAGATGCAAAGAACGAGAGCGAACAAAATACGAAACTTTCTCATTACAACCCCTCCTTAAAAAGAATTTGAAATAAAAAACTCTCCGGAATAAATTAGCTGAAAATTATCCCGGGAAAGAAAAACCAAATTAGTAGCCTACCGCATCTCCGTCGCGTCTGGAATCCGCAGCTCCCTGAAGTCCTTCATCGGTAAAGAGAATTCCCTGGGCGCCTCCGAAATAGAGATCGTAATCTCCCCGCACCTTGATTTCGTACCCCATAACGGCAAGAGTGTCCAGGACTTCCTGGGAAATTCGGGATTCCGCTTGAAGTACGTCCGGCTTGGTGCCGAGAACGCGAGAGGTGAAGCGAGGAGCCTCGATAGCTTCGTCCATGTTCATCTTAAAGTCTACCACATTTGAAATAATTTCCGCTACGGAAGTGATAATTCTCCATGCTCCGGGAGATCCCACGGCGAGGAAAGGTTTTCCCTCGGGATCCAATACGATGGTGGGGCTCATGGAGGAGAGAGGTCGTTTGCCTGGTTCCGGAGCGTTTACGCTCTCGGGATTGGAGGAGAAGTCGTCCATCTCGTCGTTATAGACGAAACCGTACTTGGGGTCGATGATGCTGCTGCCGAAAAAGTAGTTGACGGTTTGCGTGCAGGCCACGATGTTCCCCGCTTCGTCAGCCACGGAGAAGTGCGTGGTGGACCATTGTTCGTCCACCCCGATGTCGCTGTTGAGAATTTCCGTAAGAGCCTTGTCCGCCGGAATTTTGGCGGCCAGTTGGGCGCCATACTCCTTGGACTGGAGGGTGTCGAAGGGGATGTTGTAGAACGAGGGGTCTGCCATGTAGTTGGCCCGATCGGAGAAGGCAAGCTGGAAGGCCGCTGCCATGTGATGCACGCTCTGGTGGCTGTTGTGCTTCCATTCTCCCAGGGGGAAGTTCTCCAGAATGTTCATGATTTCCACCACCGTGATTCCTCCCGAGGAGGGAGGGCACATGGAATAAATTTTATAGCCCCGGTAAGTTCCTTCTGCAGGAGTGCGAAGCACCGCATGATAGCGATGGAGGTCGTTCATGGTCATGTTGCCCCCGAGTTTCTGAATGGTTTCCACCATGGACTCTCCTATGGGGCCGTTGTAGAAAGCCCGGATGCCGTGCCGGGCGATAAGGCGGAAGGCTTCGGCCAGTTTGGGCTGCTTCACCAGAGTTCCCGGTTCCAGGGGAAGTCCGTCCGCATCCACAAAGGGGTTATTCTCCGGAGTGTTGTACTTGGAAAGGGTATCCAGATGATCTTGGGTTGCTTCGGCGGTGGTGGGAGCCAGGGGGAACCCTTCTTCGGCGAGTTTGATGGCGGGAGCGAGAACCTCCGCGAGGCTCAGCGTGCCGTACTGTTCAAGAGCCAGAGCGTACCCTGCCAGCGTTCCGGGAACTCCTACGGCGAGAGGGCCATAGGCGCTGATTTGATTCTTCTTGGCTTCCTCGGAGGCGTAGATATCCTTAGTGAAGGCTGCGGGAGCGGCCTCACGATAGTCGATGGCTACCACCTTGCCCGTGCTTGCCGGACGGATCAGCATGAAGCCGCCGCCGCCGATGCCCGAAGCGTTGGATTCCACCACGTTGAGGGCGAAACCCGTGGCTACTGCGGCATCCACCGCATTACCTCCCTTTTCCAGAATCTCCAGGCCCGCCTGAGCCGCCAGCTTGTTCGCTGCCGCTACCATGGCGTGTTGGGCGGAAACGTTGGTAATCGCGTGGTCCGATGCCGCCCAGGCAAAGCTGCCGAAGCATAGGACCAGAACCAGGATTCCTAGTGCTGCCAAACGAAAACGTCGCATTTGCAAATGCCTCCTTTTGTGCTGTCAAAAATACTTCTTCTCATGACGCTCTCCCGAGGAAGGTTCTCGAAGGTATATGTAGTTGCTTTCTTAGCTTCCCAGGGGAGAAAGATAGGCGCCGAAGCCCTTTTCCGTCAGTTCCTCCATACCCGGAACTCCTTCCACCACCACCTCCTTGTTTTCATCCATAAATCCGAGCATCTCCAGAAAGGTGAGCACCGCCTGGGTGTGCCGGCCGATGCGGTAATCCAGAGGCTGATCCTCCTCGTAGGGAATGAAGAGAAGTCCCAATTTCGAGGCCTTGGCATAGCTCTTATCCCGCCCGGTAATCACGAGATCTTCGTTGGTGCGCCCCCGGAGACGGCCCTGGCTGGGATTGCCCGTTTCCATGAGTACCGGCAGTGTTTCGGTATAGTCCCCCCACTCCCGATGGGTAAGCCCCCGGAGATTTTTCGGAGAAGGCTCGATGCGCATGGGGATACCCATATCCTCGAGCTCCATGGCTACCATAGCGGTGAGTTCCATGCTCCGTTCGTGGGCTACTGCAGCGTTTACCACGGGGTACTCCGGAGAAGCCTCGTGAAGATCGAAGGCGAGATCTATCTTTTCTTGAATGATGAGCTGCCGCAGAGCATAGGCCAGACGCTGGGTGAGAGCTCCGTCGGGAGTACCCGGATGGGCCCGGTTGAGATTGCTCTTCTCGCTTCCCGCCAGCTCCTGCCCCGACTGAGGGTGGATATAGACGTCCGGAGCGGGCCACTGGTAAATGGGATTCGTGGCCCGGGATCCGTAGCGGAACTCCCGGGAAGAGCCGTCGGGAAGGGGAAAGGAGATTCGCTGGGGGGATGCCTCCTGAGGAGAGTTATGGGTGAAGGCCATGGCATTGGCGAAGGGAATGACGATGAGCCGTCCCGTCTTTACCTGAGCCCGTTCCAGAAAGAGCACCGCCGTAAGGGCGGAAGAGGGTTCGTTGGGATGGGTGCCTCCCATGAGAAGTACCGTGCCTCCGGATGCTTCACCGGACTGAATGAACACCGGAGTATCCGCAGGGGTATCCTTGATGCCTTCGAACCACTCGGAAAGCATGTGTTTTTCGAATCCAGGAGCGGGAATCACCACGTCGGGTTTCCACATGGTCATGAACTGCCGGGCCCCGAGAAAGGCCACTGTTCCCGCAAGAAGAATGAGGAGCAGCGCGGTAACGCGGTTGCCCCGAAAATTGATGTCCCAAGACATAACGTACCGCCTCCTACTTGATCATAAGAGCCCGAAGAATCAGGGGTATCAGCACCAGGGCTCCCGTGGCCTGCTTCCAGAACTCCTTTTCCCGGAACATGCACCGCACCACGAGAAGGAGCACGAACACCACGATGGCTCGATAGATAAGGGTCATAATCATGAATTTCCTTCCTCTTTCCCGTCTAGTAAAGCACGCCGGCGATGAATTTGGCTCCCAGAATCACCGCAATGCCCCAGAGAGCCGTGAGAATCCCGGGGAACCAGCAGTATTTGAGCACCTTGAAGTAGTTCTTCTCTCCCACCACCTGGGCGGCGAAGATCCCCGCCAGCGCCGTGGGAGGCATGAGGTCTCCCAATCCCGCGATGAGGCTGAGCGCCGAGGCCACGATGATCTCGTTTCGTCCCAGCAGGGCCAGAAGAAAGGGCACTCCCAGCACCGAGGCGGATCCGAAGGAGGAGACCGCTCCGAAGAGCGGCATGGAGGTGGCGATGCCCACGTAGAGGAGCCACGCCGGAAGGGCCAGGGCGGAAACCACCACGAATCCCCGGACGCCGATAAGAGTCATCACCTGAATGAACATGCCCACTCCCATGAGGATTCCCATGACGGGAAGGGCGTCGTTCACCGCATCGGTGACGGTGTTGAGAGGTTTCCATGTTTTTGGAGAGACTCCCGTGAGAAAGGCGGACGCCGAGGCGAGGAGAAAGCCCAGAGGCATTCCCAGGCTGGGCCAGAACCGGGGAAAGAGGCGCTCTCCTCCCAGAAGAACCACCAGTATCAGCACCGGAAGAAAGAGCAGCAGCGAAAGGGGGGTGCGTTCCATGCGCACCAGCTCCTCTTCTAGGGCAGCCTCGTCCTCCACCTTTTTACGGAGAGAGGGATAGATAAGCATCAGTGCCGTCACGATGGCCAGAGGTACCGTGCAGATAAGCAGGGGGAGGCCGAACCCCACGTAGGGCATGTCGATGCCTCCGCCGATGATCATGGCGGGAAGGCTGATGGGAGGAGCGATCATGCCGTAGATGGCTCCCATGGCGATCACTGCGGCGGTTTTGTGAATCTGTACTCCCAGCTTGAGAAGCACCGGAGCCACCAGGGCTCCCGTGGTAAGCACCGCGGCGGTGGAGGAGCCGGTGATCATGCCGGGTACCATGATGAGCAGCATGATTCCCAGGCTGAGAAGGAGAGGAATCTTGCGGAACTTCCGGATAACCCAGGCTGCCACGGCTTCGAGGAGGCCGATGTTTTCCACGGTCTTCATGAAGATCATGGCAGCTGCGATAATGAGAATCGTATCGAGATAGCCGAAGCATCCTTCCACGAGATGCCTCAGGGGAAAGCCCTCCCCCCCCGCCACGGCGCCGGAGACTGCCGCCAGAGCCATGGCGATGGCGATGGGAAGCTTCAGGGCGAAGGCCCCGAAGGCGAATACGCCGATCATGAGAAGGGTGTAGAACCCTTCGGGCCAGAACCATTCCATAAAGAAAATCCTACCTTTCCATTCGGGGTACTGGGGGGTACTACTGACCCACGCCCCAGGAAGCGAGAACCATCTTGAGGGGCTCCTCGGTCTTTTTCACGGACTCTGCGGTATAAATCGTCACGCCCTCTCCCGCGAGATTGGTGAAGATGCCGTCATTATCGGCTCCTTCCACCAGGATGATGGCATCTCCCTTGGGGGTTACCGCCTGGATGAACATATCCGAAAGCTGTCCCCGGCGTCCTTCGCCTCCCACGTGCATCACCAGGATCTTCATTCCCTTGGTCTTGGCCGCATCCAGAAGCGCCATGGCCCGAGCCTGTTCTTGATCCTTGTCTATTCCAGCGGCTCCCAGGCCCTTGGAACTGCCCCCCACCACGGCGATGAGCACCTTCTGATCCGTCAGGGCTTCGGGTTCCATAAGCTTGTCGTACTCCATGGAAATTTTGAGGCGCTTCATTATTACCTGTACCATGGTGCCGTCCGGGCTCTGCCCCACCGATGTCAGGGCAACCTCCGCCGCGAAGGCGGTGCCTGCCAGGAGAAAGAGAGCGAGAAACGCCCCCAGGAAAATACGTGCTTTCCGGCTGTTCATGTCAACGTCCTCCTCGTATATCGTATGTGCTTCTTCTGCGCAGATCCTCAACATCCTTCCTTGACGGAAGGAACCGAAAGAAAAAACGAAAAATCTTTCATCCTTTATCCTAAAGTTATGGCGAAGAAAGAGCCAGATTTTTTCTCATATTTCTTTTGTGAAAATCTTTTGCATCTCATTTCGTTCCACGTTAAAGCGTTCCGTCATCTGTCGCAGTTCCTTCGAGGAGCTACTTACCTCTCCCGCACCGGTGGCCACGCTCTCCATGGTGTTTCGGTTTTCCATATCCTCCGCCACGCCCGGGGTCTGAGTGAGAAAGAGAGCGGCCATGCGGGAGTCCTCTCTTTTCGATTCCAGAATGTTTGCCAGACCGTGTACCGCTAGAGTGGCGTTGCGTCGAGCGTTTTCTTGCAGGAAATTCTCGAAGCGGTGGAGAGCGGTTCCTGCGGTGAAGGCCATCACAAGAATCACGAGAAGTGCCGTTCCTCCGCCGAGCTTTGCCATAAGGGATAGGTGCCGGGGTAAAAAGAGTTTCTTCTTTCCTTCCATGATCGTTCCCTCCAGGTATGGTGACGTATGATGTGACGTTTTGTGAAAATAAAAGCGCACTCCTGAAGGGGTAACACGATGAGAGTGGTTTTCGTTAACCTGGAGCATCGGGGGAATTGGAGAGCCGAAGTTTATGGATTCCCGGTAGCCACATGGGGGGCGGCGGGTACAGCTTTGTACCACAAAAGACCCCGACGGCAGGTGAAAGTGCCCACAAGTCCAGAAAGGCTCACCTAAGTTAAAGGGAGCGGTTCACTCAACCTTCTATTTTGAAGCGCTCCGTCATCAATCTCAGCTTTTCCGAGGATTCGCTCACGTGGTTGGCGCTTGCGGTCACGTTTTCCATGGATGCGGCGGTTTCCTCCATGGCGGCAGCCAGATTCTGCACATAATCATCGGTGCTCTCCATGGTTTCTGCGGCGATGTCCATGAGCTGGATTACCTTTTCCGATTTATCCACCTCATGATTGGTGGCATCGATAATCTTTCGAATATCCATTACGGAGTTATCGATGGCTTTCGTGATTTTTCCAAGGGCATTGCCCGCCAGATAAGCGATGGAAACCCCCTTCTCCACGCCTTCACGGCTCTTTTTCATGGAGATTACCGCCGAACGGGTTCCCTCGAGGATTTTAGCCACCAGGTCCGCCACCTCCCGGGCTCCCTGTTGCGATTGTTCCGCCAGCTTGCGTACTTCCTCCGCCACCACCGCGAACCCCCGCCCCGCTTCTCCCGCTCGGGCGGCTTCGATGGCGGCGTTTAAAGCCAGCAGATTGGTTTGATCCGCAATACTCGTGATGGTATCTCCCACCACCCCGATTCGTTCGGAGTAGGTGTTGAGTTGGGAGAGGAGAGATTCCGTTTCCTCCACGGTACCCTTGATGCCTTCCACGTGTTCGATGGTTTTGGTTACCGTCTCCCGTCCCTCCAGAGTGGTTTCTGCCATGACCCTGGAATTCTCGGCCGCATCGTTGGCCAGGGTTTGGGAAACCTTGATAAGGCTGCTCATCTCGAGCATTACCTGGGAAGATTCCTGAACGTTGATGCGTCCTTCCCGGGTTTGTTCGGCCAGCTTGGTATTTCTTGCCGCCACCTCACTGGTGGTGCTTGTAACTTCTTGAGAGGATGCGGCGGTTTCTTCGGAAAGCGAAGAAAGTTCTCCCGACCGTTCCTGTAACTCCCGAACGATATCCCGTTGGGTTTGGATCATCTCTCCCAGAGCATCCGCCATATCTCCGATCTCGTCCCGGGATTTGATGCCGAAATCTTCCCGATTATGAAAAAGCCGTCCCTCCCGGACCTCCACCATGAAGTGGACGATCTTTCGAAGGTTTTTCAGGATACCCCGAAGGAAGAACATTTGCAGCAGTAGCCCCGCCGCGGCGACTCCCAGGGCCACCCACAAGGTGGAACGCTGGAACCTTGCCAAGGTGGCGATGGAGAAACCCGCAAAATAAATTCCCACGGGTTTTCCTTGAGGTCCCGGAATGGGTTCATAGGCGGTGATGTAGGGGACTCCCAGAATATCCGCGGCACCGTAGAAATTTCCCCCTCCGAGAACGACCTTGGCTATCTGGGGATTCAGCTTGGTTCCTACCACCCGTTTGCCTTCTCGCAGGATGGTGGTCATGAGACGCTCGTCCCCGTCGAAGATGGTAATTTCCGCATTGAAAAGCTCCTTGGTCCGATCCACAAGCTCTTCTCCGGAGAAGAACACTCCTCCGGAGAGAAGGCCTATGACCGTTCCCGAAGCGTCCTTCAGAGGCACTCCGGTGCGTGCCGCCAGGGGGCTTTGAACTCCGGATTCCACGGTGGACCACACTTTTCCCTCCAGAGCCTCTCGCACATGGTGCTGATCTTTCAAGGAATCCCCGCCTCGCTCCGGATCGTGAAGACGGAGAATCACGTTGCCTCGGGCATCGAGAACGGTGAGAAAGTCCAGAACCGTTTCCTTCCATAGAGGGGTGAGCCGGGCGCGAAGGCCTTCCGTATTTCCCTCCCTCACGCCCTCCAGAAGACCCTCCGTTCGGGAGAGAAAGAGCACCGCCATGCGGGATTCATCCTCCCTGGCGAGCAGAATTGTCTTCAGCCCCCGAACCGCCAGGATGGCGTTTTGTCGAGCGTTTTCCCTAAGGAAGTCCGAAAAACGGCTCAAAGAGAGCCCCGCAGTAATGGCTACCAGCAGAATAACGAGAAGCGCGGTGCCCCCACCGAGCTTTGCCATAAGGGAGATGCGCAGGGAAGAGGGTTTTCTCTTGAAATTCTTCATCTCTTTTCTCCTCCGTGAATATGGAATTTGTGTGTTTAAAGCGTAGCAAATGTAGCAAGTGTAGCACGTGAATCGATGGAAACAATGCATTATTTCGAATTTCCCACGAAGATTCTTGGCCGCTTGTTGTGAGGGGGCCGGGATTGTTCTGCCCCATTCGATAGGGTAAAGTTTCTTTCAAGGAGTACAATACTTTTGTAGATTTTTTGCCTATTCGGAATGAGAGAGGGAGTGATATCGATGTCCATCGAAATGGTGTATTACGAGTGCAAACATTGCGGATATGTACGAAGAGAGGCTTATCACGACATGTCCTCCTACTCCTGCGGGGGTGCTGCCTGGGATGCGGGGAGCGCTTCGGAGGATAACGCCGCCCGGGAGCGGGCTTTGCAGGAACAGCCCTGTCCGGACTGCGGGGGCTTCGACTTCCGCCGGATCGAGGAGAGCCATATCCTGTCGGGAAGGGAGCCCTGGTTTCGGGAAAATCCTCTCTGCATGGGCTATCTTCCGTTTCTGCGCTATCTTATGATGCATCTTGTGCGAACTCCCAAGATCGCGGGAGTTCTCGGAGCCCTGGGAGCCACCGCCATATGGTCCGGAAACTTCATCGTCGCCCGGGGACTCAGCTCCACGATTCCTCCGGTGCAGCTCGCCTTCTGGCGCTGGGTGGTGGCGGTGCTGATCTTTCTGCCCTTCGGCCTGAAAGGCCTCTGCCGGGAAAGGAAAATTCTTCTGGGACATCTTCCCTACCTGGGAATCACCGCCTTTTTGGGAATCACCCTTTTCAACACCCTCATCTACATCGCCGGAGGAAGTACCACCGCCATGAACCTCTCCCTCATAGCCATCACCTTTCCCGTCTTCATACTGCTCTTTTCCCGCATCTTTTTCGGAGAGCCCTGTCCTCCCCGAAGGCTCGGAGGAATGGGGTTGGTGCTCCTGGGGGTGCTGCTTCTCCTCACCCGGGGAAATCTCTCGGTGCTCCGCCACCTTGCCTTTGCCCGGGGGGATCTCTGGATGCTCCTGGCATCCATCATCTTCGCGGTGTACAGCCTTCTGCTCCGGCGCAAGCCTGAAAAAATCAGCATCGGAAGCCTACAGCTCGCCACGTTTATTCTGGGGCTTCTCTTTCTTGTTCCCGCCTTTTTCTGGGAATGGAGCGTAAAACCCTGGACGGGCTGGAACCTTGCCATGATCGGAGCCATTCTGTACATAGGCGTGGGAGCGTCCTTTCTGGCGTTTCTTCTCTGGAGCAAGGCCATAGCCACCATCGGCCCCGCCCGGGCGGGCATTCTCTACTACACCCTGCCTCTCTTCAGCGTCGTACTCGCCCTGACCTTTCTGGGAGAACGGATAGGGCTCGTACACCTTGCCAGCGCTCCCCTCATCGTGGGGGGAATTCTTTTGGCGAATAAACGTAACGGAGAATGACAAAACGGTGTATATAACGCTCACGAGGGATACTGTCGAGGCGGAACATATCTGCTGTGCCTTTTCCGACAAGAAATGTGCCGAGGGGTACCGACAGAAAAAGCGGTGGTTGGCCGAGGAATTCGACCGGGGATATGTTTTTCGGCGTCTGGACGAGCGGGCCAAGGTGTTTATCGAATACGGCCCTGCGGAAACCGCCTGGATCCCCGTTGCCGCACCGAACTATCTCATGCTCGGATGCTTCTGGGTTTCCGGAAAATACAAGGGACATGGACACGGCAAGGCCCTTTTGAAAGAGGCGGCGGAAGCCGCACAAATACAAGGCAGAAATGGGCTTGTAACGGTGGCGGGAATGAAGAAATTTCATTTCATGAGCGATGCGAAATGGTTGCTGGGGCAAGGGTTCGAGATCTGCGAAAGCCTTCCTTCCGGATTATGCCTCCTCTCTCTGAATTTCGGAACTTCCCGGGACATTCCGCATTTCATGGACTGCGTAAAGAACGAGAGCATTCCGGAGCGATCGGGATGCGTGGTCTACTACTCGAACCGATGCCCCTATGCGGGATATTATGTTCGGGAATCTCTTACGGTGGCCTGCCGCAAGCGGAACATCCCCCTGAAGATCGTCAAATTGGAAAGCCTGGAACAGGCTCAGGCCGCTCCCACTCCTGCTACTATATTCAGCCTGTTTTACGAAGGAAAGTTCGTAACCACGGACATCAGTGCTTGTATGGATTCCAAGTTCGACAAAATTTTGGAGAAACATGGCGCCTAAGGTCGTGATTCGGGATGTTTACATGAAGGGCTGGCTTCCTGAAAGCGGAAATCCCGGAAGGAGCATATGGCGTGTCGGTTACGGGATTTTACGGGAGAACCTGCGAAGGTAGGCCTGAAAAGGAACTCTTCAAGAGGAGAAGGGAGGTTTTTCATGTTTCGCATTCGAAGAATTTTTGACGATCTTCTTCCTGTCAATCGCCATGCTCTGGAACAGGTGAACCATCTTCTGCGGCGGCAGTTTGCGGATTTGGAGCAGTATAAGATCGATCGCATACCCGAAGTGCTGCGGCATCCCCTGAAATACGGTTTCCGCACCATCCTTTACGTGGCGGAGGATCAGCATCATAACGTGCAGGGTTTGGGGCTCCTCGATTACGACGGAGGTCTTTCCTTTTGTTTTCTCGATTACCTGGCCAGCGAGCCCTCCCGCTCCGGCCGGGGAGTGGGGGGGGCTCTGTACGATCGAATCCGGGGTGAGGCTCTTTCCCTGGGAGTTTCGGGAATCTTTATGGAATGTCTCCCCGACGATCCCGCTCTCAGCAGAGATCCCCTAATCCGCGGACAAAACGAAAAACGTCTGGGCTTCTACGAACAGTACGGGGCTCGCCCCATTGAAGGTACCGCCTACGAAACCCCGGTAACTTCGGGAGGAGATAATCCTCCGTATCTGGTCTACGACGGCTTGGGACGCCACCGCCCTCTGGAGGCGGCGTATCTCAAGAGGGTGGTGGCGTCGATACTGAAAAGAAAATATGGGGATATCTGCACTCCCGAGTACAACCGAAAAGTGCTGGACTCCATCCGGGAAGACCCCGTAAGGCTCCGCCCTCCTCGGTATGTCAAAACCCGAAGCATGGAGGAGAAGGGGGCCCGGATTGCGGCGGCTCTCGAAAAGATAGCTCTGGTGGTAACGGATCAGCACGAGATTCATCATGTTCACGAACGAGGATACGTGGAATCCCCCGCCCGAATCCGGGCCATCCTTCCGGAGCTTCTCGCCGCGGGAGCCTTCGTGCAGTTAAAGCCCGCGCATTTCCCGGATCGGCATCTCACGGCGGTGCATCACGGGGAATACCTGGGGTATTTCAAAAAAATTTCCCGGGAGATAGATGAAAAGGCTCCCCTCTATCCCTACGTTTTTCCGCTGCGCAACCGGGCAAGACCCCCGGTGGAGCTTCCCGTGCGGGCGGGATATTACTGCATGGATACCTTCACGCCCATCAGCCGTCAGGCCTACGAAGCCGCCCGGCGGGGGGTGGACTGCACCCTTACGGCGGCCCGGGAGATTCTTTCGGGGCGGAAGATTGCCTATGCCTTGGTACGTCCTCCGGGGCATCATGCGGAACGGAGCTTTTTCGGAGGGTTCTGCTACTTCAACAACGCCGCCGTGGCTGCCCGATATCTCAGCGATTTCGGCAAAGTGGCCATCCTCGATCTGGATTATCATCACGGCAACGGGCAACAGGATATTTTTTATTCCAGCTCCCAGGTGTTCACTCTCTCCATTCACGGACATCCCCGCTTCGCCTATCCCTATTTTTCAGGATTTGAAGACGAAAGGGGAGAGGGAGAGGGCAAGGGATACAACGCCAACTATCCTCTTCCCGAGAAGGTGGACGGAGTTTTCTACCTCCAAGTTCTCCGCAAGGCCCTGCATCGGATACGCCGCTTCGCCCCCATCTACCTGGTGATCTGTCTCGGCCTGGATACCGCCAAGGGAGACCCCACGGGAACCTGGAGTCTCGGATCCCGGGATTTCGCCGCTCTGGGAAGGGCGGTGGGAGAATTGCGGGTTCCCTCCCTGGTGGTGCAGGAAGGGGGATATAAAATCCGATCCCTGGGAACAAACTGCCGCTCCTTTCTTCTGGGGCTCCGGTCCGGCATGGGGGCGTAGAAAAAAGAGCGCGGATTCTCTCGCCATGCCGTTTTTTTGGGATATACTTTACCCTGATTCGATGGCCCTTTGTTCTCAGATTCCGTTATTTTCCCGCCGGAAAAAAGGCTCTCTTCCTTCCGCCAGCAGTGGGGAAAACCCTAAATCCCCGAATCGATCTACCGCATTCCTTTCTCGATCTTTCCTTTCCATGCGCCTTTCTTGCCGTAAAACCGTACTGTGGGGCGGAACATGGCGCTTCATTTTCGAAAATATGCAACGAAATATGTATAGCAAAAAGGAAAGGATAGGTGAGAAACATGCGAAGCGTAACGAAAATCTTGATTCTGCTTTTTCTGTGTTTTTTTCTGGGGAGTTGTGCGGAGGCGAAGATACAGTACGTGAAAGAGGGAGGCACCGGAGACGCCAGCTCTTGGGCCCAGGCGGGGGGCAATCTGGCGGGGGTTCTCGCGGGGGTGGCCAACGGGGACGAGGTGTGGGTAGCCAAAGGAACCTATAGTCCCGGTCCCGATCCTCTGGATACCTTTACGATACCCAAGGGAGTAAAGCTGTACGGCGGCTTTCAGGGAGACGAAACCGATCTGTCCCAGCGGGATTGGGAACAGCATGAAACGATTCTCCATGGAGGCGACGTGAATTATCACGTGGTTTCCGTGGCTTCCGGAGCGGTTCTGAGCACGCTCATCGAAGGTTTTACCATCACCCGGGGAGCCGCTACAGGAGTGACCTTGCAAAAGGGGTGCGGCGGAGGCATGTACAACGGGAGCGCCAGCCCCACCGTGAAAAACTGCATTTTTTTCGATAACTCCGCATCTCTTTATGGGGGTGCCATGATCAATTACAACCATGCAAACCCCGTGGTGGAAAACTGCACCTTTTCGGACAATCTCGCCCAGGGCGGCAGTGCCGTAACGAATGCCCTTTCCTCGGCGGTTTTTTCGTCCTGTACTTTTTCGGAAAATCATGCCTCTCTTTTTGGAGGAGCCATGTTCAACGGAGAATCCTCCGCTGTGGTGGTGGAGGATTGCACCTTTTTGAAAAATATCGCCGGTAAAAAAGGAGGAGGTATCTTCAACGACGAGTCCTCTTCCCAGGTAAGACGCTGCATCTTCGTGGCCAACGAAGCCTCCGACTATGGCGGAGGTATAGGAGGAGGGAACGCGAAAGTGGTGAACTGTATCTTTTCCAACAACGTGGCAGCCCATGGAGGCGGTATGGCCACCGGTGCTTCCTCGGAGCTGGACATGGCAAACTGCACCTTCTCGGAAAACACCGCTACCGAGAGAGGGGGAGCTCTCTTCAATCAGGGATGTGATGCCAGGCTGGGAAACTCCATCTTTTGGGGCAATGCCGCACCTTTGGGGCAGGAGATCTACAATTTGGCCGAAACTGGGGAGACCACCGAAATCTTTCTGAGGCATTGTGTTCTTCCGGCGGGAGGAATCCAGAACCTTACGGTGGATACCGGAGATGTGCAGGTTACCGAAAATGATACGATTTCGGGAAACCCTCTGTTGGAGGCTCTGGACAGAAACGGTGGCACCCCCGCAAATCTCGGGGAAATCTTTATCTACGCCCTCCAGCAGGGAAGCTCCGCCGTAGATGCGGGACTTCCCGTGGATACGGTAATTGCGGTGGGGGTGCGAATTCCCGATAAAGACCAGCGGGAAGAGCCCCGTCCTCGGGGAAACGGTGTGGATGTAGGATCCTACGAGAGCGACTTGACCTCTGCCGGTGCAGGCGGAGGAGGGGGCGGCTGTAACGTCGGCTGGGCCGGCGCCGTGTGGCTGTTGATGGCGGTGCCTCTGGTACTGCGAAAAAAACGCTGACGAAGATACAAGTATCCCCATGGATCACCAAGAGCGGCCCCCGAGAGGGCCGCTCTTTCCCGTTGCCTTCCCTGAAGGGGGGCGCAACGTTCATCTCAATATATTTCGCAGTGATTTCATTGAAATCGTTTTGTGGCATGGCGTCGATGTGTTTTAGCGCATGCTCTAAATACATCAAGAGATGGTTCCCCTAATTATCGCTTCTGGAACGGGGGATTTCAGGAGATGCTCTATCCTTCAGACATCACCGTGATGGTAGCTTTTTTGTCGCATTAGCGGAATCAAGCTTAAATTGCGCCAACAGTTTTTCTATCCCCTGAGCTCCTGAAAAGAGTTCCTGGGCCTCTGCCGCAACGCTCTCGGATGCTTTTGTCGCTTCGTTGGAAAAACGTTGTACATTCCCCATCATTGCAGCAAGTTCCGTTGTCTGTTCTGTGGCCTGCTCAATGGCCTGGGCTATCTCGCTAGAAGAAGCCGCCTGTTCTTCAGCGACAGAAGCGACGTTATGCGATGCCTCTTCAATTGTTTTGATTGCTCGGAGAATGGAATCTAATCCCTTCTGGACATCGTCCGCATGCTCTATTGCACTACCAAGGATGTCCTCCGATTCTTTCGTAACAGTCATGGAGACTGTAGCATTTCTTTGCAATGTGCCGATAATATCCGTAATGTTCTGTGCGGCCTTGTTGGAATCCTCAGCGAGTTTGCGCACCTCTTCGGCAACCACCGCAAAACCACGTCCCGCATCGCCAGCGCGTGCGGCCTCTATGGCAGCGTTAAGGGCAAGAAGGTTTGTCTGATCGGCAATTCCGGTAATGATGTTTACAAAATTTGCTATTTCTTTGACAGAACCTGCAAGCATGTCGATGTTTTTAACGCTTTCTTTCGATTTGTTGCCTACGACACCCAGTTCGTTAATAACACCGTTTACCCGGCCGACAACTTCTTCCGTTACCCTACGTGTTGAGACTGCAGAGTTTGCACCATCAACGGCAGATTTTGAAGCGCTCTGAGCTCCGCTGGCAACTTCTTCGACCCCCGCATTGGATTCTTCAAGCGCTGCGGAGTTACTTTCTGTAAGAAGAGCCGCCTGATCGACAGAAGCCTTGATTTCTCCCATGGAGGCATTGGTTTCTTCGGAGAGGCCTGCGAGTGATTCTGCAACCTGATGAACCTTTTCAACCATATCGATAACGTCAGAAATCATGGCACGCTGCCCGACAATCATCTGAGAGAGTGCGTCGGCAAGCTGGCCCGTCTCGTTTTTTGAGTTATTCTGAAAGGCTTCACGGCCAAAGCTTAAATCCCCTTCTTTTGCTCTGCTTGAAAGGGCAATAATAGTGCGGATCGGTTTCACAATCGCACGGATGGTGGTAAAAGCAAGAAAGGCAACAACAAGGGCGACGAAGATCGTCGAAACTATCGCAACGACGACTCCGGTTTTCATACGAGCAGCGTTGCTCGCAATACTATTCGCTGCTCCCACATCAAGAATTTCGCCGATCGCATTAACGCTCTCTCTTGCGTCGTTATAGAGAGCATCCTCAATTTCAGCAATAGATCCGGGAGGAATTTTCCCGGAACGGACATCCTCAATCTGCTGTTCCGACGCACTGATCCATTTCGGGTAACTGTCGAGAAAATTCGAGATCTTGTCGAAAATAGACTCTCTATCTTCTTCAAAACGAAAGACGCTCCAAATCTCCTTGTTTTTCTCAAGAATATCTTTGGCACTGAGCACACGGTCTCTGGTCTGCTCGACATTTTCCCTGAAACTTTCAAGATAAGCTGAAAATTCTTCGGTTTCGCCCCGACTCAGGATTGCCTGCTTTGCAATCAGCGCCTGATAGAGATCCCTGTCTCCGTTCAGGACAAAGCTCTGAGCCCGAAAAGCTTCCTCATATACCTGTTCTTTAAGTTCTGAGTAGATGGTGGCTGTAGATCGCATCAGGAATAGAGACAGGCCCAAAATACCCACGATAGAAACCGCTGCAAAAAGGTAAAGGCGCACGCGCAAGGTCAAATTTCTCATTTCAACACTCCTCTCTAAATGACTGACTGGAAAAACTAAGGGAGAAGATCGTTTCCTACCCCCAGCCGCAACCTCCAGAATGACAAATGACCTTTAAGCATTGCAGAAACTTCATTTACGCCATTAAGGGTGATTCCCGGAGGAGATCGTCTGCGGTAAACAAGACACTTCAGCGATGATAATCTTCGGATCGATGGAGCGCTTCATTCTCCGGGCACGTCTTTTTGCCGTAAATACCGGGTATTTCTCAACAGTCATCTCTACACCTTTGACACCCTACACTATACAGCCTATTGTCTGGCAAGCAACATACCACATTTTCCAAATTCCACTACTCACACGATACATTATTAGTCCGCATAGCTGGCAAAATTTTCGCTGATAAAGCGATAGAAGAGGGTGTCGAGTACATAGTGCTTAAAACCCCAGCCATCCACCGCGCCCCGTACATTGTTGGCGATCTGCCAGATTTGGCGCTGTAGTGCCGCGCGCTGTTGATTATGTGTCATTTTCACACTCTCGATTTCATTCTGTTTTTTCATCTTCGTGCTCATTTTGAGCCGGGCTGCTCCCTCCGCCGCGGTCATTTCCCCCCTTATCACCCTGTCCATAACCATCGCTTTTTTCGCTTCCTGGATGCTCAAGAAAATATCTCTCCTCATTCCACCATTCTGACATGGGGGGTGACATTTTCCCTGTCCCGTTTAGGGGTGACATTATCACTGTCCCGTCACAAAAAGATTTTTTGGGGGTTGACAACGATGCATGAAAAAAATAGAATTGCATTCCATGCTCGAAATGCGTGGTGTATGCAATAAAGTGGCGCAGGAGTATGTTGCCACGGTGCATTTGCAGTGAAAAGGAGAATGCGTCATGAAGGACGTACGAAAAAGAATGTTACTGGCGGATTTGGGAATGTTCGGAGCCGCTCTTTTGTGGGGAACCGGTTTCGTGGCCATGAAGGCCGCGGTGGATGGAATTCCTCCCTTTTTTCTGGTGGGCATACGATTTCTCATAAGCGCTCTCTGCCTCTCGCCGTTTTTGCTCTTCCGTTCCTGGAAGAAGCAGGATCTCCGGGGAGGGTTGGTGGTAGGTGCTTTTCTCTTTCTCGGATTTTTCTTCCAGACCACGGGATTGCAGTACACTACTTCGAGTAAGCAGGCCTTTTTCACCGCCACCTACGTGGTGTTTACCCCTCTGCTCGTATGGGGGCTCCGGAGAATCTTTCCGGGGCTGCGGGTCTTTCTCGCCGCAGGGCTCTGTTTCTGCGGGGTAAGCCTTCTGAGTTTCGGAGGCTCCCTCCTCGGCGGCATGAACAGCGGCGATTGGCTCAGCCTGGTAGGAGCTCTTTTCTTTGCGGGGCACCTCATTGCCATCGAGCACTACGCTCCCCGGCAGGATGTGATTCTTCTCGTCTTTTTCCAGGTTCTCGTGGCGGGATTGATCAGTATCTGCTGCGCGGGACTCTTCGAGGTATGGCCCGAAACCATCCCTCTCTCCGCCTGGGCGGGGCTGGGATATGCGGTGGTGTTCAGCACCCTGGTGGCCTTTCTGCTCCAGAACTGGGGGCAGAAGTATACCCCTTCCAGCCATGCGGCGCTTATTCTGGGGCTGGAATCCCTTTTCGGAGCCATCGCCGGAGTGGTGCTCCTGCACGAGGCCTTTACGCTTCCCATGATCTTCGGAGGAGTTCTGATTCTTGGCGGAGTCTTTGTCTGCGAGCTTGGCCCCGTGAGCGTGCCCGTGGGAAAAGTGAATTCCCGGTCCTGACGCGTCGTTTTTTCAACCCCCTTTCCGGCGGGAAGAGCCGGGGGATTGAACGAATGGAGGAGAATGCCCGTGGGAACGGATGTACGTAAAAAAATGCTGGTGGCGGACGTGGTGCTTTTTTTCGTGGCCTTTCTCTGGGGAACCAGCTTCGTGGCCATGAAGGGAGCCGTGGCGGGTATACCCCCCTTTTATCTGGTGGGTATGCGTTTTCTCGGAGGATCTCTCTGTCTCGCTCCGTTTCTTTGCTTTCTGCCCTGGAATAAAAGAGATTTCAAGGCGGGAGTAGTTCTGGGGAGCTTCATATTTCTCGGATTTTTCCTGCAAACCCTGGGCCTTCAATATACTACTGCGGGAAAACAGGCCTTTTTTACCGCCATCTACGTGGTGCTGGTGCCTCTTCTCGTGTGGATATGGCGCCGGATCTTTCCGGGGGTGCGGATCTTTCTCGCAGCGTTTCTCTGTTTTGCCGGAGTGGCACTCCTGGGCTACCAGGGAAGTCTCTGGGGAGGTATGAATCAGGGAGATTGGCTGAGCCTCGCCGGGGCGGTCTTCTTTGCGGCCCACCTCATCGGCATAGAGCATTACGTGGCGAAGCACCACGTGATCGTGTTGGTGTTCTTCCAGATTTTCGTGGCGGGGAGCGTCAACATGGTTTGTGCTCTTCTTTTCGAGGCCTGGCCCGAGAACGTGCCGGCCTTCGCCTGGATGAGCCTGGGATATGCCATCCTCTTCTGTACGGTGATCACTTTTCTCATTCAGAATTGGGCCCAGCGGTATACTCCCTCTACCCATGCGGCGATTCTTCTCAGCCTGGAATCTCTCTTCGGAGCTCTGGTAGGAGTGGTGGTGTTGCACGAGGTTTTTACCCTTCCCATGATTTTCGGAGGGCTCTGCATCTTCGGGGGCGTGCTGCTCTGTGAGATCGGGCCGATATTGAAGCTTCCCAAAAGGGCCCGTTCCCGTACGTGACTGCGCCATGCGGGAAAAGTCCCATACAATAGTGATGCAAAGAGCCCCGGAAGAAACGCTTCCGGGGCTCTTTTGCATGGTTTTTTCGGAGAAAGGCGGAGATGAATATCCGGGAGCTAAGCGGGGTTTTCCTCCGGTTCCGGTGATGCCAGAGGGAGAACCTCCAGGGCCCGCATCTCTTTCCGGAGCAGCCAGAGGGTTACCAGGGCGGAGAGGCCGTCCGCCAGGGGAAAGGTGCTCAATGCCCCGGTGATGCCGAAGAACCGCGGCAGAGTAATCATAAGAGGAAGCACGAAAAGCACCTGCCGGGAGAGCGAAAGAATCATGGCGGGCAGTGCCTTGCCCAGGGCCTGAAAGACCGTGGCTCCGATAACCTGAAAGCCCACGAGCCAGATTCCCAGGCTTATCAGACGCATTACCCGTATGCCCGTTTCCACCAGCAGAGGGTCCGGAGAGAAGAACTCCATGATCTGGGCGGGGAAGCTCTGCAAGAGTACGAAGGCGGTGCAGGAAAATGCCGTGGCTACCAAACTCGCCAGGCGGATGGTGGCGCGGCTGCGATGGAACTGCCCCGCTCCGAAGTTGAATCCCACGATGGGCTGAGCTCCCTGGGAGATGCCGAAGATGGGCATGAAGATGAGGGCGAAGAGCCGCTGTACCACCCCGGAGGCCGCCACGAAAAGGTGCCCTCCGTAGAGAAAGATGGTGGTGTTCGAGATGGCCCCCACCATTCCTATTGCTCCCATGCGGAGAAAGTCCGAGAAGCCGATGGCAAGAATCTCCCCCATCATGGCTTTGCGGGGAATCAGATTCTTCCAGGAGAATTCCAGACAGCTTCGGTGGCGCAGAAAGAACCAGCTGAAGAGCCAGAGGGCGGAACACCCCTGACCGATGATGGTAGCCAGGGCGGCTCCCCGGATCCCCAGAGAGAGGTTGAAGATGAAGTGCCAGTCCAGCACCACGTTTACCAGAGCCCCTAAAATCATGGTCATCATGGCGGTCTTGGCCTCGCCCTCCGCCCGAACCACGTTGTTGGAGCTCATGGCGAAGATATTCAGAGGCACCCCCAGGAGCAGGGTTTGCAGGTAGGTCACCGCATAAGGAAGAATAGGATCCCGGGCACCGAAAAAGTAGACGATCTGATGCAGAAAGGTTCCCACCACCAGGGGGATGCTTATGCTGGCGCAGAGAATGAGAAAGAGCACGTTCCCGAAGGCTCTTTCCGCCCGGTTATGATTTTCCGCCCCCAGGGCCCGGGAGATCACCGAAGCTCCTCCCACTCCGATCATGAAGGCCACAGCTCCCATGAGCATGGTGATGGGAAAGATGATGGTGATGCTTCCCAGGGCGGCGGTGCCCACTCCCCGGCCGATGAAGATGGCATCCACCACCTGGTAGGAGGCCATGACGATCATGCCCACCATGGCGGGGAGGGAGAGCCGGGCGAGAAGAGGCCCTATGGGATCCTCCCCCAGAAAGGCCCGGCTCTTTCGGGGTTGTTTTTCATGAGAGGGGGTCATGCTGTACCTCGTCTCCGGATTGCAGATTTCGGCCTCCCCGTATAATGAGGAGATCCCCCGAAGCGAGGCCTTCCAGAATCTGAATATTTTCCCCCTGCTGGATGCCCGGGGTGACATCTTGCCGGAAGGCTTTTCCCTCCCGCACCGTGAAGACCCAGAAGGTTTCATTTGTTCCCATCACCGCATCGGCGGGCACCATAAGAGGGTTTTCCAAGCGATGTTCCACGAAAAAGACCTGGGCGAACATGCCGGGCTTGAGCATATGCCCCGTGGCGGCGTTGTCCACGTACACCTCCACCCGGGTGGTTCGGGTGGAGGTATCCACAAAGGGGCTGATAAACCGGACGGAGCCTTCGAAAGTATGATTTTCCAAGCCTCTTACCGAGAGTTTTGCGGGCATGCCCGGAGTGATCCTGGGAACCCGGCTTTCCGGAGCCCGGATAGCTGCCTTGAGGGTGTCCGTATCCGCCAGGCGCGCCGCCGGAGTGCTGGGGGTGATCATATTTCCCGGAGCAAGATCGTAATCCTCCAGAATGACCCCATCGAAGGGAGCTTTCAGGGTGTACTCCGACAGGTCCACCTTCAGCGCCTCCAGCTCTGCCCGAAGCTGCCGGAGTTGAGCCTGGGCGAGATCCACCTGGGCCTTGGCGGTGCGGTAGAGGGTTTTTTTGCTGTCCAGCTGCTGCTGGGTGGCGTACCCCTCTTTAAAGAGCCGCTCGTAACGGCTCTGTTCCATGGATGCGTTCTCCAATTCCGCCTGGGCCTGGGCCAGCTGGGCGTTTCCCACAAGTACCTGGGCCTGGGCGGAACGTATCTTGGCGTCCTTTTCCCGATGATCCAGCCGGGCAATTATCTCTCCCCGGCGGACGTATTCTCCCTTGTGTTTGAAAAGTTCCTCAAGCCGTCCGGAAACCTTGGCGTAGAGAACGACCTCTTCCTTGGCCTCCAGAGTGGAGCTTTCCTCAAAACCCTGTTCCACCAGGGGAACGGGCTCTACCCGGAGTATCTCCACCCGGGCGGGAGTGCCTTCGGCGGCGGGGCTTCCCAAGAGAAGGGCTATTCCCAGAAAGAGCAGCCCCGGAACGAGACAAAGAGTGCGGTGGTTTCGGATGGTATGGCGGTGTGAAGACATTACTTGCTTCCCCCTTCGAGAAGAGTGGCGACAGACGTTCTGCCGAGCGTCCCCTGGGCTTTTTCCAGGGCTACTATGGCCATGGCATGATCCTTGATGGCGGTGCTGTGTTCCTTTTCCGCCAGGGTAAAGGCGGTTTGAGCATCCAGCACGTCCAGCTGGGTGCTCACGCCCTCCCGGTAGCCCACCTGGGCGAGGCGCAGGGATTCCCGGGCGAGTTCAAGATTCTTTTTCGTGGATACCACCGCTTCCTCCGTGCTGGTAAGGTTCAGAAAGGCATGGGCGATCTCCTTTTTGATGTTTTCCTCCTGTTGGGCTACTCCGAGCTCCTGTTGCTGCAGGGTGGCCCTTTCCTGAAGGGCCTTTCCCAGGGCCTCGTTGCCGTCGAAAAGAGGAACGGAGATCTGAATTCCCGCACTCCAGGTGTCTTCCTCGTTGTCGTAGTTGCTGGAAGGGTCGTCGTAGTTGTACTTCCCGTAGATACTCACGGAGGGTAGAGATTCGCTTCTTTCGATGGTTACCTGCTGCCGCTGGACTTTCACCTCCGAAAGAGCCTTCTTGAGATCCGGCCGCTCTTCCAGAGCTGTTTCGAGAAAACGCTCGGGGTCTCCCCGAAAGGGAGTGTATTCCAGGGATCCCTGGACATCATATTCTTCCTTCTGGGGAAGCCGCAGGAGGGTGAGCAGGTTGATCTTGGCGGATTCCATCTGGTTTTTCGCCGCGATAAGCTCGGTATTCCGGGCGCTCTCCTGCTGTTCCGCCCGAATGACTTCGAAATTCGTGGCGATGCCGAGAACCCGTTTCCGTTCGGTCTCCCGAAGATGTTCCCGGGCATACGCCAGGCCGTCCTGGGCGGTCTGTACGTTGGCCTTTCCGAGGAGCACCTCGTAATAGGTATCCAGTACCAGATAGAATACTTCCTGGGTGGTGAGTTCGATTCCCTGGTTCGCCACCTCCCGGAAATATATGGCCTGATCTTTTTTGGCCCGGTTCTTTCCCCCCCGGTAGAGGGTCTGGGTGATGGTGAGGCTTCCTCCGGAATATTCTTTATCTCCCGTGCCGTTCAGGGCGTTGTTCTGCTGCATGTAGCTCCCGGAGAGATCCAGCCGGGGAAGATATCCCGACTGGCCTTCCAGATCCTTTCCCCGGGCCCGGAGAAGTTCCTCCCGGGAACTTTGGATATCCAGATTCCGCTCCCGGGCAAGGTCGAGGATGGAGGTGAGGTTCAGTATCTCTTCCGCACTTGCCCGATGTCCCCAGAGCCAGAAGGTGCAGAAAAGGCTGAAGACGAGAAAGAACAGCAGAGATTTGACGATACGAGGCATAATTATTTTCCTCCTGCGAGATTTTTCGATGTTACGGGTTTGAGAGCTTCCAAAGACTGCTCCCGAACCCTTTTTTTACGTATCCGGAACATCCGGAGAGCCCGGAAGAACTTGGCCATACGCTCCCGGGTGTTGTCGATGATGATGTACACCGCGGGAATAACCAGCAGGGTGAGCAGCGTGGAGGAGAGCATGCCGCCGATAACCGCTATGGCCATGGGCTGCCGGATTTCACCGCCTTCGCTCAGCCCCAGGGCCAGGGGTATCTGGGCGATCATGGTGGAGCAGGCGGTCATCAGGATGGGTCGAAGCCTTCGGGGGGCGGCCTTCAGCATGGCTTGCAGCGGGTTCGCTCCCTTGGCGCTCTCCTGTTTGGCGAAATCCACCAGAATGATGGCGTTGTTCACCACGATGCCGATGAGCAGAATGATGCCCATGAGACTCATGACGCTTACGTCCTGTCCCGCTATCATCATCAGCCCGAAGGCTCCCGCAGTGGTGAGAGGCAGAGAGAACATCACCATGAGGGGATAGATGAAGGATTCGAACTGAATGGCCATGACCATGTACACCAGAACGATGGAAGCGCCGATGGCGCTGAGAAGGGTAGCGAAAGCCTCCCGTTCGTGTCTGCTCGATCCCGTTTGCAGCAGGCTCATGCTGCCGTCCTCCGGAGCGTTCCGGGCAAAGGCCTCTTCCACGAGTATGGTTCCCTCCCCGGTGGAAATTCCCCGGACGTTGGCCTCCACATCGAGGCTCCGCTGGCGGTTGTACCGGGTGATTACGTTGGGGGCCGCGGTTTTTTCCAGGGATACCACATCCGCCAGGCGGATCAGGTTTCCTTCATGGGTGGGAATGATAAGCTTTTCGATGTCCTCCAAGGAGCCCCGGGCATCTTTTTCCGCCTGAAGCTGGATGTCGTACCGGTATCCTCCGTCCTTGAAGACCCCCGCCTTGATGCCTCCGAAGTAGGCCTGAATTTCCGTGGAAAGATTCCGGATGCTTACTCCGAGATCGTCCGCGAGCTCTCGGTTGATGGAGGCGATGACCCGGGGGTTTTCGAGCTGGATGGAGGTGTTGATATCCACCAGCCGTTCATCCGCCGCAAGATCCTTCTTCAGAACCTCTCCCAGGGCGGCGAGCTCTTCGGTGGAACTGCCCACCAGGGTGACGGTGACATCCGCTCCCCAGGTGCTCATGGTGATGGTCACGTCTTTATAGGCTGCGAACTGCTGTCGGAAGTCGTTCATGATAGCCGCCGCTCCGGGGCGTCTGTTTCGCGGCACGAGAACCACCGACACGTCCCCCTTGTTGACTTCCTGTCCCGTTCCCATACCTACCGTGCCGTAGGTATATGCCACGTGAGGATTGCTGCGGATGGCCGCATCGAGCTCCCGGAAAATCCGTTCCGACTCTCCCAGAGAAGAGCCTGAGGGAAGCTCGAAGTTTACCGTGAACTCGCCGTTGTCTTCCGTGGGAAAGAAGGTGCTTCCCAGCTGGGAGGCGAAGAAGAGCCCCAGAACGAAGACTCCTCCCGCGAAGATCAGGGTAAGAAAACGGTGGCGCACCGCCTTGCCCAGAAGCCAGGCGTATCCTCTCTCCAGGAGTCCCAGGGGAATATCCATGACTCGGCCGAACCATCCCCGATTTGCCCGCAGAAGCCGGGAGCAGAGGTAGGGAGTGAGGGTAAGGGAGAGGATGAGAGACATGAGAATGGTGATGGCCACGGTCATGCCGAAGTCGTAGAAGAAACGCCCGATAATGCCCTCCATGAAGGTCACCGGAAGAAAGACCGCCAGGGTGGTGGCGGCTCCGCCGAGAACCGAGAAGCCCACTTCGGCAGTTCCCAGAGAGGCGGCGGGTAGAGGTTTCTCTCCCGCTTCGAGGTGGTGGTGAATATTTTCCAGCACCACCGTGGTGCCGTCCACCACCATGCCCACCGCCAGGGAGAGCCCCATCATGGTGAGATTGTTGATGGTAATTCCCAGGGATCGGAGGATCAGCATGCTTCCCAGAAGGCAGACCGGAATGGTGACCACCGTGACGAACATGGCCCTGAGGGTATTCAGGAAGAGCAGCATGATGAGGGATGTAAGACCTACCGCTACCAGGATGTCCGATTGTACGCCTTCCATGGAGCGGCGGATGAAGAGCGATTCGTCTCCCACAATTTCTATGCGGATGTTTGCGGGAGTCCGGCTTTGCAAGTCTTCCAGCCGTTGGCGCAGAATCTCCGCAGTGGACACCTCGTTGGCACCTCGCTGTTTCTTTACCTGTACCAGAATGGCGGGTTCTCCGTTATAGGTGGCGAAGCTTCGAAGCTCTTCAAAACCGTCTTCCACCCGGGCCACGTCACGAAGGCGCACGACGGTGCCGTTTCGGTTTGCCAGGGGGAGCATGGCCAGGGATTCCACGGAATCATACTCTCCCTCCACCCGGATGCCGAACTCCGTGGTGCTGGTCTCCAGCCTTCCTGCAGGAAGCTCCACGTGTTTTGCCTGAACCGCAGCGAGTACCTCCGTGGCGGTAAGATTGCGGGCCTCCAGCAGGTCTGCATCCAGCCATATCCGAATCTGCCGCTCCCGGAACCCCGCAAGATCCACCATGCCCACTCCGGGCACGGTCTGGATCTGCTGTTTCAAAATCTTATCCACGAAAAAGGCTTTTTCTCTTTCCTCCGCATTTCCCAGTACTGCCAGGGTGAGCACCGGAGAATCCATGGGAGAATATTTCTGCACCGTGGGAGTGTCCGCCTCGTCGGGAAGGTTCGCCTGGGCGATGTTCACCTTGTCCCGTACGTCTGCGGCGGCTCCGTCGAGATCCCGGCCCAGCTCGAACTCCACCACCGTAATGGCCCGGCCTTCGTAGCTATAGGAGGTGATATTCTCGATCCCCGAGATGCTGTTGATCTCCTCTTCGATGATGTCGGTAACGTCGTTGTCCATTACCGCCGGGCTCGCTCCCTCCATGGTGGTAACCACCACCACGATGGGGAACTCCACGTCGGGCATACGGGCCATGTTCATCTGGCCGAGGGAGATTACTCCAAAAAGAAGCAGGGCTATCATGCCGATAAGTACCGTCACGGGACGGCGTAAAGCGGTATCGGTTATTTTCATAATTGAAGGGCCTCCTTGTTCGTGCGAATCAGACCGTTAAGGTGTAATTGCTTAAAAGTGCCTATGATATCCTCTTCGGAAATAGTGTCGAAGGGAACGTTGTGATACGGTTCTCCCTGTTCTGCCAGAAGCTTGGAAAGAAGGAAGAAGCTGTGTTGAAAAAGACAGGCGGTTACCATGGGGTGGAGGGGATAAAAGGAGCCGTCCTCGATGCCGTTCTCGATGGTTTCACGTATAATTTCCAGAAAAAGGTGCCAGGGGCTGCAATGCATATGTGCGTGGAGATACTTCCTGGCCTCGGGATCGTTCATATGGGCATCCACGAAACAGGCGGTGATTTTTCGATTTTTATCCAGGTGATCGATCATGGCCCGGAAAAGCGCCTCCAGCTTTTCTGCCGGAGAGAATGAGGAGCGCCGGACTTCTTGAAGTTGGGCCATAAGATCTTTGGCCGGGGGTTCTCCCACGAAAACCAGCATATCCAGTTTGCCCTCGAAATAATTGTAGAGAGTTCCCTTGGAAACCCCTGCGGCTTTGGCGATTTTCGACATGGTGGTACCTTGCCAGCCGTTTTCCCGAATCACCTTTATGGCGGCCTCTCGTATGGTTTCCCGCATCATCTCTTCCACAAGAGCTTTTTTCTGTTCCCGGATAGTGCTCATGGAATTCCCTCCTCACAGCATGAAAGACAGCAGCATAACTCGCGGGTCTTCAAAATGACCAATTGGTCATTTTATAGACCTTTCGGTTTTTGTCAAGGGGATAAAAGCTTTCATGTGCCAGAAGTTTTGAGTTTCCCCATGTCGTATCCGCGAGGCGAAACAAGCCTGAAAGGAAAGGAATTTTACGGCAGAAGGTCGTAGAAAAGGAGAAGAGTTATATAAATAAAACTTACGAGACAGTAAGTTACAGCGAAGCGTTTTCTTTGTCAAGGGGCATAATGCCCAAGGCAGATAAAGCCGGAAAAATCCGGGGAGTGAGAATTATCCCGCAGAAAAGCCTCCGGAGGCTCATGATAAAGGTTTTTTGATGGTGAAGCGTTTCCCTGGGTGCTTTATATGTGTTTTTCGTTGCTATGCCGCAAGCTTTCGGAAGCGAAAAAGAGGCTCCCCTCCTCCGTACGGAGGAGGGGAGCCTGAGAGTCCTTCGTTATCTTTCCTTCGAAAGGCTTTAGAAATGTAGCGTCACCGTAAGAGGAATGGCAACATCTTCCTCGGGGTTTTCCAGCACCAGCTTCACCAGGGTTCCTCCGGGAGCTGTCACGTGCAGGGGGCGTCGGCCTCCTGCCAGGAGAAGCTGTTCCAGGGGAATCCGTGCCCGGGGAACCGCCATGTCTCCCACATAGAGAAGAAGAACCGCCTTGCCTTGGTAGGGGCTGTCCGCATCCACCTGCAGGGCTTTGAAGAGGTGATATCCTTCCAGGCGCTCTTCGTAAAGCACCTGTCGGGGAGAGCCTCCGGGAGTTCCCGCATAGAGGGCGAGGGGGCCGGTCCGGGAATCTTCGGCTCCGGGAAGGCCTTCGGCCTCCTCACATTGCGGCATGGGTGTCCTGGGGAGGATCATGGCGTCCATGGTTCCTCCGGTGGGGGCGGCCATTTTCATGAAGTTAGCTCGTCCCTGGGTGGCCGGAGGAACCGCATAGAGCGGCTGAGGGGCTCCGGCGGCAAAGGAGTTGTCCCATCCCGCGGGAAGGGCGTTCCCCACGAAGACCGGGGTGGTACTTCCCACGGAGGTGTCCTGCCGTACCGCCACGAAGGCGGTGACTTCGCAGGGAATGCCGTAGAAGAGAGATTCCCGCACGAGCAGGGGTTCCAACGCCTCTTTTCTTGTAATCTGGGCATTTTCCTGATAGATGGCCTGTTCCGCCACTTCCTCCGCCTCCAAGGAATATCCCATATCGGAAAGTCGGGCGGCCAGCTCCTTTTGAGAATAGTTTCCGGAATAGAGTTGCTCCAGCCGATTCAGCACCAGGGCTCCGTAGAGAGCCTTGAGAGCGTTCCCTTCTCCGGGAGCCACTTTGCGCACCCGGGCTTCCAGGGGAGCTTCCAGGCCCTTGCCCTCCAGGGAATAGGAGATGTTCTCCAGATTCGAACCTTCCATGCGCCCTACGATCCACCGGGCCCGCTGCTGGGGAAGATCTCCCAACAGGAGAGAGGCCACCTGTTTCTTCTCGAAGGGAACCCTGGATCCCTGAGGAAGCGTGAGATGTTTTCCCTCCCCCTTTTCCAAGTGAATTTTCAGCGTGGCTTCTGTCAGGACAGGGCTTCCCCATTCCTCCAGAACCTCTTCCAGGGCGCTGGCAATATCCGTTTCTTCGGGAGAGCTGGTGAGGAACCGGGCGATGCCCTTTCCCTTCCGGGCAATCTCCCTGGCAAGATAATCGTTGGGAGCCGCATCGATGCAGAGAATGCTGATTTTGCGTCCTTCCTTCCTTTTGGCTTCCCGTTCCACCATGCGGAGAATGCGCCCGTCATCGGTTACCTGGGCATCGGTGATCACCAGCACGTGCTGGGAGTAGAGCCCCTCCTCGGGCCGGGAGGTATGGATGGCCTGTTCCAAAGCCACTCCGAGATTGGTGCCTCCGTCATCTTTGTTGCGGGTAAGATAATCCACCGCTTGGGTGATATTTTCCCGGGTCGCCGGGAGAGGCCGGGAGGCAAACCAGGAGGTGGTGGAGTGAAAGAGTCCCAGGGAGAAGCGATCCTTGGGAGAAAGACCGTTCAGAAAGGAAATCACTGCCCAGTCCGCAGCCTCCCACTTGGCGCCGCTCATGGACCCCGAGTGATCCACCAGCAGAATCACCTCCCGGGGAATTCGAGGATGCTCCTCAAGAGCTTCCAGGGAAGCGGGAGTGAGAAGCCCGAAAAACCACGTATCCTTGCCTCCCTCGGGGGTGTATTCGTATATCTGCAGCTGGGCGGGGCCCTTCTCCCCGGCATTTTGGGGAACCCAGGTGACGACGAAATCCCGATCGGGAATCTCCGCCCCCTTGGAAAGGGTTACGTGGGAAGCATCCCCCTCTCCTCGGGGGGTAAGGATGCTGTGGGTGGGGCTTTCGATACGGCAGGGATCTTCAAAGGTAAGGTTCAGGGAAAATCGGTGTCCCGGATCCCGGTACACCGCCAGGGGATTGCCCTGGGCGTTGGAGCTGCCCAGCTCATCCTGCCGCACGAACCGGGGGGCCGTGGTAAGGGGTATGCGGAGGGACCACCCCGCCTTCTCGGGTTCTCCCATCTGGACGTAGGTGGTTTCCACCGTAACTTCTTCGTCCGGGCGGATTCCCTGTACTGCCAGGGTGAAGACGTTGGGGCTCTCCCGGGTGAGGAGCACCGCCTGTTTTCCCTGCTGTTTAGCCTCTTCGTACTCCTTCTCCGCCTTCTGCCGCTCCTTCAGCTCCGTAACGATGGTAACGTCTCCGAACCGGACGGAACAGGATGTCACCGCCGCATCCCCCGGAAGCGGAAAGCGGTAAAGGGCCTCCACGGGGTCCGGATGGTCTTTCTTGGTAAAGCTGTATCGGTGGGTCACGGTGAGAAATCCGAGGGGCCCGGTGACGGAGCCCGTTACGTCCGTCTTCCGAAGAGGAACGAACCTCCCCCATGAGGGAGGAGAACCTTCTTCGTCGGGAATGGAGATAATTTCCATCACCGCCACTCCTCCCGAGGCGGCGTTGTCGAACCGCTCCGAAGCGAACTCCGAAGCCTCTCCCCGGAAAGGAAGAAGCAGTATTCCCAGGCTCAAAAGGGAAAAAAGCGCAAGATGCGTGGAATGCAACATGCTAAACACCTCCTGTGTAATTTGAATTGATCCGAGCATAGCACGGGGCTTTTCAAAGGGTGTCACGAAAGGGGCTTGGAAGTGTCATGGGAATGTCACGGAATCGAAATTTTTCTTGAAGATCGTGGAAAAGGGAGAAAGGCCCCGAAAGAATCCGGAGCCTTCGTAGTTTGTGAAATGCCCTCCATACTGCCACAGGTGGAAGGGATGGAAAGCCTTACCGCCACCGTTGGAGTGTAGGGAGCAGAGCTTCCATATGTTTCCGGGCAGCTTCCTTGGGCATGATCTTGTGCTCCGTCATGATGTTCACGCAGAGATCGATCATATCTTCCAGGGTGGCGGAGGGGTTGGTGAAGGCTCCGTTTTTGAAGCAGTAGATGCAGTACTCTTCGGATATGCTTCCGTCTTCAAAGGTTCCGAAAAGCTTCGCTTCTTCCATGGGCATGCCGCAACTCTGGCAGAGAGGGGCAGTTTTCATAATTCCTCACGTCCCTTCTTTGTATGATGGGGTACCGAAGACTTTGCTTCGGATATGAATTAACCACGGGTGTGCGAAGGTCTTCTTTCCGCAATGATACATCCTTTCGAGGATTCTGTCTTCTCCGGAAATTCCGAATGTGAGCCCGAAAGTGGTAAAATTCATAGATTTTTCAAGGGTTTGCTTTTCAAAAAGAGGAGGTTTTCCATCTTTTTCCAGTTTTTTCTGGTCCAGGAGAGACTCCGGTCCGTCTCTCAGGCTTCTTTTTCCGAAGAACTTCTTTCGGAATCCCCAAGGTTGGCTTCGGCAACGCCGTTGGCGCCGTTTTTCCGGGTGCAGAGATCGTAAAGAATGGGAAGCAGCAACAGAGTAAGTGCTCCCGAGACCAGAATGCCCCCCACCGAAACGATGCCCACACCGTTGCGCAGTTCCGCCCCGATTCCCCGGCCCAGGGCGAGGGGCATCATTCCGAGAATGGCCGCCAGGGTGATCATCACGATGGGGCGGAACTGCTCGCAGGTGGCGCTGATCATGGCCTTGTGCCGGGGTATGCCTTCCGCCCTATGCTGATTGGCCTGATCCACGATGAGAATGGCGTTGTTCACCACGATGCCTATCATCATGACCACTCCCATGATTTCGAAAATTCCAAGGCTTCCTCCGGTGAGAACCAGGGCCCAGACGGTTCCCAGAAGGGACAGGGGAATGGTCACCAGAATGAGGGCGGGCTGCAGCCAGGATTCGAGAATGGCCGCCAGAGTGAGGATTACCAGAACCAGAGCGATGACTCCCGCCTCTGCCAAAGCTTCCTGGGCTTCTTCCATAACTTCGAAGATTCCCGCAAATCGGTAGCCGTACCCCGGAGGAAAATCGCCCTCTTCTTCGATGAGCCTGCGAATCTCTCCCGCCGCGGTTCCCAGAGGAAGATCCGGAGCGAGATTGGCGAGCACCTTGGTGATGCGCTGCTTATCCACCCGGGTGATCTGAACCGGAGCGAGGTCTTCCTCCAGAGTGCTCACTCCCCGGAGAATCATGGATTTTCCGGGTTCTCCGGGAATCTGGAAGGCTCCTATCTGTTCCTTTCCCCCCTGCTCCTCCAGCTTTACCACCATGTCGTAGTTGCGGGCTCCTTCCTTGTAGGTTCCCGCCTTGAGCCCCTCCAGATTGGCTCGAAGAAGCAGGCCCAGATCGGAGCCTCCCATACGGATATCCGAAAGCACTTCCCGCTTGGGGCGTACGGTAATTTCCGGCTTTCCCTGGCGCACCGTGGTATCCGGATCTTCCACTCCGGGGATCCTCCGGGCCAGATCCCGGGTTTTCAGGGCCAATCGTTCCAGTTCGCCGAGTTTGGGCCCTGCGATCTCCAGATCCAGGGCGGCTCCGGTGCCTCCCACGATGCCCGGAATGGATACGGTGATCAGGGCATCCGGAAAGGCGGCGAGACGATTCCGGATGTTCTCCGCCAGCTCGTGGATGGAAATGTTCCGTTCGGTGCGGTCCGAGAAGCGAAGCAGGATCTGGGAGAGATACACCCCTTCCGAAGACTGTCCTACCTGACCATCCACCTTTCCGAGGGTGGTGAGCATGTGGCGCAGTTCCGGGAGATCCCGAAGATGTTCCTCCGCCAGAAGGACGTTCTGCCGGGTTCTTTCCAGGCTGTAGTAGGTGGGAAACTCCAGCTTCACCGTAATCTCTCCCTTGTCCGTATCCGCCACCAGACTTCCCCCCAGGGAGCTCCCCAGAAAGAGGGCGTGCACGAAGAGGATCAAGGTTATTCCTATGGCCAGAAGAGCGGCGCTTCGGTGGCGTTCGTGAAACTCCAGAATTTTTCGAAATCTTCCCAGAAGCCGGTCAAAACCCCGGTTCCATCCTTGTTCCATCCGCTGGAGCAGCCCTGAACCGTCTGTACCGGAGGGTTTCAGAAGAATGGAGCAGAGCAGGGGAGTAAGGGTGAAGCTCACGAAGAGGGAGATGGCGGTCATAATGAACATGGTGAGTGCCAGAGGGCGGATGAAGAGCCCCACCATGCTTCCCATCTGGGCCAGAGGAAAGAGCACCACCATGTTGGTTCCCGCACTGGCGAGGACCGGCACAAAGGATCTGGCGGCTCCCTCCATGGCGGCCTGTTTGGGATCCCCGCTTTTTTGGAGATTCCGGATAATGGCTTCCAGCACCACGATGGAATTGGTTACGAGAATGCCTACGGACATGCCTATGGCGATGAGGGTGGAGGCGTTGAGAGTAAAATCCGCCAGTTCCAGAAAGAAGAGCCCTATCACGATGGTAAGAGGCATGGTGATGGCGATAACCAGAAGGGAGCGCAGGTTGTAGAGAAAGAGAAAGAGAATTCCCCCGGTAAGAAGAATGCCCTGGAGCACGTTAATCCAGGCGCTTTCGTTGGTGGCCCGGATAAAGGTGGCGTCGTCGGTGAACCAGGTGAGTTTCATTCCTCCCGGGAGCTCCTTCCGGAGCTCCTCCATGCGTCGTTCCACTTCTTCCGCCACTCTTACCGCATTGGCGTCGGACTTCTTTACCACCCGAATGATTATGCACTCTCTGCCGTCCAGGGCGGCTATTTCGCGCACCTCCCGGGTAGTCATCACCACGGTGCCCACGTCCCGGATGCGTATCCGCTGTCCTTCAAAGCCAGCGATTTCGAGGTTCCCCAGGGATGTCACGTCCTGAAAATCTCCGTCGTACTTTACGGAAATTTCCATGCCGTGATCCCGAATTCTCCCGGCGGGAAGAATGCCCACGCCCTGGCGTAAACTCTGAATCACCTGCATGGTCGTGAGCCCCCGGGGGGCGAGTTTGTTCCGGTCCAGCAGAATCTGGACTTCCCGGGGGGCTCCTCCGATAACCTCCACCTCCGCCACTCCGGGAATGGTGGTAAGCCGATCCTTCAGATCGTTGTCCGCGAAGTCGAAAAGGTCCGCCCCGGACAGATCTCCCGTGAGAGCCAGGGTTACGATGGGGGTGGCGTTCACGTCGTACTTCTGGATGATGGGATCTTCCACGCTTTCGGGAAAGTCCCCCCGGATAAGATCCAGTTTCTCCCGTACGTCCGTGGCCGCCACGTCCACATCGATGCCCAGCTGAAACTCCAGAAGAGTCTGGGCCATGTTCTCCATACAGGAGGAGGATACGTGCTTCAGCCCGTCGATGGCCACCACCGCATCTTCGATGCGCTTGGCCACGTCGGTCTCGATGTTGCCGGGACTCGCTCCGGGGTAGATGGTGACGATGGTGATGTAGGGCACATCGGTTTTGGGCATGAGCTCCAGCCCCAGCTTGCGCCAGGAGTTGAACCCCAGCAGGGTGAGGCCGATGAGAAGGCACCCCATGGCGATGGGGCGTCGCACCGAGGCGTTGGAAAGAAACATCAGTCATTCCCTCCCGGAGGAGCGATGAGAGTGCCCTCTTCCATCAAAAGCTGTCCCTGGATTATTATCGGGGTTCCTTCTTCCAGAGGAAACTTTCCGGAGGATTCCCGAATTTCCACCCATCCTTCGGTTTCCAGCCCAGGTATTACCGGAATCTCCCGGGCTCTGGTTCCTTCCGCAGCGAAGAGTACCGGGCCGGAGCGCTTCGCCACGAGAGCTTCCCGGGGAACTCCCAGGGCGGTACGGTTTTCCAGAAGCACCTCCAGGTGGGCTATTCTGCCGGGAGTTATCCCCTCGGGAGGATTTTCGAGAAGCACCTTGATTTCGAAGGTTCGCAACTGTCGATCCACCGTGGGGCCCTTGTAGGTGATTTTCTGCGGGGAAAGCTCCAGGGCGCCCACCCGGATCCGCACGGAGGTGGTGCCGGGAAGGATTTCGTGAAAATACTCCTCAGGAAGAAAGCCCGCCACCTCCAGGGCGTTCAGATCCTCGATCCGCAGAACCGGCTTTCCCACTTCTCCCATCTCTCCGGGTTCCCGGAATCGTTCCGTTACCACGCCGCTGATGGGGGCGAGCACCAGGGAGTCTCCCAGGTTTTTTTCGGCAATCTCCAGATGGAGCCGGGCCTGTACCTCCTGCTCCCGGGTCAGGGCGATGAGCACCTTGGCATGTTTGATCAGGGCCAAACCCTGAAGATATCGGGATTCGTACTCCTCGAAGGCGCTGGTGGAAATGGCGTGCTGGGCCAGAAGATCCTTTCCCCGTTTGTGATCCTGCTCGGCCTTGGCGAAATCCGCCTGAAGGCGCTCCAGGTTCGCCTGTTTCTCCCGTACCGCATGCTGTGCCACGGTGTACTCCTGCCGGGCGATCTTCAGGCTCTTCTCCAGGGTAAGGGGGTCCGTCTGAAAGAGCTTTGTCTCCTGAGCCTTCACCGCATCCCCCTCATCCACAAAAATATCTTCCAGGGTTCCTGCGATTCGGGGCGAAACGAGAGCGAAGCTCCTGGCCTCCACGTTTCCCGTAAGGGTCACGATTCGTTCGAAGGGACGCAGAGCCGCCTTCGTAAGCACCACCGGGGTTCCCCGAAAAGAATCTTCCGGAGAAGGAGCTTTGTCCTTTCTCTGACTGTAGAGAGCGTGGCCTCCCAGAATTCCCGCTCCTATAAGGCAGAGGATCAGGAGCCTCCATCCCCTATGCTGTCGCAGCATCATGGTTTCTCTCCTTTTCTGTACGCGCTAACCGAGGTTTTTCATGTTCTTGCGGTTTCCCGGCCCTTACAGCGCCAGATTCTCCGGAAGAGGAAGCCCCGCAAGAAGGATCATGCTTCGGGCGGTGGTAATCGCCACGGTATGAAAAAATTCCGTTCCCATATATCTCTCTCCCCGGAGAAGCCCCAGAGGTTCCTTGCCCATAAGGTAGAAAAACCCCTGGGCATAGAGCAGGTCCGCCCAGGCATAGGCTTCGTCCTGGCTGCTTTCGGGGCGGATATCCCGATAAAATTCCGCCAGCTCGTGGCTATCCGACTTCATAATGGTTTCCACCAGGGCGGGCATCATGGGAGAAGGACTGAAAAGCTCTTGGATGATAAGGCGCTTCTTCCATTCCACCCGGGAGGATCCGAAAAGATCCTGGAAAAAACGAAAAACCAGCTCCCGAACGATCTCACTTTTTCCCTGAGGAGTATCCAGGAGCTCTCCCCGGGTTTTCAGAATTTCCGAAAGGTAGAGGCGTTTTCCTTCCGCCGCAATGGCACGAAGGGACTCCACGTAAAGATTTTCCTTGCTTCCGAAGTGGTAGTGAATGGCCCCCAGATTGACCCCCGCCTTTTCCGCGATCATACGGGTGCTCACCCCGTCGAAACCCTGTTTCCCAAACAATTCTCCCGCCGCCAGAATCAGGGCGGTTTTGGTGTCCGCATTCGTCTCCGCTTCGTTTTTGACCGGCTTCGCACGGTTTTTTCGGTTCTTTTCGCCGCTTTCCACGAAAACACCTCCAAGGTCAGTCGTTTGACTAACTTATAATACAGTCGTATGACTTTGTCAAGGTGCTTCTGGCTGTGCCCTGCCGAATTTTTTGTCTTTCGAGATTTTGGAGGGGATGCCGATATTTTTTCGGAGGTTGCCAAAAGAAGAGAAAAGGGAGTACCTTTTTTGTGAGGATGCGAAGAAAAGCGCTCTTCATGTGTGCGGCGGGTACGTATCTTTACGAATTTGGGGGAAAAATCATGTCAACGTTGGAACGGCACGAAGGGAAAACCGTTTTTCTGGCGGATATGGCCATGCTTGGAGCGGCTCTTTTCTGGGGTTCCGGTTTTGCGGTAACCGATAGACTTCTGAATAGCTGTTCTCCTCTCTGGCTTCTTACCTTCCGCTTTGTTCCCAGCGGAATGCTCCTCTCTCTCGTTTTCTGGAAAAGGCTTCGAAGAATCAGCCGAAGAGACTTCCTCCGGGGAAGTTTGCTGGGGGTCTTTCTCTTTACGGTTTTTCTCGCCCATATTTACGGGCTCGTCTTAAGCACTCCCGGAAAGCAATCCTTTCTTGCCGGGGCCAACGTGGTGATCGTTCCCTTTCTCTACGCCCTCTTCTACCGAATCTGGCCCTCCAAATGGGCTTTTACCGCTGCGGGGCTTACCACCGCAGGAATTCTTACCATGGCCTTTACCCCGGGAATGCAGTTCAATCTGGGGGATACCTTCTCTCTTATTCTCGCCTTTGGCGTGGCGCTGCACTGTATCTTCGTGGGGAACCTCACTCGAAAGATGGATTCCTGCGCCCTTACGGCGCTGCAAATCTCCGGGGCGGCGGTCTGTTTTCTCGGGGCGGCTCTCCTTTTAGAGCCTTTTCCCGCCTTTGCCAACGGGGGAAGGGATCTTCTCTGGGGAATTCCCTATGTGGCTCTCTTCGTGACGGTGATTCCCTTTCTCATCCAGACCGTGGCCCAGCGGTACAGCCCCGAGGTGCATGCGGCGATTCTTCTTTCCATGGAGAGCCTTTTCGGGTACATTATCGCCATTTTCATGGGACAGGAGAGCCTGCATCTTCAGATCGTCTTCGGAGGACTCCTGATTCTCGGAGGAGTCTTTACGGCAGAGCTGGAGACCTATCTGGCCAAACGAAGCGCTTCCCTCGATCTCCTCGGGAAGAGGGAGGGGTAGAACGAAAATAAAGAGGAGTTTTGGCACAAACCGGAGGAAGGGTATAATGATTTGTCGGGTTTTCCCGATTGATGTATGTGATGTATATCATAGTTTTTACTCGTAAGGTCTGGACCAAAAAGGTACAATATCCTCCGGGAGGTGGAACATTTATGAAACGAATTCTCGTTACCGGTGCGGGAGGCCAGATCGGTACCGAACTCACCCTGATGCTGCGGCAGGAGTTCGGTGCGGATAACGTGATTGCCTCGGATGCCAAGGATCTCGCGGGGATCCTGGAAGGCCCGAGGGAGCTGCTGGATGTCCTGGATCGGGAAAGGCTTTGGAAGGTTGCGGAACACTACGGCGTGGATACGGTTTTTCACCTTGCGGCGGTGCTCTCCGCCACGGGAGAGAAGAATCCTCAGCTCTGCCACCGGGTCAATACCGAGGGTTTTTTCAACGTATTGGAGCTGGCCCGGGAAAAGAAACTGGAGCGGGTGATATGCCCCAGTTCCATCGCCGCCTTCAGTCCCGAAACGGGGGATAACCCCGCAGAGGTGGCGGTGTTGCGGCCCAAGACCATGTACGGCATTACCAAGGTCTGGGGAGAGCTCATGGGAGAATATTACTGGGAAAAGTTCGGTGTGGACGTCCGGGGAGTGCGCTATCCCGGCATCATAAGCTGGCAGACCGAGCCCGGAGGAGGCACCACGGACTACGCCGTGGCATCCTACTACGACGCCCTGCGCCGGGGAAGCTACGAATGCTTCGTCTCGGAGGATACGGTGCTTCCCATGATGTACATGCCCGACGCCCTCAAAGCTTTGGTGGATCTCGCCAAGGCCGAGCGCGGCTCTTTGCGGTACTGTAATTACAACGTGGCATCCCTGAGCTTTTCCGCCGGAACAATGACCGAAGCCATCCGGAAGATCCTGCCGAACTTTACCTGCACCTACGTTCCCGACGAGCGCCAGAAGATCGCGGATACCTGGCCCCGGAGGCTGAACGATGAGGCCGCCCGGGAGGATTGGAACTGGTCTCCCCGGTGGGATCTGGATGCCATGTCCCGGGACATGATCGGCAATCTGCGCAAAAAGTTGGGCGTTCCCGAATAAAAGGGCGACGAAAAGGATTTATGGAGGTGGAAAAAATATGACCAACCGTATGGCCTTTATTACCGAAGAGCTTGATCGGCTTCGAAGGGAGGGGTTCTATAACCAGATCCGAACCCTCGAAAGCCCCCAGGGTGCATGGCTGCAGATCGAGGGGAAGCGGGTGCTGAACCTCTGTTCCAACAACTATCTCGGCCTGGCGGCGGACGAACGCATCTCCCGGCGGGCCAAGGAGCTTATCGACGCTTTCGGGGTGGGCCCCGGAGCGGTGCGTACCATTGCGGGAACCCTCTCGGTGCATCGGGAGCTGGAGGAAAAGCTCGCGGCCTTCAAGGGGGCCGAGGCGGCCATCGTGCTCCAGTCGGGTTTCTGCGCCAATCTGGCGGTAATTCCCGCCCTGGTGGGCAAAGAGGATCTGATCTTCTCGGACGAGCTGAACCACGCCTCCATCATCGACGGCTGTCGGCTCAGCCGGGCGAAGGTCGTCCGATGGGATCACGCCAGCCCCGCCTCCCTTCGGGAGAAGCTGGAGGAGTACAAAAATCAGAATTGCCGCAAGCTGGTCATCACCGACGGAGTCTTCAGTATGGACGGAGACGTGGCTCCCCTGCCGGAACTTCTGAAGGTCACCGAAGAGTACGACGTGATGCTCATGGTGGACGATGCCCACGGCGAAGGGGTTCTCGGAAGCCATGGCCGGGGAATCGTGGATCATTTCAAACTTCACGGTCGAGTGGACGTGGAGGTGGGAACCCTCTCCAAGGCCTTCGGCGTAATGGGGGGCTTCGTGGCGGGGAGCAAGGAGCTGGTGGAATATCTCAACCAGAAATCCCGTCCTTTCCTCTTCTCCAGTGCCATGACGGTGCCCGACGTGGGGGCCAATCTGGCGGCGGTGGAAATTCTCCAGCAGAGCGACGAACTCGTTTCCCGGCTCTGGAAAAACGGGGAGGTTTTCAAGAAGAAAATGGCTTCCCTGGGGTTCAATACGGGGCATAGCGACACCCCCATCACCCCGGTGATCGTGGGAGATGCCGCCCTGGCACGGAAATTGAGCTCTCTGCTTTTCGAAAAGGGCGTCTTCGCCCAGGCCATCGCCTTTCCCACGGTACCCATGGATACCGCCAGGATACGGGTGATGATCTCTGCCGCCCATTCGCCGGAGGATCTCGACTTTGCGGTGGATGCCTTCGCTGTGGCAGGAAGAGAGCTGGGCATTATCCGTTAGGAAGGTTTTCGCAAAAGGGCTCTTCTCTCGAAAGAAGAGCCTTTTTTTTTGCTTGACTTTGTATTGCAAATTCAGGCAAGATGCGTTAATCTTGCGGAGTGGCGCATTCTAAAAGGAGCTGAAGTAATGCGAAAAATTTCCCGACGCATGCAATGCGGAGCCTATGCCCTTCTCGGCCTTTTCTTTCTCGCGGTTTCCCTGATTATTTTTCGCAACTGGAAGCTCGATGAGGCAGAGTTTTTTTCCGAGCAGATACGCCGTACGGTCCGGGCGACCCAGGCCATTTTTTCGGTGTACGAACGGGCCTCCTCCCTCATTGTCTCCACCATAATCCAAAACGGCGAAGCTCTCCGTATCATGGGGCAGGCCTGGGAAAATCCGGATCCCCAGGTGCGGCAAAAACTCCGGGAGGAACTTCTCGTGAGCCTGACACCCCTTTACGAGGAGATGCAAAAGAGCGACTTCCGGCAGCTTCACTTTCATTTTCCCAACAATGTCAGTTTTTTGCGTTTTCATCGGCCGGATAAATTCGGAGACGACCTGACAGAGGTTCGTAAAACCGTGGCCCTCACCAACAAAAAGCTGGAGGAGACCGTGGGATTCGAGGAAGGGCGTATCTTCAACGGCTACCGTTTCGTACATCCCCTCTTTTGGAAGGGAAATCATGTGGGAAGCGTGGAAGCCAGTATCTCCCTCTTTCCGGTGGTGCGGGAATTTTCCGCCACGGTGGAACGGGGAGAACTGCCTCCGGTGATTCTCTTTTTAATTCGGCGAGATCTTGTGGAATCCTCGGTTTTCGAGGATCTCCAGGATTATTATCAAATCTCTTCTCTTTCCTCCCGGTATCTCGTGGATGGAGAATTTATAGATCAGCTGAAAAATGCCTCCTTGGATCTGGAGGTCATCAATAATAAAGTTCGAGAGGCTGCGGAAAAAAAGATGTCCCGAGGAGAGCCTTTTATTGTCCCCTGCCATCTGGTCGGCGGAACCTGCGTCCTCGTGAAGTTTCTTCCGGTTTACAACTTCGAAGAGGTTCTGGCGGGGTATGTGGTGTTCTACTACGAAAGCCCCGGCTTTGTAACGCTTGAGAAAAACTATCTTGCCAGATTTTTCTACCTTATCGTTTTTACGGGAGTCCTCTTTTTGCTGCTTTTCTTCCGGCAGCGTTATCTTCGAAAGCTCGAACAGCTTGCCACGGTGGATTCTCTTACGGGGGCGGAAAACCGGCATGCCCTGGTGCAAAATTTCGACCAGGCTCTGGCTTTTGCCCGGCGCTACGACCATCCCCTTTCGGTGATCATGTTCGATGTGGATTATTTTAAAAAGGTGAATGACGTTCACGGGCACACCGTGGGAGATGAGGTACTGGTAAAACTTGTCGCTCTTTGCCGCAGCGAGCTTCGCGAGGTGGATCATCTGGCCCGGTGGGGAGGAGACGAGTTCTTCATTCTGCTTCCGGAAACTTCGGGAGATGGTGCTCTGGAGGTGGCGGAGCGTATCCGGACCAAAGTGCCGGTACTTTTTGCGGAAAAACCCTATACGGTCACTCTCAGCATGGGAGTGTACGAGGTGCCGGTTCAGGAAATCCGTTCGGCAGACCAGGTTTTTGCGGAGGTGGATAAGGCCCTTTACCGAGCCAAGGAGAAGGGGCGCAACCGGGTGGAGCAAGGCTGATGCTTTGCTGCCTTTCCAGGCGGTCGCCAAGCTGAAAAAACCCCGAAAATATGTTCTTGAAGCCTTTTGGGGAGCAACCTCGGAAAGGAAGCTTCCCTTTGGTATATAGTATAAACTATGAAGAATGAAGGAGGTTGGCCGTCATGAAGGTGCTCTGCATTTCCGAGGCTCAGGTGCAGTCCCTGGGAATTTCCGTGAAGGACGTTATGGATGCGGTGGAGAAGGGTTTTTGTCTCAAAGGGGAGGGCAAGGTGGAGCTTCCCCCCAAGATCGGCGCTCATCCCAGGCACGATTGCTTTATTCATGCCATGCCCTGCTGGTTGGGGGGCGATATGGACGTGGCGGGAATAAAATGGGTGGCGGGGTATCCCCCCAACCAGGCCAAGGGGCTTCCCTACATTACGGGGGTGCTCTGCCTCAACGATCCCGAGACGGGGTTCGTGAAGGCCATCATGGACGCCAACTGGATTACCGCCTGGCGAACCGGGGCCGCCAGCGGCGTATGTGCCAAATACATGGGGAATCCCGCCTCCGGGGTGCTCAGCATCATCGGAACGGGAGTTCAGGGATGGACCAATGCCATGGCGATTCTGGAAGCCTTGCCGGAGATTCGGGAGATCCGGGCCTACGACCTCCACCCCGAGCAGGTGGAGAAGTTCCGGGGCCGGGTGCAGAGCCAGGCGCCGGAGGTGCAGATTATCCCCTGTGCGGAGCCGAGAGAGGCCGTGGAGGGAGCGGACGTGGTGGTAACCTGCACCCCCATCGTGGCGGATCCCAAGCGCTTTATCCCCTCCGCCTGGCTCAAGAAGGATGTTCTCGCCATCTCCGTGGATTACGACTCCGCCTTCGATGCCGAGGTCATGACGAATAGCGCGTGTTTCGTCTGCGACGACATGAACCAGTACCTCTGGACCCAGGAACAGGGAACCTATTTCCAAAAAGAATATCCCGTAAGGGATCAGATCTTCGGCGATATGGGGCATCTCTGTGCGGGGCTTAAAAAGGCTCCTCTTTCGGGAAGGCGGAGCGCGGTGCTCATGGGCATCGCCAGCCACGATATGATGACCGCCCATCTCATTTACGGAAAGGCCCTGGAGAAGGGCGTGGGAACGGAAGTGGAAATCTAGAAGGTGCAAAAGTTTTTTCGCGTCATTGTATGGGAAATGCATATAAAAGATGCCCGGGAGAAGAGCTCCCGGGCATCTTTTTCGGCCTACGAGTGGTTAGGAGATGATGTGTTTCTTTGCAAAATCCCGGGGTGAGAGCCCGGTGTGGTTTTTGAAGGTAAGGCTGAAGTAGGAAATATTGCCGTATCCCACGGAGATGGCCGTATCCCGCACGGATATCCCCCGGAGGAGGAGCTTTTTGGCCTCTTCCATGCGCAGCTCCTTCACCAGGTCGATGAATTTCTTTCCCGATACGCTGTGAAAGAGCCGGCTCAGGTACTGGGGGGAGACGCTGATCTGCCGGGCCGCACTTTCGAGGCTTGCGGAATCGATATTGTTTTGAATGAACTCCGTAACCTCCCCTACCAGGGCGGCATTCTTATCCTGCAAAAGCCGGCGCATGGCAAAAAGCTGATCCAGCAGATGGAGAAATTCTCCATGATCCTCCGCATGGGCGTGTTCCCAGGGGGGGCTTGCAAAGATCTGCCGCCCCAGGGAGGTATAGGCGGGCTCCGGGCAGTTCATGGCAAAACAGTAATCCAGCATGGAGAGGAGCAGCCCCTTGATGGCCATGTTCGCGCAGGGGGTGCCCATATGCTGGGCGAGTTCTCCGAAGAAGCTCCACATGCTTGATTGCAGCTGGGGATCCCGGGCATTCTTGAAAAGATCCAGAAGATGATGCCGTTCAAACCGGTATTTCTGGCGATCCTGGAAGCTCGACGGAAGATGGTGAAGCTCTTCGTTCAGAAAAGCCTCTCTCGAACTGACAAGGCCCTTGCCCATGAGAAGGCTGTCCTCCAGATCCCGTTCCATGGCGGGCATGATTCGGGCGAGTTCCTCCAATCCCGGAAGATGTTCCTCGTAGAGGATATTCGGAGAAATTCGATTTTCCGAAAAGAACTCCCCCAGAGAAAGCAGGGTTTCCTCCAGAGAAAGCTCCGCCCTGCAGGGCCCCACGAGGAAGAGGAGGCGAGAACTCCAGGGCACCGCCAGAATTTCCCGGGGAAGAAGCTGCCGGATGGCCTTTCTTGTTTCCAGGAGGCTCCTGGAGGAAGATCCTCCCTGGTCCGGGAGCAGCATTCCCAGCAGAAAAATGCGCTGGTGCGGAGAAAAGCCGAGCTCCTCCAGAACGTGAAGGCTTTCCCGGGGAAGCTCCTCCCGGAGAAGAACCTTTTCGAGGATGGCCTTGAAAGCCTCTCCTCCATGGGTTTCCACAAAGTGCTGCAGCGCATGGCGGTTCTCTCGCTGAAGAGCCTTCCGGCGGATCTTCTGGTGTACCTTTTCGAGGGCCCGGAAAATTTCATCCTCCCCCGCGGGTTTCAGAAGGTACTGGGAAACTCCCAGGGTTACCGCATACTGGGCGTATTCGAAAAAATCGTAGGCCGAAAGAACGATGACCTGCCCCTGAAAGCCTTTGCTCCGGAGCTCTTCCAGGGCGTCGAGACCGTTTTGCTCGGGAATCTTGATATCGAGAAACACCATCTCCGGATTCCACTCCAGGGCCTTGTGCACGAAGGCCCGCCCGTCCGTAACGCTGCGGACCTCCGTGGCGAGAGGGTTTTTTTTCAGAATCCCTTCCAGAAACTCCCGCTCGTGTTGTTCATCTTCCACAATAAGGATTTTCATCGCGTTTCCCCCATGAACGGGATTTTTTACGTCAATGCAACGGAAGAGTAATGACGGTAAGGGTGCCTGTGCCGGGGAGAGCCTCCGTGGTCAGGAACCCCTTCTCTCCGTAATGGTGCCGTATCCGCTCCCGTACCGCAAGAACCTCCCGGTTTTCCCCGCCGGAAGATCTTTCGGGGCGGGAATTTCGCTCTTCAAGAACGAGTTCCAAACGGTTTTCTTCGGTTATGCCTGTCCGGATTTCCAGGTGCAAAGGAGTGAGGCTCTCCTCAACTCCCCGGATAAGTGCCCGCTCCACCAGGGGAAGAAGGATCAGAAAGGGGACGAAGAGAGAGAGGGTTCTTTCCTCCGAGAATATCCGGTATTCCAGTTTCTCCCCGAAACGTTTTCCGAAAATGCCGAGAAGATGCTCCAGGCCTTCCAGTTCCTGGTGCAGGGGAATCAGATCCTCCCGGGCCTGTTTGCGCAGAAGGTAGCGCAGATATTTCGCGAAGCCCAGCACCACCTCTTCGGTTTCTCGGGCTCCTTCCTTCGCGGCCATTCGGGCGATAAGGTTCAGGGTGTTGAAAACGAAGTGGGGGTTCAGCTGTTCCAGCAGGGTTTGGCGGTAGGCCGCTTCGAGGGAGTCTTCTTCCGGTGCGGCGGGGTTTCTCATGATCTCACGTCCTCCCATATTTCCGCAAAGAAAGAGTGCCTTCGGGGGTATTCTAGCAAAATTTACGGAAAAGCGGGCTTCTCCGAAGGAGCTTTACCGAAGTTCCCCCGGCTGGGGGCTCTTCCGGAGTTTTCGCCCCTTCGGAGAAAACCTTTCTCAGGAGGCCTGCTCCTTTTTCAGGATTTCCCGGGTTATCTCCAGATTCCGATCCAGATCTTCCGGAGAAACGTTCAGCGCCGGGCGGTAGCGGATGGTTTTGCCCTGACAGGGAAGAATGAGTACCTTTTTCTCCCAGAGGGATTTCAGAACCCGGTTCCGCATCTCCGTATCCGGCAGATCGTAGGCGCACATGAGCCCTTTGCCCCGAACGTTGCGGAGGAGGGAGGGAAACTCCTCCCGAAGATCCTTCAAGCCCTTCAGCAGCCTGGGGCCCGCAATCTCTGCCACGTATTCGAGCACGTTCTCCTCCTCGTATATCTCCAGATACCGGGTGGAGCGCACCATATCCGCGAGAGTGCCCCCCCAGGTGGAGTTGATGCGGCTGGACACGGAAAAACAGTTCTCCTCCACCTCGTCGATCCGGGAAGTTGCGCAGATGCCGCACACCTGGGCCTTTTTGCCGAAGACGAAAATATCCGGCCGTACTCCGTGGTGCTCCCAGGCCCACATCTTTCCCGTAATTCCCATGCCGCACTGCACCTCGTCGAAGATCAGCAGCAGCTCGTGATCATGGCAGATCTCCCGAAGCTTCTGAAGAAACTCGGTGCGGAAGTGGTTATCTCCACCCTCTCCCTGAATGGGCTCCAGAATAATGGCGCAGATGTCGTCGGGGTTCTCCTGAAGGGCCTTGTGAATCTGCTTGAGCGACACCTCTTCGAGCCACTCCGTCATATCCAGATTCTCCTCCAGGGGCCACTGAATTTTGGGGTTCAGCACCCGGGGCCATTCGCAAAACTTGGCGAAATACTGGTATTTATTCGGATCCAGGGTGTTGGTGACGCTCAGGGTATAGCCTCCCCGGCCGTGAAAGGCCTCGTGAAAGTGGAGAACCTTGGTGCCTTTGGAGCCGTTCACCGCCTCGCCCGAAGAAATCTTTCCCCGGGCGAGGAGCTTGCGGACTTTCCAGTCCATGGCCACCTTGAAGGCGTTTTCCACCGCCAGGGTGCCGTAATCCACAAAGAAGAGATGGGTAAACCCCGGAGGAACCGCCACGTCGGCGAAGGTCTCCACGAATTCCGCCATCTCCCGGGTATAGACATCGGAATTCGCCACCTTGTTGATGCTGGCCCGAAAGATCTTTTCCTTGAAATCCTCGTTGGCCAATGCGGGGTGGTTCATGCCGAAGGGAGAAGAGGCGAAGAAGGTGTAGAAATCCAGCCACTCCTCGCCGCTGCGGGCATCCACCAGATGACTCCCCAGAGATTTTTCCATATCCACCACGATATCGAATCCATCCCGAAGAATCCATTTTTCCAGGGTTTCGAAAACCTTATGGGGCTCCACCTTGAATGTGCGCGAATACATGTACACTCCTCCTGACTATATGGCAAGGTATAACCTTTTTCGAGGCTTTCCACAGTCTGAAGGATTTGGGAAAAAAAGCATGCACTCTCCCCACTGTTTTTTTGTTCATTTTTTTGGCATAAAGTTACCGACGTTTCTTTTCGAGGGAGGAGAAAAGAGGTTTTTTTGTTCTTTCCGAAAAAAGAGAAGAAAAAAACGTGGATTTTGAGAATAAAGGAAAACGAGGAATTCCAGAAAAGAAATTCCGAGCCTTGGGGCGTTCCGCCAATATCGGAAACCAGGCATGCGGAATTTCGTACATCCCAAAAATACCGCTCTGATATCGCTCCGTTGCTTTACAGCTCCCCTTTCCTCGGGTATTATGCGTGGCTATTATGCGGGCTTTTTCCGGAAATCCTGAGACCTTCCGCGCCGGAAAAGCTCTTTTTGTATTCCCGGCATTGCCCCAGGCCGAAAATCCGTCAGTCGGAGCAATGATGGTGTTATGCCGCGAGGAGGACGCGTTTTCGCCCTTCTCGCGGCATTGAACAATGAGGAGGTATCACGCATATATGGAACATTTTCGGGACAAAAAAGTAGCCATTCTCGGAGCGGGAATTATCGGGGGGGCCATGGCCCAGGCCCTCGCTCCCTACTGCGCGGTAACCGCCACGCGAAGAAACGTGGAAAAACTGCGCCCTCTGGAGAAAGCGGGAATTACCGTCTCCTCGAATAACCGAACCGCCGCGGAAGAGGCGGATGTCATCATCGTGGCGGTGAAGCCCAAACAGGTGGTGCCCGTGCTGCTGGGGCTCCGGGGAGCCCTGGAGGAAAAAACGGTCATCTCCATGGCCGCCGCCATTCCCCTGGAAATCATGAAGCAGACCGTTCCCGAGGCTCACTACATCCGGGGAATGACCAACACCGCCGTGCAGATTCGCCGGGCCTTCACCATCTTTAGCTGCGGCCCCGGAGTTACCTCCCGGGAGCGGGATCTCGTGCGGGCCCTCTTTCGGCACCTGGGGGAGTTCGAAGAGGTGGAAGAGCAGTATCTCGACGTACTTACCGCCATGTCCGGCTCCGGCCCCGCCTACCTCTATACGGTGCTGGAGGCCATGATCTACGGAGCCCTCCGGGTGGGGCTTCCCCGGGATCTGGCTCTCAAGGCTGCGGCGAACACCTTCATCGGGGCGGCGCACCATCTTCTCTCCTCGGATAAACACCCCGCGGAGCTTCGGGATCAGGTGGTGACTCCCGGAGGCGTCACCATCGAAGGCATTTACGAGCTGGAGGACGGACGCATCCGCACGGCCTTCATGAAGGCCGTAAGCGCCGCCTCTCAGAAAGCCACGGTGATTGCCGAAGATATCCGTAAATATGCGGAGGAACAGCTTGCCCGGGAGAACCAAAAGAGCTGAAAAGAACGTTTTTTTAGATACTGCATGTTTCTGTTCGGTCGGGGTTTCTCCCTCGCAAAGGGAAAACCCCGATATGTGTATGTTTTTTTACGTATAAAGGCATGAAGTATGCAAATAAAAATAAAAATGGTTCCAAGTATATCTGAATGGGGTATAATGCCGGAAGATGCGGTAACCCTCTTTTTTTAATATACATGATGCATGCGGCAGGGTTTCGAAAGCATGTTTCTCGGATATTCCGCCGGTTCTTGTTTTCGTTCTTTTTTCGGGTGGTGTTCTTGCAAGGGGGTAAGAGAAATGAGTACATACAACGGTACGGACCTCCGCAAAGTGGTGATGCCGGAATTCGTTTTCGGCAGGGATGCCCGGCTTCTGGCGGGCAATTATGCCAGAAATCTGGGAGTTCGTCATGCCCTTATCGTGACGGATTCCGGAGTGATCGCTTCGGGGTGGGCAGAGGAAGCCTGCCGCAACCTGGGAGAAAAGGGCATCTCCTATCACATTTTTTCTCAGGTGCACTCGAATCCCCGGGATAGCGACGTTCTTAAGGGAACCGAGGCCTACGTCCGCGAGGAGTGCGACGCCATCATCGCCCTCGGAGGAGGAAGTCCCATCGACTGCGCCAAGGGAATCGGCATCGTGGCCCGCAACGGCGGGGATATCTGCGAATACGAGGGAGTGGATAGAGTGGGCATTCCCATTCCTCCCATCATCTGTATTCCCACCACCTCGGGATCCTCGGCGGACGTCTCTCAATTCGCCATCATTCTGGACAGTTTCCGGAAAATCAAGATCGCCATCATCAGCAAAATGATCGTGCCGGATATCGCCCTCATAGACCCCCTTCCTCTCACCACCATGGGGCCCTATCTCACCGCATGCACCGCCATGGATGCCCTTACCCACGCGGTGGAAGCCTACGTCTCCAACGCCCAATCCTCGGTTACCGACGTTCATGCCCTCCAGGCCATTCGAGAAATCACCGGCCATGTCATCCCCGCCATACAAGATCCCGAAAATATCGAAGAAATGTATCATCTCATGTCCGGAAGCATGCATGCGGGGCTTGCCTTTTCCAATGCCAGCCTGGGGGCGGTGCATGCCATGGCGCACAGCCTGGGAGGCATGTACGACCTGCCTCACGGGGAGTGCAACGCCATTCTGCTGGAGCTGGTGATCCGCATGAACGCCCCCTACGCGAAAGAGCGCTATGAAGATATAGCCCTGGCCATGGGCATCGGAGGAGCTCATATATCGCAAGACGCCGCCGTGGAAGGTCTTATAAAGCAGCTTCGGGAGATGCGCTCCTCTCTCGGCATTGCGGAAGATTTCAAATCGGCGGGAATTTGGCGTGAGGATATTCCCAAACTTGCGGAAAACGCCCTGAACGATCCCTGCATGGCTACCAATCCGGTGCTGCCGGATATAAAGGAGTTGGAAGAAATCTATGAGCGGATCCTCTGAAAAGGATGCCTCCCGCATCGACATATCCCGGGTGCGGGCCAATGCGGAGCAGCTCAGGGAAAGCATCATCGGCCTGGGAGACAACTCTCTCCGCAAAAGCTACTATCCGGAGCTTCAAAAACGCCTGGAGGAGCTCGAGCGGGCCAATGAAAAACAACGGGCCCTCCTCGAAGCCATGCCGGATACCCTTTTGGTGATCGACCTTCAGGGGCACGTGCTTACCTTCTTTCTTCGGGAACCCAACCTGGTGAAGCCTTTTGTGGATGTACTGCCCCGCAGGCAGCATCTTTCGGAGCTTCTGGAGCCGAGCATGGCCAATCTCTTTCTTTCCGTGGCGAACAAGGTGCAATCCTTTCAGAAAATGGAGGAATTCCACTGTACCCTCCAGAGAGGAGGGGCGAACTTTTATTACGAGGTTCGGGGAGTCGTGGATTCGGAGAACTCCGTGCTCTTTCTCATCCGGGACATAACGGAGCAGCGGGCGGCGGAAGAAAAAATGTACACCCTGGGAATTCGAGACAACCTTACGGGGCTTTTCAACCGAACCTATTTTGAACAATCCCTGATGAACTTCAACAGGGGCTGCGACGGCCCCATAGGCATCATCGTCTGCGATATCGACGGATTGAAGTTCGTTAACGACACCTTCGGGAACCGTACCGGGGATATGCTGCTCAAGGCCGTGGCGGCCCATCTCTCTTCCGTCATGCGCCCGGAGGACATCATTGCGAGAATCGGCGGGGATGAGTTCGGAGTGCTTCTCTGCAACATTGCCGAAGAGGATCTGCAAAGGCTCTGCGATACGCTTGTCCGGGAGGTTCATGCCTTCAACCTCCGAAACTCGGATCTCCATCTCAGCGTCTCCGTGGGATATTCCTTTGCGGAAACCTGTTCCGAAAACAGCCACGCCCTCTTTCTGGACGCGGACAACGCCATGTACCGGAAAAAACTTCTTCACAGCGACAGCGTGCGCAACTCCATCGTCCGGACCCTCATGAAGGCCCTCGAAGCCCGGGATTACAACACCGAAGGCCATGGGCAGAGAATGGTGGCCATCTCGGCGTTTCTCGCTAAATCTTTGGGGCTCTCGGACGGAGAAATTCATGAAATCCGCCTGGTTGCCCAATTTCACGACATCGGCAAGGTAGGCATTCCGGACAGCATTCTCTTCAAGCCCGGCAAACTCGACGAGCAGGAGTGGCACATCATGAAAAGCCACAGTGAAATCGGAGCCCGTATAGCTGCGGGAATTCCCGAAATAGCCCACGTGGCGGAATACATCCGGGGGCATCACGAGCGCTGGGACGGCAAGGGATATCCCGACGGCAAAGCGGGAAGCGAAATTCCCCTGCCCTGCCGCATCGTGGCCGTGGCGGATGCCTACGATGCCATGGTAAGCGACCGCCCTTACCGAAAGGCCCTCTCTCGGGAAGAAGCCCTGGAAGAACTGCATCAATGTATGGGCACCCAGTTCGATCCCCAGGTAGTGAAGGCCTTTGAGGAAAACAGCAGCCAGGTGGAGGAGCTTTCGGAAAAAATCCTCTAATGATCCAATGAGGGCGATTCTTCGTGTACGTTCTTGCTCCATCATGCCTATGGTATGTCTGTCATGCACAGGGTCTTTGCAAAGATCCGAAATCTCCTCCTGGGGGGGAATTTCGGATCTTTTGCGTATCCTTGCGAAAATTTTCTTCGGCCCTTTGATACAATCTGGAAAAGCCTCCGAAAAAACATAACGGAAAAAGTCGTAAAAAGTCGAGAAAGAAAGGTCTTTCATGGGAATAGAATATTTTCACTCGGAATCTTTCAACATGGTGGAAATCAAAACCTGTTCGGATGACATCCACGCCTATAAAAGCCATGTGCACCGGGAGCTCTCCCTGGGATTCATCGAGCGGGGATCCACCGTTCTGGAGATAGGATCTCGAGAATACCGGCTTCAGGCGGGGGATGCCATCCTCATTTCACCCTTCGTGAGCCACAAATGCCAACCCGTGAATCCGGATAACTGGGCATTCACCATGATCTACATCCGTCGGGAATTTGCCCGGGGGCTCTTCGAAAACTCCTCGAAACTTCACGCCATCGGCATCAGCAGGCTTGAGCCGGAACAATTTCGGAAGCTGCAAAACCTGACGGCCTTTCTTAAATCTCACAAAGAGCGATTTTATCAGGAAGTAGCCCTGGCGGAAGTTCTTTCGGGCCTGGCCGGAACGGTGCGCATCTCCATAGACCTCGAAGATCGGCAGGCTATCCGCACCATAAAGGAGTATATGGAAGCGCACTTTCTGGATTCTCTGGATCTGAGCACACTGGAAAAGCGCTTCGGGCTCGGCAAATTCGCCCTCATCAAGGGCTTTAAGGCGGTGTACAATACCACCCCCAACGCCTTTCAGCTGCAGCTCAAGGTGGAATACGCCAAAAGGCTTCTGGAATCGCGGAAAAGCCTTGCGGAAGTGGCTCTGGCGGCGGGTTTTTACGACCAGCCCTACTTCTCCAGGGAGTTCAAAAAAGCCTACGGCATAACCCCCCTGCAATACCGGCGATCCCTCGAAGAGTAGCGTCAATTTTTTACAATACGCGAAGGCTCTTCTCCTCCATACTGAAGCTTGCCGAAAAAGGCAGGGAGGTAGAAGAAATGAAATGTGTCGTCATCGTGAACGAGGAATTGCCCGCGGGACTGGCGGCCAATACCGCGGCAGCCCTGGGAATTAGCCTGGCAAGTGTGGTGGAAGGCCTTACGGGAGAAAATCTGGAGGATGGAGAAGGGCGGATCCATGCGGGAATAACTAGTATTCCTATCCCTATCTTGTGCCTTCCTCCGGAAGAGTTGAAAAAACATTATAACGCGCTTCTGGAATCTTCTCACGAAGACCTGCGCATTATCGGCTTCAGCCGCATCGCCCAGGGATCTCGAAATTACGAGGAATACGCCGCAAAGCTTAAGGCCACTTCGAGAAACAACATAGACTATGCGGGTTTTTGCCTCTACGGACCGAAAAAGAAAATCAACAAGCTTACGGGCAATATAAAAATGTTCCGGTAGGTCGCCGGGAGTGGGGGAGAGGTAAACGGTTATTGGAGGTTCTCTTTCTGAAAATACTGGAAAAACAAAGGTAGAAGAGAAAACGGAGCGAGGGAATTTTTGGATGTTACAACCCTCGTATATGAAATTTCCTTTGGCAAAGTTTGCGAAAAAGACATACAAACGTATGGATTTTCACGTTCTTTATCATAGGTCTGCAAACCCGCCAGGCGGTACTGTTTTGTGCCGCCTGGCGGGTTTTTTATGGAACGGAATTCATTTGTGCTTGGTAATCCACGCCCCCGCGAGGGGGGCGACGTGCGCCCTCCGGTCCCCGTTTCAACCGGGAGACCGTTTCAATCCACGCCCCCGCGAGGGGGGCGACGACGATTTCTTCATCTCCAGAACCTGACTCTAAGGTTTCAATCCACGCCCCCGCGAGGGGGGCGACCATCATTGCTCCAGCAACAAGGAAGATTGAAGGAGTTTCAATCCACGCCCCCGCGAGGGGGGCGACGAGCCTTTCATCAACAAAATTGTTGTGCTTAACGTTTCAATCCACGCCCCCGCGAGGGGGGCGACCAAGCAAGCCGGGCAATTAGAGGTATTTCTTGGGGTTTCAATCCACGCCCCCGCGAGGGGGGCGACCTTCTATTTTGTCACTTCAAGAGCCTTTGTCAAGCGTTTCAATCCACGCCCCCGCGAGGGGGGCGACCTCTCCACGCTTCCGGAATACGCCGGGGTGCCTGTTTCAATCCACGCCCCCGCGAGGGGGGCGACCTTCAAGAACAGCTCTGCCGCGTTCCTGTTTTCGAGTTTCAATCCACGCCCCCGCGAGGGGGGCGACTCCTCTTCCCCAAAGGAATCTTCCGGGAGATACAGTTTCAATCCACGCCCCCGCGAGGGGGGCGACGGGATTGTTGCAATAGCCTGACGTTAACATCTGCGGTTTCAATCCACGCCCCCGCGAGGGGGGCGACGGTATCCAAGGCGATACGAGAGCACAAAGAGTGGTTTCAATCCACGCCCCCGCGAGGGGGGCGACGGGGTCCGGGAGCGTTCCCACAGTCACGACCGCGGTTTCAATCCACGCCCCCGCGAGGGGGGCGACAAATGACCATCCGGGACGGCGACATGTCAGCAGCGTTTCAATCCACGCCCCCGCGAGGGGGGCGACAGAAACGAATTACGGAATAACCGCGAGTACCTTCGTTTCAATCCACGCCCCCGCGAGGGGGGCGACTAGCCGCTGTCCCTGTCCTTATCGCCGCTCTCCTGTTTCAATCCACGCCCCCGCGAGGGGGGCGACCCTTCTCAAGCCACTTGGGGCCGCCTACCTGAGGAGTTTCAATCCACGCCCCCGCGAGGGGGGCGACACCCCTGAGTGGGACATCACGGCAGAAGAGTGGCTGTTTCAATCCACGCCCCCGCGAGGGGGGCGACCACCTCCTACTTGAGTACAAACAAGAGCGACACGGTTTCAATCCACGCCCCCGCGAGGGGGGCGACTAGTGTGCAGTTGGCTCTTGTAGATCCCTCGGGGTTTCAATCCACGCCCCCGCGAGGGGGGCGACAAAAGCCGGATGCTGACAACCTCGTGAAATTCGTGTTTCAATCCACGCCCCCGCGAGGGGGGCGACAAAAGCCGGATGCTGACAACCTC
>CAZJHH010000001.1:423355-577465 GCA_964545875.1 uncultured Synergistaceae bacterium
GTGAAATTCGTGTTTCAATCCACGCCCCCGCGAGGGGGGCGACCTGCATCGTAAAGTTTCTGATGTTGGGGGTCTTCGTTTCAATCCACGCCCCCGCGAGGGGGGCGACCTGAGAGCCAGGAGTACCTGGCTTACCTTGGGGGTTTCAATCCACGCCCCCGCGAGGGGGGCGACGAGCTTGAAAGGGCCTGGGGAGAAGTTTTCCCCGAGTTTCAATCCACGCCCCCGCGAGGGGGGCGACAAGACCAAAGTCCATTTATCCCGAAGAGGATCGGGTTTCAATCCACGCCCCCGCGAGGGGGGCGACCCCGCGACACCCGAGCACACCAATTTTGATTGATGGTTTCAATCCACGCCCCCGCGAGGGGGGCGACATTTTCAGATCCACCGGAACGCCTGCGGGAATCGGTTTCAATCCACGCCCCCGCGAGGGGGGCGACGAGTTCGAGGCTACCACCTTCGGAGGGACATGAGGTTTCAATCCACGCCCCCGCGAGGGGGGCGACAAAATGGCTTTTTTATCCACGTGCCAATATCCGGTTTCAATCCACGCCCCCGCGAGGGGGGCGACGGAAATAAAGGAAGAGAGGGTGGCCCATGATGCGGTTTCAATCCACGCCCCCGCGAGGGGGGCGACGCTTGCATGATGATGTTCGGGCCTTCGGGCTCTGGTTTCAATCCACGCCCCCGCGAGGGGGGCGACATCACCGAAACGTATACCTATGAAACGGAATCGGTTTCAATCCACGCCCCCGCGAGGGGGGCGACGGGAAAGGAGTCGTTACCGCGTCGCCATGGGGAAGTTTCAATCCACGCCCCCGCGAGGGGGGCGACTCGCCTCCAGCACGCCCTTGCTCTTCAAGTCGTTGTTTCAATCCACGCCCCCGCGAGGGGGGCGACCAAGATGCAAAGATTACACGAACAACTTCTGTGGGTTTCAATCCACGCCCCCGCGAGGGGGGCGACTTTCCTTCCGAGTCTTTTTCAACCCGGAGAGCAAGTTTCAATCCACGCCCCCGCGAGGGGGGCGACGCGCTTCCGAACGGAGTTTCTCTGCCCCCTTTTTCGTTTCAATCCACGCCCCCGCGAGGGGGGCGACCAACTTCTGTTTTGGCAGGAAAAACGGGGCACTCGGTTTCAATCCACGCCCCCGCGAGGGGGGCGACTGCGCCGCAGATGCATATTGAGAGGTTGCCACCAGTTTCAATCCACGCCCCCGCGAGGGGGGCGACGACTTCCAGTCCATCACGAACTTGTAGACGTTCATGTTTCAATCCACGCCCCCGCGAGGGGGGCGACTGATTTCGATATAGGGGATGTCCTCCCCCTGGAGGGTTTCAATCCACGCCCCCGCGAGGGGGGCGACTCTCCGGAGGCAGAAGCACGAACTTGTCTTCGGGGTTTCAATCCACGCCCCCGCGAGGGGGGCGACTTGCGTAGAAGATTTCCCGGTTATGCTGGTCCTGTTTCAATCCACGCCCCCGCGAGGGGGGCGACCCGCTGCCATGGGGAGCGCGTCTACCTACCTGGTGTTTCAATCCACGCCCCCGCGAGGGGGGCGACTGCGCTCAAAACTCGTGTTACCTGCTCCTCCGCTGTTTCAATCCACGCCCCCGCGAGGGGGGCGACCCGCAGCGGCCAAGCGTTTTATTCTCAGGATGCGGTTTCAATCCACGCCCCCGCGAGGGGGGCGACCAGCGTGGACAAATAATGATTTCTGTGAATACAGGTTTCAATCCACGCCCCCGCGAGGGGGGCGACCGAAAAAAACAGGAGATTGCAGCGGCACGATACGTTTCAATCCACGCCCCCGCGAGGGGGGCGACCATTTGGAGAGCCCCAAGATTGCGGCCACATCGGTTTCAATCCACGCCCCCGCGAGGGGGGCGACGGTCGGAAGGTTGGAGGGGTAACGGCAAATGAGCGTTTCAATCCACGCCCCCGCGAGGGGGGCGACCTGGGGAAGCGGGGTATGAACCGAACATCACGGGTTTCAATCCACGCCCCCGCGAGGGGGGCGACACTCTCTTCGGAGGCATCTCGCCAATAGCCTTTAGTTTCAATCCACGCCCCCGCGAGGGGGGCGACGGTAGAGGCACTGAAATGGTTGGAGGAGCATATGGTTTCAATCCACGCCCCCGCGAGGGGGGCGACGACCCTTTCAGGATCAAGAGCCGCCACCTCCTCTTGTTTCAATCCACGCCCCCGCGAGGGGGGCGACAGCATCTGAAGGGACTTCCAGCTTGTCAGTGTCAGTTTCAATCCACGCCCCCGCGAGGGGGGCGACAAAAAGGCTGGAATACATTACATGCCAGGGCATGGTTTCAATCCACGCCCCCGCGAGGGGGGCGACGAAAGCGGCCAGAGAAATATTCGCAGTTTGAAGAAGTTTCAATCCACGCCCCCGCGAGGGGGGCGACGCGAAGGCGGTAAGGGGGGAATCAAAGATGATCTGTTTCAATCCACGCCCCCGCGAGGGGGGCGACCACTTTGGGGACTTGTTGTCAACAATAAAAAGACGTTTCAATCCACGCCCCCGCGAGGGGGGCGACCCACACTGCCCCGGCGATGGAGGCGACGTTTTAAGTTTCAATCCACGCCCCCGCGAGGGGGGCGACCAAAAACATTTTACCTACGTTACCGGGTAAAAGGTTTCAATCCACGCCCCCGCGAGGGGGGCGACCTTGATTCCCCACCCGGTAGCCGCCGTGAGGAGTTTCAATCCACGCCCCCGCGAGGGGGGCGACCGGATAGAGGCGGCAAAAAAGGCGATGGGAAGCGTTTCAATCCACGCCCCCGCGAGGGGGGCGACCGTAATGCGATTTTCTCTTTGTGTTGCAAGGTTTTAGGCGATGTGATTCGCGAACGCCTCTTTTTTTGACGTACTGAGCGGGGCAAGTTTAATCCACTTGGTCTAAGATTACGTTGTTTACTCTATTTTTTGCTTTGCGCGAAAGACCTGGAAAAATAGCGTGAGCTTGGGGTTCGCGGAAGCGATTTATGAGCGTTCTCAGAGAATAAGAGGGCCTTCCGCATCATATCCGGCGTTTGCTCCTTGGTGTTCTACGCGCCTTTTCCAGTTTGCTCCCAGAAAGTAGAATCGCAAACTGTCTTTTTCCGCATCATAGGTTTTGAGAAGATGGCCTCGCAGTTCCGCCCATTGTGCGGGATCCACAAGGCATTCAAAAACGGAATTTTGGACACGCTGGCCGTAGTTTTGGCATATTTTCGCTACGTGGCGCAGCCTTTTTTTACCTCCCTCGGAGACTGTATTGACGTCGTAGGTTATGAGAACCATCAAAAGTGTTTCACCCCCTATTTCCAGCGGAATGGAGGATAGGCATCCAAATCCCCTCTCAAAAAACGGGCTAAAAGCATTGCCTGGGCGTGAGGGAGGAGCCCTAATCGAATTTTTTCTCCCAGAAAAGGATGCTCGATTTCCTCTTGCTTCCTTTTCTGCCAGGCGGTGAGAACCTCTTTTCTGGTGGCATCGTCCATTAAAACGGCTCCCGTTTCCGTTATCTCAAATCCCTTTGCCTTTACTTGCTGGCGGTTTATCAGGGTTAGAACGAGCCTATCCGCTAGCATGGGCCGAAATTCTTCCATCAAATCAAGAGCAAGGCTGGGGCGTCCGGGGCGGTCCCTATGAAGAAAACCTACTGCAGGATCAAGCCCAACCCCCTCGAGGGCAGATCGCACATCGTGAACCAACAGGGTGTAGACGAAAGAGAGCAGGGCATTTACGGGATCCATAGGGGGCCTTCTGTTTCTTCCCTGAAAAGAGAAGCTTTCTTTCTGGGCGACGATAAAATGATCGAAAACGTTGAAGTATGATTTTCCCGCATCCCCTTCGATACCTCTTATGGAATCAAGGGATTTTTGATTTTCCAGAGATCGCAAAAGCTGAGCGAGGTGTGTCGCTTCTTGGGAAAATAACTCTGATTTCTCAATTTCTTCTTGTTCTCTTGCCGCCCGAAGAAGGGCGGTTCGGCTGTTGATGACTTTGCCGATTACCACGGAACGTGCAATATCCGCAGATTTTTCCGGACTATCCGCATAGCGGTATTGGGTACGGCGAAGGAGTACATTTCCGGAAACGGGGCCCTGCACTTTTGCCAGAAAACGCCCCTGTTCCGTAAAGAATGATACCGTCACGCCGCGCTCGGCGCAGAGGCCAAGCAAGAAAGGACTGCATGATACCTGGCCGAAACAGATAATGCCCTCCAGGTTGTGGATGGGAATGCGGAGTTTCGTTTCCTTTTCCTTTCGCAGTAATACGGTTTCTCCTTCCCGTGAGAGGTACATCCCCTGAGTACTTACGTAGAGGGTGTTTTGTAGGTGTCTCACAGAGAGTTTCCCCCTTCGTCTTCCTGGTTTTCTGTGTGCTGACGAAAGATTTGCTGTATATAACGCCGAGCGCTCTTTTGGTGCCCCGCTGTTTGGGGAAGACAGATATCAAAAAGAGAGCAGTTTTTACACCGTGAGGAATATTCCGCAGAAGGCGTTTCTCCTCTTTCCGTAAGTATGTGAAGCTCTTCGGCGTATTTTTCTGTCTTTTGACGAAGTTCTTCGGTGAAAAGCACGTGATGTCTGCGGCGATGCTTACCATAGAAAAAGTCGCTTTCGGGTATCGTTACGTTTAACATTTCTTCCAGGCAGAGAGCTTGAGCGCAAAGCTGCACTTCATCGCAAAAATCAATTTTCGGCTTTCCATGCTTGTACTCGATGATATAGGGCTGCGAAATTCCATTTTCGTCTTCCGAAAATTCGACGACATCCGCTTGCCCTACGAGGCCAAGGCGAAAAGAGTGAAGTCGGAGGCCGCGGGCAATACGAATATTGCCGCGGCACTCCGAAGCATCGGAATCATGTACCCGGTCATGCATTTGCCTTCCCCCAACGGTGAGAACATTCTCCTGCCATTGCTGTTCCAGGTGGATCAAAGCCCATTGACGCTTGCAAAAGACAAGGTGCTGCAAGGCGGAGATGGGGAGAAGTTCGTCTTCGGTGTACATGAGGAATGGATTTATGCCTCTACGGGAACTACCGTGAAAATTTCCTGAAGGGGTTTCCCGTCCAAAAGGATTTTGTAATCTTCAAATTCTCGAGCTGGTCCCTCGGTGGTTCGTTCGCACGTTACCCTCTTGAAAAGTTGCTGTGTCGGGGCATTCCCCAAAGCGGTAGTATGCTCAAAGACGATAATGCGTCGGGAGCTCATGAGGCCTCGAGCGGCAGAATGATCGTGGTCGAACATGTTCTGTAGGGCGTTCCAAAAAAAATCAAGGTCTTTTTGCGAAAATGTTGTTTGAGCTGCAAGGTGTGGAGAAATAAAACCGTGGCAACGATAAAGGCCATAGGGAACGGTGTATTTTCGTCCCATGGTGCGATTGTCTCCCTTTTGTTTTTCTGCCTCTGCTTTTGTGGCTACGGCCATGCGGGTGATGCTGTGTTCTAAAGCCACAATGGGCTCTACGGAGCGGGAGAAGGTCAGCTGTACCGGCCCACGTACCTGGCCCGCGTTTTCCCCTGTAGTAAGGACCGCTCCGAAGGTGCGTATATCAAAGTATTTATTGCACATCAGATCTCGGGCTGCCTCGGTTTTTTTGCCTCTATCTTCGATGTTTTTTACGCTTTCATGATTGTGAGCGTCTTCAATTTTATCGTTCAGAATGGCCTTTTCTTTTATGAAAATATCATAGCCGTTGTTCCCTTCAGGGTGAAGAATTTGAGCGTAGTTACGAATTTTTCGTTTAAGACATACATCAGTTACAAGGCCTCGGCCTGTTTCTGCGTCGATACGGGGAAGATTTCCCGCATCGGGATCTCCGTTGGGATTTCCATCTTGAACGTCAAAATAAAAAACAAAATCGTAACGCTTGTTAATTTCTGTAGCCATAAAAAAGACCCCCTTTTAAATATTTCTTTGGTAAAGTGTTAGATTATGAGGAACCTACATATTTTCAGTCTCTGAGGCGCTTATGTCGTATTTTTCTTTTTTTGTGAAAAAGGCTTGTCGTTGATGGTAATACCCTATAGCAAAACAACCTTGTTCTTCCATGGCGAGGTGAGATGGGAAGACGGATATTTCATTTAAAATTCCTCGAAGTAACTTGTCGTTATTTACTGCGATTCCTTTGTTTTCAATTTTACTCAGATGATGGTTCGCTAATTTCAGTAGCTGGGGAAAAACCGTAACGGGTGTTGATGACGCTGCGCCATAGAAACGATCTCGAATCGTGGCGTTGATATTTCCATGGGCATTTTCCTGAATTTTTTCAAGTGCTGCAAAAAGACGCCCCAAGCGATATCCAACATTTTTGTTGTTTTCATCAAGAGCCACGGAAATAACCTCCTCTTTTAGCCTTCCCGGTCGTCGATTGAGATACCCTTTGATAATGCCTGCTCTGGTTCGGTTGATATGCCGTTCGGCCCGAATACGGTGCATGCACTGCTGAAACAGTGTTACAGGGTAGGGGGTGCCATCCAGAATGGCAGTCATGAAGGCTCCTCCCAATTTGGGCAATACGTTGCTTGCTTTAAACTCGAAAGCTGTAGCCCTAAGCATTTGATGGAGAGTGACGTGTTCTGGTTCTTTAGGGCCATGGCAAACCGCAACGTCATCAAAGTGCTGTAGTATCCGAGAACTAAAATCTTTTACGGTTCCAGAACGCCAAAAGCGTACTGCTATGCGGGCCGCGTTGGGGGAAAGGCTTAAAATATAAAATTTGTCGTCGCTTTTTTCGGGTATATTCCCTGTTTTTGCCGCGGCATAGAGAGCTTGGATAGCCTCTACTCCTTTGTCGGGGTTATCTTTGGGCGGGTCTATCACAATATCTGGCCAAAGTTGTTCTATGTCGAAGCCTTTTTCGGGAGGTTTGTGAGCCCAGAAAACCACCGTATCATCTCCGAAGGAAAGTTTGTTTTTTGAGGTTTTATCGAGAAGTATGTTGAGAGCTGTGGTATAGCGGAAAACGGCTTTTTCGGAAATCGGAGCATTCAGATTCTGGTCCTTGCCGTAGGATTTAAAAGCCGCTACGTTGAAAGACGAGAGAGAAGCGCCAGAGGATTGAGCCCCTCGAACACCTTTAATAGAAGCGTGTATTCGTGCAATTTTTTCTTTTTCTCCAGTGATGAGACAGATGGAAGAGGCTGCGTTGTTGCCGGATTTCCCCGAAGTGAGTGTAGTTTTCAGGGTTTCAAAAATTGTTTGATCCGGGGAGCCCGCGATGCGAAAAGCGATAAAACTGTTGGTTTTACAAAGCTCCTCCCAGGCCTCTTGACTTTGAGGGTTCTTTTCAATTTGTCCTAGGGGATTTTTCTCTAAAAAAGCGAGAACCGAACGCACTGGAATAGTGCCAACAAGGTCTTGTAGTTCTTCGTAAATACGTTCTTTAAATGCTTTGTGCCGCTTTTGTATGTCCTCCCGCCCTCGAGGATTTGCTCCAAGAACATATTCCGCATTGTCCCAAAGAAGGTTGGCTTTAATGCCGCTAGCACGTTTTTCCGCTTGGGGAACAAGGAAACGCCGAGAGACGAGCTTTTTCCCCTCTTTTATGCGGGTGTCTTCGAGATGGCAAAAATTACCCTGTTCATCAATCACGACAAGAAAGGGCAGTTCCTTCCATTCCCAGCCCTGAGGTGCGATGGTGCTGTCCGGTTCGGCGGCTTTTCTGGAGTAATAATCACAAAGAGATTGTAAAATCATCGACGCACCTCCTCGCTTTCCCAGCTGGGAATGCTTAAAATGCCTTCCTGCAATGAAGCTCTGAAAAAAGCTGGTTTAGGATCTTCGGGATTTGAAAAATCGAGGTCGTAAAGCATGAATCCCAAATCCCGGCTTTCCCGAATCGCCGAATCTTCGTTTTCCAGATCATCAACTAATCGGAAATCACAACTAAATTCACGGCATCCCAGATAAGGTTGATTAAAACATTGACCTTTACGAGCCCGGCGTTCGAAGATGGCATTGTATTTGCCGGGGTTTTCGCTCTCGCGAGACTCTTTTTCCTCTTGGAGGACTAGCTTTTCCGGGATCTTGCGCATGTTTTTTGCGTGAGGCTTGCGTTTGTGAGGGGGGATAAAGATAAGCTCCCCGTGAAGGCGGTATCGCACATCTCGCAGAAAAAGCCCCGCTCGCTGTTGTCGGTTGTCTTCAATAAATATTTCGTGCGTTCGAGGGCTTGCGGTAGAAGCAAGCTCGTTACGGCGAACAGAGATCCACTTTATCGGATTGAGCACCTCGATTTTTTTGATTTTCCATCGCAAAGCGGGTTTCCAGAAAATCGCTTCAAAAATTCCCCTTGCAGCAGAGGGTGTTATAACGTCGTAACTCACTCTTTCCGCTTTCATTTCCGGTCTTGTGAAGCACGCATAGTCTCCCCAAACTTCGAGGCAAAAAACCTTGTTGTAAAATTGTTCCGCAATCATGGCCTCCCTCCTTCTTTTTTGCTTTTGTGGCATCGCATGACATTTGTGTAATTCCTTAATCCACGCCCCCCTTACGGGGAGCGACCTATGGCTATAATGAGAACACATAATCTATCAATAGTTTCAATCCCTAGCATGCAATGCTTTTTAGCAGTATAACATAATTTCTATTGCTAGAAAAGTGTCTCATATAGAAATAAAAAAAATACCCAATGTAACATAGAAAAACAGGTCTTTATTTAATAATTTAAGAAGGTTTCGTTCCATTCCTCCTCATCCAGGACAAGTCCCAACCCAGGTTTATAAAGTTCCGGTGATGTTTGCACCACGTAGCCTTCCATATCTTCAACCATGCCTTTGCGTCGCAATTGCTCCACTGTATATGCCGGAACGGAAACGGAAAAACGTTGGAGTTTACGGAGAAGGTTACGGCTGGGGCCGGCGTAGCGGAGTTGTTCGATAAGTTTTGAACTATTTTTTTGCTCTCCTTCGTAGCGGACGATAATGGATCGATATGCGGTGTTGTCGATAAGTCTGAAATTTTTGTCGAACGTGCGAAACTGAAATTGGAACTTCCCGGCGTTATCCAGAAGATGGCGTTGAAAATCCGCCGTGTCGAAAGTGTGTGTTTTGGTGTAGAAAAGATGGAAATACTCGGTAAAATCTTTCGGTTTGAGAGTTCTCATGTCCCGGGTTTGGAGCATTTCTTTGGTGGCATTTTCACCTTGAAGCAGAAATCCTTTGGGAGAAGGATCGGGAGGGAGAAATATGATTACTTTGCCTTTGCCGTCAAGGAGTCCCTCTCTATTGCAGCGTCCTCCTGCTTGAGCGATGGAGTCCATTCCTCCGAGGGCTCTGTAGACAATAGGAAAATCTATATCTACCCCCGCCTCCACAAGTTGAGTACTAATAACCCTTATCGACTTTCCCTCTCGTAAATCTTTCTTTATGCGGTTTATTGCCTCGCTCCGTTCTTCGGGGCACATGAAAGCCGAGAGATGTATGGTTTCCTCAGGCATGAGTTTATGTAATTCTCGGCAGCTTTTGCGTGTATTCACTACGCAAAGAACTTGTTTGTGCTGGGTAAGTTCTTTTGCCAGATCTTCCCATGTTTGAGGAGTCCACGGTTTTTGGGGAAAACTGAAGGTTACGCGTTCCAGATTTTTGGTGAGATCCTCGGGGTTGTCCACAATTTCTGTACAGTTCTCGATTCCCGAAAAAACAGCTTCTCCGGAACCGATTTTTCCGGTTAGAGCCGGTTGTGTGGCAGTACAGAAAACCACAGTAACTCCGAGATGGTGCACAAGGTTTTTCAGTATTGAAAGAATGGGTTTGAGATGTTCCGGTGGTAACATTTGAGCTTCATCAAGAATAATGACGCTGTGGGCTATGTTGTGCAGCTTGCGGCACCGGGAGCTTTTGCTGGCAAAGAGAGATTCGAAAAGCTGTACGTTGGTGGTGACAATAATGGGAGCATCCCAATTTTCCGAAGCGAGCCGGTTGCGTGAATTTTCTTTTTCGGGATCTAGGTTGCTATGATGTTCAATGACATTGTGTTCCCCAAAAAGCATTTTGCCGCTGGGTAAATTTGCAATCTTCTCATCGTCGTCAGTGCCATACTTAAAAACCTTGGCATTTTGCTCGATGATACTCGTGTAGGGGATAGCATAGATAATGCGCTTTTGTCCGTGCTTGAGAGCGTGGGAAAGGGCAAAGGCCATGGAGGAGAGTGTTTTTCCCCCTCCCGTGGGAACTGTGAGAGTGAAAAATCCCGGTTCCAGGAACGCTTTTTCCCGGCAAGTCTGGAGAATTTCGTTGCGGTACTTGTTAACGGGAGTATCCGGGGCAGAGGCCGTTTTTTCATTCATGAAAGCGTCAAAGCGTACTTTCAGAGATTCTAAAGAGTCGTAACCGCCTCGGAGATTTGCTTTTTCCGGGGTCATATATTGTTCCGTATCCAGAAAATCAGCGTCCACAAGGCATGAGTAGAGCATGCGTATCCAAAAGTGATATGCTTCCGGGGTGATGGTGTCGGGAGGTTTTGTCCCAAAAGGAGTTGACCATGGGAGAGAGCTTCTCAAAAAGGGGGAAGCCTCTTCAATACGTAAAATTTGGTCAAGGTCTTTTGTATATAATCTATTGTCTTCCGGATTCTGGTATACCCGATTGGGAAGAGAATTTCCACGAGCGCAATCTTCCCCATACTGGAACCAATCCGGCAAACCCACATGATGTCCCGCTATGGCATAGCTTACAATGTGAGCAATATTTTGATGTATTTTCTTGTCCTCTGCGAGTTTGAAGGCCCACACGGCACCGGCCTCACTGTGATTTACCGAATCATTTTCCGTTTCTATATGAGCTTCGGTATCGTACCCGGAGCTTTTGCGGATTCGGTTTTTTTGCCACCAGGGCACGTATTTCCCGAGGTCATGCCATAGCCCCAGTAATTTTCCCCAATCTTCATTGCCAAAAACAGCTGCAAATTCTGCCGCTAATTTCGCCGTTCCTTCCAGATGATTTTTTAAGAGTTGCGGGCTGTCCCAACTGTCATCTTCTTTCTTGCGAACATGCGCTATATATTCCATGCTTCTCTCCTCGTGTTTGTGTACGCCAGCGTTAGCATTGTTTTCCCCCATGCCTTCCCCTCACTCCCTCAGCCAGCTCCGCCACCCTTTGCCGCAGTTCCGCGGGCTCCAGCACCTCCGCGTAGGGGGCGCTGGCGAGTACCCATTTGGCCACCTCTTCCAAATGAGGTACTTCGGCAGAAAGAAGTATGCTGCCGTCCGGGCGTTCTTCGATTTGCTGCGATACGTGCCATTCCGTTTCCGCCACTACCCGGGACATGGGAGGGTACACCTTCAGGAGCACTTTCCGGCGTTTGCCTCCCGAAAAGGCGTACCAGGCTCCTCCGGCGTAGGTGGTTACGCTGTGGCCTTCGGGAACGCTCCGGGCGGCTTCGTCCGTAGGGGTTGCCTGGCCGAACCGGGAGATGCGGAAGGATCGTTCTCCCTCGGGGGTGGAGGTGTGAGACCAGGCCCAGAGATACCAGGCATGCCCCACAAAGTAGACTCCCCAGGGGGAGAGCCGGTAGTATTCGGGTTTGGGATGAAGGTCGTAGGGCTTGGTGTACCACGCATCTATGGTGCGTTTGCGCCCCATGGCATGGAGAATGTGGGCGAAGATTTCCGAGTTCAGGGTAGATACGGGAAGAGCCATTACCGCACTTTGGGCAAGCTGACGGGCCTGGGATGCCAGGTTTTCCGGCAGGGCGGACTGCATTTTTTGCCACAGCGAATGGCAGTCTTTCGTAAGGTGCGGAAGAAAGTGCGCCGCCATGCCCAGCCCCGCCACCAGGGCGGTGGCTTCGCTGCCCGAGAGATCCAGGTGCATTACGAAGGTTCCGCTGTTTTCGAGGACGTACCCCTTGTATCCCGGATCCCAGCGGATTTGTGCGTCGAATTCGTTGCGAAGATAGGCAAGGTCGCGTTCGAAGGTGCGATTGGTGGAGTAGTCGAGTTTTTCGAAAAGCCGCTCTTTCGAGAGAAAGGGGGTTGAAGCCAAAAGCTGCAGCAGTGCGTTGAGCCGAGCGAGGCGTGCCGAAGAGAGATCCCTGGGCAATTCATCACCTCCCAATTTTTTGCCGCTTGGTTACACTTCTCATTATAGCAAAGGGAGACGACAATTTAAGACGGTGAAAAGAAAATTTCGTAAAATTTTCGGGATCTTCCGTATTTTTTCTCGAAGGGATTTTTTTCAAAGCGTAAAAGGCATAGAAGAGATCAGGTTTTTTCTCCCCAGCTCTTGCCCGAGAGCACCTTGGCTTCCACGGGAACCCGAGAGAGCAGTTTCGCTCCGGCTTCTTCCATGGTTTCCTTGAGAATGGTTCTGATTTCTTCTTCCCGGTATTCCGGGCATTCCAGCATGATTTCGTCGTGTACGCACCCTATGAGATAGTCCTCCTGGGGGGAGATGCGCTGAAAGAGCATCCCCAGGGCGAGCTTCAGCATGTCCGCTGCGGTGCCCTGGACGGGGGTGTTCAGCCTTCCCGGCAGGGTTTCCGAAGAGGAGGGGATGCGCCGGCGCCCTCCCAGGGTGCGCAGCTCTTCCGAGGGGGAGACTCTTTCCCGTTCGTGCCATGCGGCGATTCCCGGATAGGCCTGGAAGAAGCGTTTTCGAAAGTCTCGGGCCTCCTGGTCGGTCATGGGAATGCCGAAGGTTCCTTCGGCGTAGCTTTTCAGCCCCGCCGCTCCCATGGCGTAGATGAGGCCGAAATTCACCGCCTTGGCGAGCTGACGTTCTGCGGGAAGTATCTGCTCCGGGGATTTTCCCGTGAGGAGCGCCGCCGTGAGGGCGTGGAGGTCAGCTCCTTCCCGGTAGGCCCGGATCATGCGCCCGTCTCCGCTGATTTCCGCCGCCACCCGGAGTTCGATCTGGGAGTAGTCTCCCAGTACGAGCACTCTTTCCGGAGGAGCTTCGAAGCAGCTCCGAAAGCGGAGATCCCGGGGAATCTGCTGAATGTTCGGGGCGGAGCAGGTAAAGCGCCCCGTGGGAGTCTGGATCTGGCCGTATCGGGGATGGAGGCGCCCCGTAAGGGGATGCCGGAACCGCTCCAGGCTTTTGCCGAAGGCCTGTACCGCCTTGGCGGCGTGCCGGTATTCGAGAAGAAGCCCGAGCACTTCGAATTGGGGGGCCAGTTTTTCCAGCTCTTTTCGAGAGCTGCTTTTCAGGGGAATGCCTTGCCACTGAAGCGCTTCGAGAATCTGCTTGGGGCTGTCGGGATTGATGACCCGGGAATCCTCGAAGAGGGTTTTCTGGCCCGGAGCCTTGCCCCGAGGGCCTTCGTGGAGTTTATCCAGAAGTTTCTGCCGTGTCGTTTTCTGCTCTGCTTCGAGTTCCTTTGCCAGGCGGGAGAAGCGCGCCTTGCTCAGGGCGATTCCCCGGTATTCCATGGCGGCTACTGCGGGAATGCAGTCGAACTCGATTTTGGCGATTTGGATGAGTTTTTTTTCTTTGAGTTTGGGAATGAGGGCCTCCCGAAGGGGAAGAAGCACCGCCGCATCCCGGGCGGCGTACAGAAGCTGCTGGGGAGTAAGCTGCGGTGCGCTCCAGTTGCTCAATTGCATTTCTTTGGGAAGCGATTCCCCCAGATAGCGCTGTACGAGGTTTTTGAGGCTGTGGCTTCGTTTTTCCTCCGAGGCGTCCAGAAGCTGGGCGGCGATCATGGTGTCGAAGAGAGGCCCCCGGGGAAAGATACGGTGCCGGGCGAGGAATTTAAGGTCGAACCGGGCGTTCTGAAAGATGAGAAGCCGCTCTTCCCGAAAGAAAAACTCCAGTAAATCCCACTCTTCAGGCGTGGAGAGGGCGAACAGGTCGATGAGCAGCACCGGCTGATCCTTTCCGGCTATCTGGAGGAGCCGCATGCGGTTTTTGTGGGGATCCAGGCCGGTGGTTTCCGAATCCACTCCAAGAACGACGGAGTCTTCGATAAGGGTGAGGCCGTCTTCCAGAGAGACCCGCTCGGGAATTCGCATATACATCACCTGGGGCTCCTCCTGGAGCGGAGGAGCGAAGAGGGTTTTTTGATCCGGGGATTCCCGCTTTCGTCTCATGGCTGCGATCTCGCTTTCTTCACGTATGAATGGCGTTTCTTCTCCGTAGGCTATCGGTTCTTGCGGGGCCCGTCAAGCGCCGGCGCAGGAGCAAGGCGTTTTCCTCTTCCAGAGGAGAGTCCTGGGGTTTGACAAAGGCGCTAAAACATGCAAAAATGCCAGATGTCACGCATCACTGATGAGTGGCATGGTGCCCCTTTTCCCGCCCGGACCCCCCTCTTTTCGAAATTTTTCCATCCTGAGGGGAGAGAGACGAGAATTAAGGCCTGGGGGCTACTCAAGAGTGATCTGTGCAGGTGCGCGGATGAAGGGAGACGTGATGTCACGTGAAGGCAGGGCGCATTCTTCTTGAAATGTTGCGACAGTACGAGGTGGAGACGGTTTTCGGGCTTCCCGGAGAGACCACTCTGGAGCTTTATCGGGAGTGGAAAAACTTTCCTCATATAGAGCATGTTCTCGTTCGGGACGAGCGTAATTCGGTTTTTATGGCCGAGGCATACGCCAAGGTTTCCGGGCGTCCCGGAGTGTGCGAGGGCCCCAGCGTGGGAGCCCCCCACATGCTCCCCGGAGTTATCGAGGCTCGGGATTCCTGCGTGCCTCTTATCGTGATCACTTCGGATATTCCTCTTCACTACGGAGAGAGAAACATGCTTACCGGAAGCGATCATAAGGCTATTTTCGGCCCCTTCGTAAAAGAGAGCCTCGAAGTCCGCCGGGCCAGGGATATTCCCTTTCTTATCCGCCGGGCTTTCCGGCTTGCCACCACGGGACGTCCCGGACCGGTGCATCTGCGTTTTCCCATGAACGTCTTCCGGGAGGATGTGGAGGTTTCCGATCTCTATGCCCAGAAGGCCTTTGCCACCTATCCGGGACAGCGCTTTCAGGCGGAGGACGAGGATATTCGGCAGGCCCTGAAGGAGCTTCGGGGAAAAAGCCGGGGGGTGCTTTTCTGCGGTCAGGGAGTGCATCTTTCGGGAGCCTACGAAGAAGTGCGGAGCCTGGCGGAACTTTTGGGCTACGGCGTGGGTACCACCATCGGGGGCAAGGGAAGCCTGGAGGAGACGCATCCCCTTTCTCTGGGGTGCATCGGAGCCCGGGGGGGCACCAGTTTTTCCAACAAGGTGGTGGCGGAGGCCGAGGCCCTTCTCTTTTTGGGGTGCAGTACCGATTCCGCAGGAACCGACGGATGGAAAAAGCCCCCTCTCGCTACGGAGCAGTGTATTGTCCAGATCGATGCCGCGGAGGCCGAGCTGGGCAACAACTACCCCCAGGCGGTAACTCTCTTCGGAGATCTCAAGGCGACGCTGAAGCGCATGCTGGAGATTCTTCGGGAGGAGGGCTTTCAGAAGGATGCGAGCTGGGCCGACCAGATTCGGCACAAACGGGAGGAGTATGCGGCTCTCTGTGCCAAACGGCGGGAGTCTTTCGAGTCTACGGTGCACCCCGTGAAAATCGTGAAGGCTCTCCAGGAGACGGCACCGCAAGATGCCCTCTACGTGGCGGATCCCGGCATCAGCGCGGTTTATCCCGCGGCGTTTCTCAAGCTTGTCTCGGCGGGACGATCTTTTATATCCAACTTTTCCCAGGGAGCCCTGGGATATGCCACCGCCGCTTCCATGGGGGCCTGGAAGGCCGGAGGCGGGCGCAAGGTGGTGAACCTTACCGGTGACGGAAGCCTGGGTTTTTGTGCGGGAGAGCTTGAAACCATGGCCCGGAACGGGGCGGACATCATGGTGGTGCTCTTTCATAACCGATGCTTCGGATGGATTCGGGGAACCGATGCCTACGAAGGAGAAAGCTCCTTCTTCGCCACGGATTTTTCCGAAACCGATTATTGTACCGTGGCTCGGGGCTTTGGTTTTACCTCCTTCCTCGTAAAAGAGGGAGAGGATCCCCGAAAAGTCCTGGAGCAGGCTTTTGCCCTCAAAGGGCCGGTGTTCGTGGAAATCGAAAGCCTGCCGGAAGATAAATGTTTCCCCCCCGTGCCGGGCTGGACCGAGGCCGCCCGGAAAAAGGGCATGGAGAACTGTTACTGATAATCTCCCTTTTTGCTACATCCCTCTTCTCATGCCCGCCATAACGGGTGTGAGAAGGAAAACCACACCACACATGTTTGCGGCCCCGGCGGTATCTTCGCCGGGGCCGCAAACATGTGGCTCCGTATTTTTCGAAGAAATCCGTAAAACTACCCACTTGAAATATATACCTAGTAGGGGTATATTCTGTTGCATGAAGAGGGAGGAGTTTTTCTTGAAAAGGGTTTTTTTCAAGGCAAGCTTCCAAGGAATAGAAGGAAAGGAGTGTTTTGTATGAGCGTACGTGTTTTCAGCACCAAGACATGTCCCTGGTGTGACAAGGTGAAGGAATATCTTGACGGCCTCGGGGTGGCGTACGAAGCCATCGACGTGGGAGCGAATCGCGAGATGGCTATGGAGATGGTGAACCGCACGGGACAGCGGGGGGTTCCGGTGATCGAAATCGGAGATTCCTTCGTGGTGGGCTTCGACAAGCCCCGGCTGGACGAAGCGCTGAAGGCGGCGGGGGTAGTTTCGTAGGCGGAAGCGTTTGAAGATCTGGAGGATTTCGAGAGGTTTTGCCGTGTTGTTACTCCGAAGTCACGGGTTTGTTACTCCCAGAGGGTAGAGTATGTGGCGTTCCGGCCCGAAAGCCCCTCCTCCGAACAGAGCCAAACGCACGGCTGGTTCCCTGAGATGCAACCTCCTACCGAAAGGCACACACTCCGCAAGGGGCACTTCTTTTGTGAAGTGCCCCTTGCGGAGTGTGTGCCTTCGATGTCACCGGTTTCGGCAAGGAGTATTCTGCATTTCTTTCGGGGGTTCCTCAGTTTCTCTGGGTGAGATTTTCCTGCCTCTTCATGCTGTTGTGGGCTGTCGCCTTGCCGAAGAAGCTCGATCCTCGGTTTTTTCCAGCAGTTCCAAGGCTGGAGCGTTTGGACAGCGGAAAGGTTCCTGTGATACAATGTATTCCGTTCCGTGGAAAGAATATGCCCAATATTCATTCAGGTGGCGGCATTTTTCTTCGGGGCATATTTTGGCTCTCTCTGGAGGTTGAGATATGCAGCTTTTCATCGAGCAACTCCTGAATGGAGCGGCCATGGGGGCCATCTACGCCCTGATCACGTTGGGGCTGGCTTTGGTGTACGGTGTGCTGCGCATACTGCACGTGGCCCATGCAGGGGTGTACACCGCCGGGGCCTATGCGGGGCTGTACGTTTATTCCCTTACGAACAGTCTTCTCCTGGCCGTGGCGGGGGCCGTGGTCTTATGCAGCCTTTTGGGCGTGGCCATCGAGCGTTTTGTCTATACTCCCCTTCTCAAGTTTCCCCCCTTTGTTCCTCTCATTGGAAGTATCGCCGTTTTTCTGGCCCTTGAAGAGGTTTTTCGTCTCGTGGGAGGCCCCTACATCCACGCCTTTCCCGCGGAACTTCCTTTTTCGGGGATCACTCTCCGGGGAGTGGTGATTTCTCCGGCAATTATCTCTATTTATGTGGTGAGCGGAGCGGTGCTCCTCTTTCTTTGGTTTGTGGTGACCAAGACGGAGTTCGGCCTCGCCATGCGCGCGACCTCCCAGGACCGGGACGTAGCGGGAGCCATGGGAATGAACAGCTCCTTCGTCATCAGCATGACCTTCGTTCTCGGCTCCGCCGTGGCGGCAGTGGCGGGAATTCTTGTGGGTATCTACTTCAATCAGGTTTATCCTACCATGGGGGCGGTGCCGGCCTACAAGTGTCTTGCCCTGATCGTGGTGGGAGGGCTCGGTTCCCTTCCCGGGGCGGTTCTCGCCTCTCTGCTTCTCGGAGTGGGAGAGACCCTGCTCATCGGTTACGCGAATATTCCCCTTCCGAGGGATTCCCTGGCGTTTATCGCCATGATTGCGGTGCTGCTCTGGAGGCCCGGGGGCCTTCTGGGTAACAGGTAGAGGAGGAACTGGATTGAGCGACTACGTCATTACAATTTTGAGCTTCATTGCCATCCAGGCCATTGTGGCGTGCGGCCTTAACGTTATCGTGGGCTATGCGGGGCAGATTTCCCTGGGACATGCGGCCTTTTTCGGTATCGGGGCCTACGCTTCGGCCCTTCTGACTACAAAGGGGGGGCTTTCTTTCTGGGCGGCCCTTCCTCTGGTGGTCCTTCTTACCGGGGCTGTGGGTTTTGTACTCGGTATGCCGAGTTTGCGGCTGCGAGAGGATTTTCTGGCAGTTACCACCATCGGCATCAACTTTATCGTGGAATCCCTTTTCCTGTACGTTCCCTTCTTTGGAGGGGCTCTGGGAATCGGAGGAATTCCGAGCATTTACTTCTTCGGTACCCGCCTTCGGGGAGTGAATTTTTTGTATCTCTGTCTTTTTTTTCTTGTTCTTACCCTGCTGCTTTCCAGGCGTTTTACCAAGAGTTGGGCGGGATTGGCGTGTTTTGCCCTCCGAGAGGAGGAGATCGCGGCTTCCAGCATGGGGGTTTCTCCCATGCGTTTCAAGCTGCTGGCCTTTGTCATGGGTACCGCCATGGCGGGATTGGGGGGAGCGCTCTACGCACACCAGATGCGTTTTATCAGTGCCACGGATTTCGGTTTTCCCCTTTCGGTGATGATGATGTCCATGGTGGTACTGGGAGGCATAGGCACTCTCTGGGGGCCTGTGCTGGGAGCTTTGATCCTGGGAATGCTTCCGGAAATTTTCCGGCCCCTGGTGGATTATAGAATGCTTCTCAACGCGGGCATTCTGCTGCTGATGATTCGCTTTCAGCCCCGGGGGCTTCTCGGAGAGGGGAGTTTTCTGGGGCGTATCTTTTCCCTAAGGAGGGAAACCACTCATGGATGATGTGCTGCTGCGCCTTGAGGAGGTTTCGAAGCACTTCGGAGGGCTCAAGGCGGTGGATGGGGTTTCCTTTTGCCTCCGCGGAGGGGAGATCCTGGGGCTTATCGGTCCCAACGGTGCGGGAAAGACGACTTGTTTTAATCTTGTTTCGGGGGTGTACGCGCCTACTTCGGGAAAGATTTTTTTCGAAGGGATTTCTACGGGAGGATATGCTCCCCATAAAATGGCCGCCCTCGGAGTGGGGCGCACCTTTCAGGTAGTGAAACCCTTTGCCGCTCTTTCGGTTCTGCAAAACGTGATGGTGGCCCTCGGATTACGGCGATACGGGAGCGTTTGCGCCTCCTTTGCCCGGTGGAAGACCCGTCAGGTTTCGGAAGAAGCCATGGCTTTGCTGGAGGAGGTGGGCATCCAGTCTCTGGCGGAGATCCCTTCGGGAAAGCTGCCCCTGGGAAATCAGCGGCGCCTGGAGCTTGCCCGGGCCCTGGCTCTCAAGCCCAAACTTCTGCTTCTCGACGAGACCTTTTCCGGTCTTCGTCACGAGGAGGTATTCCTTCTTTCCAAGCTGGTGCTTCAGGTTCGGAGCAAAGGAATTGCGGTGCTGCTTATCGAGCACAACATGAAGGTCGCCATGGGGCTCTCGGATCGCCTGGTGGTGCTCCACCGCGGACGTCTTCTCGCCGAGGGGAGCGCGGAAGAGATTCGCTCGGATTCCCGGGTTATCGAGGCCTATCTTGGAAGGGGGGCGTCTGCCCATGCTTCTTGAGATTTCGGATCTGTCCATATTCTACGGGGATATCCGGGCGGTGGACGGCCTTTCTCTCTCCCTTCGGGAGGGAGAGCTGGTTTCGGTAATCGGTGCCAACGGTGCGGGAAAGAGCTCTCTGTTGAACTGCATCATGGGCATCGTTCCGTCCAGGAGCGGCGCTTTGCACTTTTCGGGAAAGAATATCTCCGCATTTCCCGTGCATCGGCGGGCTATGGAGGGTATTCGTTTCGTGCCGGAGCGGGCACGGGTTTTTCCCCGTCTTTCGGTATATGAGAATATTCTTGCCGGGATGTACGGCCTCCGGAGGAAGATCGACATTGCCGAAAGGCTTTCATGGCTCTACGGTCTTTTTCCGGTTTTGAAGGAGCGTCGGAATCAGATGGCATCCACCCTTTCCGGAGGAGAGCAGCAGATGCTCGCCATTTCGAGAGCCCTGATCTCAGAACCGAAACTGCTTCTGGTGGACGAAATTTCCATGGGCCTCATGCCGGTGCTGGTGGATAAAGTTTTCGAAGTGCTGAAAATGCTGAACCGGGAGCACGGCCTTTCCATTCTCCTGGTAGAGCAAAATGCCCTGGCTTCCCTCGGCATATCCCACCGTTCCTACGTTTTGGAGACGGGGCGAATCGTTCTCGAAGGAGCCTCTTCGGATTTGCTGCGGAATTCGAAAATACAGGAGGCCTATCTGGGGCTCTAGGGTGCGAAGCGAATCCCGAGGGTTTTTGTTCCGGGAAGGAACTGGAAGCTATACCGTGGGGGTAACGCCATAGACGGAGGGGGTTTTTCGAGGGCTTCCTCCGAGTATGGAAATTCTATATTTTTGTGTGGAGGTGGAAGGAAATGCGAATTTTCAAGGTGATGCTTTTCGGTTTGTGTGCGGTGCTTCTCGTGGCATCTCTGGCGTGTGCGGCGGATACTGTGAAGATAGGGCTTCTCGTTCCCCTGACGGGGCCTGCGGCGGCGGACGGCACCAGTGCCCTGTACTCCGTCCAGATTGCCCTCGATCAGGCGAACGCCGCAGGAGGCGTGCTGGGTAAGCAGATAGAGCTGGTGCATTACGATGACAGGGCCGACGCCAAGGAGGCCGTAGCCCTGGCCTACAAGCTCATCGAACAGGACGAGATAGCTGCCTTCGTGGCGGGCTCCTATAGCCTTCCCACCCGGGCGGTGGCTCCCATTTTCCAGGAGGAGGAAATTCCCCTCGTGGCGGCCTACGCCATTCATCCCGATGTCACCACTGCCGGGGATTACTGTTTCCGGAACGGTTTTCTCGGCTTGGTGGAGGGTAAGGCGGCAGGGTATACCTCGCACAAACTTCTGGGTGCCAAGACCGTCGCCCTGCTTACCAGCGATAACGATTTCGGCCGTACCCTCGTGACGGGTTTCAAGGAATACGCCAAAACCTACGCCCCGGATCTCGAAATCGTGAGCGAGCAAGCCTATCCTTTCTCTGAGAAAGATTACAAGCCCTACCTCTCGAAAATCAAGGAGCTGAATCCCGACGTTATCTTTGCCAGCGGATATTATTTCCAAACCGGTCCCCTGCTGCGCCAGGCCCGGGAACTTGGTATCGAATCCACCATTCTCGGCGAGGAGGGAGCGGATTCTCCGAAGCTCGTGGAGATTGCCGGAGAAGCTGCTGAAGGATTTTACATCGTTACCAATTTCGACCGCGACGATCCCCGCCCGGTGGTGCAGAATTTCCTCGCGGAGTTCCGGGAACGTCACAAGTTCGAGCCCGACATGGTGGGGGCTTCGGCGTACGATGCTTTCATGATTATCATCAATGCCATGGAGACGGCGGGCAGCACCGAAGGAAAAGCCGTTCGCGACGCCATTGCCGCCACCACGGGATATGACGGTCTCACGGGCGTCATGGGAGGCTTCGACGCCATCGGCGAAGTGGTCAAGCCCGTGCAGGTTCAGGTGGTCAAGGATGGACTTTTCCGCCACTTCGGCGTGGTTTCCGATCCCGAACTGATCAAGCCATAAGCCGTAGTTTACGGATTTCGGGTTTTTCGTGTACCTTCCAAGGCCCCCCTTCACGGGGGGCTTTGTCGTTGTTTTTGAAGAGGAGGAGATATTGTGAAGGGCCTTTGCCGGGATTTCCGGCAAAGGCCCCGGGGAGCATGTCAGTATTCAGGGAAAGGGGGGGTATTTTTTTTCGAGATCAGTTTCCCCGCATGAGGTTTCCCGGATCCTCCGCCGCCGAAGCCTCGGCACCGCAGGCGCGGCAGTAGGGAAGCAAGGTTTCCCGAAGGGCGCCGCACTTTTCGCAGGGGCTGTACAGCAGGGTGCCGCAGGAAGGGCAGGAGTAGGGCTTTTCCGAGGTGTCCGGAAAGGAGAGCGTTCCCGGAGGCGAGAGCCGGAAGATGGTCTTTCGGGTCCAGCTGAAGAAGCGCAGAGGCCCCCTGCGGATGGGATATTCGCAGACAGGGCAGAGAAAGTGCCGGTATCCCTCCCGGTAGGTTTTGAGCAGCGAGGATTTTCGGGGCCGCTGGATGCTCCGTGCGATGAGCACCATAAGAGCCCAGGCTACGAGAATCCCCGCTCCCAGAAGGGTGTATTTCATGTAGAAGAAGGGGAACGAGGCGTGGGCCGTCATGGCGGTACGGGCAAAAACCGCCACAGTGAGAGCTATTCCTCCGGGGCGGTAGAGGGAGTTCCAGCTTTTTTTGGTTATGCCGATGCATGCCAGAAGCAGGGGAATCAGGAAGGCGAGCTGGTAGACTCCCCGGCGGAAAGCTTCTTTTTCCCGAAGGGCATCATAGGAGCTTCGGATCTCGTTTTCTCTGTTTCGGAGCTCCTTTTCCAGAAGGCGCAACTCTTCCTGGGCGACATTTTCCTTTTCTGCCAGCATGATGCGCTCTTCGTTGTTCCGCTGGTAGTTTTCCTGGCTTTCCAGAAAGGAGCTGAGGGCCTTTTCCAGGCTGGCCCGCTCGGATTCGCCCAGGGCGGCGTTCTTCTGGATGCTGAGCTTCTGCATCTCCGCAAGCTGCCGCATGGTGGCCTCCAGCGTGCGGATTCCCTCCTGGGCCATTTCCTGCCGGGCCTCCAGTACCCGCAGATTACGGCGGATTTCTTCCAGCGAGAGCCGGGTGGCCTCCAGGCGCTGTTCGAGATCCGGTTCGAGTTCTTTCTCCCGAAATTCCTGGTAGGAGGGAGAGAAGGGGAGAGTGCGGATGTCGGTAACCACAAATCCCAGAAGCCAGAAAAAGAGCACTCCCAGGAGCACTCCCAAAAGACGGATTCCCAGATGGGGGAGCCACCATCCTGCGGTATGGCGTGAAGGTCGCTTCGAGGGCATGAAGAAAGCACCATCCTTTCGTGTATGTGCGCATGCGCAGATAGAAAAGCCGTTTCTGCGGTTTGGAAGCGGTAAAGAGGGCGGTGTGGTCCGTTACGCACGAGAACCACGGAAAAACCTCTGCGTTTTTCTTTTTCGGAAGAACGTGTGAAGGAGTTTTTCGGATTTCCGGTTTTTCGGACGCTAGGAGGCGTTTTTCTGGAGATACCGAAGAAACTCTTCCGGCGGCAGGGGAGGCGAGAAGAGATAGCCCTGCACCATGAGGTCGTCTCCCAGGGACTGAATGAACTGAAGCTGTTCCTGGGTTTCCACTCCTTCCACGGTAAGCTCCAGCCCGAGCTCCCGGGCCATGAAGGCCAGGGTGGAGATGATCGCCCGGGTATCGGCATTGGTGTGGAGGTCGAAGGTGAGGGAGCGATCCACCTTGATTCCCGAGAGAGGAAGATGGTGGATGTAGGAGAGAGAGGAGTACCCCGTGCCGAAGTCGTCCAGAGAGAACCGGATGCCCTCCTTCTGGAGGTCTTTCATGATCCGCACCGCCTTGGAGAGGTTCGTCATGAAGGCGCTTTCGGTAATCTCCAGCTCCACCGTGGCGGGATCCACCTGAGCCTTTTCGATGGCCTCCAGTACGGAGGCGGAAAAGGCGTTATCCGAAAACTGCTGGGGAGAGACGTTTACCGCGATCTGGAGCGGATGCCCCTGGGCGTTCCACTCCCGGGCCTGTTTGCAGGCGGTGGACATGGCCATTTTGCCCAAAGAGACGATTTCTCCGATTTCCTCCGCCAGAGGAATGAAGGTTACCGGAGAGATAATGCCCTTTCCCGGACGAATCCAGCGCATGAGAGCCTCGGAACCTACCACCCGTTTCGTGGCGGCATGGAGCTTCGGCTGGTAGTACATGAAGAACTCCTGTTCCGAGATGCCCTTGCGAAGCTCGTTCTCCACGTCGTGCCGGATCTGCATGTGTTCGTTCATGTCTTCCGTAAAAAGTTGGTACCAGTTGCGGCTCTCATGTTTTGCCCGTCCCAGGGCGAGAGAGGCGTTTTTCAGAAGATTCTCCGGAGTGGTGGCATCCTGGGGATAGATGCTGATTCCCGCGCTGGCGGTGATGCGTACCTCGTGCTCCTGAAGGGTGAAGGGAAGACGAAGAGTTTGAATAAGCTCCTCCGCAAGCCGGAGAGCCTGACGAACGTTTTTGGGAAAGGGGATGCAGGCCACGAACTCGTCTCCGCCAAAACGGGCCAGGGTGGCGGTTTCCGGAAGCACCGTCTCCATGCGGGAAGCCGCCTGGATGAGAAGTTCGTCACCCGCGGCATAGCCAAGGCTCTTGTTGATATGGCTGAAGCGATCCAGTCCCAGGAGCAGCACCGCAAAATTCGAGCGGGATTCCTCCGCATGCCGGCACGCCATGGTGAGGCGGTCCAGAAAGAGCACCCGGTTGGGGAGCTTCGTGAGACTGTCATGCAGGGTTTCGTGTTCCAGCTCTATCCGGCTCTGGTGAATTTCGCTCCGATCCTGAATAACCCCGATGTAGTGCGTTACGTTTCCTCCACGGTCCATAAGGGCCGTAAGAATGAGGTACAGGGGGTAGGGTTCGCCGTTTTTGCGTCGCCCCCAGAGTTCGCCCTCCCAGCAGTGTTCCTCCTGAAGCCGGTGATCAAGCTCCTCGTAGAACTCCGGAGGATGCAGATCCGTTCGAAGAGCGTTGGTGCCCGAGGCGTCCAGGTCTTCCAGGGAATATCCCGTAATGGCGGTAAAGGCGGGGTTTACGGTGAGAACATGTCGATCCTTATCGGAGATATAGATTCCCTCGCTGATGTGTTCGAAAGTTTTGTCCAGAAGGGCCATCTGATGCTGCACCTTCTCCACCATGTCCTGGCGTTTTCGGAGCAGTTCGTCCAGATGCTGCAGATCCCGGGATCGGCTTCGGATTTTTTCCTGAAGTTCCGCATTGCTTTTCGTAAGGAGATGCTGCTCCGTCACATCCACGGTAACTGAGAGGGCCAGAGTTTGTTCTTCCAGGGCCAGGGGTGCCAGAGAGTAGAGAATGTGTCGCTCATCCCCCGAGGCGAGACGGATTGCATGGGATGCGTTAAGTATGGAGTGTCCTTCAAGAAGCCGGGTCAGGGCGGATCGAAACGTTTCTTCGTCAAGCATGGTTCCCATTTCCATGGGGGTTTTCCCCAGAAGCTCCTTGGGAGATACGCCGAGAATCATTCCCAGGGCGTGATTCGCCTCGATGATCGCTCCGGTCTCCAGGTGGTGCAGGCTGATACCGTAGGGAGCGGTGTCGAAGACTCCCCGGAACTTTTTTTCGTTGTCCTGAATTTTGCGAAGCGCCCGGAGCTCCCGTTTCTGAAGCTTCAGAGCCCGGAGAGAGAGGAAAAGGGCCACTCCACAGGCGATGGACATGAGGAGAATTCCCGTTCCCACAAGGCGGTTTCGCCAGGCGGCAAGCTCTGCCCGGATATCCTCCACGTAGACTCCGGTGCCGATAATCCAGTTCCAGGGTTCGAAGTGCTGTATGTAGGAAATCTTGGGTTCCACCCGATGAGGATCGTCCATCCATTGCCATTCGTACTGGAGAAAGCCGCCGTTTTGGCTTTCCACTACCTTTCGCATGCGGAGGAGAAGCTCCTGGAGCAGCTTGCCCCCCGGATCGTGAACCGTGGCGGGATCCCGGTTTTCCATGTCTTGCCGGTAGGGGTGCATGAGCAGATATCCCCGTCCGTCGATGATCCAGTAGTAGTCCTTAAGGCCCTCTCCGAACCGGAGATGCCGCATGCGGTGTATGGCCCGCTCCTGGGCATCCTCGAGAGTGTCTCGTCCGTCGAGATAGTCCTGGTGCCGGGAATGGAGGCTGCTTATGACAGATTCCACCATGCGGCGACAGAGGTCGTATTTCTGCCGGGTGAAGGTTTCTTCCAGGAGGGGAATGAGAAAGCCGAAACCGATGACGAGAAAGAGAACGAAGATGATAAGCGGGGGAAGCGCAAGGTTGCTGAAGATACGCAGGAAAAGGTGCGTATTTTCTTTGGGGGAGCCCGAGTCTGGCCGATGTTTTTCCCTGAGCTGATTCATGCGAGCCGGATCCTTTCGAGGAAGGAAATTTTCCTCGCCGTATACTCTCATACTCTCGAGATTTTTTGAAAGAAGCCTCAGCGCTCGTGTTGCGGGAAGGCAGTTCATTGTACAATGGAGCCGGATGGATCGTTCTTCCCGTAGGTCTATTCTTATACGAGAGGAAAAAATTGTAAAGTCCCTCGAAGAAATTTATTGCCGCAGCCTTCCCGAGGAAACGTGCGGCGGGGAGTCTCGTTGCTATCCACACAAGGGGAAGAATATTTTCACAAGCACAAGGGAGGTAGACAGATGAAGGGAAATTCCGAAATTCTTCTCGAACAGGCCCGGGAACTCCAGGAACGTATGGTAGAGCTGCGCCGGGATTTTCACCGGTACCCCGAGGGATCCTTCGAGGAGCACCGGACAGCGGAAAAGGTGGAGGCGGAGCTTCGTCGTATAGGCCTCGAACCGGTGCGCATAGGAGGTACCGGAGTGATGGCGGATATCGCGGGAAAACCGGGAGGCACAATCTTCGCCCTCCGGGCGGATATGGATGCCCTGGAGGTGGGGGAGGAGACCGGCCTGGATTTTGCCTCCCAGCGCGAGGGATACATGCACGCCTGCGGGCACGATGTTCATACGGCGGCACTTCTTGGAGCCGCCATGCTTCTTGTACCCCGAAAGGAAGAGTTCCGGGGTACCCTGAGGCTTATCTTTCAGCCCGCGGAGGAGAAGGTGGCCGGGGCGGAGGTACTCATTCGCGAGGGGGTTCTTCAAGGAGTGGCGGGCATTTTCGGTCAGCACATCTGGGCATCCCTGGAATCCGGAGCCCTCTCCATCGAGCCGGGGCCCCGCATGGCCGCGGCGGACGGCTTTACCATCCACATTCGGGGAAAGGGGGGCCACGCAGGACTTCCTCACGAAACGGTGGATGCCACGGTGGTTACCTCGGCGGTGGTGATGGCCCTTCAGTCTCTGGTAAGCCGGGAGATGAATCCCCTGGACCCCGTGGTGGTCACCGTGGGGGAGATGCATAGCGGCAGCCGGAACAACATTATTTCCGACAAGGGAATTATCCGGGGCACCATACGCACCTTCAGCGAGGAGGTGCGGCGGCAGGTGCCCGGAGCTCTCGAACGTATTGCGGTCAACACCGCCCGGGCCTATCGGGGGGAGGCGGAGATGGAATACGAGCCGGGAGTGTCCGTTACGAAAAACGATCCCTCCATGGTGACTCTTGCCCGGGAAAGTGCCCGAAAGCTTTTCGGGGAGGAGCATTTCCGGGAGGTTCCTCCCGTGGGAGGGGCCGAAGACTTTGCCCGCTATCTGGAACAGGTGCCGGGAGCCTTTGCCTTTTTCGGCGGTCGGAGCGCCAATCCCCAGGCCTCTTCGGCGCATCATCATCCCAAGTTCGATGTCGATGAAAGCCACATCTGGGAGATGGCGGCCCTTCATGCCCAGGTGGGGCTGGATTATCTGGAGTGCCACCAATGAGCCCGAAGTCCCATTCTCAACGCCTCGGAGGGAATGTCTTCATCCGGGGAGCCAGGGTGTACACCATGGGAAAAGCGGGAATTTTGGAGAACGCCGACGTGCTGGTGCGGAACGGAAAAATTCTCCAGGTGGGAGAGGCCTCTCCCCGGGGCGATGAAAGGGTGTTTTTCGGCGAGGGGCTGGTGGTTACGCCGGGACTTATCGATCCTCATACCCACGTGGGGCTCTGGGAAGAGGGATATCCGGAAAGCGAATCCAGCGGCAACGAAGCCACGGACCCCCTCACGCCCCAGCTTCGGGTGCTGGACGCCTTCAACCCTGCGGATCAGGCCTTCGAGGACGCCCGGAGGGCGGGGGTAACCACCATCCAGATTCTGCCGGGGAGCGCCAACGTGTTGGGAGGCGAAGGGGTGGTGGTAAAAACCGCGGGAGTTCTGGCGGACTCCATGGTGCGCCGGGCTCCTTCGGGAATGAAGGGGGCCTTTGGAGAAAATCCCAAAAATCTCTACAAATCGCTCAAGAAATACCCCTCCACCCGGATGGCGGTGGCTGCCTGCATGCGGGAGGCTTTCACCGAGGCCCGAAACTATGAGAACGCTGTCCGGAAAGCCCGGGAAAAGGAAGAGGAGCCGGAAAAAAATCTCAAACACGAGGCCCTGCTCCGGGTACTGCGGCGGGAGGTGCCCCTCCGGGTTCACGCTCATCGGTGCGACGACATGGCCACCGCTCTGCGGATCGCCCGGGAGTTTTCCCTGGACTGCACCCTGGAGCACGGTACCGAGGGGCACCTTATGGCGTCCCTTCTGGCGGAGGAGAAGATCCCCGTGGCCTACGGTCCGGTAATCACCTCCCGGTGCAAGCTGGAGCTTAAAAACCGCAACGTGGAAAATCTGCTCGTCATGCTTCAGGCGGGGGTGTCCCTTTCGCTTACCACGGATCATCCCGTGGTGCCTCTGGAATATCTTCTTCTTCAGGGAATGCTCCTCCGGCAGAGCGGCATGTCTGCCCTGGAGGTGCTGCAGCTTCTTACGGTGAATCCCGCGGCCCATCTCGGGCTTTCTCACGAAATCGGCTCCATCGAGGAGGGTAAGCGGGGAGATCTGGTTATCTGGAGCGGAGAGCCCCTGGAGCCTCTTTCCAAGACAGTGGTTACCATCATCGACGGAGATGTGGCGTATCATAAGAAGTAAGAAAAGATCACTCTTTGCGGGTCTTCGGGGCTGTTTCGGGTTTTTTCCGGAGGAGCCCCGAAGCTTTTTTCAGGGGCTCAGGAGGGAGAACATAGCGATCAGGGCGAAAATGAGGTAAAAGACGTAGTGCCGGATCTTGCCGGAGTGAAGGTGTCGCAACTCCTTCAGGGGTTTCCGGATCATGGCGGCCCCGGGTTCCAGAAGATCCTCCGCATCGGGAAAGTGGGTGCTCTTGGGGCGGAAGAGCTTGGGAAAGAGCAGAAAAAGCCCCGCCCCCGTTCCCAGGGGAAGAAGGGCGCTTCCCAGGGATTCCGGAGACCAGAATTTTGCACATTCCCCCGAAAAGAGAGGCGTTCCCTGGGGATGTATTCCTAAAAGAAGAAGAGGAAGGGCCAGGAGGATCATGGCTCCCCAGGCGGCAGAGGGGAGGCTCCGGGCTTTTTCCGGTTCTTCGGTTTTTTCACCGAAAGGGCCGAGAAAGGCGTAGCGTCCGAACTTGCAGAAGGAGAGTACCGTGCCGAGTCCGGCAAGCTGCAGTCCCCAGAGCGGAGCCGGATAGAACGCCAGGGCGGACTTCACCAACCCCTTTCCCGCATATCCCGCAGTGCCGGGAACTCCCGCAATGGCTCCGGCTCCCAGGAGGAAGAGGACGAAGAGAAGGGGAACCTTTCGGGCGGCTCCTCCCAGAAGGTTGAGATCCCGGGTGCCGAAGATCTTTTCCAGACTTCCCGCGGTAAGAAAGAGAAGCCCCTTGAAAAGAGCGTGAGCCACCAGGTAGAAAAGGGCCGCCTCCCGGCCCAGGGGGGTTCCCGTGGCGAGGGCGGCCACCATGAATCCCAACTGGCTCACGGTATGACATGCCAGAAGACGCTTCGCGTCATGCTGCATAAGAGCCTGAAACACTCCGTAGAGTGCCATGGTTACCCCTATCCAGAGAAGTCCCGGCGAGGGATGATCCACCAGGCGGAGAAGGCCGTAGATGCCCATCTTTACCGCATACCCCGAAAGAAGCAGGCTTCCCTCGGTGGGTGCCCGGCTGTGGGTGGGAGGAAGCCAGAAGTGAAGCCCCGGAAACGCCGCCTTGAACCCCAGGGCGAAGAGAAAGAGAGGATACCAGGCTTGAGGAACCGGCCCGAGAGGGGCGGGATTGCCGGGGGTGGAAAGAAGAGCGGCGCCTAAAAGGAGGAGAGCCCCTCCGGTGAGCTGGGAAAAGAGAAAGATCTTTGCGGTTTTGCCATCCGCCGAGGCCACCAGAAGTGCAAGAAGCAACGAGGAGAGCTCGAGAAAGATCACGAAGCCGAACCAGGTGGAAACCAGGGCGGCCATACAGGCGGTACAGCAAAAGAGAAGCAGTACCAGAGGTTTCCAGGCCCCCTGGAAGGAGCTTGTGCCGAAGAGGAGGGCGGCTATCGTAAGAAGCCCCGCCAATCCTACCATGGTGAGAGAAAGGAGATCCGGGGTCATGGAGCCTTTCTCCCGGGCAAAAGAAAGGAATTTCTTTTCTCTGGCGTGTTTACGTACATATTTTTCATGAAAAACTCCCTTGGGTATCGAAAAAATCTTTACCGGTCCCGGAGAGGCATGGGCCTTGCGGTTTCTTCTCTCCTTTTGAATGTTTCTAAAGGGAGAGGAGCGCGAAAATCCCTAAAAGCGCCAGAAAGTAGAAGCAGAAGAGATGCCGGATCTTTCCCGAGTGGATCTTTCGGAGCATGCCCAGAGAAGGAATCAGGAGGGCCGCTCCCGGAGCGAGAAGATCCTCCGCATCGGGAACGTGGTCGTTCCGGGGGCGGAAGAGCTTCGGAAAAAGGCCGAAAAGCGTTCCTCCGATTCCCAGGGGGAGAAGAGCGCTCCCCAGAGATCCGAAATTCCAGAGCTCCGGAATTTCCCCCGGAAAAAAGGGAATTCCCCGGGGGAAAAATCCCAGCAAAAGCAGGGGAATTCCCAAGGTTCCCATGGCCCACATTCCCGAAGAGGCAAGGCTTCGAGAGCTTTTGGGAACGTTTTCGAAGGCCTCCGGAAGGGGACGCAGGAACGTATAATATCCCAGCTTACAGAGATACAGCACCGTGAAGATTCCCGCAAGCTGAAGACACCAGAGCTCCATGGCATGGCCCCTCAGGGCAGCCTTGAGCATTCCCTTGCCCACGTATCCCCCCGTACCGGGCACTCCTCCGAGAGAGGCAGCCCCCACCAGAAAAAAGACGAACACCAGGGGCGCTCTGGAGGCCATGCCGCCGAGAAGGGACAGGTCTCTGGTGCCGCAGAGCTTTTCCAGGCTTCCCGCAGTAAGAAAAAGAAGTCCCTTGAAGAGGGCGTGGATCACCAGGTAGAAGAGTGCCGCCTCACGGCCCAGGGAAGTTCCCGTGGCGAGAGCCGCCGCCATGAACCCGAGCTGACTCATGGTGGAGCAGGCGAGAACTCTTTTGAAATCCTTCTGGAGGAGAGCCTGGAGGCCGCCGTAAAGGGCCATGAGAATGCCTATCCAGAGCAGTCCCGGAGAAGGCTGATCCACCAGACGAAGAAGACCGTAGATTCCCATCTTCACCGCATACCCCGAAAGAAGAAGGCTTACTTCGGAGGGTGCCCTGCTGTGGGTGGGAGGAAGCCAGAAATGAAGTCCCGGAAAAGCCGCCTTGAACCCCAGGGCGAAGAGAAAGAGGGGTTGCAGGGTTGCCGGAACCGACCCGAGAGGGGCGGGATTGCCGGGGGCGGAAAGAAGAGCGGCCCCCAAAAGGAGCAGGGCTCCTCCGGTGAGCTGGGAGTAGAGATACATTCGAGCGGTGGGACCATCCTCGGAGGCCACCAGAAATGCCAGAACGAGAGAAGAGAGCTCCACCCAGATGACGAAACCGAACCAGGTGGAGGCCAGAGCGGCCATGCAGGCGAAGGAGCAGAAAAGGAGAAGAGCCAGGGGCTTCCAGGCCCCCTGAAGGGAGCTCTTTCCGAAAAGCAGCGCCGGTAGCGTAAGAAAGCAGGCCAGAGAAATCATGATTTTCGAGAGACTGTCAGGAGAAATCATGGAACAACTCCTTCAAAAAAGTTCGGTTTAAAGGAAATCAGAGGGAGAACAGAAAAAAGATGCCCACCAGGGCGGCGCCGAAAAAGGCGAAGGAAAGCCGGAGTTTCCCGGAATGCATCTTCCGGAGCGCCTCCATGCCGGGTTTTCCCAGGAAGCATGCCCGGTATGCCAGAAGATCCACATCCGGAAAGGAGCACATGAGAAAACCAGGAATTTTACGGAGGAGGAAGAAAAGCCCCAGACTCCCTCCGAGGAGTAGAACCGGGATTCCCAGAGAGCTCCAGTTCCGGAGTATTTCCGGGGAGAAGGAGAGTATGAAGGCGCTTTCCGGAGACATCCCCAGAAAGAAAAGGGGAGTTCCCAAAAGAATCATGTCTCCCGGAAAGGAGAAGGACTGTACCAGGGTTTGCCGGGTTTTCTCCGGGAACTCTTCTCCGCAGGAGGGAGCGAAGAAAACTACGTGGCCGAGCTTGCAAAGATAGAGCATGGTTCCCAGCCCCGCAAGCTGAAGAGCCCAGAAAACCGGAGAAAAATCCAGGGAGGAGAGTACCGCCTTCTTGGCCAGATATCCCGCAGTACCGGGAAAGCCCACCATGGAGAGAGCCCCCAGAACGAAAAAGAAGAGGCTTCTCCGGTAAGCCCGAAGATTTCCGAGAACGGTTTTCGCCATGAAGAAGGGAAGAGCCTTCTCGGTGGAGCAGAAGAGAAGTCCCTTGGAAAGAACGTGCACTACCGCGAAAAAGATCGCCGCCGCCCTTCCCGGAAGGGTTCCCGTGGCAAGGGCGGTTACGACGAATCCGAGCTGGCTCATGGTGGAATAGGCCAGAATCCGCCGGGGCCTGCTCTGCATCAGGGCCTGGAAGGCGCCGTAAAGGGCCATGATGGCCCCGGTTATCATGATTCCCCGGGAGGGTTCCGTCAGAAGGCGCAAAAGGCCGTAGATTCCCATGGTGGCGGTATAGCTCGAAAGAAGAAGGGCCTCCGCCGGAGCGTGTTCGTAGGTTCGGGGGAGCCAGAAATGAAGGAGGGGAAAAGCGCATTTCATTCCAAGGGCTACGAGAAAGAAGGGAAGGGCCTTCTCCGAGACCGGCCCCAGGGGAGCCAAGGCGGAGGGAGTGGACATCAGGGCGCTTCCCAGGAGAAGTATGCCCCCTGCGGCGATCTGAAGGTAGAGATAAAGCCTGGCGGCGAAGCGATCCGTAAAGGCTATCAGCATGGCCAGGGATATGGAGGCAAGCTCCGCCCAAATAACGAAGCCGAACCATGTAGAAGCCAGAGGGGCCATGCAGGCGGAACCGCAAAAAAGCACGAGGATCAGAACTTTCCGCCCTCCCCGAAAGGAGGAAGAGCCGCAGAGGAGGACCGGGAGAAGGAGGAAGCAGGCCAGACCGATCATGATTCCGGACAAAGAATCCGGAAGAGGGAACATCACGGAAAGAACCTCCCCGAGGAAAGGGTCAGCAGAAACTCTTTCGTAAAAGGCAGCCAGGGAAGAAGGGCGAGAACAAGAGAGAAGGCTACCAGAAAGGCCACCGCTCCCTGGGTAACTCTATGGGTTCGGTGATGGGGAGGCGGCGTCTCTGCGGGGGAGCAGAAGGCTCCCAGGGCTTTGAGATAGTAGGCTGCGGAAATGACGGTGCCTCCCAGAAGGAAGATTGCCGGAACCAGATATCCCTTTTCGGCACAGGCCAGAAGAAGGAGCCACTTGCTCTGGAAACCGCTGAGAGGGGGGATTCCCGCCAGGGATGCCGCAAAGAGAGCGAAGGCAGCCACCAGAAAGGGGCGGTGTCGCAGAAAGCCCCGCATATCCGAGATTTTGTGAACCTGCCGATCTTCGAGAAATATTCCCGCCACGAGGAAGAGCCCCATTTTGGAGCTCATGTGTGTGAAGACGTGGTAGAGGGATGCGGTAATTCCCAGAGAAGAGGCGCAGGCTATGCCCAACAGGATGGTGCCGATCTGGGCCACCGTGGAGTAAGCCAGCATGCGCTTGATCTGCTCCTGCTGGATCGCCATGAGATGGCCCACTCCCAGAGAAAGGGTGCCGAAAAAGAGAAGGAGCGGGAAAAACTTGGGAAGAGCCGGAAGAAAGAAGAGCATGCCCAGGCGCAGCAGGGCATAGAGCGGAGCCTTCACGAGAACTCCCGAAAGAAGGGCGCTTATGGGAGGCCGGGCGGAGGAGTGTGCATCGGGAAGCCAGAAATGGGCCGGTACGGTACCGCATTTAACCAGAAGTCCCCCCAAAAGGCATCCTCCGATAACTGCCAGGGTAGGCGGGGGGATGGCGGGGAAGAGATCTTTCAGAATCCCCATGTTGAGCTGTTCCGTGGCCATGAAGGTATAGGATATTCCCAGGAGCAGGAAGAGGGCTCCCAGGGTGCCGAAGACGAGGTATTTAAAGCTTGCCTCCACCGCCTGCCAGGAGGAGGCGGGAAAGGAAACCAGCAGATAGGCGGACACGGAAAAAACTTCGAAGAAGACGAAGAGATTGAAGATATCCCCCGCCACGAGAATACCGTTGGTGGAGGCCCAGCTGAGAAAGAAAATTACGTAGAATCGCCAGGAGTTCCACCCCAGCCACTCCGCGGAGGAAAGAAGAGCCAGAGGAAAACCCAGGGAAGTGAGCACCAGAAAAGACGCCGAAAGGGCATCCACCTGAAGGGCTATTCCCAGCTCGGGAGTCCATCCTCCCATGACTACCGAAATTCCGGACCATCCGAGAAGGGCCACGAAAAAACCTCCGAGGCTGGAGAGAGAGGCTCCGAAAAAGACGAGAGCCGGAAGAGCCTTTCGGAAAAAGATAAATCCCAGAGGGATGAGAAAGGCCGTAACCAGGGGGAGAAGAACTGCAAATACGGGGTTCATCCTCGGAGCCCCCGGATCTGGTCCACGTCCACCGTACCATAATGCCGATAGATTTTAATGATGTACGCCAGGGCCAGGGCGATATCGCTGGCTCCGATGACGATGGCCGTAAGGGTGAAGGATTGAGGAAGGGGATTTACCGCCTGCTGTCCCATAAGGGGGAGTAGCGCGGGAACCCCGTGGGGGATGTATCCCAGGCTGGTGATGAGCAGCAAAACGCCACCCTCCATAAGGGCCAGGGCGATGACCACCTTGAAGAGATTCCGCCGGAAAAGAAGCGTGTAGAGGCCGATGGCGAAAATGATAATGGCCGTACCGTAGCTGAGAAGGATCACGAAACAAACACCTCCGGGGGAGGCCCTTCCGTGGGGGCTTCGAGAATTTTGATCATGCTGTAGAAAAGGGTGGAAAGGCTTGCTCCCACCTTCATTCCCACCGCCATGTTGAGAAACGGTATGGTTCCCGCGCTGTAGAGGCTCCCGGGAGTACCTTCGGGGAATCCCGCTCTCAGATTGGCGAGAAAGCCCGCTCCCGCCAGGATTCCCAGCAGCCCCAGCCCTACAAAGATGAGCCCTCCGCAGGATTCGATGATTTCTTTTTTATGCGGATCTATCTGGGCGGCCTCGAAACGGGAGCCGTAGACGATGCAGAAGAGCACCGTCACGGTAGCGAAAATGACCCCTCCCTGGAATCCGCCCCCCGGGGTGAGATGTCCCATGAGAACGATGCTGGAGGCGTAGAGGAGGATGAAGGGAACCATGAGTCCCATGCCCCGTTTTACGATAAAGGAAAGTCCCTGCCGGGAGGCCTTGTAGCGACGTCCCGCAAAGAGCAGTGCCACGCCGCAGACGGTGGTGTAGATCACCGTCACCTCTCCCAGGGTGTCGAAGGCCCGGTAATCGAAAAGAATGGCCGCCACCACGTTGGAAGCTCCGGTCTCCGAGGCGGTATGGGCCACGTAATGCCCGGCGGTGTTCCCCAGTTCCGGTTCCGAAGGAACCAAAAGGCCCCGCCAGAGGAAAAAGGCCACTCCCAGGGCGAAGAGAATGCCCGGAAGGCGATCGACAATCCGAGTGGAGGAGAATGTCATAGGTTATCCTCATCCTTTCGCGGAGCGGTTCGCTTATATTTTTTTCTGGTCTGGCTATAGGCCACCAGAAAAAGAGACGTCACCAGGCCGGAATTTACCACCGCCTGGGTGAGAGCCACGTCGGGGGCCTGAAGAAGGGCGAAGAGGATGGCCAAAAGAATGCCGAACACCGAAAGGGCGATGACCGCACTGAGCATATCCTTGGCCTCGGCGGCGGTGAGGGCGGTAAAAATAAGAAAGAGATGCAGGAAGACGAGAAGAGAAAAGGGAAGGTCCATTATTTTTTTCTCCTTTTTCGGCGATCCATTTTTTTCTTTTTCAAACTCGAAGCATAATCGTCCGTCAGAGTTCCCTTGGGGAGAATTCCATGGCGGTAGCAGGCTCGGGCAATGGCGTGGGATGCCAGAGGATTGGTGCCCAGAAGAAAGAGGGCGATCATGAAAATTTTGGCAGATCCCTGCCATCCCTCCATGCGCAATGCCACTCCGAAGAGCACCAGCACGGTGCCCCCCGAAAGAGCTTTGGTTCCCGCATGGAGCCGGGTGTAGACATCGGGAAACCGGAGTATTCCCACCACCGAAGCGAGGGAGAAGAAAACCCCTCCCAGCATGAGGGTTCCCGAAAGGTAGTGCAGGAAAAGGCTCATTTATGCAGCTCTCCGTGTTCGAAATACTTGGCCATAATGAGCACGTCCGCAAAGGAGAGCACCGCGAAGGCCAGGGCTACATCCAGAAAGACGGGATTTTCGAAGAAGAGGGAGAGCACCACCAGAAAGGTGGTGAAAATGGTGGCCACCGTATCCGCCGCCACGATACGGTCCGGTACCGTGGGGCCCACCACCACCCTCCAGAAGCCCAGGCATGCTGCCAGCAGCAAACCCCAAAGCACGAGGAATATCAATGCATAACCCCCCTTAAACGATCTTCCAGTTTTGCCACGTCCTCCTGAAGAGCATCTTTGGAAAGTTCCCGGGTGTCCAGGGTGTGAATATAAAGGGCATGGGTGGCGGGGTCTCCATCCAGGGTGAGGGTTCCCGGAGTGAGGGTTATCTGGTTGGCGAGGAAAACCAGGGCGTTTTTGTCCTTCAAAGTGGAGTTTATCCGAAAAATTCCCGGGGTAATATCCATGCGGGGCTTGAGCGCCAGAAGAGAGACCTTCCAGGTGGCGGCGATGAGATCCATAATAAAGTGAGGAATGAACAGGGCGAGGCGGAAGAAGTTGATCTCCCGGCAAATGTTGATGGCTCGGGGTTCCTGGAGGCCGAGAAAGAATACCCGCCAGACAAGCTTGAGGATGATGAAGCTCGTCAGGGCTCCCACCAGAAGAAAGAGGGGATCCCCCCGGCCTGTGAGGAGAATCCATATACCGAAAAGAGAGAAGAAGAGCAGAATACTTTTTTGACAAATCCGCATGGACTGTCTCCTTTCCGGGATGTTTCACAGGTGTATATAGTGACCATTTCCCCTTCTACGATACCATTTTTTCAAAAAATCCGTAACCGTGAAAAACCATATTTTCGGCTTCCATACGCTCTGTCTTTGGGCTCCTTCCGGGCACGTCGTTTAAAAGATAGCGCAAAGGCGAACCTGGAGGTTCGCCTTTGCGGAAGGTCTTGCGGAATCACCGAAAAATCGAAAATTTTTCGAAACGTTTCGCGTATTTCGGCTTGTACTGCCGGAAAATCCGGTCTTTTCTCCTAGGCTTCGGTGCTCTCCTGGGCGGGCATATTCCGGGCCACCACATCTTCTCCGTTGGGCAGACGCCAGTAGATACCAATCTTCATGTAGGAGATGAGCACCGACACGACGGGGTTCAGATAGTTCAGGAATGCGTAGGGGAGATATTCCAGAGTGGGAACTCCCAGGGCGCTGGCCTGGAAGGCCCCGCAGGTATTCCAGGGAATCAGTGCCGAGGTGAGGGTGCCCGCATCTTCCGTGGCTCGGGAGAGCATCCGGGGAGCCAATCCTTTTTCCTCGAACTTGGTCTTGAACATACGTCCCGGTACCACGATGGCCATGTACTGATCTCCCAGGAAGAGGTTCCCCACAAAGCAGGAAACCACCACGGATCCCATGAGGCCGCCCACGGTCTTTACGTTTTTCGTCATGGTCCCCACGATGGTCTCCAGGAAGCCGCAGGCCTCCATGACGCCGCCGAAGAAGAGGGCCGCAAAGATGAGGGAGATGGTCCACATCATGGAATCCAGGCCGCCCCGGGATACCAGGTCGTTGATCATGTTCCCCACTTCCGTCACGATTTCCGGGGTTCCATGAATGCCGTGTTCCGCAATGAGAGCCATCAGGGCCTCTCCTTCCGCCGCACCGAACTCCGCGGAAACGGTACCGCCGTAACCGTAGTGCAGGGCTTCCACGATATCGCCGATGGCGTTCCCCTGGAAGAGGGACATTCCCAGGGCGATGATGACTCCCATGAAGAGGCCGGGAATGGCGGGCATTTTCATGGCGGCGCAGAGGATAACCACCACGGGAGGCACGAAGCCGAGGTAGCTGATGTCGAACTCCGCCTGGAGCATGGTCTGCATGGAGAGGATCTTGGATGCGTCAAGCTCGCCCCCCGCAAACTGCTGGCCCAGATAGTAGCAAATTCCTGCCACGATAATGTAGGTGGGGCCCGTGGACCAGATCATGGCCTTGATGTGATCGAAAAGGTTGGCGCCCGCTACTGCGGGGGCGAGGTTGGTAGTGTCCGACAGGGGGGACATCTTATCCCCGAAGTAGGCTCCCGACACGATGATACCCGCACTCAGAGGGGCGGGAATTCCCAGACCGAAACCGACTCCCATGAGGGCCACACCGATGGTGGCCGAGGTGGTCCAGGATGAACCCGTGGAGAGGGAGATCACCGATGTAATCAGAAGGCAGGCGAGAAGGAACATGCCCGGAGAAAGAATTTTCAGGCCGTAGAAAATGAGTGTGGGCACCACGCCGCTCTGTACCCAGATGCCGATAACCATGCCGATGATCATGAGGATAACGATGGCCTGCAGGGCGATGGCAATGCCGTTCAGCCCTCCCGCCTCGATCTCTCCCCAGGGTTTTTTGATGATGAAAACCCCTACAAGGCATGAAAGTACAGCGGAAAAAATGATGGGAATATGGGCATCCACTCCCAGTGAAAGTACGCCGTAACTGATAATTGCGGCGGAAGCGACGAGCACGAGCAACGAAAGTCCCAGTCCGGGGTTGTTGTTGTTTTCAGACATACGTATATCCCTCCTTAGCGATTTTGTTTTTTGCAAACTTCACTATCCACGATGATTTTCGAATTTGTTCGAAGCTCTCACCTCCCTGGAAAAAGCGTGTTTCTTCCGCCCGTAAAAATAGCGTAAAAATAAGAAGAACTGTCTTTTTGCTATGTACCCCTGGGGGTCAAGCACATTGTATCAGAATACGTAAAATATTCATGCTTCCCTGGACCTATTAATAATGGCATTTTCTTTTTTTTGCAGAAAAAATTTTCCTCGTCGTTTTTGAGAACGTAGAGATCTGGAGAAAGGCTTTCTTCAAGAAGTCCTTCGGGCTTGTAAAACGCGAAAGCCCCCGCCTTGGGGGCGGAGGCTTTCGCAGGGAGAGAGGCTGTTACGAGGGATCTATCGAGGGTTGACGGAGAAGGTCAGAGTCGCCACCAGCACTAATTCGTCCGCCTTGGCGGGATCCTCGTGGGGGGATTTATGGCTCACCTTGGCGAACCAGTACCCCTCTTTAAGAGGAATGATGTCGATCTTTCCTTCAAGGTCCGTGCGCCCGTAAAAGGCCTTGCATTCCTTATCGGAAAAACCTCCGAAGGTGGCATAAACCTCGGCGGTCTTCAGGGGTTTGCCGTCGAAGAGAACCTGGATGGGAAAGGGATCTCCGGCCTTCAGGAGAGCGGGATTTTCCAGAGGCACGATCTCCAGCAGATCTCCCAGGGGCTTGCTGATGAAGTTTTTATCCCGGCTTCCGTCCACGTTGAGAACGGCCTTGGCGAACATAATGGCCTCCTGAGCGTAGGTGGCATCGGGCCTCTCCAGGCGGCTCTGCTGGGTCCATCCGCCGGAGCCGTTGGCCCAGAAGGTAGGACGATATCTGAGACTGCCGATGTAGCTTCCCTTGGAAAGTTCCTTTTGAATCCGGTAGGAGTAGTTTTCACCCATCTGGGCGGATTCGAAAGCTCCCTCGGGAGTTATAAGCTGAGGGGCATTGAAGAGATGGGTGCGATCCTCGGGAATCGGCTCGGGATTGGGAAAGTCGTGCCCATACCCGATGTTTGCAAGAACCGTTCCCTCTTCAGGGGCGGATACGTTCAGCCACATGTCGTGGGCACTTGCCCCGGATACTCCCATAATAAGCGGGAAGACAAAGGCCGCCGCAAGATGAAGAGAAACGCTCTTCCGGAACTTCTGAAACATGATGGTCTCCTTTCGAATAGTAAACAATTGTCGCCTTCGCATAAAACGTGTAAAGCATCTTTAGGATGACGAAACGGCTCGTCTCTGCTTCCATGCACGTTCTTCCATTTTTTCCCCATTTTCTTCAAGGGGCCCTCTTGAAGTTTTTGTAGTCTAACTAAATGTCTTCTCGTTGTCAATGGGTTCTTGCGAAAAAGGGCTAGAGCACTAGAGAAATGCGGCCTTTCTTGGGTACGAAGGAGTGTTTTTTAGGAAACATTTCGAGAGATTTTGGAGACGACAAGTTTCACTATGCTAATTAAATGTTTTGAAAATCCTGAGAGGGGCCCTCGAGTTTCCGTACTTTTTCAGGCGTTTCTTGTGAGAGAGAGCAGGAGCATTCCCGCTCCTGCGAGAAGCGCAAGATCTGCAAAATTTACGAAAAGATATCCGAAGAAGGGAAAAGGGAAGCCTGCATAATCCGTGACGCTGCCCGAAAAAAATCGTTCTCCCAGATTGCTCAGGCTTCCTGCCAGAAGAAGAAGGCTGCCCCAGGAAAAAAGCCCCCCGGAAGGGAATTTTTTTCTTTGAATAAAGAAGAAAATTCCCATACCGCAGAGAGAGCAGAGAAGGGCAAGGCGAAGGTGTTCCGGAGAGGAGGCGAAGAGGGAGAAGGAAATTCCCCGGTTGTGGTGCAGACGAAAAAGAAGAAGTCCCTTCAGAAAAGAAATTCCTTCCGGAACGAGAAGGTGTTCCATGAATATCCGAAAGGCCTGAAAGAAGAAAATAAGCAGTCCGAGGCATGGCAAAAAGAGAAAGGTTCTCAAATTTCCAAATCTCCTTTTCTGGAAGATGGAAGTATCCGGGGTGGGAACGGTTAGATGTATCCTATCACGTTTGAAAAATTGAACGATACGAGCCCTGTGCCGTAAAGCCTCAAACTTTGATATGGCTGAAAACGGATTGATGGGAAGGGGTGTCTCGAATCTCAGGATGAGACTCTTTGTGCAGGCGAAAGTTTCGTTGCCGCAATCTACGGAACTCCCGCTACCCTGACCCGCCATGCAAAACAGATGGTGCTCAAAATAGAGGGAAAGATGGGCAAAACGCTCCAGGAAGGGCACTGAAAACTTTTTCGGTTCCATTACAAATTAGTAGGATGAAGAAGAAAGGTGTCTTATGGTCTTCATAAAAGAGCGGGAAAATCGATCCACCAGGAAGCTCTGGACTATTCCCCTCCTGTCCCAAAGCACAAATTGTCAGGGGGCTTAGGTTTTTGTACCCGCAATTCCGTTTTCAAAGTGTTAGCAAGTACGCATTTACACTTTAAGTCAATGTTTTTCGGGACGGAATTCTTCAAAAATGAGATATCTGTGTTTTGGAAGTGCTCCGAAAGTTCAACCTGCGGATTGAGGTTTTTCATCCTCAGACCTTCACGGAATGTAGAAAAGCTTTATAATATGCAGAGTAAAACTCGTATCAATACATAGACAGAAAAGGAGCCCTGTTCATGCCTTTCGATTTTCCGGAACCCATAAAAAAACTTCCCTTGGCGGCCATACCTCTGGAAGGAGTTACGGCTTATCTTTCCCAGGCGGAGACGCATCAAATCATCTTTATGCATTTCGAAAAGGATGTGGATTTACCCGAACATTCTCACGGAGCTCAGATAGGTATCGTTCTGGAAGGATCCATAAAGCTTGTCATCGGCGGAAAGGAACATCTTTTTTCTAAAGGAGATCAGTATTACATACCCGAAGGGACACCGCATTCGGGTAAAATCCACGCAGGATATGCGGATATTACCTTTTTCGCAGATCCCCACCGTTATCACCGGAAATAATTTTCCTAAAAAAATCCGGAAATCTTAAACACCGGAAAATATTTTTGGGGAAACTGCCCAGCTTTTCCCAGGGCCGCCGTATCAAAATCGCGCACGAACGCATAGAACACCACCCCATGGAACTGAAGGAGGATGTCCGGCCTTTCTTGTGAAAAATTTCTTTCATTGGTATACTGCGAACCGCACGGAAAGAAATTTTTATTCAAGGAGAAACCGCATGCCCTATAACGAAGAAAAGAGACCCAGCGATTTTTTCGAAAAATTGCGCCAGGGAGCCCGGGAATTTTCCCAGAGGCAACGCATGGTCTGCCTCTTCATCATAGCGGAATATCAGCGGGTGGCCTTTCTTACGGTGGAACAGCTCGCGGAGGAGGTCGGGGTGAGCGCCGCCACGGTGGTCCGCACCGTGGCCCATTTGGGATACGATTCCTATGGTGCTTTGCAGGATGAGATTCAGAGCCTCCTTCTGATGACCCGTACCTCTCTCTGGTGGCAGCTTGAGGAGTCCTGGAAGGAGGAGGCCACGGAGTTTTCCTCCGAGGAGGGCACTCTCCTCTTTCGGGTTGTTGCGGCGAATGCGGAGAGCATACGCAACACCCTTTCGGCTCACCTGGCGGAGGAGTTTACTCAGTCCGTGCAATGCCTCGCCTCGGCGAAGCACATAGCGCTTCTCGGAATGCGTTCCTCCCGGGGAGCCATGCTCTATGCCTTTTTTTTGCTGCAGCAGTTTCGCAAAAATGTTTCCTGCCTTTCTCTCCAGGGAGCCGACGAAATGTATGCTCCCCTTATGGATCTCACTTCCAGGGATGTGGTGCTGGCCCTTTCCGTCGGGGGGCCTCACTATGCGCTTTCCACCATCGAGGCGGTGCGCTTTGCTCACGAGCGTTCGGTAAAGGTGGTGCTTATCACCAATGATCTTGCCTGCCCCGCCGTGGCCTGGGCGGATCATGTGCTCTGCGTGGGGGCCACCAAGGAACATTATTCCATCGTTCCCGCCGTTACGCTTCTGGAGGCCCTGGTGGTGGCCCTGGGTAAGGATTCCCGGGAAGAGGCGGTGGAGAAGCTTCGGGCTCTGGAGAAGGTGTCGGGGGAGAAGAAGCATACCCTGTGAATCTCTGCCGAAGGCATCCTTGAAGAGTGGACTTCGGGGTGTTCCGGAAGCCCCGGAAAGGAGAGAATGGCATGATTGAAGAAGGAAGCAGAGCCCCCGAATTTACCCTCTTCGATTCTCGGGAGCGGGAAGTCTCCCTTTCGGATTTTCGGGGAACATGGCTGGTGCTCTATTTTTATCCCAAGGACAATACCTCGGGGTGTACCCGGGAGGCTCTGGATTTTAACGACCTCCGGGAGGAGTTCGAGAAGGAAGGGGCTCGCGTCCTCGGCATCAGCCCCGATAGCTCCGCATCACACGGTAAATTTGCGGCGAAGCACGGCCTCGAATTTCCCCTTTTGAGCGATCCCGAAAAGTCGGTGCTCCAGGCCTACGGCGCTTGGGGAACCAAAAAGAATTACGGCAAGGAGTACCAGGGGGTGATACGTTCCACCTTTCTTCTCTCTCCCGAAGGAGTCATCGAGGCGGTATGGCGGAACGTGAAGGTGCGTACCAAACGCAAAACCTGCGAGGTGCTTCATGCGGCTACGGTGCTGGAGAAGCTCAAAACCCTTCGGCAGTAAGGGCCTGCGGGCTTGCCGGGCAGATATGGGGGAATCCGTTTTCTGGAAGAAGCAGAAAGGGACTCCCCTTTTTCTGAAGGTCTTTTGTTCAGAAAATTCTAGAAGCTCTTTTCTTCCAGTGTATCTCTGAGATTTCCCGCTATCTCTCCCATGCAGACCAGAAAGGTGGCTCCCTCCAGAAGTACCCGGTGCAGCCGGGGTGACGTTTCCAGAGGAAGAAGATGGGCCCGGTTGATTCCTCCGGGATTGCGGACCGGCACGATTCGGGATGTGCGAGAATCCTCCCCTCTCATGTATCCCAGGGCGGCGGCGCTGGCGATGGAGCCGGTGCCGCAGGAAAGAGTGAAGTCTTCCACCCCCCGTTCGTAGGTACGTACCAGGATTGACTCTTCCTCGACGGAAAGAAAGTTCACGTTGGTTCCTTCGGGGAAGGCCCGGGCCGCATAACGAATCTCCCGCCCCAGGTGGTGCAGCTCCTCCAGGGAGAGATCCTTCAGCCCGTTATCCTCCAGGGATATCACCGCATGGGGAACCCCGGAGCCTCCGGCTTCTCCCACCCGGACGAAACGGTATCGTATCTCCCGGTTTTGCAAAGAAAGGGCATGTTCTTCTTCCAGGGGGGTAAGGTCCATGATTCCCAGGTCGAGAAGAACCGAGGAGCCCGAGGCGGCGGCGAGCATGTTCCCCGCTTTGGTGTGAAAGCGGATCTCCTCGGGGGGGCAGAGTCCTTTTTCCGCAAGATATCGGGCGAAGGAACGGGCTCCGTTGCCGCACATCTCTCCCTCCAGACCGTCGGCGTTGAAAATCCGCATTCCCAGAGAAGGAGAGCGCTGGGAGTTTTGCTCCAGAAGGAGCAGTCCGTCCGCTCCCAGGGCGATGCGTCGGGAACAGAGGGTCTGAGCTAAAAAAGAGTAGCGGGATTCTTTGAAATATCCCTTTCGGTTGTCCATTACCACAAAATCGTTGCCGTTTCCGTGAATTTTCATGAAAGAAAAAGGATGGTTTTGGAAGGTCATTCTGGGAGCTCCTTTCCCGGTGTGGAGTGATTTCGAATCCGCTTAAAGCGGAAGAAGGGCGCTCCGTTTTTTTCGGAGCGCCCTCGGAATGTGGTCGAAAAGGTTTTATGCGGCGGGGGTTTCCAGGGAAGGGCCGTCTTCCACTCTCTTGGAGAGCATCCAGAAGATGAGTACCGCCGCCAAAGCTCCCGCAGCGAGGTTCACCGGAGCGGAGTAGCCCAGAGCCACTCCCGCATAGCCCACGCAGGCTCCCAGGGCTGCCACGATGGCGTAGGGAGCCTGGGTGTTCACGTGGTCCATATGATCGGATCCGGTAAACATGGAGGACATAACTGTGGTGTCCGAAATGGGGGAGCAGTGATCTCCGAAAACGGCTCCGCCGAAAACCGCTCCGATGGTGGGAATAATGGCGGTCATGGGGTCTATTCCTGCCGCGAGGGAGAGGCTGTGTGCCAGAGGTACCACGATGGGCATGAGTACCGCCATGGTGCCGTAGGAGGTGCCGGCGCAGAAGGAAATGGCGGCTCCCGCCAGGAAGGAGAGCATGGGAAGCCACATGGGGGAGAGCACGTCGCCCACCACGGAGGCTACGTAGAGAGGAACTCCCACGGCCTTGATGGAGGAGCCGATTCCCCAGGCGAAGATAAGAATGAGGGTTCCCACGAAGATGGAGCGCATGCCGTCCAGGTATCCCCGAAAGAGCCGTTTCCAGGTGGTCACTTTCTGGAGAGCGTAGAAGAAAATGGTGAACCAGACCGAGGTGAAGGCTCCCCATACCAGGGCGGTGGAGCTGCTTCCTTCGCCGATAGCCTCGGCGATTCCCACGTTGGGCCAGCCTCCGGTGATGATGAGGAGGGTGAAGATGGAGCCGATGAGCACCATAAGAGGAATGATGAAGTTGTGAAGCTTCCGGGGGCATTCATCGCAGGGTTCCAGGTTGTCCGATTCTTCCGCCACCAGGGGCTCCGCGCCTTCCCGGAGAATCTGCCCCGTGGTGCGGGCCCGGCGTTCCGCAGTGAGCATGGGGCCGAAATCCCGCAGGGAGAGCACGCAGAAGGTCATGACCACGAGAGTGATGATGTTATAAAGAATATAGGGAATGGAATGGAGATAGGCCACGTAGGGGGAGCTTTCGATTCCAAGAGCGGTGAACTGGCTGCCGATTTGCCCTACCATGTAGGCGATCCAGGAGGAGATTCCCGCGATGCAGGCCACGGGAGCCGCGGTGGAATCCACGAGGTAGGAGAGTTTTTCCTTGGAAATTCGGTACTTCGCAGTGATGGGAGTCATGGTGGTGCCTACCACCACGGTATTCACGTAGTCTTCGAAGAAGATCACGAAGCCCGCGAGTTCCGTCATGAGAAGAGCTCCCCGGACGCTGCTGATCTTTTTCGTGATCCATTGAACCACCGCATCCACGCCGCCGCCGACCCGCATGATTCCCACCAGGCCCCCCATGGTAAGGCTGGTGAGTACGATCTTGGCGGACCAGGGATCGCCCAGGTTGTTCCAGAGGGCCTCCACGGCTTTGCCGAAGCCGGTGATGGGGTTCCATCCCGTCAGCATGGTTCCCGCCACCCAGATGCCCAGGAAAAGCGAGGGAATAACCTCTTTGGTAATAATGCAGAGCCCGATGGCGATAATCGGGGGAAGCAGAGAGAGGGCTCCGAAATCCGGAGCACTTCCCTCGGCGGCCCAGGCGGCTCCTCCCAGAGCGAGAAGCCCTGCGGCGAGGAGAGCTCGGGAAGCCCATGCGCATGCTGTCTTGCGAATTCCTTCCATGATACACACACCTCCATAGACATGAAAATTTGCTTTGGAATAACCACTAATCATGTAGGATGATTGTAAGGTATGAGGGAGGCGTTCGTCAACATGTATATTCTTTTTTTACTTGTTTATAAAGAGCAATTTTCCTAAAAAAGCTTGCAAAAACTATGTTTGATCCGGCTTATATTTTTTTATGTTGACACGAAAAAGGAAGGCATGTAGGATGGTTTTCAGTCACTAATCATGAATAATGAGTCATATTGAGAGCCAAACTGCAAAGAATCCTGAAGGGGGAAGGGTTTTTGGATTTTTCCTGAGAAAAGATCTTCCAAAGTATGGCAATCTTGGAGGGCGAATGCCGGGGAAATTTTTCTCGCTCGTCTTTTCCGAAAAAGGAGGATACTATTATACGATATTCCGATCTGCTTCGATCCGCCCAGGAGATTCTGCCCTGGATGATCGAAATCCGGCGGGATTTGCACGAGCATCCCGAGATGGATTTCGAGCTGCATCGCACTGCAGAAAAGGTGGAAGAGCGTTTGCGGGAACTCGGTATTTCCTCGAAACGCTATGCCAAAACCGGCATGGCGGCTACCCTGGAGGGAGATGCTGCGGGGCCTTGCGTGTTGCTCCGGGCGGATATGGATGCTCTCCCCATTCAGGATACCAAGGAAGTGCCCTATAAATCGAAAATTCCCGGAGTGATGCACGCCTGCGGTCACGATGCTCATACGGCCATTCTTCTGGGAGCGCTTCGGCTTTTGCGGGAATTGCCGGAGCCCCGGAGAGGAACCTTGCTGGGAATTTTCCAGCCCGCGGAAGAATCTGCGGGAGGAGCGCTTCCCATGATTCGGGAGGGAGCTCTCCGGGAACATCCTCCCCGCTACTGTCTGGGACTTCACGTAACGCCCTCGCTTCCTGCGGGGACGGTGGGATATCTTCCGGGAAAGCTCCACGCCGCTTCGGAGATGTTCGACGTTACCATTCACGGTAAGGGAGGGCACGGAGCATCTCCCGAGGAGGGCATCGACGCCATTGCCGTGGGAGCTTCCTTTGTGGGGGCCATTCAACAGATCGTGAGCCGCCGGACAAACCCTCTGGATTCCGCAGTGGTCAGCATCGGCAGGTTTGTGGGAGAAGGAGCCCGGAACGTGATCTCCTCGAAGGTGGAACTTTCGGGTATTATACGCACTTTGGAACCCTCCGGACGGGAGCGGGTGAAACGGCAGCTTTCCGAGGCGGTGTACCATTGCTGTGCCGCCCTGGGTGCCCGGGGAGAGGTGCGTTTTACCGAAGGGTATCCCTGCCTCGTGAACGATGCGGAAATTACCCGGCGGGGAGTTGCGGCGGGAGAGAAAATCCTGGCAGAGGGGGCCATGCGCCTCCTTCCGCAGCCGAACATGGGGGTGGACGATTTTGCCTACTTCCTTCAGGAAGCTCCGGGAAGCTACTTCAAGCTGGGAACCGCCCGGGAGGGGGAGGAGGACCGTTTCCCCCTGCACACATCGAATTTCGACATCGACGAAAAGTCTCTCGCCTATGGTGCGGCCTTCCTTGCGGGATGCTCCCTGGATCTCTGGAATACGGACAATTCCTGAAATACAAATTCTACAATGCATGGATGTGCGGAAAGGACGAGATTTATTATGACGAACATGAGGAGTTCCAAAAAACGCATCGCCCTGGTGGGGTTCGGCAACGTGGGACGGGAGGTTCTGGAGGCCCTTGAGAGCGCTCCGGATTTGGAACCCGCCGGAGTGATTCTCCGCAATCCTCAGAAGGCGGAAGCCCTGAGAAAGCAGGTCTCGGTTCCCGTAGTGAGCCATGTGGAAGAGCTTTCTTCGGTGGATGGTGCGGTGCTCGCCATCGCCAGCCGGGCGGTTCCTCAGGTAGCTCCTCTGTACCTCGCCAAGGGGATACATACGGTGGACAGTTTCGATATTCACGGAGAACCGGTGATGGAGATGCGGAAGAATCTTCGTGAGGTGGCGATAAAGAACGGTTCCGTGGCGGTGATCTGCGCGGGATGGGATCCCGGTTCGGACTCGGTGGTCCGGGCTCTTCTGGAAACCATCGCTCCCCGGGGAATTACCTATACCAATTTTGGCCCCGGCATGAGCATGGGCCATACCGTGGCGGTGAAGGGCCTTCCGGGGGTCCGGAACGCTCTTTCCGAGACGCTTCCCAAGGGGGAGGGGCTTCACAAGCGGTACGTTTACGTGGAGCTCGAGGAGGGAGCGGTTTTCGAGGAGGTGCAGAAGGCCATTCGGGAGGATCCCTACTTCTGTCACGACGAAACCTACGTCTACGCGGTGGATTGCGTGGAAAAGCTTCTGGACCAGGGGCACGGAGTGCACATGATCCGCCGGGGGGTTTCGGGAAACACCCACAATCAGCGCATGGAGTTCAATATGACGCTTCAGAACCCCGCCGCCACCGCTCAGGTGATGGTGTCTTCCATGAGAGCGAGCTTCCGCATGGCTCCGGGGTGCTATACCATGTTGGAAATTCCTCCGGTGGATTTTCTGGAGGGAGATCGGGAGGGATTGCTCCGCCGGCTGGTGTAGCTTTTGAGGTATGTCCTTTCGGGGCAGTTCGAGGATAGTCTGAAAAAGAAACGTTTTGGGGATGAGCCCGGAAGGCCATCCCCTTTTTCGGTGTTTTGGAGTTCTTCCGGCGATCAGGAGGGGGGGGATTTCGGGTTCTCTTCGAGGAACCAACGGCGTACGTCCCCGATAATGTTGTCGATGTGTCGAAGCATGGCATCTTCGGCCCCTCCCGGATCGTTTCGGGCGATGGCTTCCGCGATGGCCTGATGATCCACTCCCAGGGTGTACTGGGGGTGCTCCGAGCGGATTTTGGCGAGAAGAGTGCGGATGTTGCGGTCCTGGCGCACCAGCCGGAGCGCCGCCGAGAGCACCTCGTTTCCCGCGGCTTCCGCAATGGCCTCGTGGAAATTTCGGTCCTCTTCCAGCACCTTGTCTATGCTGAGATCTTTCATGGGTTTGGCATGGGCGAAGATGGCCCCCATGGTGCGGTCCGTGGCGGAAAAGGCCGCGAGGCGGCTCGTCTCTCGTTCGATGGCTCGTCGTGCCACGAGAACCTTGAGGATTTTCTGGGGATCCTGCCCTTCCAGGGTGTGCAGAAAGTGTTCCGCCAGATGGAGTTGTTCGTTCTGTTTCCGAATCTGTCGCAGAAGGCCCTTTCCTTTTTCCGAAAGGGTTCTCCCCTTGTTGCTCACCTGGAGAACGTATCCCCGCTGTTCCAGGTTCCAGAGAAATCTTCCCGCCGTGGCCATGCTCACGTTGATGTTGTCCGCTCCCAAAGCCGCCATGATGGCGCTGGCTCCCATGGGGCGATCGGATTGTCCGAGAATGAGAAGAATTTTTTCCTCTTCCTCCCGGTTTGTTCCGTTCATCATGCATATCACTCCTTGCGTTGGCCTCGGGGAAATAGAGGAACTCCCCGGAGCATGGCTCATCATACCGAGAAAAACTGCATAACGTCAATGACATGTATAACCTTCGCGTCATTGACAAGGGCTTTCCCGGAATGGTAGGGTGAACCGGAAGGATCCGGAACTCTCCGTTTACCGGAGGGATGGAAGATCCAGGATGGGGTGAAAAGGCGATGCTGAAGGATAAAAACGTAAAGACCCGGATGAAGCTTCTGCGGAAAAGGGCGGAGGAGCTTCGGGGAGATCTTGTGGAGCTTCGCAGGGAGCTCCACCGATATCCCGAGGTGGGATTTTCCCTGGAGAAGACCGCCTCTCTGGTGGAGGCGGCTCTGAAGGATGCGGCTATCCCCTTTCGGCGCTGTGCGGGCACGGGGATCGCGGCGGTGGTTCGGGGAGATCTTCCCGGTCCGGTGGTGGCCTTTCGGGCGGATATGGACGCCCTTTCCATGGATGACGCCAAGGATGTCCCCTATCGATCCATGGTGCCCGGGAAGATGCACGCCGCGGGGCACGACGCTCATACGGCGATTCTGGTGGGCACCGCCCGGCTTCTTCGGGAGATGCGCGGTGAGTTTCGGGGCACGGCTCTTCTTCTTTTCGAACCCGCCGAGGAGACCGAGGGGGGAGCTCTTCCCATGATCCGGGACGGGGCCCTGGAGGATCCCGTGCCGGAATGCATCTTCGGATATAACGTTTCTCCGGAGCTTCCCGTGGGGAAGGTGCGCATATCTCCCGGAAGGGTTTACGCCGCCTCGGACATGTTCGATCTTCACATTGTCGGCGAGGGATGCCATGGCGCCTATCCCCACAAGGGGAGAGACGCCCTTGCCATCGCCTCGGCCCTGGTGACCCTGCTGCAGCAGGGCATAAGTCGGGAAGTGGACCCGGTGCAGCCTGCGGTGCTCACCGTGGGAACCTTCAACGCCGGAGAGGCCCGAAATGCCGTGGCCCGGGAGGCGTTTCTTTCGGGAATCATCCGTACCCTCGATCCGGGGGTGCGCAAGCATCTCCGCACATGGCTCCAGAGGACCGTGGAAGGCGTGGCCGCAGGCATGGGGGCCCAGGGAATCGCCAGAATTCGGGAAAGCTACCCCTGTGTGGTGAACTCCGAAGAGTTGGTATCCTACGTGCATGCCCTGGGAGAATCGCTGTTGGGAAAGAGTTTTGTCCGCACCTCGGAAGAGCGCCCCTCCCTGGAGGTGGATGACTTTTCCTACTTTGCCCAGCGTATTCCCGGAGCCTTCTACTTTCTCGGCACCGGCAACGAGGCCCGGAAAAGCTCGTATCCCCTGCACTCTCCTCGCTTCGACGTGGACGAAGACGCCCTTCCCCTGGGAGCCGCACTGAATGCGGGATTGGCGTTGTGGTACGCCGAGCTCCGGGAGAGCTCCGAATGAACAAACCCGACACGAGAGCCCCGTTATAAGGGGTTTCGATCCTTGAGATTTCCCTGAAAGAGCCCCGGAAAAGGCGGACGAATCCGCTCTTTCCGGGGCTCTTTCGGGTAGAGGGGGGTAGAGAAAGAATTGTTGAATTATTTTTTTTCGGTTTCCCGCAGGGCCTCTAAATGTGCGAGGGCCACATCTCCCAGATCTTCCCGAAGGATTTCCATCTCCGCTTCGCTCCGCTCAACTCGGGGACTCATAATTTTTCCTCCTTTTCCTGAAATTTTCTCGTGTGAACACATCTTTCTTTTCTCTCCGTCCGCATAAAGATTCTGCGAATCAAGCCACTTTTTTAATGCGTACCGCCTTGCCCGCGGACCGTTCGAGGGCTCCGGGTTCGAAAATCCGGAGTCCCACCCGAACTCCCAGAAGATCCTTCAATTCTGTGGCGGTTTGGCGAATAAGCGTACCCGCCGCCTCTTCCGAGAGGACGGTTTTGCTTTCGCAGCATACCGTAAGCTCCTTCATGCCGCCCTTTTCCGAAACTTCCAGAAAGTAGTGGAGCGAAAGCCCGGGCACTCGTCCCAGAGCCACCTCCACCTGGGAGGGAAATACGTTGACTCCCCGGATGATCAGCATATCGTCGCTGCGTCCCAGAATGCGGGCTATCCGCTTCTCTCCGCATCCGCAGGGGCAGGGCTCCGGGTAGAGCCTGGAAAGATCCCGGGTGCGGTAGCGGATCATGGGGAGAGCCTCCTTGGTGAGGGTGGTGATGACGATTTCTCCGGTCTCTCCGGGGGGGAGCACCTCTCCCGTTTCGGGGTTTATGATCTCCACCAGAAAATGATCTTCGTCGAAGTGAAGCCCTTCCCGAAGGGGGCATTCCATGGCCACTCCGGGGCCGATGATCTCCGAAAGCCCGTAAGAGTCGATGGCGGTGATTCCCAGGGTTTGCTCCAGGTGGATTCGCATTTCCTCGGTCCATGCCTCGGCTCCGAAAATGCCCAGCCGAAGCCGGAGGTTGTTCTTCTTTCGGGAGTTCAGCACCTCCGCCAGATGCAGCGCGTAGGAGGGGGTACTGGTAAAGGCGGTGGTTCCCAGATCTTCCATGAGAAGTACCTGACGCTCCGTAAAGCCTCCTCCCGAGGGAATTACCAAAGCTCCCAGCTCTTCGGCTCCCCAGTGGAATCCCAGGGCTCCCGTAAAGAGGCCGTATCCCAGGGCGATCTGAAAGACGTCCTTCGAAGAGAGCCCCGCCACGGTAAGGCGATGGGCCATAAGGGAGGACCATGTGGCGATGTCCTGCCTGGTGTAGGCCACCACGGTGGGTTTTCCGGTGGTTCCCGAAGAGGCGTGAATGCGTACCACCTCTTCTTTGTCGCATGCCAGAAGACCGTAGGGATAGGTATCCCGAAGATCGTTTTTGGTGGTGAAGGGGAGCCGGGAGAGATCCTCCAGGCTGCGGATGTCTCTGGGGGAAAGCCCCAGATCCTCCATCTTGGCCCGATAGTGAGGTACCCTCTCCCATACTCGCTGTACAACCCTCTGTAACTGACCTGTTCTCTGCTCGTCCTTGCTCTTCTGCATGCTTCTGGCTCCTCCTTCCAGAGTTGGCGTATCATAATTGTAGTGCGGCATAGACGCGAAGTACAAAAAAGAGGGCCCCCGCCTGAAGCGGGAGCCCTCTGGGGAATTTCCGTGAGCACGTACGCCTAAACGCCGGCCCACCCCCTGAGGGATCCCGCGTTGCTAAAGGCGTAATAATAAAAAGACGATACCGAAAGACTATGCTTACGGAACATGGTTTTCCTCCAGAAAAGAAAAATGAAAAAATGTATCTTGGAAGGCTTTATATCATGGGGCTTTCCAAAAGTCAAGAGAAAATATGTCTCACCAAAAAATCATTTTTCAGGCATCCCGAGTTTTCGGTTTGGAAAGCGGGAGTTTCTCGGTGCCGGCACGCCTCTGCCGTGTGGAATACACAGCAGAGGCGAAGGTCGGAAGATCCGTAGGGCCGCATCAGGATGCCGAAGGCAATGCCCGGGATTCGTCGAAGTGAAACCGTTCCAGCAGTGATGCAATTTCCTGGGCGCGTTCCGTAAGATTTATGGCATGAGAGGCCACGGTTTGGGATGCTTCGGAGGTGATATCCGTGGCTTCCCTGATGGCGTGAAGCATGGCGGCGGTTTCTCCGGTGCGGGAAACGATGCCGGAAAGTTCCGTACCGATCTCCTGAGTGAAAGCCGCCTGCTGCTGGCTTACCGAGGCCACTTCTGCAGAGGTGGCGGAGCAGGAGGATACTTCCCGTAATCCTAATCCCAGCTTTTCCCGGGCTTCTCCGGTAAGGGCCGAAGCCTGAAGAAGCACCTTGGAGGAGCTTTTTGCGGAGGCCAGAGTTCTTGCGGTGTGCTCCAGAAGCGTGGTGGTGATATGGTTGATCTGGGATGCGGAAGATCCCGCACCCTCTGCGAGATTTCGAACCTCCGAGGCCACCACCGCGAAACCCCGCCCCACGTCTCCCGCCCGGGCCGCCTCGATGGCGGCGTTCAGCGCCAAAAGGTTGGTCTGATCGGCGATATCCTGAATGGCGCTGACGAAGGTCTCGATAGCCTTTACGCACTCTGCCAGCTCCTCCATGCTCTGATTGCTCTTTCGAAACTCTTCCTGGGCCTCTTCTACCGCCGTCAGGGTTTCTTCCAGCCGGAGGGAGGAGTGCTCCACCAAGGAGAGGGCCGAGGAGGAAGCCTTTTCTCCCCGGAGTACGGAATTTGCCAGCATACTTGCTCCCGAAGCTACGTTCTGGGCTGCGGCGGAGGTGTTTTCGAGGCTGCGGCTGTTGATGTCCGAAAGGCTCTCGATCTCCTCCATGGACTGGCGGATCTCCTCCATGGAGGCAAGCTGTTCCTGCGAAAGGGAGGCCAGGGTTTCCGCCACCTCCAGATTGTTCCGGGAAATTTCCCGGGTGGAGCCGATGAGATGCCGGAGGGCCTGTTTCATGGAGATGAGGCTTCGGGCCATGTCACCGAACTCGTCCCTGGCCTCGGCTATCCAGCGGTTTTCCCGGGGGACTGAGAAGTCGAACCGGGAGGCTCGATCCAGGGCATCCACGAGAAGCCCGGTGCCCCGGCTGATTCTTCGGGTAAGATAGAGGAGTCCTGTCACGATGATTGCTGAAATGCCTCCCAGAAGAAGCAGAAGCTTTCCCGTGAAGGCGAGGACGAAGGCGGAGACGGAGCGTTCCGGAACTGCCATGGCAAAGGGATAGCCCGCCAGGGTGTTTTCATAGTAAAGAAGAAACTCCTCTTCCCCGTTTCGGTAGTTTTCCCGGCCGGAAAGTCCTTTCGCCATTCGGCGGGCGATCTCTCGGAGAGATTCGGGGATGTCTCCATCCGAGAGGAGGTTGCTCTTGAGAACCCGGTTTTTTTCAGGAGAGGCGAGAAGAGTGCCTTCCGGGGAGAGGAGAAGCCCCCATGAGCCGGGGAGAAGGGCGAGGCCGGTTACGAAATCCTGGATATGCTCCATGAGAATGTCCGTCCCGACCACTCCGATAAGGGAACGGTTCCTATCGTAGAGAGGGGTGGCCACGGAGATGGTGATCTTTCCCGTAATAGCATCTTTATAGGGCTCCACCGCCACGGTACTTCCCGCCTTTACCGCCTGGACGTACCAATCCCGTTTTCGGGGGTCGTAATCCTCCGGGGGGATCCATCCACTGTTATTTATCAGCTCTCCCGTCTTTTGAGAGCCGAAGAAGATGCCCGTTACGCCGCTATTCTTTCTGCGCTCCGCCTCCAGGGCGAAGAAGGCCGCGAGATGTTCCTGAAAATTTTCGGGGAGCCCTTCCGGTGAAAGCATACTCCGGATATGGTTTGCGGCGCCCTCGGTACTGTCTTTCATGCTTTGAAAATAGCCGTCGAGGATCGTTCCCGAAGCTTCCATGAACTGCCTTCCCGTATCGTCGAGGCGGGATCGCAGCTCCCGGTCGAGAAGAAAGAACGTGCTTCCTCCGAGAAGGAGAAAGAGAAAGAGAACGCCGCCTAACATGATCCACAGACTTTTACGCAGAGACACAGAGTACCACTCCTTTCTGAAAAAACGTGTTGCCTTTTCCCCGTTCCGGGTTTCCCCGGAAATTTCGCCGTCATCTTCTCCCGTATAAATGCGGGGTTCCCGCTTTTGCGAAACCCGAACGTCCTGGCCTTCTCCATGGCATGTCTCCAATATCCCTCAAAGACGTAACGGTTCTGTGACCGTAGGGTATCAATTCCCGATAGTTTTTCCAGACTAACTTATAAGTTAGTCTGGAAAAACTATCGGGAATTTTAGCAGGGTTTCCTGGTTTGTCAATGAGGCGAAAGCCTCTTTTGTGCCTTTTATGGCGAAAACGTCCCGGAAAGAGGTTTTTGAAAGCCTCTTCTTCGGGACGTTTTCAAGTGGCGGTTGCATAGTTCGAAATCTCCTCCATAATGGAGTTCTTCGGGGAGCCTTCGGAGCCCCGTGCTCCGGAAATTCGTGGTTTCCCCCTTCGGAAAGGATGAAAGTATGACCTTCGTGACGTTATGTGTTCTTGCCCTGGGAGGAGAAACTTTCTGGAACCTTTTTCTGGTCTTCCGGAATATTCGATATTACCGAAGGTTCCGGAAAGAGGGCGTTCCCGATTCCGTGAGGTGCTTTTTGCCCGAGGGGTACGATCCCTTCCGGGAGATGGCGTACTCTCTTGACCGGCTCTCCTTTGCCGCTTTTTCTCAGGCTGCGGGATTTTTCGTACTCGGGGGGTTTCTCGTTTTCGGGGGCCTCGGAGCTCTCTGTCATTGGGGGGTTCGGACGGGAGGAGCCGGATGGGGCGGAAGTCTGCTTTCCCTGGGAGTCTTTATCGCGGGGAGCGCTCTTCTGCGACTTCCCCTGGATGTCTATGCCGATTTCGTGCTGGAGACCCGGCACGGTTTCGGCACGGGGAACGTGAAGGTCTTTGCGGCGGATCGCCTGAAGTCTCTGGGCATCCAGATGCTGGTGATGCTTCCCCTCTTCGGCGCCCTGGTTTCGTTGACTTCGCTGCATTACTGGTATCTCTGGGGAGCTCTTTTCGCGGCGGGAGTGCTTGTGCTGTTCTCCTATCTGGCCCCTCAATGGCTTCTCCCCCTTTTCTATTCCCTGAAACCTCTGGAGGATCCTTCCATGGTGGCACAGATCGAAGGGCTCCTGAAAAAAGCTTCCCTGGAGTGTTCCGGGGTCTTCGTGGGCGACGAAAGCCGGCGCTCGCACCATGCCAATGCCATGGTGCTCGGTTTTGGAAAGGCCAAGAGAATTCTTCTCTTCGATACGTTACTGGAAAAAATGGCTCCCCGGGAACTGCTTGCCATAACGGCCCACGAAATCGGTCACGGCGTGTACGGACATACGCGCAAGCGCCTCCTCTGGGGAATCTTGAGCGTCTTCGTTCTCTTCGGCCTTATGGGGTTGCTTTGGGAGATCCCCCTGTCTATGGATGCGGCGGATACCGCCGCTACGGCGCAGGGAAAGTTTCTGCTTCTCTTCTTGACGGTAGGTGCCGGAGGTTCCCTGATGTCGGGATTTCTCTGCCCTCTCTTCCGAAAAGAGGAGTTCCAGGCGGATGCCTACGGAGCGAGCCTGGTGGGGAGTATTCCCATGATGGGGGCTTTGGATAAACTTGCCACCCGGGAATTGCATTGGATCGGAGGAGATCCTCTCTATCGGAAATGGAAGCACACGCATCCCACAATTCCGGAACGCCTGGAGAGGCTCCGGGAGGCAGACTTTCCCGATGAAAAGGCCCTTGAAACGCCCTGAAGAGGGGCATCGGCACTCTTCCGACGGATGGAAGGCGCTTTGATCCGGAGCGTGACGTCCTTTGGGTTTTTCCGGAATTAAAGAAAGTTTTTGAGGTCTTTGGAACAGGAAAGGGAGTTGCGGGAATGGATGAATTCAAGGCATTGCGGTCGGTGGTTCACAAAAAATGGCAGCGTCAGGAAGAGGCTCAAGGGGAGCGCCCCGCTACGGTGCGGCTTCCCATGAATGTCTATCTGCGAATAGCCGCCTATGCGGCGGATCGCAGGAAAAGCGTCGCCGAGGCTCTTTCGGAAATTGTGGTGGCCTATCTGGATGAAACAAAGCCCCCCTCGGGGCGTTCGTGAAGGGGGCCGGTATTATTTCCGGAAGAGAAGCACCTGGTAAACCAGGGATTCGGGATTTTCGGCAAGATTGAAGGGGAGCGTAAAGGTGTAGCCCTGCTCCTCCGGAAGCCGGAGGGTTTTGATGTTTTCCCCCGTAAAAATCTGAGGGGGAGTTATGTCCATACCCTCGAACCCTTTTTGAGAGAGGGCAATCACCGCATGACCGCTGATCATGTTGGAAATCTCTCCCGCCACGCTGAGGGCGGTGTTGTCCGATGTGGAAGGGGCTATCATGCCGTGGGTCATCTTGTGCACGTACTCCGAAAAGCTGGGGATATCCATAAAGAGGGACACCGTGCCATGGCAGCCCTCACCGTGTACCGATATGAGGGATGCCACCTTGCTTCCGGGGGCGTTTATGCCCAGGCAGGCCTTTCTCTTGATGAAGGAGAGAGAGATGCCCAGCTTTTCGCTGATTTCCATCATGCTCTTGCCGAAGCTGTTTACGAGAAGAGTTATTTTTTCCAGATCCGAACGATCCAGTGCCATGGATACACGCCTCCTAATTCCTACCGTAATAGAACCTGGTCATGGTAGCATACTTTTCTTTCGGGAGAAACGATGAATCATGAGAAAAATACCTTATCTTCTCTTTCCTTCTCTGAGGCGTTCTCCGAGGGTGGTTATTCGATTTTTGCTCTCTCCCCGTTTCAGGCAAAGGGCGAGAGCTTTTTGAGTACCCAGAAGAACCACCAGTTCCTTTCCCCGGGTTACCCCCGTGTAAAGCAGGTTGCGCTGCAAGAGCATATAGTGCTGGGTGTGTACCGGGAGAATCACTCCGGGATACTCGCTCCCCTGGCTCTTGTGAACGCTTATGGCGTAGGCCAGGATCAGTTCGTCCAGCTCCTGGAAGGAGTAGGAGAGGCTGCGATCGTCGAAGCGTACCAGTAGCTCCTGATCCTCCGGAGAGATCTTTTCGATGTATCCCATGTCTCCGTTAAACACGTCCTTATCGTAGTTGTTGATTACCTGGAGCACCTTGTCTCCTTCCCGAAAGGTGGAGCCGAAGCGCTGTATCGAGGGCCCCGAAGGATTGAGCCCTTCCTGGAGACATCGGTTCAGGTTCAGTACCCCCAGGTGTCCCCGCATCATGGGAGAGAGCACCTGGATGTCCCGCAGGGGATGAAGTCCGAAGCGTCGGGGAATGCGCTCGGTGATCATGCGGAGAATGAGATCCGCTCCCCGTTCGGGATCCTCGCATTCCACCAGGTAGAAATCCGAAAGCCCCTTGGCATCCTTTGAAGGAAAAAGCGGATATTGTCCCTGGTTTATCCGGTGAGCGTTGGTGATAATGGCGCTGGTGGAGGCCTGGCGGTAGATGGTGTCCAGCCGGGCAACCGGAAGAACTCCCGAAGCGATGCAGTCCTGAAGCACCTTGCCGGGCCCCACCGAGGGGAGCTGATCCGCATCTCCCACGAGAATCAGGGAGCTCTCCCGGGAGATGGCCCGAAGAAACTGCCAGGCCAGCACCACATCGATCATGCTCGCTTCGTCCAGAATAAAGACATCTCCCTCCAGAGGATTCCCTCCGTGACGCTTGAAACCTCCCGTGCGGGGGTCGAACTCCAGAAGGCGGTGCAGGGTCTTGGCCTCTTCTCCGGTGGCCTCGCTCATGCGTTTTGCGGCTCGCCCCGTGGGAGCTCCCAGGATGATGTTCTTTCGGGCAGCCCGGAAAAGGGTGCGGAGAATTTTGATGATGGTGGTCTTTCCCACTCCGGGGCCTCCGGTGATAATGCATACTTTGTGCTGGAGAGCGGTGAGAAGGGCCTTTCGCTGGGATTTGCCGAGGGTGAGAGAATGCTGCCGTTCAGCCCATTCCAGGGCTTCGGCGTGATTGGATGGAATGGGGAGGGAACCCGTGGCGAGAAGAGAGTGAAGATGCTCCCCCAGGCGAAGCTCGCACTCGTCCAGGGAGGCCAGATAGACCAGAGGATTTCCCGGAAGAGCCCCCTCCCGGATATCCGGATGTTCCCGGAGCCGTTCCGATCGAAGGGCTTCATCCACGGCGGCGTGCACTACCTCCGGAGGAATTTCGAGGAGGGAGGCGGTTTTTTCCTCCAGCTCCCGCCGAGGATAGGCGCAATGTCCCTGGCCGGTAAGCTCCTGGAGGACAAACTCCACTGCAGCCCTTCCCCGAAGAGGGGAATCCTTGGGAATTCCCAGGCGTTCCGCCATGGCGTCGGCGCTTTTGAACCCCATGCCCCAGATATCCCGGGCGAGACAGTAGGGATCCTCCCGAATCTTCTGGATAGCTTCGTCTCCGTAGTTTTTATAGATTCGGAAAGCCCGGCTGGTTCCCACTCCGTGGCTGTGCAGAAAAACCATGATATGCCTGATTTGCTTCTGCTCTTTCCAGGTCTCCACGATCCGGGCGGATCGGGTGGGGCCGATGCCCTCCACTTCTTCCAGCCGGGAGGGTTCCTCCTCGATAATCCGGAAAACCTCCATGCCGAAAGCCCGGATCATTCGGGCCGCCATGGCCTTGCCGATACCGCGGATCATTCCCGAGGCGAGGTACTGCTGCATACCCTCCAGGCTTCCCGGGGGAGTTACTCTCAGGGTTTTTCCCTGGAACTGCCGGCCGTATCGAGGGTCTACCCGCCACTCTCCCTCCGCCTGAATCCACTCGCCGGGATGCGCCGAAGAGAGCGTGCCCGTGAGGGTTACCAGATCCCGGAGGTTTGCGACCTTGACACGGAGAACGCAAAAGCCCGTTTCCGGGCTGTGAAAGGTGATGCGCTCGATGGTTCCCTGGAGAACCGTGTTTTCTTCAGATCCTTGCATCTGCACGAATTCCGGAATCCTCAGTGCATCTTAGGGGGGAGGAGGGGAGTGTATTTCGAGGGCAGGAAGGGTGTTTTTGCGAGAGAATGGAGCGGTAGAGCCTCGAGAGCCACGTCCACCACCCGGGGGTCGTAGAGAATTCCTTTACAGGAGAGCAGGTGCTCCCGCACTTCCTCGGGGCTCCGGGGGCCGTGGTAGGGACGCTGGCTCATCATGGCGTCCACCACGTCCGCCACCGCCAGTATGCGGGATTCGAGAAGCGTTTCGTTTTTCGAGAGTCCCTCGGGATATCCCGAGCCGTCCCAGCGCTCGTGGTGCTCCCGGATGATCCGGGCCAGGTAATGTTCTTTAAGGATGTTCTCCACCATGTCCGCCCCGTCTCCGGGGTGTTGTTTGATCACGTCGAATTCCTCCGGAGTAAGCTTTCCCCGTTTAAGGAGAATTGCATCGGGGGAGAAGAGCTTTCCAAGATCATGGAGAAGCCCCGCCCGCACAAGGATGTCCTGTTTTCGGGCGGAGAGCCCCATAGCTTTTGCGATGACCCGGGCGTTGTCCGCTACTTTGCAGGAGTGGTGGGATGTATAGGCATCACGCTTTTCCAGCATCATGGACATGGTGAAAAGCTGGGTTTCCAGGGCGTGATGCCGGGTGAAGAATGTGGCAATGCTGTACACCAGGGCTCCTACGAGAAGAAAGGAAAGAAGAAGCAGGTTGCGCACCACGGGATCTCTGAAAAAGCTCTTGAAAAACTCGGTTTCCCGAAGAGAGTATTCTCCCGCAAGAGGAATGCCCTCGCGTTTCGAAGTGATGGTGATGTGGGAGTCCAGAAAGGCGTTGACCGTATGGAGAATTTCCATGTTGTCCGTTCCCAGAAGGGCATAGTACTCCGAAAAAGTGCCGTCCTCGAAAACCAGGGGAATTTTCTGCACCAGATAGAAGCCCCCGTTTCTGGGAAAGATCTTGAGGGTTCGGGGGGGCAGGGAGGTCAGTAAGGTGTCGTCGAGAAAAGGGGTTCCGAATCGATAGAGAAGATTCTCTTCCGTTCCCAGAAGCCACTCCTGAACGCCGTAACTTTCATTCATTTCCTCGAACTGTTCTTCCAGAAATTCCGTATTTTCCCTTATGGTGGCGTTCACCATGGCGTCCCAGTAGAAAAACCCCTCGAAAAGGGTGTCGAAACGCTGAGAAATATCTTTGAACAGAAGCTCCCGGGCAAACTTCAAATTTCTCTCCAGGGTTTCCCGGTGGGAGAAGAACAGGATGCTCCCCACAAGGGCGGAAAGTACGAGGGATATGAAGATCGATATAAAGATACGGCGGCTCCATCGCTGCATCACATGTGAACTCCCTTTCTCTGATAATCTGCTTGTGGAAATTTTTGACCGAAAGAGTTTGGAAGACCCGATACATTTCTTCCATTACTGATTCCATGATACTACGGAAGATCTTTTCTGAAAAGAATCCAAAATACTCCCCCGGAGCAGTCCTCTTTTCTGAAGGTTAAAAGATGTTCCCCCCAGGAGCGGAGGTACGTGTCCTATGAGGGTTTTGCATGGTGGATTTTTGTGTTTCCCGTGATATATGCTTTCATTCAAGGGTATTTGTGTGGTCTTTCAAAAAGATTTTGATGGAAAAGGGCGCATCCGGCCTTGAAGATTTTATTCTTTAGCAAGCGAGAAGCCCCGAACTTCCGGTTTGCCGTACCGGCGGATAACCTTGAAAAAACGGCGCCCTTTCTCTGCAATTCCCGGGAAAGGGGAGTTTGCCCTCTTGTGGCGCATCAGCCCTTGCAGCACGTCTTTTCCGGGGTGCTTCGAAAAAGGCATGTTTCATTGCGGAAACCCCCATGTTTATGATACTCTCACTTCCAGCAGAAAAACTGAAGATTTTTTTAAGGAGGTATGGATTTATGGCAGCGGTGGTTGATAAGGATGTCTGTGTTGGCTGCGAAGCCTGCGTAAGCGCTTGTCCCGTGGAGACCATTTCCATGGTGGACGGCAAAGCCGAAGTGGGCGATGCCTGTGTGGATTGCGGGGCCTGTGTAAGCGCCTGTCCCGTGGAGGCCATCTCTCTCTAAGAATTTTCGGGAATTTCCCGTATATGTTTAGCAAAGCTTTTTTCCTCTTGTGCTGTCCATAAAAGGACGGAGGGTGGAAGGCGTCGTGGTGAGGATCTCTTATGGAGGAGTTTCCTCTTCGAAAAAAGAGATCCCGGTTTTTTATTATCGAAGGAGGTATGAACTATGGCAGCGGTAGTTGATAAGGATACTTGTGTTGGCTGTGAAGCCTGCGTAAGCGCCTGCCCCGTGGAGGCCATTTCCATGGTGGACGGCAAGGCCGAGGTGAACGATGCCTGCGTGGATTGCGGAGCCTGCGTAAGCACCTGCCCCGTGGAGGCTATCTCTCTGTAGCAGTCTTAAACCGCTCGTATGTTTTGCGTGTAAAAGGCGACCCTTTCGGGTCGCTTTTTTTTGTTGACTTTTTCGGGATCCTGGCTTACTCTTGAAGAGCAAGTATTGTTAGGCCATTGTAACATCACGGGAGGAAAAACATGAGTGTTTCTTCAAGAGTGGAAGACTATCTGGAGGCCATTCTGGCCATGGAGATCGAGAAGGGAAAGGCTACGGTAACGGAGCTTGCCCGAAGAGTGAGCGTTTCCAAGGCTACCGTGGTGGCCACCTGCCGCAAGCTTGTAGATGCGGACATGCTGGAGCATGAGCAGTACGGTGATTTGCGGCTTACCGAAGAGGGGCGCTCCCGGGCTCTCAGGGTCTACCGGAGGCACGAACATCTTACCTATCTTTTCTCCGAGCTTTTGGGAATCGAGCGATCCCGGGCCCAGGAGATTGCCTGTGTTATGGAGCATGAACTCGATCAATCCGCAGAACATCGGCTTCTGGGATTAGTGGACTATATCGCCCGGGCTCGCCGGGAGAAGCACCCCTGGGTGCAGGAACTTTCTCAGAGCATGGAGGCCATGGAGCAGAAAGAAGAACTCTGTTTCCCCCTTATGCTGACGCATCCGGGACAGACCTACCGGGTCATGAGGGTCACCGCGGAACAGGAGCAGCGTCTTGCCCTGGCGGAGCAGGGAGTGTATCCCGGTTCCATGTTGGAATATCTTCGTCGCAATGAAGATGCGGAGAATCTTTCTCTGGATGTTTCCGTGCACGAGCGTCCTTTTTCTCTGGATCGAGAGCAGGCTGTCTCCATATGGGTGGAGGAGGTGTGATCCATGTTTCCTCTCTGTTTTGCCGAAGAAGGAACGGAAGTGAAAGTTTTGCGCCTTGCCGGAGGAGAATGCATGCATCGAAGGCTGGCGGATATGGGTATCATCCCCGGGGTGGTGCTCCGGGTTCTCCGGGGCGGCGGCGCCGAGGGCCCTGCCATGGTGGCCCTGGGAGAGAGCCGCTTTGCCCTGGGACATGGCATGGCCAACAGAATCTTCGTTACCCATAAGGATGTGGCCTAGCCGAAAGCCGGAAAAAAATGGGAAAACGAATAAAAGGATCTCCCCTCTTTAAAGAGGGGAGATCCTTTTATTCGTTTTCCATGACGAGATTTTCAGGAAATTTTTCAAAAACGGGGGTAAGATCGAAGGATGTTGTTTACGTAAAAACGCCGGAGAGTGTACTTTCTTCAGAGGACATACAAGAATTTTCAGTGTCTCCTCCCGGGAGAGCTCCGTTTCGAGAAGGTCGCAGCAGATATGACACCCTCCGCTGACAGAGACAAAGCTTTTTCCTGCAGAAGGCACTCTTTCGATGCAATCCCCCGGCAGGAGCCCCTTATTCGTCATGTTTCGTTTGAATTGCTGGTTTCCCTCGATGCGCACGATAAGAGCGCCGCTCCCCGGAGGAAGGTCCGCCAGCCTGCAGAAGCCCGAAGGAGTTTTACGTGCCAGAAGCCCCGCCTCTCGAGCTTCCCGGGCCGTGGGAGAGCAGGAAGGAGAGGATACGGTTTCTCCGAAGGCGTAGATCATGGACGCCGATCCTCCTTCCAGGGAAGCACGTGTATCTTCGTGTCCCAAGGGTGCTCCAGGATGAGGCTGCCTCTTTCGCAGCCAAGAATCGTATTATGGCAGGTCTTTCTGCGTACGGTGATTCGGGATCCCGGGAGAAGCCCCAGTTCCCGAAGCCGCTGGGCCGAGGGGGCGTGTCGGGAGAGGCGGAGTATTTCCACGGTTTTTCCTTCTGCAACGTCTCTCAGGGTGCACATGTTTTTCGCTCCTTTCATCGACATCTCTTTGAAGATTGATAAAGCCGGCAAAAGAACGTTCCTTTGCCGGCTTGTCGAGGGGTGTATAAATATAGAGGTGGTTACATGTCTCGAACCTGAACCCAGATGACCGCATCCTGGGAAAGTTCCTTGCCCTTGTATTCCGTCTGGGGCCCTACGCCGAGAGCGGCAAATCCCCACCATCCCGCTTTTGGCAGGGCGTAGACGAAGGTGCCGTTGGCGTCGGCCTTGATGGTCTGGGTGACGAAGCAATCCTGAGGAGCCTCCACAGCGGCTTTCTCCTCGAAGCGGTCCTTTTCCTGGTTGGGGAGATGGTTCAGATACTCCACTTCCACCTCGGCGAAGGGCACGGGCTTCCCGTCGCAGCAAACCACGCCGGAGAAGACGTTCCCCGTCCAGAGGCCGTAGGGTTTCGCCAGGGGCATGATCTCCGCGGGAAGCCCCATGAGAGCGTCCCAATCCGTGGGAAGTCCCGCTACGTTCACGATCATCTTGGTGAACTGCTGCATGTAGGCCCCTTCGGATTCCTCGAAGTATACCGCCGGAGCGAGGCAGAAGACGAAATCGCCCATGCCCTTCAGGCGGTATTCCGACTCATAGGCCTTGCCGGTATTGGTGAGGCTGGTCCACATGATGGGTTTCATGGTTTCCAGAAGGTCCGTCTTGTTGCCCTTGTTCACCACGAAGAACTGCTGAGGGGTTCCCATATCCATGGTATGCCCCGCCTCGAAGGGATGGGTGAAGATCATCTCCAGGGGAATGGTGCCTCCCTTTTCGAGGGCCGATTCGGGGGTATAGATCGTCTGAAAATGGGCCAGCCCGGGAGCTGCGGAGAAAGCGAGAAGGGCGCCGACGCAAAGGCAAAGACGAATCAATCTTTTGTTATTCATACATATCCTCTCCTTTTATGTTTTGTGAGGGTGTTTTCGTGTTTCCTGCCTGAAAGATGTTCGGAATTCCATAATTTCGAGTAGCCTTGTCTGTCGGGTTTCCGAAGCGAAAACTTCCTAAAAGACGTCCTCTCCCTTGATCTCGATAGAATGTCCCGGGCCCGCATCGAAGAGAACCACGTAGGGTACTTCGGGGATGTCGAAGATGAAGGTGGAATCATCCCCCATGGCCCCTTCGATGAGAACGTTTCTTTCGGCGTCCAGAATCTTTACGCTCACGCCTGCGGCGGAAGAGCCGTCGGAAAAGCCCCCCTCACACGTGGCGGTGCCGTCCATATTGTCGTAGCACGAGCAGAGCGGGGTGTGGGCGAAGGCAGCGGTGCCGCAAACCATCATTCCCAGGGCGAGAACCAGGGCGAAACCTTTACGAAAAATGGCGCTGTTCATGAATTTCTTCCTCCTTATTGCGGTTATCGATCCCGTCCCTGCGGGACGTTTCAACGGATCGTGGGAGCATGAGAACGGGGGCTACCGAAAAGTACTGCCGAAAAATCATCACCTTCCTTCCATGCCATACGCATTTTTATGTTCTCGGGGCTCTATGCGGGAAAGAACCAAAGCTCCTGCAAGGGCGAGGGCGTAAAAGATTCCCATGGCCTGAAGCCCCGTAACCTGAAAGAGACTTCCCAGAGTGAAAATTCCCGAGGCGAAAAGAAAACCGAGACAGATGGGAAAGAGAAGCGAAAGAAGCATCCACCGGGTTCCCTTCTTTCCCGCCTCCAGGCGTACCATGATGAGAGTTGCGATGCAGGGAGGATAGAGGGCCATGAAGATCATCAGAGCGAGAGCGTGAAGCTGGGTGAATCCCTTGGCCTGGCTTTCCATGCGCTCTTCCAGGGCAGCTCCTTCCTGCCCCTCTTCGGGCTGATAGAGCGCTCCCAGGGTGGCCACGGTATTTTCCTTCGCCGCCAGAGCGCTGAGAAGAGAGACGTTCACTTTCCAGTCGAATCCGGCCCAACGGGTGATGGGTTCCAGGGATATGCCCAGGCGCCCCAGAAGGCTGGAGGAGATAACCTTCTCTTTGTAAGAGCGCTGCAGGGTTCCCCGCTCGCTCAGCAGAGTCTTGAAAGCTCCCTGTACCGCCTTGGCGTCCTTGTCGCGCCCCGGCAGAAGAACGGCGAAAAAGTCCGGATCCTGTTTTTTGTATTCCTCCAGAAAGGCTTTCTTTTCTTCCTTGGAACTCACTTGTTTGATGCCGTTCTGATAGCTATCCCAGTAGGTGATGAGGGCGTCTATGGCTCTCGAATCCTCCGTAAAGGGTTTTCCTGCGGGATTTCCGGCTATTTCCTGCAGAAAGGCGTTTTTCAGGGTTCTCTCCTGATCCTCGAAGCTTTGCCGCACTCCTCCGGAAAGACCGGGAAAGCTGGTGAGTCCGTAGATGACGATGGCCACCAGCATGATGATGGTGCCCACTTTTTTGACGAAGAGCCAGGTGCGCTCCACCGTGCGGGTTCCCACGCCGAAAAAGGTGGGAAGGTGGTAGGGGGGCATCTCCATGACGAAGGGGGAGCGCTCCTTGGAGCGGAGCACCGTAAGGGTAAGAATCTTTGCCGCCATGAGGGCCACGATGATGGTGATGGTGGAGATGAAGAACATGGCGAACCCCTTGTGATCCGCGAAGTAGACGTTTACCAACAGGGTGTAGAGGGGGATCTTGGCCATGCAGTTCATGAGGGGTACCACAAGAATGGTGGCGAGCCGGGCCTGTTCGTCCGAAATAACCCGGGTGGCCATAACTCCCGGCACAGCACAGCCTCCCACGAAAACCCCTCCGAGAATGAGGGGGAGGGTGGATTGACCGTGAAGACCGAATTTCCGGAAAAGCCGATCCAGAATGAAGGCCATGCGAGGCATGTATCCCGAATCTTCCAGAATCGCGATGCAGGCGAAGAGAATGAGAAAGATGGGCACGTAATTCAGCACCGAAAGCACCGCATCCACCACGCTCAACGTGAGAGCCCGGAGAAGAGGTTCCGAGTAGAAATGTGCCGGAGGAAGAAGGGATGCCACCCAGGAGCGAAACCCCGCAAGGTAGGGCCAGGTGTAGGCGGTAAGCTCGTACCCCTTGACGATGGCAAGCTCGTACAGCAGATAGATAACGCCCGCAAGCCAGAAAAGGCTGAGCCCCCTATTCAGTACCACCGAATCGATCCGGTCCGTCAGGGTCTTCGTGGTGCTCTTCGTAGCCACCACGCATCCTTCCGCAAGCTCCTTTGCCGCAAGATGTCGTGAAAAAGCGATATGTCCTTCGGGGTCTTCGTCGTGTTCTTTGCGAAAATCCTCCGCCAGAGAATTTGCGAGTTGACGAACCTCTTCTCCCGCCTCTCCCCGGCGGGCAAGCTCCGCAAGCAGCGTTTCGTCTTGCTCCAAGAGCTTCACGGCGCTCCAGCGAAGGGGAAAGATCCAGTCAGGACACGCTCGTTCCAGTTTTTCCTGAATGCGAAGGATAAAGGGTTCCAGGGTGCCGTAGGGAATAATGCGGGGCTCCGGAGCCCGGAGGGTTTTCAGAATCCGGCGAAGTTCGCGCTTTCCTTTGCCCTGGCTCGCTACGGAGGTGACCACGGGAACTCCCAGGCGTTCTCCCAGAATCTTGGGGTCCACCTGAACTCCCCGGGCATCCGCCACGTCGGTCATGTTGAGATTCAGCACCACCGGGGCGCCCATTTCCAGAAGCTGAAGGGTGAGATAGAGGTGGCGCTTGATGTTCGAGGTATCTACCACGTTTACCACGAGATGGGGTTTCTGATACAGGATGAAATTCCGGGCTACCCGCTCCTCGTTGGAGAAAGAGGAGAGCCCGTAGGTGCCGGGGAGATCCGCCACCCGGATGCGCTTTCCCTCGGAGGAGATGATTCCCTCCTTGATATCCACGGTAACCCCCGGATAGTTGGCCACATGCTGCCTTCCTCCGGTGATCATGTTGAAAACCGTGGATTTACCGCAGTTCGGCTGTCCCGCCAGGGCTACTACGAGTTCTCCGGAACCTGCCATTATTCCGCCACCTCCACGCAATGAGCCTCTTCGTGACGGATGCTTACGAAGTTGCTTTCCACAAGGAACTCCACGGGATCCTTGAGGGGGGAGCATCGGAGAACCTTCACTTCCACGCCGGGAAAGAAACCGAAATCCCGCAACCGCTGACTGATCATCCCTCGAGCATGTACTTTTTTGACAAAAGCTTTCGTTCCGGGGGAAAGTTCGTTGAGACGCATGCAGATTCCACCTCTTTTTTAAGAAGAAAGTGTTAGTTTTGTTTTATAAACAAAACTAACGAGTGGAATGTTAGCTCAGATAAACAAGCTTGTCAAGGAAAAGAAAGAGCTTCTGTGTTTCGGAATGGGAGACGTTTCGCCCTTGCATTATCATGGAACATGCATAAAGCATGTCTTGTACATGTTCTTGTAGTCTACCTAAAGGCGGGCGGGATCGTGAGGGGATGATCGCGTTTCGGTTATGTCATTTTGCATCAGGAAAAAGAGGAGACGGCTCTTCGAAAAGATTTCCTCCGTTCCTTTTTTTCTCGATACATAGTGCTATCCGCCAGAGCTATGGCTTCCTGAAGCGAAGAGGCGTCCAGGGGAATCGCGGCATGTCCCGTACTGAACTCAAGAGGGGGACGAAGGAGAGATTTCTCCTTTTGGGATTCTTTCATGTGTTCCAGGTACTCCAGGATCTCCTCTTTCTCCGGAAATCCCGGTCCTTCCTCTCGAAGGAGAAGGAATTCGTCTCCCCCGTATCGGAAAAGGGGACATTCGGGAAAACGTTTTTGCAAAGCCGAAACGAATTCCTGGAGGAGAGCGTCTCCTGTTTCGTGCCCGAAGGAATCGTTGATTTCTTTGAAGTTGTCCATATCGAAAAAGAAGACATTTCCTCGGAAAGCTTTTTGGGGTGTCGAGGAGAGCATGTTCTGCAGTCTGGTTCGATTGAGGGCTCCCGTAAGGCTGTCCCTCTCGGCCTGGGAAAAGAGGAGTTCCATGCCGAGCACCACGGTCATGCTGTCTGCCAGAAGGGATGCGGTCTTTTCGAGCATCCGCAGCTGTTCCGTGGTAACTCCGTGACGGCGTTTCCAGGAAAGCCCCAGAATACCTCCTACGGAAGTTCCTCCGAGAAAGGGTATGCCCGCCCAGGATCCGCGAAAACCGTAGCCTGGATAGGGAGGGGAAAAACGCACATCCTCCACGAAAAGGGCCTTTTTTTTTGTGGAGATTGCATCCAGGGCAAAACTTTCAAGTGGAATGTCGTTGAGGCTCCTTTTCATTTCTTCTCGGGATGAAAGATAGCAGGTCCAGACGGCTCTCTCCCGGGGAAGGAGAAAGATCCAGGAATCCGCGGAGAAAACCGAGGCGAGAATGGAGAAAAGCCCTCCGAGGAGCTCCTCCTTTTCTTCCCGGGTTTTCAAGCCTTGTATGATTCGCTCGTAGAGGGCGGCTTTGAGAAGGTTTTCCATGAGGCTCTGCCGAGGATTGTTCCAGAAGAAGAGAGGGTTTTTCCGCTCTCTCAGAATAATGCGCTGATACCGGGAAAATTCCAGACGAGTCCGGAGCCAGAGCAGAATGCCCCAGAATCCCCCGAAACAGCACAGAAACGCGAAAAAATCCACGAAGACATCCCTCCTTGAAAAAGGACCGTTGTTATGGGAGAAGCGGCAGCTTTTCGAAGCACCGGATCTCCTCGTCCGCTCGCTGCAGATGTTCGGAAAGGACGTGGCGGAGGTCCAGCAGGGCCTCCACGGTTTTGGGGCAGAATTGGGTTCCTTTGTGATGCCGGATCTCCTCGAAGGCCTCTGAAAGAGATCTCCCCTTGCGGTAGGGACGATCCGAGGTGATGGCGTCAAAGGCGTCCGCCACTCCGATGATGCGGGATTCCAGGGGAATTTCCTCTCCCGAGATTCCCAGGGGGTATCCTCCGCCGTCCATGCGCTCGTGGTGGCAGAGTACGATCCGGGCGATGTTTCGCAAAAGAGGGAACCGCTGCAGAATGTGGTAGCCCTTTCGGGAGTGCTGTTTCATCTCCCCGTACTCTTCCTCCGTGAGAGGCCCTTTTTTCAGAAGCACCCGATCGGGAACTCCGATTTTGCCGATGTCGTGAAGATGTGCCGCATGGTGGAGATGGGCGATCCGGGAGGGAGAAAAGAGCATTTTCTTTCCCAGAAGCACCGAGATGGCGGCCACTCGCCAGGAGTGGGAGAAGGTAAAGGGATCCCGGGCGTCGAGAATGCCGATGACGAAGTTGATGAGATCGTGCATGGGAACCCGGGAGGAGTTGTCGGTGCGGTGCGGCGGCAGAGGGAGTTCTTCCGAAAGGGAAAGAAGAAAGGTGTCCTTCCCGCCGAGGGGAAGTACGTCGGGCGTATGCACGGTGAGAACCTCCATAGTTAGTCTTAAATAACTTTTCCAGGTCATTCTAGTCGGGGGTTTACGGGTTGTCAAGGAATGCTTTGTGAAGAGAAAGACAAATCCCGGCGGGAAAAAGGGCATCAAGCCCTTTCCTGCCGGGGTTTGCAGGCTTTCGTCTATGGAGGTTACGGAGCTGCAAATAGTTTTTCTATGGAAACTTTTTGAGGGAGCATCTGGTTTTCGTAGAGAAAGTCCTGGGTTTTTTTAAGATCTTCCACATCCGAAGAGAGGATGGTGCTGGAAAAATCGTAGAGCGGTGCCATTTGGGCGACCTCCTCCGGAGTGAGTCCCGTGGCTTCCGCCGTATAGGCCAGAGCCTTTTCAGGGAATGTTTTCATGAACTCCCGGGCCTGGGCGTCCACTGCTAGAAAGTCCTTTACCACCTGGGGGTGTTCTTCGAGAAAGCTCTCCCGTACCGCCATGAGGGTAAGGCCGTCCACCAGCCCCGTGCCGTCCGTAAGAACCCGAGCTCCCTCCTTCTGGGCCTTGAGAGATCCCGGTCCAGCGGCAAGACAGGCCTCCACGCTTCCCCGGAGCAGGGCGGCGATGCCTTCGTTTATTCCCATGCCGAGAAAGTCCACGTCCTCCCCATGAAGGCCTTCCCGATTCAGGGCACTCACCAGAAGTTGATGAAGAATGGTTCCCTTGGGGCCCGCCACCTTCTTTCCCCGGAGGTCCGCCACGCTCTCTATGGCGGAATCCGTTACGAGAATTACGAAGGCCCGGGGAGCCCGGCCGTAAATGCCGATGATCTTCACGTCCAGGCCGTTTGCCGCCGCCAGAAGCACCGAGGTTCCCCCGATGCAGTTGGCGAAGGTCACCGCTCCCGAGGCCATTCCCGCAGTCTGTTGAGGCCCTGCGGTAAGCTCGGGATGTTCCACTTCTATTCCCTGGGGATGAAACTTCTTTTCGAAAAGCTCCAGCTCTTTTTCCACGATGGAGGGAATATTGAGAGGAGCCTTGACGTAGGTGATGCCTATTCTTTTAGCAAAGGCAGCCGCCTCGGAAGGCGAGGAAAAAGCCTGCAAACCGAGAAGCAGGGTGCAACAGAAAAACCACGCGAGCCACATTTTTTTCATGGTACGACCTCCTGGAAAAATGGATGTCTCCCTTGGGAGAGGAGCGAGAAATTATGCACTGCAAGCCTCGGAAGGTTGCAGGAGATGCAGGATGTCCCGGCGGAGAGGCTCCAGGGAAAGGGAAAGTCCCTTCCGGGGGTAGGAATAGGGTACGGAGAGATCCCCTTGTAAAGATCCCTCCCGGAGCACCAGCACCCGGCCTCCCATACGGAGAGCCTCCTCCACGTGATGGGTAACGAAGAGAATGGTCTTTCTTTCCTCCACGTAGAGCTCTTCGATGGTGTTCTGAAGGCTCTGGCGGGTAAAGTAATCCAGGGCGCTCAAAGGTTCGTCCATGAGGATAATGTCCGGTTCGTAGCAGAGGGTGCGCCCCAGAGCCACCCGCTGGGCCATGCCTCCCGAAAGCTGGGAGGGATAGGCGGATTTCCAGGATTCCATCTGAATTTGCCGCAGCGTTTTGGCCAGAAGTTCCTCCTGGCGGGCTTTATCGTGATGCAGCATGGCCATCCGGAGGTTTTCCTCCACCGTCTTCCAGGGAAGCAGCCTGGGTTCCTGAAAAACCATGCCTATCCGGGGAGAGGTGGTTCCCCGTCCCCTGGCGATGATATTTCCCGCACTGGGCTTTTCGAGGTTTCCCAGAAGCCGGAGCAAGGTGGTTTTTCCGCTGCCGCTCTTGCCCACCAGGGAGAGGAACTCCCCCGGAGCCGTGGAGAAGGAGATGTCCCGGAGGGCTCGGATCGCGCCTTCTTTCTTCGGGTAGGTTTTGCATAGCCCGGTTACTTCAAGCGAGAGGATCATGATGTGCTCCTTTCCAGGGAAGCAGATGTCGGGTGAGGGTAAAAAAAAGCCCGTCCAGGAGCGAACCGAGGGCTCCCATGAGCAGAACTCCCACGATAACCACGTCGGTGCGGGAAAGCTGTTCCGCATGATGAATCATGTACCCCATGCCCGAGGCCGCCGCGATGAGCTCCGCCCCGATGAGGGAACGCCAGCCGTATCCCAGCCCCAGGCGTAATCCCACCAGCACCGAGGGGAGAGATCCGGGAAGAAGGATGTGGCGAAAGGTCTCCCAGGAGGAGAGCTTCAGGCTTGTGCCCACTTCCAGAAACTGTCTGCTCACCTGGGATATACCGCTGAGGGTGTTCAGAAAAATGGGAAAGAAGGATGCCAGGATAATGACCATAAGTTTGGAGGTTTCTCCGATGCCGAACCAGAGAATCAGAAGGGGAAGAACGGCCAGAGGGGGAATGTGCCGCAGGGCTTCCAGGGAGGGAAGCACCAGGGAACGCAGCAAAGGAGATCTGCCGCAGAGCGTTCCCAGGGGAAAGGCCATGGCAAAAGCGAGGCTGCATCCTCCGAGAACCCGGAAGAGACTTGTTCGTATATGCGAAAACAGTATGCCTCGGGAGAGGAGATCCACCGCCGCAGCCCACACTCGGGAGGGGGAAGGGAGAATGAAGGCATTCCACCATCCTCGGGAACTCCCCCACCACCATATGCCGAAGATCAGGGCGGGAAACAAAAGCCCGGAAAGGGATTTCTTTGCGAACATACGTATCGCTCCTTCGACTCCGAAAGGTCATCGTCGTCAGAGATTGCGGAATTTCTCACAAGGCCCCCGCAGTGCCACAGTATAGGTGAAGATGCCGAGAGGGTCAACGGCAAAAACCGGGCAAAAAGAGAGTTTTTTTGTTCAAAGAAATGAAAGGGGGGCGGCAAAACCTTCCGCCGAAACGAAAAGGTCCGGGTACGGCTCCCCGGAGGCGGGCCTTTTGGCGCAGGAAGAAAGGAAAAGTACGCTATAATAGTCTTGAGAATCTTCTGTGATTATCCGGGGAGTATGTTTTTCAAAGCTCCGGTTCGGGAGAAATTTGTGTGCGGGCGTTCTTTTCCGTGGTGTAAGAGGTGTTTTTTCCCGGGAGACACCTGAAGCAGTCGGAGTGCAGGAGGTGGTGTGCCATGACCCAGGCAGCGGATATTGTGGATTTTGCCATGAGAATGGAGCAGGAAGCGGGTGATTTCTATGCCCGGTTCGCCCAGGAGGTGCGGCGGGAGAGTGTACGAGTTCTTCTCCTGTATCTGGCGGATTGGGAGCGGGGGCATTTCCGTTATCTCCAGGCCCACAGAAACGCTCTTCGCGAGAAGGGGCGTTGGGGAGAGAGTGTTTCTCCTCCTCTCGATGCCAAGGAGGGGAAAAATATTTTGGAAAAAGCCCGCGGAGGAGAAGGAATAGAGCTTCCCATCCAGGAGTGTGCCACGGATCTCGGAGTGCTTCGCATAGCTCTTTCCATGGAGAAGGATTTTGCCGCCTTTTACGAAAATGCGGCGGCAAAAATGGAAGATCCCGAGGCCGGGCGAATTCTTCAAGAGCTTGCCCGGTGGGAGCAGGGGCATATGGATATGATCCTGGAAGAGCTGGAATCCCTGCAGAAGGATTTCAAGGCTTCCATGGGGTTCGAGCCCTTTTAAGCCTCTTTAGGTGGAGGGAGCATAGCACGTTTCTTCCTGATTTCCTCCTCGGCGCTTGTTCGAAAGGCTCCCCCGAAATCCTTTTCCCTTTGGAAAGGATCTCGGGGGAGTCTTTTTGCGTGCTTTCCTCGGAAAAGTTCTTTCGGGGCGGCGAAAGGCTTTGAGTCGATAGGGTTTTTAGCCCAGGGTTTCTTTAAGGAACCGGAGATAGTTCCCTCCGGCGATCTTTGCGAGATCTTCCTCGGAATAGCCTTTTTTCCGGAATGCTTCCAGGAGGGCGGGTACCTCACCGTGATGCTTGAGTCCGTCGTAGGAGTGAATGCTTCCGGAGAAGCCCAGGTCCGGAAGATGATCGCAGATATCGAAGCCGAAGCAGGGACAATCGATTCCCGCGATGGAGATGATGTGTTCCACGTGGCGAATCATATCCTCCGGGGTGATCCGGCGTTTCTGATGATCTTCCGCAATGAAGGCGCTGCAGACGTTGAGTCCGATAATGCCTCCCCGATCTCCGAGAGCCCGGATCTGTTCGTCCGTGAGATTGCGCATGGAGGGGGCGAGGCTGCGGCAGTTCGAGTGAGAGGCCATGACGGGTTTCGTGGTGAGGTTCATCACGTCCCAGAATCCCGGATCGTTGAGATGGCTCACGTCGATAAACATTCCCAGACGCTCCGCCTCGGCGAGCACTCCCACGCCGAAATCCGTAATGCCTCCGGGGGTGCCGCTGTCTTTGGGAGAGAAAAAACATCCGTCTCCCACGTAGTTTCTCCGGCTCCAGACGAGGCCTATTCCTCGAACTCCCAGGGCGTGGAAGATCCGTAGCAGATAGGGATCCTTCCCCAGGGGTTCCGCCCCTTCGAAGGAGAGAAGCATGCCGATCTTTCCCTCCTGGCGGGCCTTGAGAGCCTCCGCGGAGGAGGTGCAGAGAGATACGGAATCCTTCTCCTCTTCGATTTCCTGGAGAAGCACGCTGATCTGATCCAGAGTTCCCCGAAGAGCCAGCTCGGGAAGATAGATGTCGTTCAGAAAAAGAGAGGATACCACCAGAGAGATTCCTCCCTCCCGAAGGGAGGGGAGGTAGCGCTCGGCAAGGATCTTTCGCTCCCCCCGGACGTGGCGGTACCAGAGATCCGGGGCAAGGTCGAAATGGGCGTCCGCAATAAAGAGCTGCGGGTCATGCGAGTTTTTCATAGTAAAGAAAGCACCTCGTTCGTGTGAGATAAAAAATCCTAGAGCATCAATTTTTCGGGTCTTTTCGGGGGAGTACGGAAAGGAAGCGTTCCATCTTTCCCCGGTGGTGCCCTTCGAGATCCAGGGCCACCACCCCGAAACCGAGAGCGAGCAGATCTGCCGTGAGCTTTTTGCGCTCTTCCAGGGCCCGGGGAAGATCGTCCTCGGGAAACTCCAGTATCCCCGCTCCGGGAGGAAAGAACCGGAGCCGCCCCCGGGAAAAGCCGTATTTTCGAAGAATTTCCTCCCCCCGCTGCACCAGAAGAAGATTCGTTTCTTCCAGGCTCACCCCCGGAGGAAACCGGGTGGCCAGGCATGGCCGGGGAGGGCGGTTCCAATGGGAAAAGCCTGCCTGCCTGAGGCATTCCCGGATGTCTTCTTTGGAAAGCCCCGCCTCCTCCAGGGGATGCCTTATACCGTCTTCCTCCGCCGCTTCCAGACCGGGGCGGTATTCCCTGCGGTCTTCCCCGTGCACGCCGTCCACCAGAGGCCCTTTCCGGTGCCGCTGAATCCACGCGGCGGCACGGGCATGCATGGCCTTGCGGCAGAAGTAGCACCGCCTCGGCCCGTTCTGCCGGACCTCGGAAATTTCCAGGGTGGGCACCTCCAGGAGATGCCAGGAAAGGCCGAGTTTTGAAGCCGTTTCTCGGGCGATGCGGCGTTCCTCTTCCTCTACCAGGGGGCAGGTGAGGGTGAGAAGCTGTACTTTCGAGGAGGGAAGGGCTTCGGCTGCCGCCCAGGCAAGGCAGGCGCTGTCCACGCCTCCCGACAGGAGTACCGTGACGGTGCCCATTTGTTCGAGCAGTGAGCGGAGTTTCGAAAGAGGAGCGTTTCCGGAAAGGTTCTTTTCGGGAGCTTGTTGTTCCCCCACGTTTTCGAAGGTCATGAAGAAGAATCTTTCTAAGCCGTGAAGGGGAGGTAGAAGAGAATTTCCATGCCTCCGAAGAAATCCGGGAAAAATCCGCAGGATCGAAAGCCCATGGAGTGAAATTTTTCCGCAAAAAGACAGGTTTGGGGTTTTTCCAGAGGGAGCTTCAGGAGCACTCCGGGAATGCTGAGTTTTCGAAGGTGTTGGAGGGCCTGGGGGATTCTGAGGAAAAGATCCACTCCGAAGTGGAGCACCCGGATCTCTCCCCGCTGTTCCGAAGGAGATGCGGTGATGTGAAGAACGCTCCGGCCTGAAAGGGGCGTATCCGTTTGGGGCCGTGCGAAGACCGGGGCGAATCCGGCATTTTCGAGGAGCGGAGCCACCCGTTTCTGATCCTCCCAGCTTGCGAAAAACGGAGGAAACGTGGGTTTTTCGAAGATATGACAGAGCAGATCTCCGGGTTTTCCCGGGCTGTGCCGGGTAAAGCCGAAGGCGTCGGGAATCCGGGCGCATCGCGCAAAGCCGTGGCTTGCGAAGAGTTTCAGGGTCTCCTCTTCTTCCGAGGGAAGCCTGGCGCTTACGCCGGAGCATTGCCGGGATGCCGCCCGATCCAGAAGCCATGCGATCATCTGCCCTCCCGCTTCGGAAAAGGAAAGGTTGTTGTGTACCCTCGGAGAAAGCATTTGGGGTGCTTGGGGAGTTTCTTCTTGAAAAAGCAATCCGGAGAATCCCAGGATCTCTTCGTTGCTGTTTCGGATGGTGCACGGAAAAAGTCGTTCCGAGACGAGAAGGTTCCGGAGCTTCTCCGGAGAGGTCCATGGAGCTTGATTCGATTCGGCCGGAGCCATTTCCTGCATAAAGGCGGCGGCCTTGTGGGTCTCTTCCGCAGCGAGGGAGCCCACCTGGAATACCCGAAGTTCCTCCGGAGGAAGGTGTCTGCCTTTCCGGGGAGCTTCGGAGGAGGCTTTTTCTTCAAGGGAAAAGAAGAGATGGTAGGTGTTTCCCTCGTCTCCCTGCTGATGGAACGAAACGAGATCCGCCATTTTTCTCAGGAGAAAGAATCCGAGTTTCGAATCCATCTCCTCCAGTTCGGGAGAGAATTCGCCCTCGAGAGCTGTGGGAGAAAGTCCCTCCCGTCGGGGATCTGTAACGGTTATCCGCATTCCCAGGGGAGCCCGGCGGAAGGAAATTTCCAGAGGAGGCGCTCCGGCAGAGGATGTTTTTTCCCTGGAGAGCATAACGAAGATTTCTTCCAGAGCGAGCTCCATGCGGAGACATCGTTCCCGGGATCCTCCGGAGTTTTCGAAAAACCATGTCCCCATCTTCAGAAGCGGGGGGAGAAACGCGGCATTCCTCGGTACGGTTACCGAAAGAGGTTCCTGAAAGGGGATCATGTGTAAACGCTCCTTTCCCGAAGGGGGTTTTCAGATTCGATGAAAAATCCTTGAAACGTCGTCCCTGCGCCTTTTAGAAGGCGTTTCGGAAAACCCTCGAAGGATCGTAGCGTTGAGACGGCTTCTTTTCCTCTTCCGAATATCCCAGAGCGATGAGGGCGAAGGGAACCAGGTTTTCCGGGATGTTCAAAAGTTGCCGCATTCCCGCCTTGAGTCCCTCGTGGGGGTGGAGGCCCATCCAGCAGCTTCCCAGTTCCTGGTGGGTTGCCTCGACGAGAACGTTCTCTACCGCGGCGGCGCAATCCTGCTCCCAGAACATCTCCGCCTTCAGATTGTCCCTGGTGCCGCAGACGAGAAAGGCCAGGGGGGCGGTGAGAAGCATTTTGGAGTAGGGGTGGAAACCGGGAATGGCATCCAGGATTTTGCGATCGTCTATCACCACCACGGCCCAGGGCTGCTGGTTGTGGGCGCTGGGGGCCGCCATGGCGGCCCGAAGAAGAATTTCTATTTTCTCCTCTTCCACGGGGCGGGGAAGGTATTTCCGGATACTTCGCCGCAGAAAAACCGGGCTTATATTCATAAGGCACATCCTCCTCTTTTTACAATGTGTGAGCTTTTTTGCGGGAAAATGCTCCCCAAAAAGCCCTTTCCGCAATTGTATCAGGAAAAGGGCTTAAGGGGAGGGGCGTTTTTTTCGGAAATTCTTGGAGAAATTTTTTATGGAGCCTCTCTCCAACAGGCTACCAAGTGATTTTTTCCCACTTCCACGAGGGGAGGTTTCTTGTAATGACACTGTTCTCCTTGTTTACGATGGCAGCGGTTCGCAAAGGGGCAGCCTTCGGGAGTATTGACGGGAGAGGGAACGTCTCCTTCCAAAATAATGCGCTCCTTTTTGTGTGGTCCCACTTCGGGAACCGCCGAAAACAGGGCTTCCGTATAGGGATGCTTCCAGTTTTCAAACAGCTCGTCCGTGGCCGCCATTTCCATCATGTGGCCCAGATACATCACTGCTACACGATCCGAGATGTGCCGCACCACGGAAAGGTCGTGAGCCACGAAGAGATAGGAGAATCCTTTCTTTCGCTGAAGTTCCTGAAGCAGATTGATCACCTGAGCCTGGATGGAGACATCCAGGGCCGAAACCGGCTCATCGCAGATGATAAGTTCCGGCTCCATTACCAGGGCCCGGGCGATGCCCAGTCTCTGGCGCTGTCCTCCCGAAAATTGATGGGCGTAACGGTTCAGAAATTCCGGTCCCAGCCCCGCATCTTCGAGAGCCTGCCTTACCGCATCTTCCCGCTCCGGGAGAGTTCCTATGCGGTGAATCTCCAGTCCCTCCGCCACGATTTCCCGGGCGGTCATACGGGGGTTGAGAGAGCTGTAGGAATCCTGAAAGATCATCTGAATTTTACGGGAAAGCTGCCGCCGTTCTCCTTTGCCCATACTCTCCAGGTTCCGACCCTCGAAAAAAATGCTTCCTTCGGTGGGTTTTTCCAGTCCTGCGATCATCTTGGCAGTGGTGGTCTTGCCGCACCCGGATTCTCCCACGATTCCCAGGGTTTCTCCCCGCCTCAGGGAAAAGGAGATGTCTTCCACCGCCTTCAGAAGGATGGGCTTTCTCCAGGAGGAGCGCAGAGGGAAATGTTTTTTGATATGCCGGGCCTCCAGCAATATTTCTCCGGTGGTTTTCGGAAAGGAGATTCGAGACGTATCGGGAGAACGAAAGGCCTGGGAGAAATCCACTTCCGGAGATGTTTCGTAAAGCCAGCACGCCACGTCGTGTTCCGGCGAGGGGCTGAAAAACGGAGGCTCTTCGGAAGTGCATTGCTGCATGGCAAAGGGGCATCGGGGATGAAAACGACATCCCCGGGGCATGGCAAAGGGGGAGGGAACCATGCCCGGTATGGTGGCGAGATGTTGTCTTTTTTCATGGGGTTCCCGGAGCCTCGGCATGCTTTCCAGAAGCCCCACCGTGTAGGGATGAAGGGGTTTCTCGAAAAGAGCGCCGGTTCTTCCTTTTTCCACGATTTTTCCCGCATACATTACCACGATACACTGGGCCATATCGGAAACCACGCCGAGATCGTGGCTGATAAGAATAACTCCCATGCGGAGCTTTTTTTGCAAATCTCCGAGAAGCTCCAGAATCTGGGCCTGGATGGTAACGTCCAGCGCCGTGGTGGGTTCGTCCGCAATAAGAAGCTCCGGATTGCAGGCAAGGCCCATGGCTATCATCACCCGCTGTCGCATGCCTCCCGACATTTGATGGGGATAATGGGAAAGCCGCCGCTCCGGATCGGGAATGCCCACCAGCTGCAGTACTTCTATCATGCGTTTATGCCGTTCCCCCTTTGCGGCCTTGGAGTGAATCTTGAGGGTTTCCTCAAGCTGGTAGCCTATGGTAAGAACCGGATTCAGGGAGGTCATGGGATCCTGGAAAATCATGGCCATTTTACGGCCCCGCCAGGAGCGCACGGTGGATTCTCTCAGAGGAACCAGGTCTTTTCCCCGAAAAAGTATCTTTCCCCCCGCTATCTGTCCCGCGGGTTCCATGAGGAGCCGCATTACCGAAAGAGCGGTCACGGATTTACCGCATCCTGATTCTCCCACGATCCCAAGCATTTCCCCGGGGCGTAAATCGCAGGAAATTCCGTCCACCGCATGCACCATGCCGTCTTTCGTGAAAAATCGGACTTTCAAATCGTGGATTTGCAGTAATGTATTCATGGTTTTTTCAATCCTTCATGCGAACATCCAGGGCATCCCGCAGGCCGTCTCCCAACAGGTTGAAGCCGATTACCGAGAGCGTTATGGCCAGGCCGGGAAAGATGACTGCCCAGGGGGATACGAGAAGCAGGGTTCGGCCATCCGCGAGCATGGCTCCCCATTCGGGGGTGGGAGGCTGAGCTCCCAGTCCGAGAAAGCCCAGGGCTGCGGCGGAAAGTATGGCGGAGGCAAACTGAAGAGACGTCTGCACGATCAGGGGTGAAAGGCTGTTGCGCAGAATGTGCCGGGTAACGATGTGGAGATCGCTTCCCCCGAGAACCCGGGAGGCCTGAACGTATTCGCTTTCTTTGAGGGTGAGCACGGATCCCCGGGTTATTCGGGTAAAGCCGGGAATGGAGACGATGCCTATGGCGATCATGGCGTTGGTGAGGCTCGGGCCGAGTATGGCCACGATCAGGATGGACAGGAGAACGTAGGGGATGGAGAGAAGAATGTCCATGCCTCTCATGATGATTTCGTCGAGTATGCCTCCGTAAAATCCCGAGATGAGCCCCAGGCCGACGCCGAAAAAGAAACTGATCCCCACGGAAACGAACCCGATGATTAACGAAAGCCGGGCGCCGTGGATCACCCGGCTGAAGAGATCCCTTCCCAGATCGTCGGTGCCGAAAAGATAGCGATATTGCGGTACCCGGAGGGCATCTTCGTCGCCTTCCTCTTCACCGAAGGAGATGCTGAAGGTGCCGAATTTCCCCATGCCTTCCTCCGGCCCCGGAAGGGGCGGCGTTCGGGAAAGGCCGGAGCTTTCCTGCACGGAGCCCGGAGAAACCGCGCCGGACCACCAGAAAGGAGGAAAATCGTGTTCCTTGAGCTCTCCCTTCACGGGGTCGTGCCGGGTGATAAGGGGAGCGAAAAGCCCGAGAAAAATCAAAAGAGATATGATGAAGAATCCCATGAGGGCGTTGCGGTTTCTTTTGAAACGCCTCCAGGCATCACCCCAGAGAGCTCCTTTTTCTGAAGAATTCATGCCGTCTTCTCCTCAATATCGAATTCGGGGGTCCAGAAAGGCGTACAGAACGTCCACTCCGAGATTGACCACGATGAAAAGGGCGGAAACCATGAGGGTGCCTCCCGAAATAACCGCATAATCCCGGGCAAGAATGCCCTGAAGAAGCCAGGTACCCACTCCGGGCCAGGAAAAGACGGATTCCGTCAGAATGGCTCCTCCCATGAGCGTTCCGAACTGGAGCCCCAGAACGGTGATAATCGGAATGGATGCGTTTTTAAAGGCGTGTACTCCCAGAATTTTCCACGTTCCGACACCCTTGGCTCGTGCGGTCCGGACGTAATCCTGATTGAGAGCTTCGAGCATGGAAGATCGCGTCATACGTGCGATGGTTGCCATGGGAACCGTGGCGAGGCAGAAGGAGGGCATCACGAGGTGGGCCAGAGCGTCCCGGAAGGCGTGCCAGTCTCCCGCCAGAATCGTGTCGATACAGTAAAAACCGGTAACGGGAACCAATGTCAGAGTGGCGGTGATGCGTCCCGACGTGGGAAGCCACCCGAGATGGAGGCTGAAGAAGATGATCAGGAGAAATCCGAGCCAGTAGATGGGCATGGAAACCCCGAGAAGAGCTCCCATGGTGGAAAGATAGTCGAAAAGGCTGTTCTGCTTCCATGCGGCGAGAAACCCGATGAGAGTACCCAGAATCACCGCGATGAGAAGGGCGAAAACCGAAAGCTCCATGGTGGCGGTAAGCTTGGCTTTGATTTCCTCAATTACCGGTGTTCCCGACATGAGGGATTCTCCCAAATCTCCTCTGGCGAGATTGCCTAAAAAGATACCGTATCGGGTATACCAGGGGTTATGGAGCCCCATGTCGGTACGAAGTTTTTCAAGGGCCTCGGGGGTGGCATGGTCTCCCAGAATGATTTCCGCAGGATCTCCGGGAATGCTTTCTATCATGAGGAAAATAAGGAGGGAAAGCACGAGAAGCACCGGGATGACGAGACAGAAGCGTCGAAGTAAATATTTTTTCACCTTTTCACCCCCTCGTTTCGACGTTTTGAAGAAGAAGCGCGGGCAGCTTTTGCGGTGCTCCCCGCGCGTGAATGATTTTGTTTTTCGGAGCCCAAACCTCAGGGTTTCAGATCGACCTCACAATAGGAGTTGCTTCCGGTGGGGAGGAAGGTAAAGTTTGCAACCTTCTCGTTCACGAGAACCATGTTAAAACCGTGAGCCAGAGGAATGGCGGGAACGTCTTGATGGAAAATTTCCTGGGCCTTTTTATAGAGAGCGCTTCTTTTGGCCACGTCCGATTCTTTCTGGGCTTCCATCATGAGCTCGTGATACTCTTCGCCCGTGTAATTGGAGTAGTTTTGGGCGCTTCCCTTGACGGTGTTGTCCTTATCGAAGAGAACGTAGAGGAAATTGTCCGGATCTCCGTTATCCCCCATCCAGCCGCAGAGGCACATGGGGTGTTCCAGGTTGTGGAGCTTGGAAAGATAGGTTCCCCAATCGAAGGTAACGAGGCTCACCTTGATTCCCACCCGGGCGAGATCCCGCTGAATCACCTGGGCCACATGTTTGCTGTTGGGCATATAGGGGCGTGAGACCGGCATGTACCAGAGCTCCGTCTCGAAACCTTCGGGATATCCCGCCTCCGCGAGGAGTTCTTTTGCCCTCTCCAGGTCGTACTCGTAATCCACGATATCCTCGTTATACCCCCAGAGAGAATCGGGAATGATGTTTTTCGCGGGTTTTCCCATGTTCTGGAAGATTTCCTGAACGATCTGACTCTTGTCGATGCAGTGGGCGATGGCAAGGCGTACTTTCCGGTTGTTCAGGGGTTCTACCGTAGTGTTCATGGCCAGATACCCCGTGTTCATGCCGATGTTCGCCACTACTTTGATGTCGCTGCGCTTTTTCTCTTTCAGAATTTTGATGGTCTCCGGAGTGATGCCCCCCATGCCGGTAATTTCTCCCGCCATGAGAGCCATGAGCCGAGCGGTATCATCCGGAATAACCCGGAAGATGAGCTTGTCCAGATAGGGGCCCCCCTTTCCGCCCCAGTAGTTCTTGTTGGCTTCGAGAAGAATAATGTCGTTTTTCCGCCATTCCACGAACCGGAAAGGGCCGGTGCCCACGGGATGTGTGCGGAAATAGGCCACTCCCTTTTCCGTCATGGCGGTGGGAGAAACTATCCGCCCGGGATAGCAGGCAAGATTGGAAAGAAAGGGGGCGTAGGGTTCGGTGAGCTTGATATCCACCGTATAGTCGTCCACTTTCCTGGTGTACTCCACGTTGGAGAACATGTAATCCCAGTACACGAATTTGCCCTCATGAGCGGGGTGCTCCTTGTCCCGCTGGCGTTCGAAATTGAAAACCACCGCATCCGCATTGAAGGGAGTATCATCGTGAAAATGTACATCCTCTCTGAGAAGGAAGGTCCATGTCAGTCCGTCCTCCGACGTTTCCCAACTCGTGGCGAGGGCGGGAATGATTTCGGTGGAATCGTCTCTGAAGGTTACCAGGTTGTCGAAAATCTGCTGAGAAACACCGTTGGAAGGACCGTCCGTGGAATCGTGAGGGTCCAGGGTAAGGGAGTCCGTCGCACGTCCCTCCACAAAAACTTTTTCCGCTTCCGCTGCGGCCCCCCAGCATAGAAGCGTTACCGCCATCCATCCTGCCAGAATCATGCACATACTTTTCCGCACCATAGTTCCTCCTCTCTGAAAATACGATACCTGCACCATGAGAAAAGCGGAGATCCCTTTGCCTCCATGCCCCTGCAGGGAAGGGCACGGAGCTCGTACAAGGTTTGTCGGATGTGCCGTATGGAAAAATTGGGATCTCCCTTTGTATATTTGTATGATAAAAAAAAGGCCCTTTCCTGGACATGCTATACGTTCTGACTTTTTGGACCGAAACCCGTTCTTTGACCTTCGGGGATGGTACAATTTTGGAATATTTATGCAGCCTGGGAAGCTATAATATGGACTGGTTTTCGGAGCATTCGGAAAGACGGATGTTTTCTCCGAAAGGACAAACACGAAAAAGGAGCGGATATGCATGGCAGAGAAAGAGACCTTTGCGTTCAAGAGCGAGGGAAAGCAGCTTCTGGATCTTATGATCCATTCCATCTATTCCAACAAGGATATCTTTCTCCGGGAGCTCATCTCCAACGGTTCCGACGCCCTGGACAAGCTTCGTCTCGAAGGGCTGGGCAACGAGAATCTCCGGGCTTTCACGGAAGATCTGCACATTCGTCTTGAGGTGGATAGGGAAAAGCGGATTCTCTGGGTATGGGACAACGGCATCGGCATGACTCGCCAGGAAATCATCGACTTCATTGGCACCATCGCCAAGTCCGGCACAAAGGAGTTTCTTGCCCTTATGGAGAGCCGGGAAGAGAAGGAGCTTTCTCCGGAGCTCATCGGACAGTTCGGAGTAGGGTTCTATTCCAGCTTCATGGTGGCAGACCGGGTGGAGCTGGTGAGCCGCAAGGCGGGAGAGGAAAAGGCCTGGCGATGGGAATCCTCCGGAGACGGTACCTACAGCCTGGAGGAGTCCTCCCGGGAGGCTCCGGGAACCACGGTGATACTGCATCTCAAGAAGGCGGACGAAGAGGAGAGCATGAAGGACTATGCGGATCCCTTCGTGCTTCGAAGCATCGTCACCAAGTACTCGGATTACGTCTCCTGGCCCATCCGCATGAAGGGAGAGGGGGAGGATCCGGAGGACGAGGTGCTCAACTCTCGGAAGGCCCTCTGGATGCGCCCGGAGAGCGAGGTCTCCGGAGAGGAGTACGCCGAGTTCTATCACCATATCAGCCACGACTGGGGAGATCCCTGGGAGCGGATACTTTACTCCGTGGAGGGAACCACATCCTTCCGGGGGCTTCTCTTCATTCCTCAAAAGGCTCCCATGGATCTCTTTATCCGGGAGGCGGAACGGGGAATTTCGTTGTATATCCGGCGCGTTTTCATTATGCAGGATTGCAAGGAGCTCATTCCCGAATATCTGCGTTTTCTCCGGGGAGTGGTGGATGCGGAGGATCTCTCCCTCAACATATCCCGGGAGATTTTGCAGCAGGATCGGCATATCCGCATCATCCGGCGCAGCATTACCCGGAAGGTGCTGGATGTTCTCAAAAACATTCTTGCCTCGGACCGTTCGCGGTACGAGGAGTTCTGGAGGGAGTTCGGCCAGGTTCTCAAGGAAGGGCTGGTGCACGACGAAAAGAATCGGGAGGCTCTTCTGGGGCTTGCCCTTTTCGAATCCAGCAGCCAGGAAGGGCTGGTGACTCTGGAGGAGTATCTGGGGCGCATGCGGGAAGGCCAGGAGGAGATCTATTTCCTCGGAGGGGAACGTAAAGAGGCCCTGGTTTCCTCTCCCCACCTGGAGGCCTTCCGGAAAAAGGGGTACGAGGTGCTTCTGCTTTCTCATCCCGTGGATCAGGTGTGGACCCAAACCTTTCCGGAATTTCAGGGAAAGAAGTTCGTCGCCGCAGGCAAGGGGGATGTGGAACTGGGCACTCCCGAGGAGCGGGAAGAGGAAAGACGGGAGAGGGAATCCCAAAAGGAAAGCTATGCCCCTCTCTTTGCCAAGATGCAGGATTGCCTGGAGGATCGGGTCAAAGAGGTGCGGCTCTCCTCCCGATTGGTGGATTCTCCCGCATGCCTGGTGGGGGATACCCACGATATGACCCCCCAGCTGGAGCGGATGCTCGCCGCCATGGGACAGAAACTTCCCAAGGTAAAGCGCATTCTGGAGCTCAATCCGGAGCATCCTACGGTGAAGGGGCTTCTGCGGCACCTGGAGGACGAGGCCTTTTCGGAGTATGCCGAGGTTCTTTATGGAGAGGCTCTTCTTGCGGAGGGAGAACAGCTTGAGGATCCTGGTTCCTTCAGCCGCAGCGTCTCTCGCCTGTTGAGCCGTATTTTGGGGGAGGTCTCATCCTGAAGGGGCAGGAGCACTTTCAGGAGGAAAAAAGGGAGGGCTGTGCTCCTCCCGCTCCCTATCCCTGGCAGGAGGAGGCGGTGGAAGCCCTCTGGAACCGGAGCGGAGTTCTTTCGGCTCCCACGGGATCCGGCAAAACCTGGGTGGCCTACCGGTGGGCCCATCTCCTGAATGCTTCGGGAATGCCGGGACATCCTCGGGAGCGGGTTATCTTCACCGCCCCCATCAAGGCTCTCTCCAACGAACGGTATCTCGACTTGCGCAAGATGGGGCTGGACGTGGGAATCGAAACGGGGGATTTCAAGAAAAACGCCGATGCTCCGGTGCTCTGCTGTACCCAGGAGATCTACACCCTCAAGTACGCGGGAAGACGAAACATCCGCCTGGTGGTGGACGAATTTCACTATATATTTTCGGATCCCCCCCGGGCCCGGACCTATATGGACGGATTGCGTCTCACGGATCCCGAGGTGCCTCTGCTTATGATGTCCGCCACCTTCGGGGATGCTCCCCGGGTGCAGTCTTATCTGGAAAGGGTGCTGCAAAGGCCCTTTACGCTTTTCGAAAGCCATGCCCGGATTACCGAGCTGACCTTTTCGAAAAAGCCCGTCTCGCATCCCGCGGACATCCGAAACGCCCTGGTCTTTCTCTTTTCCCGCCAGGGAGTGGAGGAGATGGCGGAGCAGACCGCCCTCTGCCGGGAGCGGCTTCCCCGGGAGAAGATAGATCGGATTCGTTCCATCGGAAGCATCCTGGGGGTGAAGAAAATTCCCGCATCCCTTTTCTCGGGAGTGGGGCTCTATCACGGCAGTCTGCTTCCCCGGGAAAAACTCCTGGTGGAGACCGCCTTTCGGGAGCGTCTCCTCGATGTGGTGGTAGGCACCGATGCCCTTGCCCTGGGGGTGAACCTTCCTGCGGAGTATGTCATCTTTGCTCAGCTTGCTTCATACCACGACGACGCTCCCATTTCGAAAAATCACTTTCTACAGATGGCCGGCCGGGCGGGGCGTAAGGGACTCTACGATCGGGGATACGTTACCTGGTTCGATCGGAGCCCTTGGGAGAACCGATTCTACGATACGGGGGAGCTTTACGGACAACTTCTTGACAAGCCTTCGGAGCCTGCCACCATAGATCTCTATCCGTCCTACGGCGGGCTTCTTCGGGAGGAACGTACCCTCGAGGCGGAATCCCGGATGGTGGCGGAGTATTCCCTTCCTCAGAGGGACTACTGGGATGTGCTTCGGGAAATTCGTTCGGTGCTCCGCAAGGTGGGAAACCTCTCGAAACGCTTGGTAAAGCCGCACCTTCGCAAGAAATACCGGGACATTCTCGGAGAGATCTGGTTTGACGAGATGGAGCTGGAGCAGAATATGAAAATGGCCCGGCTTTTCTGCCTTCAGGAGATGCCTCACGCTCTCACGGCGGTGCGCCTTCTCGAATCCTACGAGCGAAATCGCCTCCAGGCGCTGCTCCGGGTGAAGCGGCTCGCCAATGCCCTTCCCCGGGGATACGGTTTTCAGGGTATGTCGGTGCTCGAAAAGGAGATCCGCCGGGAAGACGCCACGGTGTTTACCTTCGAAGAGCGCCTTCGGGAAATCGAGGAAAGCCGCTCCTTCTGAGCATTTGCTCCGGAGCGGCTTTTCGGGTTGCGTACGGTATTCCGGAGTTTTCGGATCCTCAGGAACGTTCTTCCCGAAGAAGCTCTTCTTCAAACTGCACCAGCTTTTCCCGGTGCCGGGCATCCAGGTTTTGAAGCAGCTTCGTTCGGCATTCCCGGGCGAGCTCTTCCCGGCTCCGGGAATTTCTTTTTTTCGATTCCGTCCAGCTCAGGCCTTTTTTCTTTCCCAGCCGGATATCGAGATCGCAGAGCCGGGAACCGTCTTCGGCATACTCCAGCCCCATAAGAATTTCCTTGATCTCTTCGGGGAGAAGGAAGGTGAAAAGCCGGATCCGATACGCCTGGAGGGGAAGGAGCACCCGGCCATAGTCTTTCTCCCAGGATTCCCCGAGAACGAGCCCCACTCCGAGATCCATGAGAACCATCATTACCCGCTTGTATTGGAGAAGGTAGCGTTCGTACTTGTCGTAGATCATGATGTTCACTTCATGCCAATCCCGGTTTTCCATCCCCTGGTTGACGTACTCCAGAGCCCGGGCCCGGAGCTGCTGGTAGAGGGTGGTGTACGGCACGGGGATATCCAGAGCCTGGGGATAAAATTCTTCCGGTGCAATGTTGCGGTTGAGTCGGGAGGGGGTAAAGCATACTCCCACTCCCCGGAGCTCCGACCGATGGGCGGCGACCTTCTCCAGAGGCACCAGGGTTCCCGCAAAGTCCTCCCGGATCTGATCCACCACCTTGGGGAGATTTCCCGGAACCCTCATGAGAATTATTCGGGGGAGGAGGCGCACCTGTTCAACGCCTTCTTTTTTCCCCTGGTTTATGAGAAGGGCCAGAATTTCCTCCGGGGATGCCTGGGGCAGGAGATATCCCTCATCCCGCTCCCTTCCTCCGGGGAGAATGATTACCGTATCTCCCGCCGTGGCGGTTCCCAGAAGACAGGGGAGCTTGTTTTTCGTTACGGTCCACTGGGATCGGGCAAGAGAAACGAGAAGCTGTTCGGGCATGTCTATTTCCATAACCCGGCAAGTGCCCCGAAGAAGGGGAAGCATGAGGTTCAACTCCTTTCTGTATTTCCAAAGATGCGCAGGCTTACAAGCCGATGCGGAACTTTCTGGAGCGGGCATGGCGCACGTAGGAAGGGTAGTCGAAAAAGCGCCACTCTCCGGTGCGCAGATTGCAGCAGTGAATTTTTTCCAGGCCGTTGCGGCATAAATCCGCTATCTTTTCGGGAGGGGAAGCGTCGTTGTGGCCGTAAAGATAGAAATCGGCCCTTCTCTCAGGGAGATCTTCCACCCGATGACTTATGCCGAAAGTGACTCCTTCCAGAGAAAGAATTCTGCTTTTGGCGAAGAGTGTGCTTTGAGGAAAGGCCCGGGCCGCCTCCTGGAGGTTGTCGTGGTTTCCGAGAACGATGTAGGTGCGGGGGGAATCCAGAAAGCTTCCGAGGGTGTGAACGCGCCGCCGGTAGAGAGGAAGATCCTCCGGAGAGAGGTCGATTTTCACGTTGTCTGCCAGATCGCCGGTATGGATGATCGCCCGGGGAGCGAGAAGCCGAATCAATTGCTTCAGAGGACGGTAGAAGCTTACGGGAGTATCCGAGACGTGGAGAAGCCATGGATCTCTCATAAGCCGCATTTCCCGAAGGGATTGCGCCTCCCCTCCGGGAAAGGGCAGGAGCGGAGCGATCTTCGAGGGAGCGTGATACATCCAGGCGTACACTCTTTCCAGGGAAAAGGGGGGCTTCATGAAGGATTTCCTTCCGAGGAAGCGTCCCTTTGTTCTTCGAGAAGGCGTATCTTTTTTCCCATCTCCCGAATATACTGTTCCATCTCGATCTTGTGCTGCCGGAGGAGGCAGAGCTCTTCGATGAGCCGGGTGTTGTTCTCCTCCAGGCTTTCCATGTTCTTTTCCTGCCGGGAAATTTCCTGGTACGTGTAGCCCAGGAGCTGCTGAAGGGATGCCGAGAGCTGCCCGATTTCGTCTTTGCGTTGCAGAAGTCTGTTGTTTTCCGGGAGGACATGTTCGAAGCAATCCTCCAGGGCGGCGGCATTTTCTTTTATCCCTATTCTTGCCTGGTGCCGCCACCGGGAAAGGGTGTTTTTCCCCATGAAAGAATCCAGATCCTGCCGGATCTTGCGAAGAGGATGCCCGAGAAGGCCATGAAGAAGCAGCAGGAGAAGGAGTGTCAGAAAAGCAGCAAGAAAAGAAAGGGTATAGAAAAGGGTGGTGCGGAAGAGGCGGGTTTGTTGCTGTGAAGGAGTGATGTCAACATAGGTCTCCACGCGTCCCTCGAAAACTCCTTCGTGAAAAAGACTGTTGTTGATGGAGTAGCTTTCCCGGGGAAGGGTGGATCGGAAGAAAAGGAGATCCCCAAGGGGAAGAAAATCTCCCGCTTCGGTTCGCCGTATGCTGGCTATAACGGTCCCCTGGGGATCATAGAGGACGATTCCCAGGAGGCTGGGGTTGTTCATGTAGGCGTGGAAAACTTTCTCGATCTGCGCAGTGTTCCGATGCCGCACGCAATGTTCCAGCACCGCCCCGAGTCTCTGCACGTTCCGGGTTACTTCGGTACGGGCGCTATACACCAAAGCCTTCCGTAGCTGCTTCTCCGTGAAGAGGGCAAAGGGAATGGCGGTAATGCCGAAAAGGATTGCCATGAGTGGCGCTAAGAGAAAGAGAAAACTTTTCGGGCGCATGGTTTCGGTCTCCTTGCCTGGAATGTCCGCATATATTTGGGAAAGAAAAAACATTCCTGGCGCATATCTCTGCGAAGCCGGAAAAGCCACAAACCTCGTCGGAAAAGGTCTTATACGTTTCACGCATAAGTATACCCCTATTCATCGTTGAGAGAGCGTGGGAAATACGAAATTTATCTTTCCTTGAAGGTATGATAGAACAAGAAAAGAGGCGGAAACAGTCCCCGGACTCCCCTCTTTTTTTGGGGAATTGATGCCTGAGGAGGAGACGGAAACTCGTGGAGCGAAATTGCGGAGATCTTTTGCACGGGAGAGCTTTCTCCGGGCCGGCAAAAAGTGTGGTAATTCCCGCAATAAGGGGGAATCTTTTTTTTCGCCCCTGTGGTATTGTAGGAGGAGAAGCGATTTTTTGATGGATCCGGAGTATGACTTTGAGGTTCTCGGTCTTTTTCCCCCCGGGAGTCCCGGAGGCGCTTACGAAAAATTCCTTTTCATGGGAGGGATATGAAGATGGATGCGAACAAAATAGAGGAGCGGGTTATCAAGATTATCCGCCGGGAGCTTGATGTGGATCCCTCCAGAGAGGTGCTTATGTCTACCACCCTGGAGAGCCTGGATTTCGACTCTCTCAACATGATGGACGTGGTGCTGGAGATTGAGCAGGAATATGCCGTTCGGGTGAGCGAGGACGAAGTGGAGTTCTTTCTCTTCGTGGGAGATCTTGTGCGGTACGTGCAAAAGAAGGTGGGAGAGCGGGAGAAGAACGCATCCTGATCTCCCCCCGCTAAAGAACGCAGGGCTCAGGCAAAGCCTGTGGATAATGTCCGTATGATGCGAAGAGGCTCCCCTTTCGAAAGGGGAGCCTCTATGCTTCGGAGCGAAGTGCCGTTTGCACGTCCCGGATGAGGTTGTCGATGTGCTGAAGCATGGCCTCCTCCGCTTGCCGGGGGTCTTTCCGGGCAATGGCCTGGGCGATGGCCTGGTGATCTCCTCCCAGCACGTATTCTCCCTGGGCGCGGATGGAGACGAAAAGATTGCGGATTGCCGCATTTTGCCGCACCAGGCGCAGAGCCGCCGCAAGAACCTTGTTTTTTGCGGCCTCTGCGATGGATTCGTGGAAGGTGCGGTCCATCACCGCCACCTGGGTGTTTCCCCGGGTGTGGTTGTCCAGGATATCTCCGTAGGTAAGAATCTTGGCGATATCCTCTTCGGTTCCCCGGAGAGCCGCAAGGCGGCTGGTTTCTCGTTCGATGGCCCGCCGGGCGAGAAGGACGTCGAGAAGCTGTTCCGGAGAATGCCCCTGGAGGGTCTGGAAAAATGTTTCCGCCAAAGATCGCTGGTGTTCCTCCTGGTTCCATTCCCGAACCAGGGCGATTCCTTCTTCCGAGAGGATACGCCCCTTGTTGCTCACCTGTTGTACATATCCCTTCTGTTCCAATGCCCAGAGCAGCCTTCCCGCGGTGGCCATGCTGATCTCCACCCCCAGAGACTCCAGGGCCAGAGAAAGGGCACTGGCCCCCAGAGGTTTTTTTGAATCCTGAAGAATGGAAAGCACCGCATGTTCCAGGGATTTTGATTGTTCTTCCATTTTCATATCCTCCTCGCGCCCGGGGGATGAAAGATCGTTTTCGGAGAAAACTTGTCATTGATGATGAGTGTCTATACTCTACTAAAGTCCCTCCGAGGCGTCAAGAACGTTTTCTCCGAGGAGAGATAAGGGATATTGTTTCCAAAGAAATCTGGCAGGGAATCCTTGAAAATAAAGAGTTTTTTGGGAACTCTCGGAAAAGGTGGGCCTTTTTTTGCAAAGATTCCTGATGGTATATTGCCCGAATTTTTTGCCCCTTCACGAAAAAAACCCTTTCCAAAGGAGCGTTTTTTTTCTATAATCAACTTTGGAAGCTCCAGAGAGGCCCTCCTCGATAGTCATCTTTGATGAGTAAAAATTGAAGAAAGGCTTCTGCAGACCTCTTCTGCATGGGGAGGTAAACGAGGGCCGGAAAGAGCGTTTCTTGAGCATTGCGGCGGTGTGTGTAGGTTTATGGAAAGCATCTTTAATGGATGTATCCCGGAAAGGGGGAAGCGTATCGTGAAAAATCGTAAGGTTTTGCGGATGTGGGGTATGGCGTTGCTTGTTCTTTTTGTGAGTGCCTTTGGAGCTTTCGGAGGAGAAAAGGTTATCCAGATTGCCGGTTTCGAGCCGGGTACGTGTGACGTGCAGAAGACCACTTCGGAATACTTTGTTCCCATCAACTGTTTCGACCGCCTGGTGGAGTGCGTCACCGGAGAGAACGGGTATCCCGAACTGGTGCCGGGTCTCGCGGAGAGCTGGGAGGTTTCCGAGGACGGCCTGGTGTATACCTTTCATCTTCGCAAGGGCGTGAAATTCCACAACGGCGAAGAGCTCAAGGCGGATGACGTCATTTATACCTTCGATCGTATGCTCGACCCGGAAACCAAGGCGTTGAACACGAACAATTTCGATCATGTCCTCGGCGCCCAGGCCCGGATGGACGGGGAGACTCCCACCACCGAGGGATTCAAGGCTTTGGACGACTACACCGTACAGATTACTCTCCGGGAGCCCTTCGCACCCTTCCTCGCCAGGCTTTCCGATTACGCTTCCAGCGTTTATAATCGTAAGTTCACCGAAGAGGTGGAGCAGGATTTCGGCCTTTCCGCAGAGACCGTCTGCGGTACTGGTGCCTTCAAGCTTGCGGAGTACGTGCTGAATGACCATCTCGTTCTGGAAGCCTTCGACGACTACTATCAGGGGCGCTCCAAGCTGGATAAGGTGATAGCCAAGATCATCCCCGATGCGGAGACCATGCGGATGATGTTCGAGACCGGAGAGATCGACATTTTCGACTGCGATCAGGCCATCTCCCAGCTTCCCTACTTCCTCGGCAATCCCAAGTGGAAAGATCACATCCACAAGGGGCTTCGGGTGGGGATCTACTACGTGCATTTGAACCAGCTCAAGGAGCCCTTCACGGATGTGCGGGTGCGCAAGGCCTTCCAGATGGCGGTGGACCGCCAGAAGATCCTCGAGAGCATGTTCCACGGGGACGGCGTGCTGGCCAATGGTCTCATGCCCAAGGGACTTATCGGATACAATCCGGATATTCAGAAAATCGAATACAACCCCGAAAAGGCCAAGGCGCTTCTCGCGGAGGCGGGATATCCCGACGGAGTGGATATGGCCCTCGTGCAGGTTTCCGGCTGGTCCAACAAGTGGGTCCGGATGAACGAAATTATCCAGGCCATGGTAAAGAAGGCTGGATTCAACGTGGAGATCAAGCAGATGGATGAGGCTTCCTACTATTCCATCCGCAACAAGGGAGACATGGATCCCTACACCCAGAGCTGGTCCTTCGGCGTGAACGATCCCGACAGCATTTTCTACATGTTCTTCGCGGATAACGACGGAGGGCGCCATCGCTCCTGGAACAACCAGAACAAGCAGTCCATCGAGGATATCAAGCGGGCCCGCACCATTATCAATCCCGAAGAGCGCCTCGCTCTCTACCGGGCCATCGAGAATACTCTGGTCCACGAGGATGCGGCAATTCTTCCCCTCTTCTCGGTGGATCACCTCTACGTGGTGAATCCTCGCGTCAAGGGTTTCCAGGTTCCCTGGACTGGCTGGAGCGATATGAGCTATTTCGGCATGGACGTAGAGGAGTAGCAGTTCTTGCCGGGACGTATCCGTGGCTTATAGCTGGTTGTAATAGGGAAGTCGAAAATACGAATCGGGAACCAAGAACCGCTACATAAAAGCCACGAATATAAAGTCGGAAGGCATGGGGAGCTCCTGATTTCTTGGTTGAAAACGAGAAAATTTCCCCCTTTGCCGGATAGCATGAAGGCGTCGCAGGGAGACTCCCCGCGACGCCTTTTACAAAAGACGAAAAAGTAGGTGAATCCATGGGGCGTTACATTCTTCGGCGAATTCTCATTTCCATTCCCGTTCTTATCGGCATCACCCTTCTGCTCTTTTTCCTTCTCAACGTTATTCCGGGAGATCCCGTGGCCCTCATGCTCAAAGAGAAGGCGGATCCCGACGTGATTGCCCGGGTGCGCACCCAGATGCATCTGGATGACCCCTGGCCGGTACGGTACGTGCGGTTTCTCGGAGGAGCTCTCAAGGGCGATCTGGGAGTCTCCTACAAGCTTCGGAGGCCCGTATCCACCCTCATCCTGAAGGCCTTTCCCAACACCTTGATGCTTGCGGTTTCCGCAGCCATCGTGGCGTGGATTATCGGCATACCTGCGGGAATTCTTTCGGCGGTAAAACAGTATTCCCTGCCGGATCATTTCTTTATGGGTTTTTCCCTTCTGGGAGTCTCCATGCCCGTCTTCTGGTCCGCCCTGCTTTTCCAGTACGTTTTCGGGGTCAAGTTGGGGATTCTTCCTGTGGCGGGCTTTTACGGCTGGCAATACCTCATTCTTCCCGCCATCGTTCTCGGATGGAGCTCCTGCGGTACCGTGGCAAGGCTTACCCGATCCAGCCTTCTCGAGGTAATGCGGTCCGATTACATTCGTACCGCCCGGTCCAAGGGAGTGCGCGAGATTATGGTAATTTCCGGGCATGCCCTCAAGAACTCCCTGCTTCCGGTGATCACCATCATGGCCATGCAGGTGGCCTTTCTCCTTTCGGGATCCGTCATTACCGAGAGCATTTTCGGCATCCCCGGAGTGGGACGTATCGCCATCATGGCCATTCAGAATCGGGATATGCCCCTGCTGCAGGGGTCCGTGCTTTTTACCACGGTGCTCGTCATTCTGGGCAATTTGGTGGCGGATTTGCTCTATTCCACCCTGGATCCCCGGATCCGGTGCGATCGCTAGGAGGTGCGGACGAAGATGGATACCGTAAACAACATGGCTCCGGAAAAGGAAGATGCTCTCCAGCCTTTGGAGGAACGCCTGGGAGTGCCTTCTCTTTTTCAGGATCTTCTCCGGGCTTTCCGGCAGAACCGCATGGCTTCTCTGGGCCTCGTGATCGTATTGATTCTTACGGTGCTTGCCGTGGCGGCTCCGGTGCTCACTCCCTACGATCCCTACGAAGTGGATCTCGATAACCAGCTTCTGGCTCCGAGTTGGAGTCACTGGTTCGGTACGGATATGTTCGGCCGGGATCTGCTTACCCGGGTGATCTACGGTGCCCGGATATCTCTGGTTATCGGTCTGGTACCGAGCTTCTTCTCCATGTTCATCGGCACGGTACTGGGTATTCTGGCGGGATATTACGGAGGGTGGACGGATTTCTGGATCATGCGCCTGGCGGATATGGTGCTGGCCTTTCCGTCGCTGCTTCTGGCCATGTGTTTCATGTATACCCTGGGGGCCACCCTCTTCAATATCTTCATCGCCCTGAGCCTGGTAGGTTGGGCCACCACCGCCCGGGTGGTGCGCTCTCAAACCCTCTCCTTCAAGGAAAAGGAGTTCGTCGAGGCCGCCCGGGCCATTGGGGTGCGGCGTCGCACCATCATGATCCGGCACATTTTTCCCAACTGCCTTCCCGCTCTGGTGGTGCTCTTTACCCTTCGCATACCCCAGGCCATCATGTCCGAGGCCTCCCTCAGCTTTCTCGGAGTAGGAGCCCAGCCTCCCACCCCGAGCTGGGGTCTTCTGGTCTCCCGGGGCAAGGAGTTTCTTTTTTCCGCTCCCTGGGTGGCGATTCTTCCGGGGGTGGCCATTCTCGTTACAGTGCTGGGGTTCAACTTCATGGGAGACGGCCTGAGAGACGCCATCGATCCCTACATGAAGGACTAGGGAAAGGAGGAGGAGCAGTGACGAACCATACTCTTGAAGTGCGTAATCTGAAAACCCATTTCTACACCAGCCGGGGAATCATTCCCGCGGTGGATGGGGTATCCTTCCATGTCCCCAAGGGTAAAATCACGGGACTCGTGGGAGAATCCGGCTGCGGCAAGAGCGTGACCTCCCTTTCCGTGATGGGACTGGTTTCTTCGCCGGGGCGTATCGTGGAGGGAGAGATTCTTTTCGAGGGCACCGATCTCGCTCGCAAAACTCCCCGGGAGATGTGCTCTATTCGGGGAAAGGATCTCTCCATGATCTTTCAGGAGCCCATGACATCCCTGAATCCCGTGCATACCGTGGGCAAGCAGGTGGGAGAAGTGCTGCGGCTTCATACGTCCATGAAAAAGAAGGAGCGCCGGGATGCGGTGGTCCATATGCTCGATCTCGTGGGAATTCCCGAACCTTCCTCCCGGTGCCGGTGCTATCCGCATCAGCTTTCCGGGGGACTCCGGCAGAGGGTGATGATCGCCATGGCCTTGATCTGCGAGCCGAAACTCCTCATTGCGGATGAGCCCACCACGGCGCTGGACGTCACCATTCAGGCCCAGATTCTTCAGCTTATGCTGGACCTGCTGCATCGGATCCATACGTCCATCATTCTCATCACTCATGACCTTGGAGTGGTGGCGGAGGTGTGCGATTACGTGAACGTCATGTATGCCGGAAAGGTGGTGGAATCCGCCCGGGTCTTCGAACTCTTCGAGAATCCCATGCATCCCTATACTCAGGGGCTTCTCCGATCCATTCCGAGCATCGAAAACGGGAAAGAGCGGCAGAAACTGTACACCATCGAAGGTTCCGTGCCGAGCATGCTTCATCTTCCCCGGGGGTGTGCCTTTGCTCCGCGGTGCGACCGGGCTCTTCCCCGCTGTTTCGAAGAGGCTCCGGAGCTGGAAAACCGGGAAGGAGAGCACGGAGTCCGCTGCTGGCGGGCTTCCAAGGTAGGAGGGAGCGCGGCATGACGCCTCTTATCAGAGTGGAAAATCTGGTGAAGCACTTTCCTGTCTCTCCGGGAATTTTCGGAGGAAGCGGCGGTGTGGTCCATGCGGTGGATGGGGTTACCTTTACGGTGGAACGTAGGGAAACCTTTGCTTTGGTGGGAGAGTCCGGATGCGGCAAAACCACCCTGGGGCGGCTTTTGCTCCGGCTTCTCGAAAAAACCGAAGGAGAGGTGTTTTTCGAGGACCAGGAAATTTTCTCCCTTTCCATCGAGAAAATGCGCACGCTCCGAAAGAAAATGCAGATTATCTTTCAGGATCCCTATGCATCTCTAAACCCCCGCATGAGGATACGTTCCATTTTGTCGGAGCCTCTGGAAACCCATACGGATCTCTCCCAGACCGAAATTCGCTCTCGTGTGGCGGAGCTTCTGGAACTCGTGGGACTTTCTCCCGAGGCCATGGCCAAGTATCCTCACCAGTTCAGCGGAGGCCAGCGTCAGCGGGTGGGCATCGCCCGGGCCCTGGCGCTCAATCCCGAATTTATCGTGTGTGACGAGGCGGTATCCGCCCTGGATGTCTCCATTCAAGCCCAGGTGCTCAATCTCCTCAAGGATCTTCAGGAGCGATTCTCTCTTACGTATCTCTTTATCACCCACGATCTCAGCGTGGTGCGGCATTTGGCGGACCGGGTAAGCGTCATGTTTTTGGGAAAGAGTATGGAGATCGGCAATACCGGAGAAATTTTCGCCTCCCCCCGGCATCCTTATACGAAGTTCCTCATTTCCGCTGTTCCCGTGCCGGATCCCCGGAAACGGGACCGGGAGAAGATGATTCTCCAGGGAGATATCCCGAGCCCCATCAACCTTCCTTCGGGATGCCGCTTTCATACCCGGTGCCCCTACGTACAGTCCCGATGCCGGGAGGAGGAGCCCCCCTTCGTTTTTTCCGAAGGGCGCGGCGTGGCGTGTCATTACCCTCTGGGGTAGGGGCATCTTTCCGGGAAGCCATAGGGTGATCAGGAACGATTTGCCCCATCATGCAGATGGAAAGAAGCATCAGGAAAGGACGATGTGCAATGCGAAAAGTACCGGCCCTTCGGCCAGGAGATACTCTGGGATTTATCGCTCCTTCCAGCCCGGTTCCTCGGGGAAAGCTGGAGCAGAGCATCGAAATAACCGAAGCCCTGGGATTTAACGTGGTGGTGGGAGAGAGCTGTCATGCCTCCTGGGGGTATCTTGCGGGGCCCGACGATCTACGGGCCAAGGATGTCAATCGCATGTTCGGGGATCCGGATATTCAAGGCATCTTCTGCGTTCGGGGAGGAGACGGGGCCACCCGGATTCCCGAACGGATCGACATGTCCCTTATCCGGAACAATCCCAAGGTCTTTCTGGGATACAGCGACATTACGGTGCTTCATCTCATGATTCTTCAAGAGGCGGGGTTCTGCACCTTCCACGGTCCCATGCCGAGTACGGAATTTGGAAAGGAAACCTTCGAGGGGTACGTGAAGGATTCTCTTCTTCGGGCTCTCACGAACCCCGAACCTCCCGGAGAAATTCTTCCCTATCCGGGAGCTCCCGCCATGCAAAATCTCGTGCCGGGGGTGGCGGAGGGAGAGCTCACCGGGGGCTGTCTTTCACTTGTCTGTGCCCTTCTGGGAACTCCCTGGGAAATTGATACCAAAGGGAAAATTCTCGTTTTTGAGGATGTCAACGAAGAACCCTATAAGATCGACCGTATGCTCTGCTCTCTTCGCATGGCGGGAAAGCTCCGGGATGCGGCGGCGGTGGTGGTGGGACAGATCGAAAAGGCCGAGGCCAAGGATCCCGCGAAAAGCCTCACTCTTGAGGAGGTTTGGGAAAGTCACCTGGCCTGTCTCGACAAGCCGGTCCTCTTGGGAGGATGCTTCGGACACGGAGAAAAAAAGGCCACCCTCCCCCTGGGAGCCCGGGCTCGGGTGGATAGCGTCAAGGGGGTTTTCTCGGTTCTGGAATCCGGGGTATACTGAGAAGGAAAAGGGAGGTTCGTTTCATGAAGCTCTACATAAGCTGTGACATGGAGGGAGCTACGGGGGTGGTGCATCCCGATCAGTGCACTCCCGGCAAGGAAGCCTATGCCTTCGGACGACACTGGCAGCTTCAGGATACCCTGGCGGTTCTCCGGGGCGCCGAAAAGGCGGGGGTTCGGGAGGTATTGCTGAACGACTCCCATAACGGCATGAAGAACCTCGATATCGGAGCTTTTTCGGGAAAAGTGCATCTGGTGAGCGGCACTCCCAAGCCCTTCAGCATGATGGAGGGAGCCCGGGGGTACGACGCCATTTTTTTCGTGGCCTATCATGCCAAGGCGGGAACTCTCAGGGGCGTGCTGGATCATACCATGAGCATGGCTCTTTCCGAGGTCTCTCTCAACGGTCGCTCCGTGGGAGAGCTCGGAGTCAACGCCGCCCTGGGAGCGTATTGGGGAGTGCCGGTGCTTCTCGTTACGGGGGATGATGCGGTCTGTGAGGAAGCTCGAAACTTTTTCCCCCATGCGATCATGACCTGTTCGGTAAAAAAGGGAGTGGGGCGCCACGCGGCGGAGCTATGCAATCCCGGAGAAAGTGCCCTTCTTCTGGAGGAAGCCGCCTGCAAGGCCCTGGAAGCATCCCGTATGGATCAGGCCCGGAGGGCCCTAACGAAGGAGCAAAACTACTCTCTTCGGGTAACCCTGGGATCCACGTTTCAGGCGGACAAGGCGGATCTCTTTCCCGGAGCTCTGCGGGTGGACGGTCGTACCCTGGAATATTCCAGCTCCTCCATGGAGGATGTCTATACCTGGTTCCGGGGAGTTATCTCCCTGGCGAGCTAGCCTTTTTGGAAAGACCCGGTTTTTGGAATACCATACTATGGAAATAAGCGAGGGAATGTATCGTGACACGACCAGTACTTATCGGAATCGGGGGAAATGAAACCCGCTCTCCCAAAGGGCAGATTCGATGCGATCTCCCCTACGCCTATGTCAAAGCCGTGGAGGAAGCCGGCGGAATTCCCCTGGTACTCTCTCAGCTGCGGCATCTTGAAGGCGTGGAGGAACAGCTTAAGAGAGTGGATGGGGTGCTCCTTCCCGGCGGAGGCGACGTGCATCCTCTCCTCTGGGGAGAAGAGCCGGAACGCGGACTGAAAGAAACCTTTCCCTTTCTCGACCGATTTCAGATTGCCCTCGCTCGGAAGGCCCTGGAACGAAAGATGCCTCTTTTGGGAATCTGCAAGGGAATCCAGGTGCTCAACGTAGCCCTGGGGGGCACTCTTATACAGGATCTTTCCTCCTGCTCCTGGGTAGCTCTGCAGCATACCCAGGAGACAGCCGCCCGATATGCCTCGCATTCGGTAGCCCTCGAAGAGGGGTCTTTGCTCTCCGGGCTTTGGGGAAATCGGGTAGAGGTGAACAGCTTTCATCATCAGGCGGTGCGAGAACCCGGGAAGGGGCTTGTGATCACCGGTCGATCTCCGGACGGGGTCATCGAAGCCCTGGAGATGAAAGACGTTCCTTTTGTGGTGGGAGTACAGTGGCATCCCGAAGAAATGGTGGAGGAACATGAAGAGATGCGCCTTCTTTTCCGGCGCTTTGTGGAGGAGGCAATTCTTTTTTCACGATCCTGAAAAATTTCGAGGTGGCAGAAATGAGCATGCATGAGGAGAAGGGCGACGGCCATGGCGTGGTTGAAGAAATTCGGGCGTTTCTGGATCGCTGGTTTTCTCACTACGAAAAAGGAGACGTGGTTTCTCTCGTCTCCATGGGGTTGCCCTCCTATGTCAGCCTGGGAACCGGACAAGAGGAGATCAGCTTTACCCTCGAGGCGTATGAGAAAGCCCTCATGCGGGATATGGACCAGCGCACGGCCTGCACCGTCCGCAACCGGTCTTTTCACATCCGGGGGAAGGGTTCCTTTGGCTGGGCCCTCGTTCTGGCCGATTACTGCTGGGATCTTCCGGGAAGCCATAGCCATCTGGAGATGCATGGACGCCGAACCTTTGTCCTGAGAAAGGTCCGGGGAGAGTGGTTCGTGGAGCATAACCATTTTTCCATTCCCGCTCTGGGGCAGGAAGAGGGAGCCTCCTATCCCAGCCTTCGGCCCCTTCTGGAGCGCTACTTTCTCTTGGAAGAGGCCACCCGGGATATCATTCTCTTCGTGCAGCTTCAGGATGGCCTCATCGTGGAGGCCAACCGGGCTGCCCTCAGGGAGTTCGGCTATTCCCAGGAAGATCTTCTCCGCATGTCTTTGGAGGATCTTCTCGAAAAAGGTTCTCTTTCGGAGCTTCTTCTCGCATCGGAAGCTACGGACTCCCTGCTGGAGGTTGCCTGGACGACCCGGGGGGGAGGCTCTTTTCCGGGAGAAACCTCTCTGCAGAAGGTAGTCCTCGGAGAGGCACCTCTGTGCCTCGTGATGGTGCGGAATATCTCTCGCCGTAAGGAGATCGAAAGAAAATACTATCTTGCCGCTACCCGGGATCATCTTACGGGAGTTCTCAATCGACAGCATTTCGAGGAAATTCTCGAGGCCCGGATGGAGTATGCCCGAAGAAACGACACTTCTTTGACCTTCGTCCTTTTCGATGTGGATGATTTCAAGAAAATCAACGATTCCTACGGGCACCCTCAGGGAGATCGGGTTCTTGTAAAGCTCGGGGCCCTGGCGGAAACGTCTTTCCCCGAGAAAAACGCTTTTTTTGGCCGATGGGGGGGAGACGAGTTTACGCTTCTTCTTGAAAGATCCCTGGCGGAGACTATTGCCCGAATCCAGGATTTCCAACGAATTCTTAAAAAGACGGAAGTTTCTCCTCTTCCGGCAGGAGGAGTAACCCTCAGCTTGGGCATAGTATCCTATCATCCGGGAGAATCTCTCGGAAATTTGCTGCGCAGAGCGGATGAGGCTCTTTACCAGGCAAAGCGAGAGGGACGAAATCGCCTCTGCGTTATGGACTGAGATCTGTCTCTATGATACATGCATAAAAGGGACGAAGCCCCGGAGAGCAAAATGTTCTCCGGGGCTTCGTCCCTTTGGCTATGGCATCGGCATTGCTGCCGGGAAAAAGCCTATTCCCAGGGCATATCCGCCAGGTACTTGTACATCTTCCAGTTTTTCTTGATATCCTTCTGGGCGGTCTCGATGAGAGCCTTGGAATCCTCGGGATGAGCCCGCTTCAGCATGTTGTACCGGTTTTCCCCGTAGACGTATTCTTCCAGGGATAACGTGGGTTCCTTGCTGTCCAGAGAGAGGGGGTTTTTGCCCTCCATGGCCAGCATGGGGTTGTAGCGCATAAGAATCCAGTGTCCCGCATCCACTGCCTGCTTCTGATGGAGCAGCCCCGTTTCGAGAGCGAATCCGTGGGCGATGCAGTGAGCGTAAGCGATGATGATGGAGGGACCGTCGTAGGCTTCGGCTTCCCGGAAGGCTTTGATAGTCTGAGCATCGTTGGCTCCCATGGCAACCCGGGCCACGTAACAGGATCCGTAGGTCATGCAGATCCGGGCAAGATCCTTCTTGCCCATGGGCTTGCCCCCTGCGGCAAACTTGGCTACTGCGCCCATGGGAGTGGCCTTGGACATCTGTCCTCCGGTATTGGAGTAGACTTCCGTGTCGAGAACCAGAATGTTGACGTTCCGGTTCGATGCTACCACGTGATCCAGCCCGCCGTATCCGATATCGTAGGCCCAGCCGTCGCCGCCGAGAATCCAGACGCTCTTTTTGACGAGGTAGTCCGCCACGCCGAGAAGCATCTTGGCGTCGGCTTCCTTGGCGTTCGCCAGCACCTTGCGGAGTTCCTCCACGTTTTTACGCTGGGCCGCAATGCCCTCGTCGGCGCTCTGGTCGGTTTCGAGAAGAGCTTTGACAAGCTGCTCTCCGATGACGTCCTTGAGTCGCACCACCAGTTCCCGGGCGAACTCCTGGTTTTTATCCACCGCCAGGCGCATGCCCATGCCGAACTCCGCATTATCCTCGAAGAGAGAGTTGGACCATGCAGGGCCGCGGCCTTCGTTGTTCACCGCCCAGGGAGTGGTGGGAAGGTTGCCGCCGTAGATGGAGGAGCATCCCGTGGCGTTGGCGATAAGAGCCCGGTCGCCGAAGAGGGTGCTCAGAAGCTTTACGTAGGGAGTTTCGCCGCAGCCTGCACAGGCGCCGGAGAACTCGAAGAGAGGCCGCAAAAGCTGTACGTCCTTTACCGCATTCAGGTTCAGTTCTCCCCGGGCGGCATCGGGAATGTTCAGGAAGAACTCCCAGTTCTTTTTCTCCTCTTCCCGGATGGGAGGCTGGGGAACCATGTTGATGGCCTTCTTGCCCTCTTCGGTCTTGTTCTTGGCAGGGCAGTTCACCACGCAGAGGCCGCAGCCGGTGCAGTCTTCCACCGCTATCTGAAGGGTGTATTTCTTGCCCTCGAACTGCTTCCACTTGGCATCGGTGGATTTGAAGGTCTCCGGGGCATTTTTGAGGAGTGCCTCGTCGTAGACCTTGGCCCGGATGACCCCGTGAGGGCATACCAGGGAGCACTTGCCGCACTGGATGCAGACGTTGGGATCCCAGGCGGGAACTTCCAGGGCCACGTTTCGCTTCTCCCACTGGGTGGTGGCGGAGGGGAAGGTGCCGTCGGGAGCGAAGGCGCTCACGGGGATGGAATCTCCCTCCAGGGCGATGATGGGCCCCACGATATCCTGTACGGCCTTGGGAGCCTCCGCAGGTACCGGAGCGAGAAGGTCGAAACTGCTCGTGACGCTTCCGGGGATCTTCACTTCGTGGAGATCTTCCAGGGTGGCATCCACGGCGGCGTAGTTCTTCTGAACCACCGCTTCGCCCTTCTTGCCGTAGGTCTTCTGAATGGCCTTCTTGATGGCCGCAATGGCTTCTTCCCGGGGGAGAATGCCGCTCAGGGCGAAGAAACAGGTCTGCATGATACCGTTGATGCGGACGCCCATGCCGGTTTTGCCTGCCACCTTGTAGCCGTCGATGACGTAGAATTTAATCTTCTTGTCGATGATCCTCTTCTGGGTCCGCTTGGGGAGGTGATCCCAGACTTCCTCGGGGCCGTAGATGCTGTTCAGCAGGAAGGTGGCACCTTCTGCGGCATCCTTGAGCACGTCCAGCTTCTCCATGAAGGAGAACTGGTGGCAGGCGATGAAGTTGGCGGAGTTGATGAGATAGGGAGAGCGGATCTTGTTGGGACCGAAACGAAGATGGGAAACCGTAACGCCTCCGGACTTCTTGGAGTCGTACACGAAGTAGCCCTGGGCATGGTTTTCCGTATTGCCTCCGATGATCTTGATGGAGTTCTTGTTGGCTCCCACGGTGCCGTCGGAGCCGAGGCCGAAGAAGAGGCACCGGGTGGACTTGGGATCTGCGGTGGAGAAGTCGGGATCGTAATCCAGGCTCAGATGGGTGACATCGTCATTGATTCCCACGGTGAAACGTTTTTTGGGGTTTGCCTTGCCGAGTTCGTCGAAGACCGCCTTCACCATGGTGGGGGTAAATTCCTTGGAGGAGAGACCGTACCGGCCGCCGATGACGGTGACGTCGCAGCGCTCTTCCCGGAGGACGTTGGCCACGTCGAGGAAAAGGGGCTCCCCTTCGGCGCCGGGCTCTTTGGTGCGGTCCAGCACCGCCACGGATTTGACGCTCTTGGGAAGCGTCTTGAGGAGATGTTTCGCCGAGAAGGGGCGGAAGAGGCGAACCTTGATAAGGCCGACCTTCTCGCCCTGTCCCACGAGGTACTCCACCGCTTCGTGGGCGGTTTCCGCGCCGGAGCCCATGAGAATGACCACCTTTTCGGCATCCGGAGCGCCTACGTAGTCGAAGAGATGGTACTCCCGGCCCACCACCTTGGCGAACTTCTCCATCACCTTTTCCACGATCTCGGGACAGGCGTCGTAGAAGGGGTTGCAAGCCTCTCGGGCCTGGAAGAAGTGATCGGGATTCTGGGCGGTGCCGCGGATGAAGGGTTTTTCGGGGTTCAGTGCCCGGGCGCGAACCTCCGCGACCTTGTCGTCGTCGATCATGGCGCGCACGTCTTCCCGGGTGATTTCCTCCACCTTGTGGACTTCGTGGGAGGTGCGGAAGCCGTCGAAGAAGTGGACGAAGGGAATTCGGGACTCCAGAGTGGATGCCTGGGCGATGAGGGCCAGGTCCATGACTTCCTGAACGCTATTGGACGCCAGGAAGCCGAAACCCGTGCTCCGGGCGGCCATCACGTCGCTGTGATCGCCGAAGATGGAGAGGGCGTGGGTTGCCACGGTGCGGGCGGTAACGTGGAATACCGTGGAGGTAAGTTCTCCCGCGATCTTGAACATGTTGGGGATCATCAGGAGAAGCCCCTGAGAAGCAGTGAAGGTGGTGGTAAGAGCTCCTGCCTGAAGAGCTCCGTGAACCGCGCCGGAGGCTCCGCCTTCGCTCTGCATCTCCGTTACCTGGGGCACCGTTCCCCACAAATTCGTCCGATTCTCGGAAGACCACTGATCGGACCATTCTCCCATGGGGGAAGAGGGGGTGATGGGATAAATGGCGATAACCTCGCTCGTCATATGAGCAATATGCGCCGCAGCTTCGTTCCCATCAACAACTACTTTGGGTCTGGCCATGCTGCCTACCTCCTTATAGATAATCCGGCTTGTGGAACGCACCACAAAAAACCGCCGGAATGAGTCTGCCTCGGCAGAAAAACGATCGCTTTGGTTCGAGCCAATTGAGGGAAAATTTCACAAAGTGGGCGACACAGAAAAACCTTCGCCCTTCTTCAACGGATGTTTTTTGAAACTTCGTAAAATGTCCTTTGCTTCCAAGCATTATACGGCACAATGCTAGAAATGTATAGACGAAACCGACAAATGCATTTTTTGAGAAATTTTCCTTACGAGATCGCGGTTTCCTTGAAAAAAGTCGAGGGGAAAAATGGTTTTTCTCAGTTTTCAGGGGGGCAATAAAAAAATCAATTTCAGAAAACCTTTGCTTTCGGTGTATTTTCAGGAACAAAAAATTCAATGGTTGTTGATATTTTTGGAGAAAAGTGCTTCGAGGCGGGAGGGGGTATTTTTTTCGAAAGGAAGGAACCTGGCAGAGGTTTTCCCGAAGAGGGATATTTTTGAAATTCCCTTTCTCCATGCCCTGGTTTTTGGGCATGGAGAGGACGCACATCGAAACGTTCAGTTCTCTCGAAGGGTTTCTATTCCTCGAAGCAGGCGCCAGATGCTTTCCGTGTGGGGCACCGAAAGACCTCCTCTTCGGGCCCGCAAAACCACCTGGCCGCTGATGGCATCGTTTTCCGTGAGGCGTCCCGCTTCCACGTCCTGGAGCATGGAGCTTCGGTTGGCCCAGGTTTTCTCGCATATGGAAAAGCATTTTTCCAGACATGCTCGATGGTCGAGAACGATCCCCTCGCTTTGAGCCACTTTCAGGGCTTCCCGAAGAAGAGCTTGCATAAGCTCTCGGAGATCTCCCGAGGCGAGAAGCTCTCCGTTGGGGCGTTTTGTCAGTGCCGAAAGGGGATTGATCGCTGCGTTTATGGCGAGTTTTTCCCAGAGGGGGGGCAGGGGGTCTTCCCGGAGATCCGTCCGGAATCCGGCGCGGCGGAAAAGGTGCTCCAGGGGAGCGAGATCCTCTCCTCTTCGGAGGGGCCCCAGCACGAGTTCTCCCTCTCCCGCCTCATGTACCGCACCTTCCGCATCCACCCAGGCGCCGTAGGTGCAGGGAGCCAGGACAACGCGGCGTTCTCCTGCGGCTTCCGCGAGGATCTCGGCGTTTCCCAGTCCGTTCTGAACTGTCATTATGCGGCTTGTGGTGTTCTCCTCCAGGAGATGGGGAATCAGGGGGGCCACGGAAGATGTGGCGTGAGCCTTTACCGCCACTATCACGAGGGGAGAGGGGAGGAGATTTTCCGGAGAAGAGGCGAGGAGAGGGCGAAAGCCGTGATGTTTTCCCGAAGCATCCAGGAACTGCAATCCCCTTTGGTTCAGCTGATCGAAGCGCCTTCCCCGATGCTGGAAGATTTGGACGTTTTCTTCCTGCATAAGCAGCCGGGCGGCGAGAAGTCCTCCCAGGGCACCGCAGCCCACCAGCGTTATTCTCAAGAATCCTCGACCTCCTTCAGCACTTCCCGATCCATGCCGAAGCAGTGGCTTTCCCGGGGAAATTCTTTACGGCGAACCTCTTCGACGTGTTCCTTCAAGGCATCTCGCAGAAGGGCTCCCCCCTGGATGTAGCGCTTCACGAAACGGGGCTGAAAATCTCCGTAGAGTCCCAGTACATCGTGTAAAACCAGTACCTGGCCGTCGCATCCTCCCCCCGCTCCGATGCCGATAGTTGGTATGGAAAGATCTGCGGTAATGCGTTCCGCCAAAGGGGCGGGAATACATTCCAGAATTAGCAGCCGGGCTCCGGCTTCCTCCAGAGCCCGGGCATCCTCCACAAGTTCCCGGGCCTTGGAGGGATCCTTGCCCTGTACCTTGAAGCCCCCCAGGAGCGTGGCGGATTGAGGAGTAAGTCCGATATGACCCACCACGGCTATTCCCGCCCGGGTGAGGGCCCGTACCGTGTTGGCCTGCCTCGTGCCTCCCTCCAATTTCACCGCATCCACTCCGGCTTCCTTCACAAGTCTTCCGGCGTTACGAATGGCTTCGGATTCACCGGTCTCGTAGGAGAGAAAGGGCATATCTCCCACGATGAAGGGTTTCGAGGCTCCCCGGGTCACGCCCTGAGACGCGAGGATCATCATCTCCAGGGTAACCGGAAGGGTTCCCGAAAAACCCTGTTCCACCATTCCCAGAGAGTCCCCCACGAGAATCATGTCCGCCCCGGCCTCTTCCACCAGCCGGGCCTGCCAGAAACTGTATGCGGTAAGCATGGAGATGGGTTCTTTTTGGGCCTTCATCTCCTCGAGACGATGCAGGGATATCTTTTTCATTTTTTTCCGCCTTTCTGTGCTTGGGCTCCTACATCTGAAAAATCCTGCAGGGGTGGTTCGAGGAGTCCAGCTTTACTATCCGGGGATGAAAATTGCGGGCCTCTTCATGGGAGAAGAGCCCCCAGGCCATGATGATCACCCGGTCTCCCGGAGAGCCCAGCCTTGCGGCGGCTCCGTTGAGCCCTATGATGCCGCTTTTTCGGGGGGCTTCGATGACGTAGGTTTCAAAACGGCTCCCTGTGGACATGTTGGCTACCAGAACCTTTTCTCCCCGGAGTAGTTCCGCCTGATCCATAAGATCTCCGTCGATGGCGATGCTTCCGTCGTATTCCAGGTTCGCTTCGGTGATTACCGCTCCGTGAAGCTTTCCCCGCAGCATTTGTATCTGCATTACCGGGAGGTCTCCAAAAGGCAGTTGTCGATGAGCCGGGTCGTGCCCACCCGTACCGCCAGGGCAAGGAGAGCGGCATCTTCCACTTTTTCCAGAGGTTCCAGGGTTTCGGAATGTCGGATTTCCACGTACTCTGGTTGTGCCAGGGGGCTTTTTTCGAATCGCGTCAGTATCATTTCCCGAAGAGCGGCAACGCGGCTTTCTCCATCCTGCAGGGCTTTTTTAGCCATCTCCAGGGAGGCGTTCAGGAGCAGGGCTTCCCGGCGCTCCTCCTCGGAAAGATAGGCGTTGCGGCTACTCTTGGCAAGCCCGTCGGAATCACGCACGATGGGACAGGGGCGAATTTCTACGGGGACGTTCAGATCCCGTACCATTCGCTGAATCACCTTGAGCTGCTGGTAGTCCTTCTGGCCGAAGTAGGCTCGGTGAGGACGGGCCAGATTGAAGAGTTTCAGCACCACCGTGCATACTCCTCGAAAATGTCCCGGCCGGGAGGCTCCGCAGAGATCTCGGGCCAGGAAACACTCGTCCACGAAAACCGAATGATCTTTTTCGTACATTGTTTCGGGTTCCGGAGCAAAAAGAAGATCCGTTCCCTCCGCTTCGAGAAGGGCCGCATCCCGTTCCATGTTCCGGGGGTAGCTCTGAAAATCTTCGGAAGGACCGAATTGAGCAGGATTGACGAAGATGGAAACCACCGTGAGATCATTCTCCTCTTTGCACTGCCGCACAAGGGAGAGATGCCCCTCGTGAAGAAAACCCATGGTGGGAACCAGACCTATGGTCCTCCCCCGCTCCCGTTCTTCCTCTACCCTTCGGGATATAACCCGGGGATCTTTGACAGTAACCGTCATATCCTACACCTCCAGCAAGCCTGATTGGAAATCTCCTCGTGTAAATGATGAAGAAAGTCAAGACACCATACCCCAAGAAAGGCAATCTTTCAATCATATGTCAAATTCGGCGGTCATGAGCATTTTCCATGTTCATTTTTCCCGTATTTATGCAAGTTGTTTTGTACGAAAGAGGAGGTCGAGTTTAGTTTTTTCTCATGATGTTTTATTTTTCCAAGAATTTTTGCCTCGTGGAGAAGGACGAATTTTTTTCGAAATATTAGTCCCCCCAAGCCTTTCTTTCTCGGATACAGCTGCGAAAGAACGATGGCGCTCTTTTTCGGGTATCTTTCCTGGTGAAACTTTGGGGTGTTGATTTTAGACTCCAGAGGAGTAGAATGGAACAAAAGAAGTTTTTTTGGACAATGATGTAAGCCTAGTTCATTTTTGGCGCAGAAATGAAGTCGCAAAATCAGCAAGTTTGCGCTCCAAAGTTGCTGGAAATTTTTTCTTGGTTGCAGGCCGTGCCTTCTAGTTCCCCGTTGTTCGAGGCAAAGTACGTATTACCGATCGATTTTCCTGGATGCCGTGGTATTTGTTTGGCCGGGCTTTTTCAAGAATTTTCATGGGTTTTTCGTATTTCCTCGTGTCCGGGTAAATTCTCCGGGAGTTCCATCCGGCATTTTTTTCCATTTCATGAGGAAGGAACCCGGCAGTTTTTCGATAACGCATCTTTCTCCGGACTCAACGAATCTAGCAGGGCAGTGCGTAGACTCTCTCTAGATAAACGTTTCTTTTGGAAAATTTCGTTGGAAAAGCTTGGGATGTTCAGTTTGTTTTTCGATTCGAGAAAGGAGGAATGAGTAGGAAAAAGAGTTGCGCGGTACGAGGGAGAATGCTTTATACCAATGTATGAGGAGGGAATTATTTTGAGAAAGAATTTTTTTGCAGCGTTTATTCTTGTCTTGACCCTGGTTTTCTGTGGCGCCGCTTTCGCGGAAGCGGATTTCCATATCGGTATCTGCACCGGTACGGTTTCCCAGTCCGAGGATGATCTCCGGGGAGCGGAGAAACTTATCGAGCTTTATGGAGACGTAGCAAACGGCGGTATGATCAAGCATATCACCTATCCGGACAACTTCATGCAGGAAATGGAAACCACCATTTCCCAGATCGCCAGCTTTGCAGACGATCCCAAGATGAAGGCGGTTATCGTGAACCAGGCCATCCCCGGTACCACCGAAGGTTTCCGCCGCATTCGGGAGATGCGGGACGACATCATCCTCATTGCCGGCGAGGCCCATGAAGATCCCGGGGTTATCGAATCCATAGCGGATCTCGTGATCAATTGCGACAATATCGCCCGGGGCTATCTCATCATCGAGGCGGCGAAGAAACTCGGTGCCACCGATTTCGTACACATCTCCTTCCCCCGGCATATGAGCTACGAGCTTCTTTCCCGGCGGCGCAACATCATGAAGGTGGCCTGCGAGGATCTGGGGCTGAAGTTCCACTTCGAGACCGCTCCGGATCCCACCAGCGACGTCGGTGTGGCGGGAGCCCAGCAGTTCATTCTCGAGAAGGTTCCTGCCTGGCTGGATAAATACGGCGAGAATACCGCTTTCTTCTGCACCAATGACGCCCACACGGAGCCTCTCCTCAAGAGGATCGCCGAAGAGGGGGGCTATTTCATCGAAGCGGATCTTCCCTCTCCTCTCATGGGATATCCCGGTGCTTTGGGCATCGAGCTTTCCGATGTGAAGGGCGACTGGCCCGCCATTCTCGGCAGAGTTGAAGAGGCCGTGGCGGCCAAGGGCGGCGCCGGCCGCATGGGTACCTGGGCTTACTCCTATGGCTACACGAATTCCGTGGGCCTCGGGGAGCTCGCCATCGAGCTGGCTAAGGACGGCGTTACCCACAATAACTTCAAACGTTCCTTCAAGCCCGAAATGGTGTTCAAGGCCTATGCCAAGTGCACCCCCGGCGCCCAGTGGAACGGCAGCATCTACACGGATATCAACACCGGCGTGGAGAAGAAGAACCACATCCTTCTCTACCAGGATACCTACGTGTTCGGCAAGGGCTATATGGGCATGACCGACGTGGAAGTGCCCGCCAAGTACTTCGAAGTGAAGTAGGATTTTGCAGGTACCGTCCGGGGAGAATTCTTTCTCCCCGGATTTTCTTGCCTTTCCGTTCCGTGCGGCTTTTGATCAAAAGCCGCCATTCCAATTGAACAGTATACAGAGCATTGTCCATGACCCTCTTTAAACGGAACCACCGGGCTTTCTTGATTGTTTCGAAAGAGATGCCGGTGGGAAGATGGGGTATGGAAAGCGCCAGGGTTCCCATTGAAAGGATGACAATTTATGACAGCCCAGGAACCACTATTGAAAATGGAAGGGGTAGGAAAGTCGTACTACGGCAATCGGGTGCTGAAGAACGTCAATCTTACCCTGGAAAAAGGAGAAATCCTCGGACTTGTAGGAGAAAACGGGGCGGGTAAATCCACCCTGATGAATATTCTTTTCGGTATGACCGTTATCCGGGATACCGGAGGCTACGAGGGCAAGGTGTACATTGACGGGAAGGAAGCAAATTTCTCCAACCCCTTTGATGCCCTCGATGAAGGCATCGGTATGGTGCACCAGGAGTTTTCCCTCATTCCCGGTTTCACCGTGGCGGAAAACGTGGTGCTGAACCGGGAACCCATGAAATACAACCCCCTGGTGGAGGCCTTCGGAGAACGCCTCAGTACCATCGATCGTCCCGAGATCAGCCGCCGGGGTAAAGATGCGGTGGCGAAGCTGAACGTGGTGATGGATCCGGAAACCCTGATTTCCGAGCTTCCCGTGGGACACAAGCAGTTTACCGAGATTGCCCGGGAAATCGACAAAAAGAAAACCCGGCTTCTCGTGCTGGACGAACCCACCGCGGTGCTCACGGAGTCCGAGGCGGATATTCTGCTGAAGGCTATGAAGCGTTTGGCGGGTATGGGAATTTCCATTATCTTCATTTCCCATCGGCTTCACGAGATTATCGAAGTCTGTGACAAGATCGTGGTTCTCCGGGACGGAGAGATCGTGGAAGAGACTACTCCGGATAAGACAGATGTCATGGATATCGCCTCCCACATGGTGGGGCGGAGCGTGGCGGATGCTTTTCAGCGGGACGAAGCCCCCCGGGAAGAGGGAGAAACTATTCTCTCGGTTCAGCATCTCTGGGTGGATATGCCGGGAGAATTGGTGCGGGATGTCTCTCTGGAGATCCGCAGGGGAGAAATTTTCGGCATCGGCGGCCTCGCCGGACAGGGCAAGCTCGGTATCGCCAACGGCGTTATGGGGATGTTCCCCGCGGGAGGCAAGGTCTTTTTCGAAGGGGAGCCGGTACCACTCAACCATCCCAGGGAAAGCCTGAGAACCGGCATGGCGGCGGTTTTCGAGGATCGCCGGGGCGTAGGGCTTCTTCTGGAGGAGCCTATCTCCTGGAATATCATCTTTACGGCTCTTCAGATGCAGGACAAATTTCTGAAGCCCCTTATGGGCGGTCTCTTCCGGATTCGGGACGAGAAGGCCATCGCCGAGGAGGCCCGATCCTACATCAAGAGCCTGGAAATTCGCTGTGTGGACGAAAACCAGCCGGTACAGGAGCTTTCCGGAGGAAATCAGCAGAAGATCTGTCTTGCCAAGGCCTTTGCCACCCACCCCAAACTTCTTTTCGTGGCGGAACCCACCCGGGGGATCGACGTGGGAGCCAAGAGAGTGGTGCTGGAAACTCTCAAGGAGTATAACCGACGCAGGGGGACCACGGTGGTGATGATCTCTTCGGAGCTGGAAGAACTGCGCTCCATCTGTGATCGCATCGCCATCATCAACGAAGGAACGGTGGCGGGCATCCGGCCTGCCAGCGCACCCTCCACGGAGTTCGGTCTTCTCATGCTCGGCGAAGTGGATGCCAAGGCGGAGGTGGAGTCCCGGTGAAAAACATCAAGAATTTTCTCGAAAAGGCGGGGTGGCCCCGAGTTATCATCGCCCTCTTCCTTTTGGCTCTTTTTGTCATCGCCCCCTTTGTGGAGGTTCGGGTAGACGCTTCCATAAGCGATACTCTGGTCCGTTTCGGCATGAACGGGGTCATGGTGCTTGCCATGGTTCCCATGATTCAGTCCGGATGCGGTCTCAACTTCGGCCTTCCCCTAGGCATCATCGCAGGGCTTCTCGGAGCGGTGACGAGCATTGAAATCGGTATTCCCGGCGTTCTGGGCATTCTCATCGCCATGGCAGTGGCGGTGCCCATCGCGGTGATTCTCGGATGGGCCTACGGGCTTCTCCTCAACCGCGTCAAGGGTGGAGAGATGATGATTGCCACCTACGTGGGTTTTTCCTCGGTGGCCTTCATGTGCATCATGTGGCTGGTGCTCCCCTACAAGAGTTCCAACATGGTATGGGGCTATGCCGGAAAGGGGTTGCGTACCACCATCTCCGTGGAAGGTTTCTGGCACCAGGCCATCAGCGACATCGGCTCCTTCCAGATAGGGGATTTCTTTTACTGCCCCACGGGAATGTTCCTCTTCTTCGGGCTCATGTGCCTGGGGATGTGGCTTTTCCTGAAAACCAAAACCGGTACCGCCATGACCACCGTAGGATCCAATCCCGAATATGCCCGTTCTTCCGGGGTGAACATCGACAACATGCGTACCATCTCGGTGATTCTCTCCACGGTACTGGGAGCCATCGGTATCATCATCTACGAACAGAGTTTCGGATTCGTGCAGCTCTACATGGGCCCCTTCTACATGGCCTTTCCCGCTGTATCCGCAATTCTCATCGGAGGCGCTTCGGTGCATAAGGCCACCATCATGAACGTGATTATCGGAACCATCCTCTTCCAGGGGATTCTTACCATGACTCCCTCGGTTATCAACAGCATGATCCAGACGGACATGTCCGAGGTTATCCGTATCATCGTTTCCAACGGTATGATCCTCTATGCGCTGACGCGAGTTATGAGGGTGAAAAAATCATGACCAAACAATCCAAGTTTTCCAAAAGCAATCTTTCCCATCTCCTGGCGGCCAATGCGGTGCCCATCGTGTTTATCCTCATCAGTGTCATTGGCATTCCTCTCTCCAAGTTTTCGCCGGGGTATTTGATTCAGGAGATGCTGGTTCGCCTCTCCCGGGATTCCTTTCTCGTTTTGAGCCTTCTCATTCCCATCATGGCTGGAATGGGACTGAATTTCGGTATGGTTCTCGGAGCCATGGCGGGACAGATCGGGCTTATTTTCATCAGCGACTGGAATATCGTGGGAATCCACGGCATGGTGCTGGCCATGCTTATCTCCACTCCTCTGGCGATTTTCCTGGGGTGGATGTGCGGAGCCATTCTCAACCGTGCCAAGGGACGGGAGATGGTTACGGGATTCATCCTGGGATTTTTCATGAACGGAGTGTATCAACTGGTGGTGCTTTACGGCTTCGGTAAGGTGATTCCCGTTCAGAACGCCAAACTGGTACTTTCCCGGGGTTTCGGAGTGCGTAACGTTACCAATCTTGAGGGCATACGGAAATGTCTGGACAATCTCATTCCTTTTGAAATTTCGGGGATTTCCGTGCCTCTGGCCACGTTCCTGGTTATCGCGGCCTTCTGCGTTTTCGTGGTGTGGTTCCGGCGTACCAAGCTGGGGCAGGATATGAGAGCGGTGGGGCAGGATATGGACGTGGCCCGGTCTGCGGGAATTCCCGTGGAGCGTACCCGGCTCATTTCCATCATGATCTCCACGGTGCTCGCCTGCTACGGCCAGATCATCTTCCTCCAGAATATCGGTACCATGAATACCTACAACAGCCACGAGCAGGCGGGAATGTTCGCCATCGCTTCGTTGCTGGTAGGAGGAGCCAGCGTTTCCCGGGCTTCCATTCTCAACGTTTTCGTGGGGGTGGTACTTTTCCACCTGATGTTCGTGGTTTCTCCCATGGCGGGAAAACATCTTATCGGAGAAGCTCAGCTGGGGGAGTACTTCCGGGTCTTCGTTTCCTACGGTATCATCGCCATCGCCCTGGTACTCCACGCATGGAGGCGTTTTAAAGAACGCGAACGTTCCCGGAGCGCCCTTCGGGGCGAAGCCGCCTAAAAAGGAGGAGAGAAAATTATGAGACGCATACTGGTGAGCGCTCTTCTTCTGGCGGCCCTGGTGGGCCTGGGGTTTTACTGTTACGATGCGGGGCGGGCCTACGACCTCCTCGTGGATAATCACGACATTACCCTGGGAGAAAACACCTACTCCGGAGAACGGGACGTCAACGTGATTCTGGATGCGAACGAGCCTCTCGAAATGGCCCCCCAGGATACCATGGTTTCTACCGTGGCAGGAAAGAAACACACTATCACCGTGGAAATTCTCGACGAGAACTACGAGGTGGTGGAGACCGTGACGGGCAAATTTACCCTCAAGGATCCCGAAAAGCGTTTTCTGAGTATTCCCGCCTTTCTCGGAAAAAATACAGAGTGGATCATCGAGAATCCTCAGAAGCAGAAGTAACCTAAGGTATTAAAGACGTTTCTTCCGGAATTTTTCGGAGGATCTCGCCAACGGATAAAGGCCGGGGTGTTTTTCCGTAGAAAAACGGAAAATTCCGGCCTTTATCCGTTTTCTTTATGTATCCTGCATGGAACCCGAAAGGAGTTTTCCCTTTCAATTTCCTTGAACGGATGAAAGCAATATGAAAGTCCATGCTGTTTTTTTGTTCTTCTCCCTTGGAGTATCCCCTATTTCTCGGTATTTCTTGGTATAATGACAATGCAGCATGGGAAAAAAACGAAAAAAGCATCCTTCCCAAAGGGCTGTTATGTGGCATAATACTATCAATAGAGATAAATCTCTACGGAGGGGTTTTCCTAAAGAAACGGTGCGGAGAGGAGGGGCTTATGCATGGCGGATCGCCCGGATGTGTTGATATGTGACGATTCTCTTCTTATTCGAAAACAGTTGCGGGATATTCTCGAAAAAACCTGTGGCCTCAAAGTGGTAGAGGCGGATAACGGTGTGAATGCAGTGGCCATGTTTCGCGAGCACTGGCCGAAAATCGTTATCATGGATATCGTCATGCCCGCAAAGACGGGCTTGGAAGCACTCAAGGAGATTGTCGAGATCGGGGGAGATCGACGTGCCAAGATTATTATAGCGTCTTCCGCAGGAACCGAGGAAAACATCAAAGAGGCTATCTTTGCAGGGGCGTACGACTTCGTTCAAAAGCCTATCCGCCGGGAGAGAATCGTCTCCCTGGTGATGGATATACTGGACAACGAAGAAAGGACGGACCTCTGATGTTTATGGGGTTGTTCGGGGAATTTCTCCTCCAGAAGGGATATATCAACTCGAAACAGCTTCGCCTTGCTTACGGAGCAGTGGATCATGTGAGGCCAAAACTCGGAACCCTGGCCATGAACGAGGGATATATGACTTCGGATCAGGTGGAGACGGTACACGCCATGCAGGTGCACGAAGACCGGCGTTTCGGAGATATTGCCACGGAGATGGGATATCTCGCTCAGGAACAACTCGAATCGTTGCTTTCCGTTCAAAAACAGGGACATGCCGTGCTTGGTCAGGCTCTTATGGATCAGAAAATCCTCACCATGAAAGATTTTAACGAAGCCATCGAAAAATACAAGAAGGAATATAACCTCGGGGGAGATGTCTTCGAAGCCCTTACCAAGGATGATGTGGATGTGACGGTGCGTTTCTGCCTTCAGGGAAAACGTATTCTGGAGCACGAGCTGCTTACGGATTACGTATCCCTTTTTGCAAGGAGCATGATACGTTTCGTGGATCGTTTCGTGGTTCTTTGTCCGGCCTTTCCCGAAGAGGATGATCTCGCCTCGGAATACCTCGCCCTCCAGCTCGTTACGCAACGGGATAAGAAGTCCATGCTTACCGCCATATCCGGAAATGCCCTCTCTCTGGCTGCCTTGGGCAGAGCCTTTTCCGGAGAGGATATCACCTCTCTGGATGCTCTTGGCAAGGCGGCTACCGAGGAGTTTCTCAACCTCGTGAACGGTCTTTTTGCGGTGAACATGTCCGATTACGGCAAAAGCTTCATGATGCACCCCCCCCTGGGAGTCTCGGCGTCGGTTCTCGAAGGTCTTGAGAAGGAACTCTTCGCGGTGCTCTTCCGTTTTGGAGATTTCTCCATGAAGCTCTTGGTGATGGAGGGAGTTTCTCCGGTGCTGGAGAAGCGGCTTCTGGAAGAGTAATTTGTTTGGAAGATTTTTCTCCTTCAATAAAGAAGAAGAGAAGATGATAAAGACCCCGGGAGGTTTCTCCAAAAGAAACCTCCCGGGGTCTTTATGATGGTGCACGCGCAGTTTTACTTTTTTTATAGAGAGATCTTCTGAGGGGCGATTCCCCGCTCTTCCGGAGTACCCGGAATCAGGGTGTCCCAGAAAGCCGCACAGATCCCCGCCACTGCCATGGGAGTTTTCAAAAGCGCCCAGAGGATCTGGCCGGGAACAGAGAGGGCGAAGAAGGCTTCCTTTTGCTCGCTCACCCATCCAGGAAGCCCCAAGGCCATGAGGAAGGCGAAGCCCACGATGAGCACGTTTCTCTGGCTTCCCATGTCTGCCCGCATGAGCACCTGGATGCCCAGGGCGCCGATGGTGCCGAAGAGGGCGATGTAGGCGCCTCCGATGACCGGGCTGGGTACCGTGGCGATGAGAGCTCCAAGTTTGCCCACCATGCTCATTACGATGAGGAGCATGGCTCCGGTGCGCACCACCCAGCGGGAGGCCACTCCGGTGAGGGTGATGAGGCCGATATTTTCCGTATAGGATGTCGTGGCGGGAGCACCGAGAAATCCTGCGATGGCACAGTTCAGCCCCTCTGCACCGATGCCCCGGCTGATGGTTTCCTCCGAGGGATCCGGGAGTCCCGCAGCGTAGGAACAGGAGTGGTAGTCACCGATGGATTCGATCATCACCGCAAAAAATCCTGCCGCGATGGCTCCCAGAGAGACTACGCTGATCTTGGGCATTCCCCAGGGGATCAGGCCGGTGAAGCGAAACCAGGGAGCCTCATGCACAGCTCCCATGGAGACGAAGCAGGGGTGGCCCTCGCTGAAAAAGCCCGTAAGGGATCCTCCCAGGCAGAGCAGGTAGGCCAGTACCACCGAAGCGAGGATGGAGAAGATCCGGCAATACTTGTTTTTGCTGATGAGGCCGAAAAAGAAGATCCCTACCACCACCAGAAGCGAGATGGGCCAGTATTGGGCGGCATTGAATTTTACCGCCGTGTCGTAGAGGGAAAAGCCGATGGCCATGATGGTGGGACCGATTACCACGGGGGTGATGAATTTCCGGATTTTTCCCACCAGCTTGCTGTAGCCCAGGAAAGAGAGCACCACGCCGCCTGCCACGAGACCCCCTCCCACATACTGCATGATTACGTTGGGGCCCAGGGCCTCGTAAATGCCGATGATGGTCATGATGGGGGGAATGAAGCTAAAGCTGGATCCCTGGACGATGGGAAGTCCCGATCCGAGTTTCGGGTGGGTCTGAATGAGGGTGGCAATTCCCATGGCAAGATAGACGCAGGAGATAAAAAAGCCCATCTGGGCGGTATTCATGCCCATAGCGGGGCCCAGGATGAGGGGAACCAGGGTGGTGGCTCCGAAAAGGGTAAGTACGTGCTGGGCCCCTGCAAGAAGCAGAATGGGAAGAGGAGGAACCGCATCCACGCCGTAAACAAGCCGCTTTTGTTCGCTCAAAGGGAACACCTCCGAATAGATATGGAAAAACGGTACTGCCGTAGCGCTGTTTCCTTCCGGAGGATCTCCGGAAGGAGTCTCGGGAGAATCGACACCTTCCTTTCAGGTAAAGATATGGAAAAATCCTGAAAAGCCGGAGGGTTTCCGAAAAATCCCTTTTCCAGGAGAAGGCTCCTCCGGAAAAGGGGAAAATACCAAGGTTACCAAGGAAGTTTTAGAAAAGGTGGTTTTCGTGATGATGTTTGCCCCACCAGAATCCAGGGTTTTGCCGGGCCTCTTCGGCGATGCGCTCAAGGATTTCTCGCAGTTCCGCCACGGTGGTTTCCTCCGGAACATCCAGAAGGGCCTGTACCACCACGGGGGCCGGGGGGAGGCGATGCCACGCATCGCAGGAAATCGAGTCCTCCATCAGAAAGAGATATTCCCGGTAGCAGTGGGGGCAGAGAACCGCCGCATTATCCAGAGTGTCTTCCCCCCCTTTGGCGGGGGCGATTTTGTAGTATACACGCAATCCCTTGAAGGTGCCACATTTCTCGCAGCGCCGCTCTGCCCGGTCAAGAGATTCCTTGCGCAGTTTTAGGTTTCGCACTTCCATATACATTCCTCCGGTAGCCCTGGTTTTGTCCCCCCGTATCCATCGTCGAAGCCCTTTGCCCCGGGAGCGTCCCGCTCCGCCGTATTCGAGTTTACCCTGCGAGCTCATGCATGGCCGCTGCGGTGATCCGTATGCTTTCCATGAGGCGGGAAATCGGGCTGCATTCGTTCGCCTGGTGAATTACATGAGGATCCCCGGGAAAAGTCGGCCCGAAGGCCACGATGTTCGGCATGGATTTGGCATAGGTGCCTCCGCCGATGGCAAGAAGCGTGGCTTTTTGGCCGGTCTCCCTCTCGTACACTCTCTGGAGGGTGTGCACCAATTCGGAGTCCGCCGCCACGTGTACGGGGGAGCCCTGTTTGACAGTTTTCGTGGAAAATCCCAGGGGGGTCAGGGATTTCTGCATTCCCGCCACGATGGAGAGGGGGTCTGCACCGATGGGATGACGAATGTCGAAGGTGAGCGTTATAACAGAGTTTTTCCAGGAAAGGAGCCCCAGATTGCAGGTGAGTTCCCCCGAAAGATCGTCCCGGGTAGCAATTCCCAGTTTATCTCCCCGGGTGTCGTCTTCCAGAAGATTTGCCACGTTTTTGAAGAGCTTGAAGAGGGGATCTTTTTCCTCCAGGGTTCCCAGAAGGGAAAAAAGCCGGACCACCGCATTTTCTCCAAGCTCCGGAGTGCTGCCATGGGCGGATTTTCCCTTGGTGGTAAGACTCAGGGTGTTGCCCCTCTGCTCCGCTCGAAGGCGCCAGGATCGTTCCGCCCCGAGGGTTCCCAGGGAGGCGTCCATGTCCCGGAGATGATCCGGAAGAACGATTCTGAGAGAGGCCTCTTCGGGAACGGCGTTGACTACGGTTCCTCCCTGGAGTTCCAGGATTTCCACCCGGGAATTTTCCGGAAAGGGTATGGAGGCTTCAATTCCCAGGCTTCCCTTTTCTACGTTGATAATGGGGTATTCCGCGTCCGGAGTGAAGCCCATGACGGGGTGTTCTTCATGTTTTGCGTAGTAGGCGGCACCCTTCATGCCGCTTTCCTCGTTGGTGCCGAAGATGATGCGGATTCTCCGGCGCAGGGAAAGCCCCAGATCCTTGATGGCTTTGAGTCCCCAGAGGGCTCCGATGATGGGGCCCTTGTTGTCCAGCACTCCTCGGCCATAGAGAATGCCGTGATGAATCTCTCCGCCGTAGGGAGGATACGTCCATCCCTCTCCTTCGGGAACCACATCCAGGTGGCCTAGTACGGCGATCATCTCGTCTCCTTCGCCGTATTCCGCGTATCCTATCATGCCGTCCAGATTCACCGCACGGAAACCCATGGATCGTGCGGTTTCCAGGGCGTGCTCCAAGGCACTTGCAACACCTTCGCCGAAGGGTTTCCCCGGCTGTGGAGTGCCCTCTACGCTGGGAATTCGGATGGATTCCTGGAGGGATTGTATAATTTGTGGTTCCAGGGACTGTACATATTCGCCGAGATTCATTCGTTCGTATCCTCCTCTTTATATGGTGGGGGAAATCGGTAGTCGAAATCGCAGAAGCCGTGTCCTTCCATAAGAGTGTGGGGGCGGAAGAGCCGTGCTTGAGGGTTGAATCCTTCGAGAAAGGCGAAATCTCTCTGGCAGGAGAGAATAAAGCCCCATTCTGCCAATCCCAGGCCTTGGTACATTTCCGCAAAGGCGCATCGCGAAACCCTGAAGGCAAGCCGCTGGGGGGATTCTTCGATCATGCTGTATTCCAGGCTGTCTCCGCGGTTCCATCCTGCCACTACCTTTTGCAAGGTTTCACATCCGTTGGAAGGGGCGTTTTTTCGGAGATGAGAGCCCTGGTTGCGCGCTTCCTCCAGAATGGCTCGGGATATGGTTTGCCGCACGTTTTCCTCTCCGAAGTCCCTGCACAGGTGGGGGAGGAGTGCCTGAAAATAGAGGGCTTCGATCTCTCTCCGGAGAATGAGGGGTACCGAGGAAACCGGGGGGAGCTCCATCTTTAGGTGTTTTGCCATGGGAGAACCTCCTTTCACAAAATATATTGTAACATCCTCCGGGATTTCGGGAATACGGGGAATCCTTCTTTTTGCGTTATTCCTCAAATTGCTCGAAGTGTCCGGACAAGAACTCTTGAGTCTTTGGGCGTTCCATGGAATACTGAGGGCGGCATTTTGCCGCGAAAGGGGTGTCTCGTATGTCGCAATATCTTCGAATAGATCGAGAAAAACTCCTCCAAAGCATATTCCAGGACGAGGAAATTCTCAAGGAAATTTGTCAAGCTTTTCGGGATGATGCGCTCCGGCTCCAAAAGGTTCTGGCTGCCGCCGAGGCGGAAGGATCTTTTCCGGAGGCTGGAGAAGCCATGCATGCTCTCAAGGGAGTCCTTGGTTCCGTCATGGCTTTTCGGGAATCTCGGGAGGCGGAGTTTTTGGAAAAACGTTTTGAAAATCCTCAAGAGGGGGATGGCGATAATTTGTGGAAACGCGGAAAGAACCTTTTCGAAGAACTTCCGGAGATTCAGGAAGAGCTTCGGCTGCTTCTGGAGGAGATCCGAAGAGAATGACCCTTCTCTTGTCCGTTACAGTGAAGTAACAGTTCGGTTTTTATCCTTTCGGAAACCTTCTTTTCTGCGGTACAATCCGAGAGTTTAGGGAAAAACGCCCTGAAAACGCGGAGCGGCTTTTTTAATAAAATATTGAGGTGATGTGTCGGTGTCGGGACAGGTTCTTTTTTCCAGGGCTTTTCGAAAATCTTTCGGCGTTTTTTGGGGAATCTGTGTTCTTTTTTGGGGAGCCGTTGCGGCTTTTGGGGGCGATGCGGCTTCAGTGATGGAGGGTGTGAAGGGGTGCGCTCTGGTGATGGATCTCGAAACCGGGGAAATCGTGGACGGCTATAACGTATCCCGGGCCCTCTCCTTCGAGTACCCTTCCAGTAGCGTGCTGAAGCCCATTGTGGCTTTCGGAGCCTTGCGTTATGGTTTGATGGCCTCCAAGGAAGAGATCGAAGGGCCCCGAAAAGAGCTTCTCGAAGAATACGGCAACCAACTCCTCTCGTACATGCGGGTGGATAGGGGAGCGTTGACTCTGGATAGGGCCATGGCTCTGAGTGATAACGTTTATTTCTACGCCCTGGGTTTCCGTATGGGAGAGGACGTGGTGCGAACGCTTTACCAATCCTTCAATCTGGGAAAGCCCACGGGGCTGGATCCTAAAACGGAGAAGCCGGGATTTCTTCCGGAAGAGCTTTCGGGAGCCGAGGCTTTGCATTTTCTCGGATGGGGAGGAAAAAGCACTCGGCTTACGGCGGCCCAGATGATGGTCATCATGGCGAGTTTCGGCAACGGAGGAGAACAGCTTCGCCCCTTTTTCCCCAACTCCGGAAAGACGAAAAAGGTGGTGGCCCGCATCAAGGCCCCCGAGGAGTTCGATTTGGTACGGCACTCTCTGCGGAGCGTGGTGCTTGAGGGAACCGGAAAAGATGCCAACATTCCGGGGTGTGACGTGTACGGAAAGACGGGATCCATCAATATTCCCGGTAGCAACGTTCCCATGGGAGTCTTTGCGGGATTTACCAGGGGACTGGAGCGGGATGTGGCTTTCGTGGTGGTGGTGGAGGGATCCTACTCCTCCCGGGCGGTACGCCTGGCGGGCAGTCTTTTGGAGAGCCTTCAGAAGGTTGTCCGGGAAAATTCCGCCTCCGAAGGAGCCTGAAGAAGCGGAAAAACTCTTGTGAGAGAAGTGCTCGGAGTGTTCAAGGAAGGATTGTGGAAAAGATGAATCGGGAAGAGAGATCTCGACAAACTGTTTCCGAAGAGGAACAGCTTTTTAATCGGGAGCTTCAATGGCTTGCCTTCAACGACCGGGTTCTGGAGGAGGCGGAGAAGACCTGTCATCCTCTCCTGGAACGGGTGAAGTTTCTTTCCATTTACGCAAGCAACCTCCAGGAGTTTTTCATCATTCGCTTTGCGGGAGTGTTCCGCCAGGTCTGGCGAGGCGTTACCGTGCCTTCCAAGGACGGCCTTTCCCCGCTTGAGCAGATTGGCCTTATCAGGGAGGCCATCGCCGAATCTCTGGTGCGCCATCGAGCCTGCTGGATAGACGAAGTTTTTCCCCGCCTTCGAGAAGAGGGAATTCGCATAGAAGAATACGATGTTCTCGGGGAAACGGAAAAAGATGCGCTTCACGCCTACTTTCGCCAGGAGATTTTACCGGTGCTCACTCCCCAGGGAGTGGATATGGGACGCCCCTTTCCTCACATTTCCAGCGGAAGCCTCAATCTGCTCGTGCAGATTCGGGACGGAGACGGAACGGAGCATTATGCTCGCATCAAGGTTCCCAAGACCTTTCCCCGTTTCGTTCCCGTGGAGACCCCGGAAGTTCCGGTGCCCTTCTCTTCCGATCCTCTGCGAAAACAGAAGAACTATCGTTTTGTGTGGCTTGAGGACGTGGTGATGGCGGGGGTGCCCTCTCTCTTTCCGGGATACCAGGTGGTGGGGGCATGGCCTTTCCAGCTTCTTCGGGATGCGGATCTCGAAATTCAGGAGGATGAGGCTCCGGATCTTCTCGAAACGGTTTCCGAAGTGGTGGAACAGCGATTCTTCGGGGTGCCCGTGGCTATCCTTCTGGATTGGCGAATTTCCGAAAAGATCCAGCATTTCCTTCGGAAGCATCTGGAGCTTGCCCCGTATCAAGTCTATCCCGTGGATGGCCGGGTCTGCCTTTCGGATCTCATGGAACTCTATGGAAAGGTGAACAGGCCGGATCTCAAGGACATTCCCTTCACCCCCAACCTTCCCCGGGCAGTAAGCCTGAACGTTCCGTTTCAGGAAATCCTGCGAAGCGACGATCTCCTGCTTTTCCATCCCTACGACTCCTTTTCTCCGGTGACGGATTTCCTCCGATGGGCTGCCCGGGATCCCAAGGTGCTGGCTATCAAGATGACCCTTTACCGGGTGGGAAAGAACTCCCCCGTGGTGGAAGCGCTCATGGAGGCCCGGCACAACGGCAAGCAGGTGGCGGCCATGGTGGAGCTCAAGGCGCGGTTCGACGAGGAGAATAATATCGTCTGGGCCCGGGCGCTGGAGCGGGCGGGGGTGCATGTGGTCTATGGCTTGATGGGGCTCAAGGTGCACGCCAAAATGTGTCTCGTCATCCGGCGGGAGCAGGGGGGAATCCGGCGGTACGTGCACCTCGGCACGGGAAACTACAACCCCTCCACGGCGGGAATCTACACGGACATCGGACTTTTCTCGGAGGATCAGGTTCTCGGAGAGGATGTGGCCTCTCTTTTCAATGTCATCACGGGGTATGGCCATGGGGTGCGGTATCAGAAGCTCCTGGTTGCCCCGGAGCACCTCCGGCAGGGTATGCTCTCCCGGATTTCCCGGGAAATCCGGCGACATCGAGAACACCGAGACGGTTATATTGCCTTCAAAATGAACTCCCTGGTGGATCGGGAGTCCATTTTCGCCCTTTACGAGGCTTCCCGGGAGGGAGTGCGTGTCGATCTTCAGGTTCGGGGCATCTGCTCCCTGGTTCCCGGGGTTCCCGGCATGAGCGAAACCATTCGGGTTACTTCCATGGTGGGGCGTTTTCTGGAACACTCCCGGATATACTATTTCCGCAACGGCGGAGAGGAGGAGATCCTCCTGGGAAGTGCGGATCTCATGGAGCGGAATATGGACCGCCGGGTGGAGGTGCTCTTTCCCGTGGAGGATCCGGAGCTTCGGGATGTGCTCAAGGAAATTCTCCGGGTACACCTGGAGGATAACGTTCAGCTCCGGGAACTCCTGCCGGACGGTTCTTACCGCCCCATTGCCCGGGGGAGAGAAGAGCCTCGGATAAGCGCCCAGGAGTGGATGCTCGAACACCGAGGCATGTGGAACAGACGCAACGATGGAGGATCCTCCAATGTCTAAGACTGAGGATCTTCTTTCCCTGCCGGGGGGAGGAGAAATCTGCCTTTTCGGAGCCGAGGAACTTCTGGTGCGGCTCCGGGGATTTTTTTCGGAAATTTCCGGAGTGCTTCTCTCGGAAGATCCGGAAAATCTTCACCGCATGCGGGTAGCCTCCCGGCGGATCCGCAGTGCCCTCCCTCTCATGGAGGGATGTGTGGATCCCCGGGAATACCGGAGCTGGAGAAAGAGTACCCGTCGATTTACCCGAGCCCTTGGAGATGCCCGGGATGCGGATGTGCAGATGATCTTTCTCCAGGATCTTCTTGCGAAGAAAATTCTTCCCGCCGAAGGCACTTCGGGAATAAAGCGCCTCCATCTCCGAATCGCCCAGAAACGTGAGAGTCTGCAGAAGGAAGTGGCGCGAGCCCTGCAGAGAGAGGATCGGGATCAGCAGCTTCACCAAATGGAACGGGAACTCCGTCGGCTGGTGGTGCATTTGCGCCTTCGGGGAGAGGGACAGGATTCCCGGAACTTGCGGGAACGTGCCCGGGCCATGTCGGAGCTGCGTTTGGAAGAAGTGCTCGCCCTGGGGTACGTCATGGGAGCTCCGGATTTCTTCGAGGGACATCACGATCTGCGGATCGCGGTAAAACGCCTCCGATATACGCTGGAACTTTTCCGTTCGCTTTTCGAGGAAGAACAGGAGAAGAGCTTTATCAAAACTCTCAAGGATCTGCAGACTCTCTTGGGAGATCTCCACGACCTCGATGTATGGGGGGAAATGCTTCCCGTGCTGGCAGAGGACGAACGGGAGCGTGCGTTGGAGTACTACGGACATCTGCGTTGTTTTCCCCAGATGGAACGGGGAATACTTTTGCTGGAGGAGTACGTTTCCGAAAAACGGAAACAGCTCTTTCAAGAGGCGGGAAAGCTCTGGCAGAAGCTTGAGGAAACCTCCTTCTGGAGAGAGCTCTATAAGGCTCTGGAAGATCTCCCCCATCACGAGGAGGTTGTTTCTGAGGAACTTCCCTCTTTTCCGGATGGCGGGGAGGAAGCTGGGGATGCATAAAAATACGAAAAAAGAGGAGGTTTGAACTCCCATGAAAGTTGCTCTTTTTGCGGATATTCACGGAAACTTTCCCGCTCTTCATGCAGTATGGCATCACGCCCGCCGATTTGGGGCGGAGGACTTCTGGAACCTCGGAGACAGCGTGGGATACGGCCCCTTTGCTCCGGAGGTACTGCGGTTTTTGCGAAAGGAATACGTGCTCAGCCTTCGGGGAAACTATGATTCCAAGGTGCTCCGGCTTCCCGAAAAAGGAGAGAAATGGCTTGCCGCCAAGCGACCCGAAAAGGCCCTGGCCTTTCAGTCCTGCTGGGAATCTCTTTCAGAGGAAGATCTGCTCTACCTGGGAAGCCTCCCGGAAACGCTGCGTTTCCGCTACGGAGGCACGGCCTTTTTCCTCTGCCATGGAAGTCCGGACTCTCCGGGGGAACATCTGGACTGTACTACCGGAGAAGAGCGCTTTCGTGAGATCGGAGAAGCCACCGGAGGGGACTGTATCCTTTGCGGACACTCCCACGTTCCCTTCGATCGTACCGTGGAGGGAAGACGTTTTATCAACCCCGGCAGCGTGGGGCGTCCGGATGACGGAGATCCCCGGGCATCCTACTGCCTCCTCGAGGTTCATAAGGATGGAGTGAAGACCTCCTTTTATCGGGTGGGATACGATGTAGACCAGGTGCTCTTGGGGCTCCGAAGCCAGGGGCTTCCGGAGATTTTCGGCCGCATGTTTCTTCAGGGAGCGAGCCTGGATACGGTGCTGGGAGGAACTGCGGGAAATGACGGTACTGCGGTTCGCCGGGCCATCCTGGGGGTTCTCGAAGAATATGCGGATGTGCGGGATCATGCGGAACAGGTGACTTCTCTGGCGCTCTCTCTCTTCGACTGGCTTCGAAACCTGCACGGATACGGCAGGGAGGAGCGAGATCTCCTGGAATATGCGGCGCTTCTGCACGACATCGGCTGGTGCGAAGGGCGCCGGGGACATCACAAAAACTCCCGGAAGCTCATTCTCGAAATTCCGGATCTTCCCTTCTCTGCCCGGCAAAGGCGTCTGGTGGCCTGTATCGCCCGGTATCACCGGCGCTCTCTGCCTTCGGAGAGCCATCCGATTTATCGGGATCTTCCCCAGGAAGAAAAAAACCTGGTCTGTGCTCTCGGGGGTATTCTCCGAATAGCGGATGGCCTGGATTGCAGCCATTTGGGGCTCGTGGAGGATCTTTCCTGTTCCGTGGACCCGGAGAAGGTTTCCATAACCTGCCTCGCGGTACAGCCCCCTCAGGGGGAAGACGAGTCGGCGGAGAGAAAAAAGAGCCTCTTCGAAAAGCATTTTGAGCGAGAGGTGCAGATTATATGGGTTCTCCAGAAATAGACCTCTCTTCCGAGCCCCTTCAGGAAGAAGTCCTGGGCTTCGTGGATCTCGGAACGAACTCCATCCGGCTCCTCCTGGTGCGTCTCAATCCCAACCGATCCTATTCCCTGCTTTTGCAGCAGCGCCAAATGGTGCGCCTCGGAGAAGGGGCCCAGGTGGAGGGGTATCTTCAAGAATCCGCCATGGAGCGTACCATAAGGGCCGCCAGAGGTTTTGCGGAGATTGCCCTCTCCTATGGAGCCCGGGAAGTCGTTGCGGTGGCTACTGCGGGAACGCGGAACGCTCTCAACGGCGAGGCGTTTCTGGAGCGCCTTCGGGAGGAGACGGGGCTGGATATGCGTATCATTTCGGGAAGGGAGGAGGCCCGGCTCATCTATCTGGGAGTTTCCGAGGAGATGCAGCTCGGAAACCGCCGGGGATTCTTTATTGATATCGGAGGAGGAAGCACGGAGATTTCCGTGGGAGACCAAAAGGAATATTTTTTCTTGGATAGTCTCCATCTGGGGGCTATCCGGGTGGCCTCTCTCTTTTCCCCTTTTTCGGAGACGGGCCCCATCGCTCCGGATCGTTTGAGCCTCATGGAAAACTACGTGCGTAACTCCGTGGTTCGATCCATGCAGAAAATCCGGGAACTCAAGCCGGAGATCGGCATCGGCAGCTCCGGAACCATTCTCAACCTTGCAGCGGTGGCGGGGCGGCGGAGGGGAACTTCCGGAGGCACTGTTTCTCGCAGCTTCAAGCTGGAGGAGCTTCAGGAGGCTGTTGGCTATCTCGCTTCTCTTTCCCTGGAGGAACGGCGCCGGGTGCCGGGACTCAACCCCGAACGGGGAGACATCGTGGTGGCGGGAGGAATGGTGCTGGTTACCCTCATGCAGGAGGCAGGGGTCTCGGAGCTTCGCACCAGCGAGCGGGGGCTTCGGGAGGGCCTTCTGGTGGACCATCTGCAAAAGATCGGTCTTTTCGAAGGCATGTCCATACGGGAAAAAAGCATCTTTCAACTGGGAAGAACCTGTCGTTTCAACGAAGAGCACGCCCGGCGGGTGGCATCCATCGCCACGCAGCTTTTCGACGAGGCCCGGCGCATAAAGCTTCACCCCTTCGGAGACTGGGAAAGAGAACTTCTCTATTATGCGGCGATTCTCCACGACGTGGGCATGTTCATCTCCTTTTCGGGGCACCAGACCCACTCTCACTACATCATCCGTCACGCGGAGCTCCTCGGATTCGACCAGACCGAAATAGCCATCATGGCGGCTCTGGCCTTTTACCATCGTAAAAAACTTCCCCGAAAAAAACATGAACCCTTCGGCATGCTGGACCCGCGCTCTCAAAAGACCGTCTTTTCGCTCTGCGCCTTTCTTCGTATGGCGGAGAGTCTGGATCGAGGGCATGCGGGAGTGGTTGCCTCGGTTCGTATGAAACGAGGCAAAAAAGAGATCCGGCTCCTGGTGGAGGCTCTCAAGGATTGTCCCCTGGAGCTTTGGGGGGTTCGGGAGCATCTCAAGGATTTTCGTAGAATTTTCGGCAAACCTCTCGGAGTGGATTTTTCCATCCCCTCCTGAGAAAATCTTTCGAAAGGAACGAACGACGGCGGCAAATTCCCTTGATTGGGGTTTGCCGCCGTCGATTTTGTCTTGGCCAGGAGCCGTTTTTATGGTGACTTTCGGGGGTTACTGTTTTTGTACCAACCCCGTAAAGGAGCCTCCGTGGGAGCCGTCCTGGAACTGCCACTTGCCGATGAAACGTCCGATTTCGTCGAAGGTGCCATAAAAATGACGGGTTCCGTCCAGGGTTTCGAAGGATCCCAGAGATCCCTGGGCCTCTCCCCGTACTTCGAGGGGAAGGGGATTATCTTCTTTGGCGGAGACGATCATGCCGGAAATGCTTCCTTTCTGTCCCACCACGATGCGGAAGGTGCCGTAGTCGGGTTCTCCCGTGTAGGTTCCCCGGAGGGCCTGAGAGAAGGGAGCCGGACCGGGAAGGGAAAGAGCTCCCTGGGGTTCTCCTCCTGCATAGGTGGTTTCAAGCCCCGTAAAGGAGCCTCCTCGCTGATCCCGGAAGCTCCAGTTTCCCATGAGCCTTCCCGCTTCGTCGAGAGTCCCCTCGAAAAGATAGATTTTCTGAGAATCCTCGAAAAGATAGATGCCATCGGGGGTTATTTGCCCATGAACCTCCGTGGTGGTACCGTCGTATTTGGCGGAAAAGAGGGTTCCTCGAATCGCTCCCTCGGAGGAGTCGATAAGGAAGGAGCCGTAATCCGCTGCACCGATGAAGGTTCCTCGAAAGAGTCGTTCTCCTCCCCGAGCCTGGGAGGGGACTCCCAAAAACACGGCCAGCATAAAAATCCCTGCGAAAAAGAAGAGTTTCCGGTAATTCCTGAACATGGTGTATCCCTCCTTAAGTTCCAATAAATGCGGTGCCGCTGCTGCAAAGCCTTTTTCGGGCTGAAAAAGCCGCTCCACGTATTGTAACACGAGGGGTTCCTTTCCCGTATTTCTGCTTCAGAGAGAGGGCGGCGAGCCGGAAAGGGCATCTGCGGTCTACGAGAGGAAAAGATCGCATACCAGGGGAAGATGATCCGAAAGGGTGATTTGGGGTACCTCGAAGGAGCGTACGGAAAACTCGGGGGTGGTGAAAATGAAATCGAGCTGTCGTTGAGGGGTCAGGCTTGAGTAGGTGGGGATGTTCCGGGGATCCGTGGAACGAAGGTTCGACGCTTCGAGAAACTCTCGAAGTTCTGCCGCCCCTCCGAAGGTGTTGCAATCCCCTCCGAAGATCACGGGTTTTTTTATCCGCTTCAGAAGGGTCACAAGATCCCGGAGCTGCTGATGCCGGGCGTTCCTTCCCAGAGAAAGATGCACCAGCACGAAGACGAACTCTCCGAAATCCACCTCCATAACCGCCCGTTTCATTCCCCGGTTGAGTTGATGCAAGGAGGTGCTTTCCACGGCAAGGCTGGAGAGCACCGCATTCCCCTGATGCCGGAAGAGGGGGAACTGTACCACCGGATTGTCCGGGGCGTATTTCACCGCTCTTTGGGAAGTCATGCCGAGAGCGATTCCTAGACTTTGGGCCTGGCACGAAAAATTGTGGCGGAAGGAGCCGAAGTCCACCTCCAGAAGCCCGAGAATATCCGGAGCCTGACTCTCCAGAAAGGAGGCTATCTTTCGCATACGGTGTACCGTGGGATGCAGGCATCCCGCAAAAGGAAAGGGCACGTGATAATGCCATCCCGTTCCCGTGCCGTACCGGATGTTGTAGAGCAGCACCCGGACATCCCCCTTGACGGGGAGGGGGGTGGAGTTTAGAACGAGTGTTCCCGGGCGATCTGCCATTTGAACCATTTGTATTTATCCTTGGGAAGAATCCGATAGCCCCGGGTTTCCTTGGTGATCCAGATAAGGTAGTCCTTCACGAAAGCCTCCTGGAGTCCCGTATGGGATTTTCCCTTGTTGTCCTTCAGAGAAGCGTAGGTATCCTTGAGCTCCCGGTCTTCGTCCGCATCCCAGCGCATAAGGGCGAAGGCGTGTGCCACGGTTTGAGCCGCAGAACGGGTGGGAACCAGAGGAAAGAGCAGGGAGTGCTCTTCCCAATCGTAAATGCCGTCTCCCTTGCCTGGAACCAGGCATATCCGGGGATATCCCCGGGCACGAAGGCGTACGGTACGAAAAATTTCCGGATCCAGTCCGGGCATTTCACTCAGATGGGTATCCAGCTCTTCCAGGGAGAGTATCTCGTGAGGAGAATCCTGGAAAAACGGCGAGGGCACCAGGCGGCTTCTTCGGGCGGACATCTCCGAGAAGGAACGGATCTGTTTGATCTTTTCCTGGATCTCCATGCGCAGTTCCGGAGCGCCCTTGCCCTTGTACTTGGCGGCGTAGCGCTTGCGCTTGTCCGCATCCTTGGCCTGTTCCTCCCGAATGGATACCGCCAGTTCCTTGGCTTCTTCTATCCGGTTGGTGAGGGTAAGGATTTCTTCGGTTATGGTGAGAAGGTGTTCCCTTTCTCCCAGGGCTTCCCGAAGAAGTTCCAGCCACTTGTGATAATCCTCCCGGCCCTTGTCGTACAGAGCTGCGGCCTCTCGCATCTCGATCTGCACTCTGTCCGGGGCGTAGCGAAGAGTCTGGGTGCGCAGAGCCACCTCGGTACGGTGAAGGAGTTTCTCCTCCAGGCACTTTACAAGTTTTTCTCCCTTTTCCGAATGATGGGGCTCGTTCAGGTTCTGGAGCAGGATGTTCTGGAGTGCCTGGCGGCGTTTCTGGTGTTTCTCCACGGATTCTTCGGTAGCCTTGATCTTGGCGTCTCGGGAGCAATCTACCGAAGAGTCCGGAAGAGGTCGATTGAAGTAGCAGGAATGAAGATCCTTGAGGTAATCCGTAAGCAGATAATATTGATAGCGGCTTAGAGGGGCCTGTTCCATGCTTTTTTTGAGAAACACCTCGGGTTCCGCCGAAGAAAGCTGGGGGGCCAGATAACCGTAATTGATCAGCAGGCTGTCGGTGCTGGAGAAGGAAGGGGCCTGGGTGCCCTCATCCACCTTTTGCATGCGATGGTTGCAGAGTCCCTGAACTATGGTCCAGTAGGAGGTGCGCAGCTTTTCGTTCAGCATGCGCAGGGCTTTTCGCTCCTCCGGGTCTGAAGAGTCCTGGGGGATTTTTTGATGTTCCTCCAGAATTTCCTTGGCCTCTCGCAGAGACTCGAGGAGATCCTTGGGAAGTTCCGCCCCAAGATACTCTGTAAGAGGAGAATTTTGTTCGGAATTCCGAAAGCTTTCTGAGGGTTTTTGTGTCATAATGAAAGAGAGCCCTTTCTTTAGCGTCTCGTTCCTGAAAATCGACAGGAATATGGTTTTCGGAAAATACAGCCCCTCCATTATAGAGTCTCACGCCTAAAACACAACATGATAAAACGCCTCTGGAAAAACATGCAAATGGTTCTCCAAGATCAATAAGATCAATATAAGTCAATAATGCAATGCAAATATTCTCGATATATTTTGTGGTATACTACAAAAGCTCAACTGGCTTTTTTCGGAAAATATATTGGATGGCAAAGGAGGGATGTCGGAAGGAGAAGAGAGAAAAGCCTTGAAAAAACAGAAACGTTGGTGGTGTTGGAGAAAAAGGGAAGCATCGAGTTTGCCGGGAAGGTCTTCGTAGGTTTCCCGGTGGAAAAGAGCATTTATGTATGTAAAGGGGGTACTTTCGTTGCTTAAGAAATCCGTATGTATTCTTTTGACCGTAGTTTTTGCCGTGGCTTTCTGTGGAATGGCCTTTGCGGGCCCCGCCAAAGTGGGTATCATGACCGGCACCACCTCTCAGGGGGAGGAAGAGTATCGGGCGGCCCAGGAAATGATCAAAAAATATGGCGAGGATAGAATCATTCACGTGACCTATCCCGACAAATTCATGGATGAGCAGGAAACCACCATCCAGCAGATCCTCAGCATGGCTGCGGATCCTGATGTGAAGGCCATCGTGCTGGTTCAGGGCGTTCCCGGCACCGCTGCCGCCATCGACAAGGTGAAGGAAATTCGTCCGGACATGTTCTTCATCAACATCGTTCCTCACGAAGATCCCATTCTTTCCGCCCAGAAGGCGGATATCGTCCTCGAGACGGACAACCCCGCCCGGGGAATTACCATCATCGATATCGCCGAGAAGATGGGTGCCAAGACCTTCTGCCATATCTCCTTCCCCCGTCATATGTCCTACGAGCTGCTCTCTCAGCGCCGGGACATCATGGAGGCAGAGTGCAAGAAGCGGGGCATCGAGTGGGTCTTCATCAACGCTCCGGATCCCACGGGAGATGCAGGCATCGCGGGAGCCCAGCAGTTCATTCTCGAAGATGTACCCCGACAGGTGGAGAAATACGGCACCAATACCGCATTCTTCTGCACCAACTGCGGCATGCAGGAGCCTCTCATCAAGTCCGTGCTGAACACCGGGGCTCTCTATCCCGAGCAGTGCTGCCCCAGCCCCTACCATGCGTATCCCGGTGCCCTGGGTATCGAGATTCCCGATGGCAAGGCGGGGGATGTGGCATTCATTCACCAGGCCATCGAAGAGAAGATTCTTGAGGGTGGCGGCGCTGGCCGTTTCGCTACCTGGAGAGTGCCCATCAACATGGCTTTCGCCTATGCCGCCACGGATTATGCCTTTGATATCGGCGAAGGCAAGGTAAAGGGCTACGATCGGGCTCACATGGAAGATCTTCTTCGGTCCCATTCCGGCGAAATCCGCACTTCCACCTACGAAAAGGGTGCGGAGAAGGCGGATAACTTCATCCTCGTGGTGGGCGAATCCATCATCTATGGAGCCGACAAGGCCGGTAAGTAGTGCATTGTAATCTGCTTGTCCGTATCGTAGTTCATACGTACAGGTAACGAGGCCCAGGGTCGCCCCGTCAGGGGCGGCCCTGCACCCTGTTTTAGGGGAGGGATCTATCGTTGGCGGAGCGTCGCCTTGAAATGCGCAACGTGGTAAAAGAGTACTTTGGCAACAGGGTGCTGAAGGGGGTCAACCTCACCGTGGAAGCCGGGGAAATTCATTCCCTGGTGGGTGAAAACGGTGCGGGAAAATCCACCCTCATGAACATCCTGTTCGGCATGCCGGTGATCCACAATACCGGCGGTTTTGGAGGAGAGATTCTTTTTGATGGAGAGCCGGTGGTTATCCAGTCTCCTCAACACGCCATGGATCTCGGCATCGGGATGGTGCATCAGGAGTTCATGCTTCTTCCCGGATTCAGCATTACCGAAAACATCAAACTTAATCGAGAAATAACTTCAAAGACCCTGGCGAGCCGGATGTTCGGGGGCAAGCTCGAAAAGCTTAACATGCCTGCCATGCGGGAAGATGCCCGGAATTCTCTCAATCGCCTCGATATGGGGCTGGACGAAATGCTTCCCGTGGCGGGGCTTCCCGTGGGATATATGCAGTTCGTGGAGATCGCCCGGGAGCTGGATAAGAAGAATCTCAAGCTCCTGGTGCTGGACGAACCCACCGCGGTGCTTACCGAATCCGAGGCGGATCGTCTTCTCGCAGCCATGAAACGTTTGGCGGATCAGGGAATATCTCTTCTGTTCATTACCCATCGGCTGGACGAGGTTCTTTCGGTGTCTGACAATATTACGGTGCTGCGGGATGGCGAGCAGGTATCCAGCCTTGCCACTTCGGAAGCCTCGGTGGAGAAGCTGGCGGAGCTCATGGTGGGTCGTAAGCTCGATATGACCGCTCGGGATCACGCCAAGGAAGAGTCCGTGGAAAAGGCGGAAATTCTCCTTCGCATGGATAATTTATGGGTGCATATGCCCGGCGAAGAAGTTAAGGGCGTGTCCCTGGAAGTTCGCAAGGGAGAGATTCTCGGCCTGGGAGGCCTGGCTGGGCACGGCAAGGTTGGCATCGCCAACGGTATTATGGGATTGTCTCCCTCCACGGGAAAGCTTTACAAGGGGGGTACGGAAATTCCCCTCAACAATCCCGTGGAAGCTCTCAACGGAGGCATGGCCTTTGTCTCCGAAGACCGCCGAGGTCTCGGGCTTCTTCTCGATCAGTCCATCGAGCTGAACATCGTGGTTCAGGCCATGCAGAGCCAGGATAAGTTTCTCAAGAGATCTCTCTTCAAGATGATGGATTCCAAAAAAGTGCGGCAGCACGCTCTCAAGATGATCGAAGATCTCGATATCCGCTGCACCGGGCCGGAGCAGCTCACGAGGCGCCTTTCCGGAGGCAATCAGCAGAAAGTCTGCATCGCCAAGGCTCTTACCCTGAATCCGGATATTCTTTTCGTCTCCGAACCTACCCGGGGAATCGACGTGGGGGCCAAGAAAATCGTGCTGGATCTCCTGGTGCATCTCAACCGAGAGTACGGAGTCACCATCGTCATGACCTCTTCGGAGCTGGCGGAACTTCGGTCCATCTCTGACCGCATCGCCATCATCTATGAAGGTAAACTGGAGGGCATTCTTCCCCCCGATGCGAGCGATAAGGATTTCGGGCTTCTCATGGCGGGAGAGGGTACCCACTCTCGAAAGGAGGCATCTTGATGCTTGCCATTGAAAAAGATTGTGAAAGCATGGGAGATCGTCTCCGGGATCTGGTACGCGATTTTGGTGTCGCCCGGCTTATCATTCTCATCTTCCTGGGAATTCTCATCGCATCCGCCTATTTCCTCAAGCTTCCCATGGGGCAGATCCTGAGCAGTATCCTCACCCGATTCGGCATGAACGGCGTGCTCGTGCTTGCCATGATTCCCTCCATTCAGTGTGGCGCGGGACCGAACTTCGCGCTTCCCCTCGGAGTTACCTGCGGCATCGTGGCGGCCACCCTAAGCATCGAATTGAATCTCGTGGGATTTCAGGCCTTTTTCTTCGCCCTTCTCGTGGCCACTCCCCTGGGAGCCCTCACGGGGTACTTCTACGGCCTGCTTCTCAACAAGGTGAAGGGGCAGGAGCTTACGGTGGGAACCTATTTCGGTTTTTCCATCGTCTCTCTCATGTGCATCTTCTGGACTCTGGTGCCCTTCAAAAGCCCGGAAATGATCTGGCCCTACGGAGGATCCGGGCTCCGAGTGACCATCTCTCTTCAGGATCGGTTCGACAAGGTGCTGGATAGCTTCCTTTCCTTCCAGATCGGAGAGGTTACGATTCCCACGGGGCTGCTTCTCTTCTTCGGAGCTCTTTGCCTTCTCATCTGGCTTTTCAATCGGTCCAAAACGGGGATCGCCATGCTTACGGTGGGGAATAATCCCCGCTTTGCGGAATCCTCGGGGCTGAACGTCAATAAGTACCGGGTTATCGGTTCGGTGCTCTCCAACGCTCTGGCAGCGGTGGGTATCGTGGTTTACGCTCAGAGTTTCGGTTTTCTCCAGCTCTACATGGCCCCTCTCTTCATGGCCTTTTTCGCGGTGGCCTCCATTCTTATCGGAGGCGCCACCCTGCGGCGGGCTACGGTATGGCACGCCATCATCGGCTGTTTCCTCTTCCAGTCCATTCTGGTGGTTTCCATGCCGGTGGCGAACGTGGTGGTGGCGGATAATCTCGCCGAGGTAGTGCGTATCATCATCAGCAATGGGATTATCCTCTACGCTCTGACACGCAGAGAAGCGGGGGGTGACGTACGGTGACGGATAAATCCATACTCGAACAGAACATGAATGGCGATGGAACGCCGGAACTTCCGGTGCGGCGCCAGGGTTTTGAACTGGGAGAATTCCTGCAGCGGAACGTGGTGCCCATTTTCTTCCTCATCGTGTGCATTTTCGGAGGATACCATAGCGGATTACCTCTTCCCTTTCTTATCAACGAAATCATTACCCGTATGGCCCGGAATTCCTTTCTCGTTATCTCTCTCATCATTCCCATCCTTGCGGGAATGGGGCTGAACTTCGGCATCGTTTTGGGAGCCATGGCAGGACAGTTTGCCTATGTCATCACGGTCAATCTCGGTATGGCGGGGCTTTCGGGATTTCTCTGGACCGCTGTTCTCTGTTTTCCCATGGCAGTGGTCTTCGGCTGGCTTACGGGGATGCTCTTCAACAACGCCAAGGGCAAGGAGATGATCACCGGTATCATTCTGGGATTTTTCGCCAACGGAGTCTACCAGTTCGTCTGTCTCTACCTGCTGGGAAAATTCATTCCCATACCGGTGAAATCCATGCTCCTTTCCACGGGGATCGGTCTGCGGAATACCGTGGATATCAAACCCATGCACTATGCTCTGGATAATCTCTGGAAGGTGCGCTTCAAAATACCCGGGGTTATCTTTCCCATCATCATACCCATGGTTACCATCCTCGTGGTGCTGGGGCTCTGCTTTCTGCTTCACTATCTTTTCAAAACCAAGCTCGGCCAGGACTTTCGGGCGGTGGGGCAGGATCGGCACATCGCCGCGGTGGCGGGCATCAAAGTGGATCGGGTGCGTATCCTGGCAGTGATCTTCTCCACGGTTCTTGCGGGATGGGGGCAGGTTATTTTTCTTCAAAATTTGGGAAATATCAATACCTACGGCAGCCATGTCCAGGTAGGAACCTTTGCCGTGGCGGCCATCCTCATCGGAGGTGCTTCGGTAACCAAGGCTACCATCGGCCAGGCTCTTCTGGGAACCCTGCTCTTCCACACCATGTTCATCGTCTCTCCTCTGGCAGGAAAAAATCTCATGGGGAACGCCCAGATAGGTGAGTACTTCCGGGTTTTCGTGACCTACGGAGTTATCGGCCTTGCTCTGGCACTCCACGCATGGCAGAGCCGGGCACGGGACAAAAAGCGCTTGCGAGACGCCGAAGAGGCGGCATAACGCACCGAACCTTTCTGCCTATATCGTGCCGGGGAAAGCACATCTCCCCGGCATTTTTTTTAGCTCTCCCCTGGGGTATAATGCGGAGAAGAATAAAGCGATTTTAAAGGAGGAGAAGCGGTGTCTATGGATTCGTATATGCACAGGGTGGCGGCATTTCATCATGGGTGCCAGCACCCCGTAGGGACCGGAAGCCTCGACGACCGGGAGCTTGTGGAGCTGCGGCTCCGATTGATCGAAGAAGAAGTGCGGGAGCTTCGAGAGTCTCTGGAAGAATCTCCTCGGGACCATGCGGCGGTGCTCAAGGAACTGGCGGATATCCAGTACGTGCTTTCAGGCTTTGCGGTGGCTTTTGGCCTTCCTTTGCCGGAAGCCTTCGATCGGGTGCACGCCTCGAACCTCACCAAATTTGTGGATGGGGTCATGCAAAAACGGGAGGACGGTAAGCTCTTGAAGGGGCCCAACTATCGCCCCCCGGTATTGGAAGATCTCCTGGAAGAATAGAGCCTAGGGTGTTTAGGTAAAAGAGAAAGGGGAGGAAGCGTTTTGGGAAAGCTCTACTTTCGTTACGGAGCCATGAGTTCCGGCAAAACCGCTCAACTTATCGGGGTGGCTACAAACTATGAAATCCAGGGAAAACGGGTGCTTATCTTTTCCGCCGCCCTGGATACCCGGGGCAGGGAGAACACCGTGGCTTCCCGAAACGGTCTTAAAGCTACGAGCCTGAGCTTCGACAAGGACACGGATCTTTACGCAGAGGTCTTCAGCTCCATGTCCGAAGATGTCCATTGCGTTCTTGTGGATGAGGCTCACTTTCTCTCGGCGGCTCAAGTGCGGCAGCTCTGCTCCGTGGCGGATAGCCTGGGAGTGCCCGTGATATGCTTCGGCCTCAAAAACGATTTTCAAAACAGACTCTTCGAAGGGGCGGAACATCTGTTGCTTCACGCGGACACCCTGGAGGAGATAAAAACCGTCTGTTGGTTCTGTAACCGCAAGGCCACCATGAACCTGCGTCTCTCCAAAGGCCAGCCCGTATACGAAGGAGAGCAGCTGCTCATCGGAGGAACCGAAAGCTATCTCCCCGTATGCCGCCGCTGTTATCACAATCCGCCCCTCTGGAAGCTCCGGAACAAAACGGAGCAAATCTGAAGACAGAAAACCCGAAGCAAGCAAGGGCTCCGGAGTTACTTTTCTCGAGAAACCTCCCGGGGCTCTTCTTTCCTTTCATGCTCCTCTCGAAGCACCTTGTCGTAGGTCTTGCGCTGACGGAACTCCTCTCTCTTTCCTACATTCCATTGAGAAAGAGGTGTGAGAAATCCCACCACCCGGGAAAAAATCTCACAGGGAGTTCTCTTTTTTGTATTCTTCGTTTCCTTCATCGCAATCACCTCCCTCTCCTCGTTTTTCAAAACGTCGGGTTCCGCAGCATGAAGAAAAGATGCCCCCTCCCCGTCGTTTGGCCACGTACATGAAGGAATCCGCCTCTCGCAGCAGATCGTACAAAGAAACCCCCCGAGAGTAGGATGCCACTCCAAGGCTCAGAGAAACCCTGTCCTCCTCATCCTGCTGGAAGAAGTGGGTGGTTTCGGTACTTTCGATAATGCGCTCTCCCAGGGCCAGAGCCCGTTCCGCCGAAAAAGGAAGGGCCATGAGAAACTCGTCGCCTCCCCAGCGTCCCAGAAGTCCTTCTCCTTCCAGGTGATGCTCCATGATCTTCGCAAAAGCCCGAAGTACCCGGTCTCCCACAAAATGCCCGTATTTATCGTTAACATCTTTAAAATTATCCAGATCCATCATAAGCAGTGTAAGCTCCGTCTCTCCCCGGACGGCCTTTTCATAATGGTTTTCGAGGTGCTCTTCCATTCCCTTGCGGTTCAGAATGCCGGTGAGAGGGTCCGTTTTGGCCATGCGTTCCAGATCCTTTTGTTTTCGGAGGTCGATAATTCCCTCCAGCATCATGGTTTCTCCCGCGATTTCCACGGGCACCGCACTTTTGAGAACCCGGATTTCCGATCCATCCCGCAAAAGAAAAGGCCTTTCGGTTTTGTCGAAAAGGTTGCCCTTGTCCCAGACGGGACATTCTCCCTCCGGGGCGGGACAGAAGGTCTCCTGGCAGGGTCTCCCGAGGGCCGTAAACTCTTCCAGGTTCTCGTAGCCGGCCAAGTCCAGGGCGGCTTTGTTCATGATGTGCACGTGTTTATCCCGCCGGATGACCGCCACGCCAAAGGGCATGGCGTCGATGATATGCCGCAAATTGGTGAGCTCATCCTGAAGCCGGTCGATCTTCCGTTCCTCCTGGCTCGAAAAAATGCAGCAAAAGCACGGAATATCCCCATGAGTCCCGTTTTTTTCCAGAGGGAAGAACTCCAGTCGCCAAAGATGTCCTTTTTCTCCCAGAGTAGTGGAGAGGGACGAAAAAATGCGATGTTCTCCCTGACGCAAGAGAGAAGGCCAATCCGTATCCGGGGCTATTTCGTCTATTCGAGAGCCTTTGGCAGCTCTGGAAGAAAAACTGCCGCAAATTGAACCATCCCGATGGAGCAGAAAAACGCAAACAGTCATGAACAAGCCTTCCCCCTCGAAAAATAGTGCCATGTTTTTTGTCCGTCTTCGAGAAATCTTTCTTGAATATGGCCGGTGGAAAGGCCGGGGAAAACTTTTGCAGCCAAGCAAGATTTCGTGTAAGTAGAGGAGCATCTTTTGTTCCAATAATCAAATTCCTTACAAAATAAATTGTACATCGAAAGGAGGAAAAAGGCCACCCTTTTGTAGGGATTACGGATTTATGCCATGCAAGAAAGAGGAGATCGGAGAAAAAGGGCGGCTTGTATCCGGAAAAGCCGTCCCGGTTTTGCCGCATCTTATGAAAAGAGAGTACGAAGATCATGAAAAGCCATGAGTGCCCGGGGAGTTTTCCAGAAAGAATTCCCCGGGCGCTCATGGCTTTCAAAAAATGCTGTACCGGAAAAGGCTACACCAGTATTCCGTAGAGCATTCCCGCCGCTGTGGACATAACTACCACCAAAGCCACATAGGTGACGGTCTTGGTGGTTCCCAATACGCTGCGGATGACCAGCATGTTGGGAAGGGAAAGTGCGGGCCCCGCCAAAAGCAGTGCCAGGGCGGGCCCCTGCCCCATGCCGGCCCCCAGAAGCCCCTGAAGAATGGGAACCTCCGTGAGAGTGGCGAAGTACATGAAGGCCCCCGCAATGGAGGCGAAGAAGTTAGCCGGCAGAGAGTTTCCTCCCACAAGCCCCGCCACGAAGGAACTCGGAATCAGGGCCTCGTGTCCGGGGCGCCCAAGCAGAAATCCCGCCACCAGCACCCCTCCGAAGAGGAGGGGCATCACTTGGAGGGCGTATCCCCAGGTGGAATCCATCCACTCCCGGCGCTCCTCCCGATTGAACCAGAGCCAGGTGGAGATCCCCACCGAAGCAAGCGCGGCCAGAGCTATATACCATTTAAGGTTATAGATACTCTCCCAGAGCCCTCCGGGAATCTTGGGAGCCGCCCAGTTGGCGAAGACCAGAAAGAGCACCATGCTTGCCATGTGCCACACGGTTTTCCCCAGGGAGCGTCCCGTTTCTTCTTCGGGAATCTCCGCGAACCCTGCCATACGCTCCTCTTCGTGAGAGCGGAAGATCCACGCCATGGCAAGACCGATAAGGACGCTGAAGGCGATGGCTCCCACCGCCCGAGCCAGCCCGAGCTGAAAGCCCAGCACCCGGGCGGTAAGGATGATGGAAAGCACGTTGATGGCGGGGCCTGAGTAGAGAAACGCCGTGGCGGGGCCCAGGCCGGCTCCCCGTTTGTAGATTCCCGCAAAGAGAGGAAGCACCGTGCAGGAGCATACCGCCAGAATGGTTCCCGATACTGCGGCCACCGAGTAGGCCACCCATTTTTTGGCGGTTCCTCCGAGATAGCGCATCACCGCCTGCTGGCTTATAAAAACGCTGATGGCTCCGGCGATGAAAAAGGCGGGCACCAGACAGAGCAGTACGTGTTCCCGGGCGTAGTCCGAAAGCATGGCCAGGGCTTCTCCCGCGGCCTGGCGGATTACCGGGGAATCTGCGGGAAGAAACCAGGCTGCAAGAAAAATCGCTGCAATCCAAAAAAACTTCTTTCTATCGCTCATAAGAAACTGCCTCCTTTCAAGTAATGTGGTCATGTTCCAATATTTTCACAATGCGATGATCCAAAAACCCCTCAAAAGATTGGGCGTCCTTCTGAGGGGTTCTCGAAGACGGTGCATTTTTTGTTTGAGTTTACGCTTTTTGGAGAAGCTCCTTGAGATGTTCCGGAGAGGGCATCTTGCCTGCCAGAAGCACCTTGCCGTTCACGGCAAGCCCCGGAGTGGCCATGACGCCGAAATTCATGATTTCGTTGATATCCGTCACCTTTTCCAGCTCGTACTCAAGGCCAAGCTCCTTGGCGATGTTTTCCGCCAGTTCTGCCAGTTTTTTGCATTTGGGGCATCCGGTTCCTAAGATCTGAATCTTCATCTGAAAACCTCCTAGCAAGTAATGATTGATAGTGCGGTGTTCTAAAGGGTTCTACCCGGTTCTTTTGTGGCCTCTAGGGCCTTCATCTGGTTTCGGAGATCTTGCCGCAAAGTCTCCTCAAGACAGGAGAGAAGGTTTTTGAGGCAACACATTTGAAGAGAATAATAGACGTTCAGGCCTTCTTTTCGATCTGCGATAACCCCGGCATTGCGGAGAATGGAGAGATGTTTGCTGATGGTGGTACGGTCGAAGGAAAACCACTCCGCAATTTCGCAAACGCAGCGCTCCCCTTCCATAAGTTTTTCCACGATTTCCAGCCGTACGGGATGTGCCAGGGCTTTGAAAACCTCTACCTTTCGGGAGAGAAAAACCTTATTCATGGCTTCCACCTCATTTCGTGGCAAATCTACCACATAAGCACGGTTCCGTCAATCCCGTTTTTCCGCCGTTTATCCCTTATTGTTGGGAGAAGCTAGAAAAAGTTCAGATTTAAATGGAAAATGTGCACCAGAGAAAAATAGATCCCCAGAAGGATAAACAATCCTCCGGTGAATTTTCGGGCTCGGCCTTCGAAGGACTGAACCTTTTCGAAGGTTTTTCCCACTCTGGCGGTGCCGAGGGAAAGCAGGAGGGCGAAGAGGAGTACCGGCAGCCCCGTGGCGATGCCGTAGAGGCAGGGCAGGAGAATTCCCGAGCGGTATTGGAGTGCCAGAGGAAGCAGGCTGCCGAAGAAGAGTGCCGCCGAGGTGGGGCAGAAGGAAAGAGCAAAGAGCATTCCCAAGGCCCCGGCTCCCCAGATCCCCTGAAAACGGGAAGCCTTCTCCGAAGAGAGACCAAAATTGCCCAGGGAGACAGGAAGGGTTAAAAGATCTGTAAGCACCATGCCCACGAGAATAAGCAGGGGGCCCAGGAAAAGGTTCATATACTTCTGAAGCGAGTAGGAGAGAGTCGGGGCTGAAAGAAGGCTGGAGACCAGAACCGCTCCCAAAATGGCGTAGGCCAGGGTGCGCCCCAAAGTGTAGAGAACTCCCGCTGCAAAGACCTTCCGGGGGGTAGCGATGTTCTTGCCCACGAAGGAGACCGCCGCGATATTCGTGGCCAGAGGACAGGGGCTGAGGGAAGTCAGAATTCCCAGCCATAGGGCGGACATGCCTGCCAGTAAAATGCCCGAGGAGAGCATTAGTGTTGTCTCTCCAGCATGGCCCGGGTCTCGTCCCGGATGTAGGCCTGGAACTGTTCCTTGTTTTTTACAAGTTTCCAGACTTGAGTAAGATTTTTGAATTCCAAAACTTTATCGTCCTCATGTCGGGCAAGAACTACCGTAGGGCTGGTAAGCTGGAAATCCTGAATAAAATGCCGATTTTCCGGTTGTTCCGCATTGACGGTCTGAAAGGAGAGTCGCTTATTTGCCATCTCTTCTGCAAATTCGCTTTCCAAGGTTTCCTTGGCGTAGGCTTCGATGGTATTGCAGGTATAGCAACGGGAATTGCCGTGAAAGTAGTAGGCCTGAAGATAGGGATTGTCGGAAGAAGTTTTTGCGGGAAGTTCCGGAGAAGGGAGGGAGGGCGCTTTTCTCTGCTGTAATACGAGATATCCCAGGCTGATGAAGACGAAGACGAGAAGAAGGGCGGTGGTGATTTTTTTCGATGTCATGAGCAAAATCCTTTCTTATTCGGAAAAGGGTTTTTGTTTGCGGAGTGTCTCAAAAGATACGGAAGAGAGCACGTGTTTTTTGCGTAAAAAATACGAAGAGGTTCTTCAGAAAGATTCTCCTTGTCTTTTATGTACAAATTCAATGGTTGTCCGCCATTCAAACACCCCCGTGCTGCGGCGTTATTAGTGATTATATGGTCATAATAGCACATTGATGCAAGAGGTCAAGAGAGAAAATGGGAAATCCGGGATATGTTCGGAATGGACGTGGAGAAGATGTTTGGGCGTTGCCTCAGGAGACGTCGTACCTTCTTGCACAAGGACGAGCTTCTTGGTATACTCTATGCAGATATAGATGCAGATGTTGTCACATAGTCATCTTATTGTGGCGAAAAAAATTGCAAAATCAGCCTATTTGAAGAGAAGGAGGCAGCATTGATGAGGATGATCGCCGAGTGGTTTCCGGAGTTCGCGGAGAAGTTCGAGGAAATCGATGCATTGTACAAGGAAAAGAGCGGCATAGACGAGAAGACCTATCAGTATATCTGTCTTGCCCTGGCTATTCGGGGGCGTTCTGCCCCTTGCGTGAAAAAGCATTTTTACGGAGCTCTTCAGGCAGGGGCAACCCTGCAGGAGGTAAGCGCCGTGGTGGCTCTCACCTTCCGGGAGAGTGCGGGAAACGACGACTGCTGGTTCCACGATATTATGGGAGATTACAAGGAAATCGTTCAAAAGGGCGTGGGAGATTGCTGCTGTAAGTAATCTCTTGGCGTGCGGGTATTCATGGAGCCGAGGGGCTTTCGGAATTTTCCGAAAGCCCCTCGGCTGTTGTTTTGCGGAAGTGAACCGGCTATTTTTCCTCTGGAAGAAAGTGCAATCCCTGGGGAAGGAAATGCAGCTCCGCCTCGGAGCCCGGCGGAAGGGGCTCTTCTTCAAAGGGGTTCGGCACGTGCACCGTAAAGGGCTCCGTGCCGGGAAGGTTCACCTCGTACTCCATAAGGCTTCCCAGATAGGTGGCCCGGAGAATTTTTCCCGTAAAATTTCCGCTCTCCGAGCTTGTCCGGGAAGAAAGGCGCACCGCCTCGGGGCGGATCATGACGGAGTATTGTCCAGGTTCCGAAGGGCTTTTCGCCTCGGGCTTCCAGGATTTTCCCAGGAGAGTCCAGATTCCCGAGGAGTCCCGGGTGGCATCCAGAAAGGCGGCCTTGCCGATAAAGGAAGCCACGAAGCGGTTTACCGGCCGGGCATAAAGCTCCCGGGGGGAGCCGATCTGTTCGATGCGTCCCCGGTTCATTACCACCACCCTGTCGGAGATGCTCATGGCCTCGATCTGATCGTGGGTAACGTAGATGCTCGTAATGCCGAGGCGCTGCTGAAGATTGCGGATGTCCACCCGCATCTGTTCCCGCAGCTTGGCGTCCAGGTTCGAAAGAGGCTCGTCGAAGAGCAGTACCGAGGGTTCCATGATCACCGCCCGGGCAAGAGCTACCCGCTGCTGCTGCCCCCCCGAAAGCTGGTTCGGCTGTCGGTCTTCCAAACCCTCCAGCCCTACGAGTTCCATGGCCTTTTCCGTACGTTCCCGGATTTCTTTTCGGGGAAGTTCCTGCAGTTTCAGACCGAAGGCGATGTTATCCCTCACGTTCAGGTGGGGAAAGATGGCGTAGGATTGAAAGACCATGGCGGCGCTCCGCTTGTTCGGAGGAACGTCGTTCATGCGCCGGTTTCCGAAAAGAATGTCTCCCGAGGTGGGATCTTCGAACCCCGCCAGCATCCGGAGCAGGGTGGTCTTGCCGCACCCCGAAGGGCCCAGGAGAGTGACGAGCTCTCCCTCCCTTATCTCCAGAGAAACCGAATCCACCGCCCGAAAGAGTCCCCTTGGGTCATCGAAGCTTCCGAAGTCTTTCGTTATTGATTGTATGAGAATATCCATGAATTTATTCCTCCTGGATCTGTATGGGCCCCATGCCTCCGGTACGGCCGGGGATGAGCCGGGCTATGAGGGCTATGGCGGCGAGGACGATAACCACCAGAATCACGCTGAAGGCTGCGGCTACTCCGAGGCGCCCCGACCCAACCTGGCTCAGAATCTGGACGGTGAGCAAATTCCAGTGGGCGGAAACGAGGAAGATCGCCGCGCTGATGGCGGTCATGGCCCGGACAAAAGCGAAGACCAGCCCGGAGAAGAAGGCAGGAGCGATAAGAGGAAGGGTTACCTTTCGGAAGGTGGTGAGGCGGTCGGCTCCCAAATTCTGGGCGGCTTCTTCGATGGAAGGATCGATTTGGCGGAGCACCGCCATGCCCGACTGGATTCCCACGGGAATATACCGGAAGACGAAATTCAGCACCAGAATGGCCAGGGTGCCGATGAGCATCAGGGGAGGCCGATTGAAGGCGAGGATGTATCCGATGCCGATCACCGTGCCGGGCACCGCGAAGTTGAGGATGGAGGTGAACTCCAGAAGCCCCTTGCCGGGAAAGGTGGTGCGCACCACGAGAAAGGCGATGAGCATTCCCATAATTCCCGAGAGAGGCGTGGCAAGCAGTGCCACCGTCAGGGTATCCCGGATGGTTTCCATGCCCACGCTGAAGGCGTAGGCAAAGTGGCGCAGGGTAAGGGAGAAATCGAACCCCCAGACCTTGGTGAAAGCTCCCAGAAAGATGGTGCCGTAAAAGAGGAGCACGAACCCCGAAAAGACCAGGGAAAAGGCGAAAAGTCCCCGCTTCGCTCCTCGACTGAGGAGCTTGGAGGAGGAGGCCACGGGTTTTCCCGTCACCGTGACGTACTGCCGCTTCTGCAGATAGTAGCGCTGAACGGAAAAGGCCGTTATGGAGGGGATGAGGAGCACCACCGCCAGAGCCGCTCCCAGGGGAAGGTTGAAAGATCCCGTAATTTCCAGGTAGGCCTGGGTGGAAAGCATGGGGAAGCGGCTTCCCGCCAGCACCAGGGGATTGCCGAAATCCGCCAGGGATTCGATGAGCACCACCAGGAAGGCGCTGGCGATGCCCGGAAGGCTCAGGGGGAAGGTTACCCGAAAAAAGGTCTGAAGCCTTCCGGCCCCAACGTTCATGGCGGCATCCTCCAGGGTGGGATTGAGGGATTCCAGCACTCCCTTCAGAGTGAGATAGGCCACGGGAGCGAAGGTGAAAATCTGGGAGAGCAGCACTCCTTTGAAGCCGTAGATGTTGTAGTTTCGTATTCCCAGGAGACCCCGGGTAATGAGGCCGTTGGAGCCGAAAAGCATAAGAATGGAGAGGGCGCTCGTAAAGGGGGGGGATATGATGGGAAGAAGAAAGACGAGGTGGAGCACCTTCTTGAGGGGCACCGACGTTCGGGTGATGGTAAAGGCCGCGGCGTAGCCGATGAGCACGCTGCAGCCGGCGGTGAAGAAGCCCACGGTGAGGCTGTTCCACAGGGCGGAGCGCAGGTAGCGGAAGCTGAAGAACCGGGCGTAATTTCCCAGGGAAAAGAGGCCTTCCGGAGAGTGAAAGCTCTTGAGCAGTACCGAGATGAGAGGATAGGCCACGAAGATTCCCAGGGAGAGAAAGAGGAGCACCACGAGAAGCGCGAGAAGGGGATCCCGGGCGAGAAGGCGGATCTCCCTTCTTCCTTTGGCGAAGGGGGTCATGCGGTTTTTTGATTCCTCCTTACATAAAGGGGGAAGGGGTTTCCCCCCTCCCCCGGTTTCCGCGTGGTGCCGAAACTACTGGCCGAGAACTTCCGTTACCCAGCGGTCGATAAGGCGGGCCTTCTCCCGGGCCGCCTCGAAACGGTCGTAGTCGATAAGCTTGATCTCCGAGAGGGCGGGAAGGCCCTCGCCCACGGAGACATCCGTACGTACCGGGAAGAAGTAGGTTTTCTTCTCGCTCAGAACCTGTTGCCCCTCCTTGGAGAGGATCCACTCCACCAGGGCCTGGGCGTTTTCGAGGTTTTTGGCTCCCTTGAGAATGGAAAGAGCCGCCGCCTCGTATCCCACGCCTTCCGCAGGAAAGACTACCTTGGCGGGGTATCCTTCGTCCACGAGCTTGAGGAACGCCGGAGTGAACTGAATGGCGATGGAGGTCTCCCGGATGGCGAGATTTTTGCTGGGCCCCGTGCCGCTCTGGGTGTAGGTCTGGATGTTGGGATTGAGCTCCTTCATGTAGGCGTAGGCCTCATCCTCTCCGAAGGTCTGAATGAGGGTCATGATCATGGCGTAGGCGGTTCCCGAGGATTGGGGAGAGGGCATCTGGATCATCCCCTTGTAGGCGGGATTCAGAAGATCCTTCCAGGATGCGGGAAGGGGCTTGCCCTCCGCTTCCAGCTCCTCCGCCAGCACTCCGAATCCCAGGGGGTTCATGTAGAAGGCGTGCCAGTATCCTTCGGCATCCTTGAAGCCCTGAGCCAGGTCCGCCGCGGCGGCAGGGACGTAGGGCTGGGTAAGCCCCCGATCCTTGGCCACGATGTGGTTTTCGTTGGGAGCCCCGAACCATACGTCCGCCTGGGGATTGACCTGTTCCGCTTCGATGCGGCTCATGGCGGGCCCCGAGGAGAGGAAGACCATGTTCACCGAAATTCCCGTGGCTTTGGAGAAAGCGTCGAGAAGGTTCCTGGCGTTTTCTTCGTCCACGCTGGAGTAGATTACCAGATTCTTCGCGAGAGCCGCTCCGCTGAAGAGCAGAGCTCCCAGAAGTGCCGCCGTGACGACGTAAAAGAGCTTTCCATACCGTTTCATGCTGCAAATCCCTCCCAAACTCAAAGATATGAGGTTTTCCCCGTGGAGAAGAACCTTTTTGCATTGTAACACAGGGATTGAGGCCGGTGCCGTGAAAAAGCGAGATAAGGCAAGAATGCCGGAAAGTTTTCCGGGGCCGCTCACCTCAAATTGCTAGAGCCCTGTTCCGGAAGAACCGATTTTTCCATGGAAGAAAGAATAACCGAAGTGCAGAGCTTTCCCAGCCGGGTAAGCTCTCCGAGAATGCGCTCCAGATCCTCCATGGAGCGGGCCAGAATTTCGATGTAATAATCGTTTTCTCCAGTGACGCTCCAGCAGCGGATCACCTCGGGAATGGCATGGATCTTCTCTGCAATGTAGGGATCCGGGTTTTTGAAGTCCGTGGACATGGCGGAGAGAGCCCGGAGGGGAAATCCCGCCTTCTGGGGGTCTATACGGGCTCCGTATCCCTTGATGATGCCCTCGTTTTCCATCCGGCGGATTCTGTCGATCACCGCCGGAGCGGAGAGTCCCACCTTTCGGCCCAGCTCCCGGTAGGAGATGCGGCCGGAGCTTTGGAGTTCCCGGAGGATGGCGAGCCCCGTACAGTCCAGAAGATTTTTATGCTTTACATTCATGGTAAAACCCTTTCTTTTTTCAGACAAATCATGTTTTCAAAAAGAAAATAGCATAGTTTTGTCTTTAAAAGCAAGGCTATTTCTTACAAAGCCCATGTCTTTTCTCTTCTCGGGGATCTATGCTGAGTATACAAGAAGAAATTGTCTGCATATCCTTTGGAGGAGGCGTTGCGTATGCGAGCATGGGGTTCTCAGTCCGAGGTGGAAAAAATCGAAAAAATTCTTGTCAAACATCCTCGGGAGGCTTACGGAAATCAGGAAGCGCTGGATGCAAACTGGAAAGACCTGGGGTATACCGCCCCGGTGAACTATGTCAAAGCCCTGGAGGAGTACGAGCGGTTCCTTTCCGTTATCAAGGAACATGTTCCGGAAGTGTATTTTCTCCCCGCAAGTGATAATACGGGGCCGGATTCTCTGTATGCCCGGGATTCCTGCATGATTACCGATGAAGGGGCCATTCTTTTCAATATGGGCAAGCTTCAGCGCCGTAAAGAGGCTGCCGCGGCGGGGGAATTTTTCGAAGAGCTGGGGCTTCCCAGCCGGGGGAGCATAACCGGCGAAGGCACCATGGAGGCGGGAGATATGGCCTGGCTCGATCCGGAAACCCTGGCGGTGGGATTGAGTTACCGGACCAACCCCGAAGGAGTCCGGCAGCTTCGGGAATACGCGAAGGGAAAGTTTTCCGTACTGGACTATCCCATTCCGCATTGGAACGGTCCCGAGGAGTGTTTGCATCTCATGTCGTTCATCAGCCCCGTGAATCACAGGGCTGCGGTGGTGTATTCCAGGCAGATGCCCGTGACCTTTCGACAGGAGCTGCTGCGGCGGGGATATACGCTTATCGAGGTTCCCCATGAGGAGTACGACACCATGGCCTGTAACGTACTGGCCCTGGAGCCGGGGCTCGTGCTGATGATCGCGGGAAACCCCGTGACGAAAAAGCGCCTGCAGCAGGCGGGGATGGAGGTGCTGGAATTTCCGGGAACGGAAATCTGCTGGAAGGGCGGCGGCGGTCCCACCTGCCTTACCCGGCCTTTGCTTCGGCGGTATCGCTGAAAGAAACCTTTTGAGAGGAGGCGGAGAGGGTGGAGTTCGGTTGTCAATCCATGATCGCTCCGGTGGAAGCCATGCTGCTCAAGCATGCCCGGGAGGCTTTCCGTTCCCGGGAATATCTCGAAAAGTGCTGGAAAGAGTTCGGCTATCTGGACTGTCCGGATTACGAAAAAGCCCTGGAGGAATACGATGCTTTCGCTTCTCTGATTCACAAGCACGTACCCCGGGTTTTTTATCTTCCCGGAAGCGAGGAGCCCGGACCGGACTCCATTTATGTGCATGATCCGGTGAAGATCTGCCGTGGAGGAGCGGTGATGATGCGTATGGGCAAAGAGCTCCGGCGTTCCGAGACGGAGCCCGTGGAGATTCTGCTCCGTAGTTTGGGAGTGTCCATACTGGGGCGCCTGGAGCCCCCCGCCACCATGGACGGAGGGGATGTGCTCTGGCTGGATGAAGAGACTTTGGTGCTCGGTCGGGGGTATCGCACCAATGATGAAGGACTTCGGCAGTTCCACGCTCTGGTGCGGCCCTGGGTGAAGGATATTCTGGTGGTGGATATGCCCCATGATCAGGGGCCCGAAGCGTGCCTGCATCTTATGTCCGTGGTGAGCCTGGTGGATCGGAATGTGGCGGTGACCTATTCTCCTCTTATGCCGGTACGGTTTCGCCAGCTTCTTCTGGAGCGGGGGTATTCCCTTATCGAAGTGCCTCGGGAGGAATACGAAACTCTGGGGTGTAACGTTCTCGCCCTGGCTCCCCGGCTCTGCGTGCTTCCGGCGGGAAATCCCCGAGTGACTGCGGGGCTGCGCAGCGCCGGGGCGGAGGTTCTGGAATACGAAGGAACGCATATTTCCCATTTCGGTACCGGAGGGCCTACGTGCCTTACCCGGCCTATTCTGCGGCGATGATGACGTCCGGAGAGATGGATGAACTCTCCGTTTTTCTGAGTTTTACGCGGTCCATGTGAAGGGAGGAGAGCGGCATGTGGTTTCTGAGTTTTGTGGAGCAGCTGGTGGATTGGATCTGGGGAACCCCCTTGATCGTGATGATTCTGGGTTCCGGCGTGTTCTTTACGCTTCTTTCGGGATGTTTTCAGTTCCGTCATGTAAGGCATGTGTATCAGAATACTCTGGGGCGGATCTTCTCGGGCAAAGTGGATGACGGTCCGGGAACTCTCTCGCCCTATCAGGCGGTGAGCGTGGCCATCGGTTCCACCGTGGGAGTGGGAAACATCGGCGGAGTGGCCACCGCCGTGGCGGTGGGAGGCCCCGGAGCGGTCTTCTGGATGTGGATGGCGGGTATCTTCGGGCAGCTTATCAAAATGGTGGAGGTTAGCCTGGCGGTACATTATCGTACCGTGATAGACGGAAACGCCACCTACGGAGGCCCCACCTACTATATCAGGCGGGGTCTTGGAGAAGAGAAGGGCTGGAAGGTTCTGGCGAAAATCCTGAGCACCCTCTTTTTGCTGGGATTTTTCACGGGGTATGTGTTTACCGTTCAGAACTACACCGTGGCGGAGGCCGTGGCGGGAACCTTCGACGTGAATATGATACTGGTGAGTTTCGTCTTTCTGGTGCTTCTCTACGCCTCCATCTGGGGAGGCATCAAGGGGCTGGGGAAAATCGCGGTGATGGTGGTGCCCTTCATGTGTCTCTTCTATCTCGGAGGAGCCCTCCTGGTCATCTTCAGAGAGGCTGCCGCCATTCCCGGTACCTTCAAGCTGATCTTCAACAGTGCCTTTACGGGAACCGCTGCCATAGGGGGATTCGGAGGTGCCGCCTTTGCCAAAATGATTCAGGTCGGCATGGCTCGGGCGGTGTACAGCAACGAGGCGGGATGGGGTTCCTCTCCCATGATTCACGCCGCCGCCAAGGTAAACCACCCTATCAAGCAGGGAATCATGGGAATCTTCGAGGTGTTCATGGATACGTTGGTGATCTGTACCGCCACGGCCTTCATGATCATCAACTCCGGGGAATGGAGTTCCGGTCTCGACGGAGCCACTCTTACCCTCAGCGCTTTCTCCAAGGGCATCGGCTCTCTGGGAACCATCGTGCTCGTGCTGGGAATATTTCTTTTCGGTCTCACCACTTCCACGGGACTTTTCGCCCAGTTTGAAACCCTTCTCACCTATCTCGTGGGAGAGCGTTCGAAGCATCTTCAGAAAGTGCTCCGCATCAACAAGTTCGTCTATCCTCTTCCGGGGTTTCTGCTGGTGCTCTATGCCCAGATGAGCGGGCTTCCTACCTACAAGGTATGGATGTTCATCGACGTTTCCGTGGGAATACCGATTTTTATCAACCTCTTCGCCATTTTGCTCCTCACGCCGAAATTCATGGCCCTTCTTCGGGATTACCGGGCCCGGTACATGGGGCAGGGAGAGATCGATCCGAATTTCAAGGTATTCTACGAGGAATAGAACCGGAAAACGGAATTTTTTCCAATACCGTACGCGAAGAACCCCAAGTCGCCGCAAGGCAATCTCGGGGTTCTTCGTGGTTTTGCAAGTCAAGGGCACGGTGTCCTTGGCGGTTATTCCGCGTTCTCTTTTTTACGGGAAAGCATGCCTCGGTGACCCACTCTTCGGGGTTTTGGGTAACCCCGGGACTTACGTGATAGATGTTGAACATGGGCCCGTTCCAGAGATAGCCCCCATTTTTTACCCATGAAGCCACGACTTCCACCAGCGCATGCATCTGATCGCAGGATCCCTTATCCACATGGTTTTCCAACTGGATCTTACTGCATTCTGCAAGGCCTATGATGTCCAGGGCATGGGAAACGCCGCCTACGATCCTGCTGTCATGACGGCACTCCGTTTTTACTCCGCTAGATGTAAACTACAAGTGCAACGGGGCTAAGATTTACAAGATTTAATGATAA
>CAZJHH010000002.1:0-395993 GCA_964545875.1 uncultured Synergistaceae bacterium
TATTCCGGTGGCGTGGGAAATGGCGTTGAGGGTGTCAATATTGATGGATTGCAGGCTTCCTTTTTCGAGCCAGGAAACACTCGTTTTTGCCATATCCAATTTTTCAGCCAGCTCCTTTTGCAGCATCCCGGCGGCCTTCCGGGCCTCTCTGATGTTTTGGCCTATCTCCTTCATATTCAGTTCCATTTATGGACACTTCCTTTCGAAGCAATATTTTTGTTTTCTCTGTATGTTAGAATACCTTGAATTGCTTTTTTTAGCAAATAAAACAAAAATATTGGTTCAGCTTCTTGACAATCCAAAAATATTGGATTATGGTATATCCATGCCAACAGGAGAGGAGCAATCCAAGATGGAACTGGTACTCAAGGTCACGGAGCAGGACATAGCCCAGCACAACGCCACCGAGCAGGATTTTCAGGAAATCCTCCGGGAGAACTTCGAGAACCTTTCCTCTTGGCTCTCCGAAGCGGCAGAGCAGATTCTTACCCAGGACATTCACGAGGTGGAGCCCTTCACCTTCGAGCCCCCGAAGCACGCAGGATCAACCCTCTTCGAGGCGGGGCTCTCCCTGGGGGGAATCCTTGAGGGGCTCCGGGATGAGTGGCCCGCAGGGTACGAGGCGGCTCTCGGAGCCATCGCCAGCGGTGAGGTTCTCTGGAGAATGGAGGGGTACTTTTGGGATATCGTTCAAGGGGGGATGTAGGGAGGTGACGAAAGGACGACATAGGAGTTCTCCGCAAAATTGCGGAGATTAAAGGAAGGGAGCCCCCACCACGAAAGAGAGGACTCCCAACAAACCCAGACCTAGGAGGTCATAAGTCATGAGGCAGAATACCACAAAATACGCAGTTTCACCAGAAGCGCACGACGTTCTTTCCGAAATCCATATCCTTTTGATTCATGCGAGAGAGGCCAGGGACTACGCAGACGTGGAGAATGACCGAAGGAAGCGCCTAGCCTTCGATGGAATGTCACACACCTTCTTGATTACCGCAGAAAAACAGATGGAGGCCTTCATGGACCGGACACGCAGAGCCAAGGAGGAGGCAGAATAATGGTTTTCCTCTTCTGCACCTTCACCCTTCTGGCAATCGGCACAGGTTGGGTTGCTCACGCAGAATGGTGTCAGCTCATAGCAGAGAAAGAGGCCCGGAGATGACCATCCGCAGGGCTTGCCAGCTACAGCGCAGCATCACGGGGGGCGTCCTCTTCTGGCTCTTCCTTCGAGCCCGAAAGAAGGCCCGGTAATGAGGCTTCCCCCTTCCTTGAGGAGGGGAAATTTCGCTATCCGAGAGGAAAGGAGACCACACCATGAACACCATGCAGAGAGCGCACCAGTACGCCAGAGACCACCGGAGCGAGTTCGACACGTACAAGGAAGCCTTGCGTCAGGGATTGAAGCTTGCTCATCAGGAGGCCCGGAGAGCCAGGGAGAAGCCCCAGGTCAAGCATGAACTCCTCGAAGCGCTCGACACGCCAGAGACGCGAGCCGCCGCTATCATCCGCGAGGGTGTGGAGAAATACCGGGCCCGGATTCCTCTTTTATGCCGGGACTGGAAAGCGGACGATTACAACGGCAGGAGAGACTTTTGCAGATATCAGGTTATCCGGTAGGCTCCCCGAGGCGTAACGCGTTACGTAACCGCTACGTACACATCTCGTAGCCGTCTACATTGTCCGGGGGGACAGGGGGCGGACAGGTGGGGGACGACCCGTTTTGTCATTTATTGACAGAACGGTCAGCTCCATATTCCCGCGAAAGGGAGAACTCACCATCAGAACCCCCACCAGCCAAAAAACCAGCCCGATACAGCCACGCAGAGCCCCGTTCTTTTGGCTGGAGGTGTAAGTTATCCCCTTTTGGCCCGGATTGCAGTACAGCGGCTCTCAGGGGCCTTAGCGTTGAAATGTGTTGAACGGCGGGGGTTTCAGGTGGTTCGAAGGGGAGAATCAGCCAAAAAAGAGAGCGTTCCCCAATTTTGGGGAGTGGAAAAAGGACTGCGCATATTCCCGTTGACGGAAATACGATCTCTCCAATTTTGGCGAGATCTCACGGCCCAGAATTGGACTACGAAAAAGGACTCCTGAAAATTCAGGAGCGAAAAAGAGGACTGCGCAAAATTGCGCTATCCTCACGGCCGAAAATACGTCTGCGAAAATACGTCTGCGCAAAATTGCGGAGACGCAAAAAGCCCCCGGAGCAATCCGAGGGCGGAAAATTCCCTTCTTTCGTGGGGCGAACTATGCAATCCTTCGAACCCCGAGGCAGATCATGATTGCACCTTCCGGAGCCGGCTTTTCTTCGGGAACATATTTGATATGGGGCTTGCTTGAAGGTGCTGTTCCTGAATATCCCCATGGGCCAGGTGGACATATCTTTTTGTCATGCTCATATCCGTGTGCCCGAGAATTCTTTGCAGAGCAAACCCATGCCCGCCGTTCCTCAGGAAGAACACCGCAAAGGTGTGCCTCAGGTCATAAGGGCGTATCTTTTCCCCCAAGGCGACGGAATACTTTTCCATCCGGTCATTCCAAGTATGGCGGTTCATGGGCATTCCTTCGTAGGTGGGAAAAAGAAAACGGCAGTTCTTCGGGCGAAATTCCCCAAGTTTTTGCAGGGCCTGTACCGTGGCATGAGCCAAGGGAAGAGTTCGGGAAACTCCGGTTTTGGCGTTGTCGCTCTTGATGTGCAGTTCCATGGATACGGGGTGGAAATCTTCCGAGGCAAGCCGAAACGCTTCGGAAGGACGAATACCGGAATCCAGGGTGGTCAAGAGAATCGCATAATCCCGCAATCCCACAAAGGTGCTCTGGTCAGGGAGTGCGAGCAACCTTTTTATGGTGTCTTCGGAGATGACGACGATCCTCCCAGGGTCTCTTTTTTTGCGTAGATTGTCGATGGGGTTCTTACAAAGGAGCCCTTGCAATATGCACCAGTCGAAGAATTGCCGAAGGTAGTTCCTGCGGATATTGTAGGTGGCGGGGGCGATATCTTCCCCCATGAATTCGTACAAGGCCTTTTCGAGGTTGCTTTCTTCCCAGGCCTCAGGATGACGGCCGAAGAAGCAATGGAGAACGTCGTGATGACCACGTACGGTGATCGTGCGTAGTCCTTGGGCACGCTTAAACAGTAAGTATTTTTCTTTCGCCTCTTCCAGGGACAGGGTTTCCCCGGTGCGAAATTTGAGAACTGTAGCGGGCATGGTCAAAGCTCCTCCTTTGGTTAAACTTGGTGAGTGTTAAATGGGGAGCTTTTTTTCTCTCTTGAATTGGAGTGAAACGCTTGCTAATGCTTGATTTTTCGGCTGCGCATGGGGTTTAATTTGACACGCACGTTTGAGGGGCGTGTGGGGTGACCCGTACGAGTTCAAGTCTCGTCCCCGGCACCATAGGAATGTAAGCCGCAGCTAAAGGGTAGAGACCCTTGGGTTGCGGCTTTTTTCGTGCCTCTTTACGGTGAGGAGCTCTTTTCTCCGGAGCTTTTCATGTTTTCCAGAAGAAGCACAATGTGGAGCAGGTAGAGAAGAGCTCCCCCGTTTGCTGCGAGAATGATGCCTATGAGATATCCCGGGAGAAGCCGAGACAAGAACATGGAGGTGCCGAAGAGGATGGAAAGCAGGTTCATTCCCGTTTGGGTTGCGTAGAGCCGGAGAAGAATCTTCGGAAGAGGAGATTTTACGGTTTTTCTTGCGCCCAGAAGGGGAGCCCATAGTTTTATCAGAGTTATGGCGCCCCCCAGAATGTTCAGTCCTCCCACCAGCATTGTCAGGGGTACCACCAGAATTTCCGGAAGTATGCATGAGGCTATTCCCAAAGCTCCGAAGAGAAACCCGAAAAAAACCATGAGCCACGAACGGGGAAAAGCGCCCAGAGGAGTGTTTCCGAAGGCGAGCATCTGGATGGCGAAGATGACCATGAGCAATCCCAGTTGGGCGCTTCCCGAAAAGGGGAGCATTCCGAAGCTTACCGGGATAAGGAGCATTCCGAGAAGAATCATGAAAAGCCCCGTCAGCAGGAGTACCGCCTGGTCCGGGTCGAGAGCTCCCTTTACTTCGTGTATCTTCCGGGTTTCCGGATAGGATCGGTAGATCTGGTGGAGGGTGCCCGCAAGGTAAAAAAGGGCTCCTCCGAAGAGAAGGGCTGTCAGCCCCGTCTGAGGAGTGGTAAGGAATTGAGGGTTCCAAAGGAGTACTCCCACGAATATTGAGAGAACGTAGACTCCTCCGCATCCGTATATGAGGTGCCGGAAAATGCCGCCGTACTCCATCCAGCTTCGGAGTTTGCTCCGGGAGAAGAGCATCTGGGCGAGCAGAAAAAATCCTCCTGGAGTGAAACAGAGAAAGAGTGCCCATCGGGGGATCTCTCCGAAGAGTTCCGGAATAAAGCAGGTTACGATGCCCAAAGATGCTAAAACCGCTCCAGCTGCGAGCAGGGGCTTGGATTTCCCCATGTTGCCGAAGGGAGTTTCTCCAAGAGTCACCATCTGAAGAGCCACGATAAAGAGAATCAGGCCGTAGAGCCCCTTTTCGTAGTAGGGGAGTTTGCCTGCGGCCACGGGGAAAAGAAAGATTCCCACCATTGTCATGGTCATGCTTCCCATGAGCAGCAGTATCACATGCAATGAAAGATCCGCCTGTCGCAGAAGCGTTTCTTTTTTCATGGCAACGCTCTTTCTCCCGGAAGGGTTTTGCAGAGATATTTGTTCCTTGGAGCGCAAGGAGATGCTGCTCCGTTTTCAAAAAACCTCGGCTTTGAAAGGCCTCTGTTTCGAAGGCGTTTAATAGTAGGTGCCCTTGGTTCGGTAGTTCTCTCGGCGTTCTTGGGCCATGCCCCGCATGAACTGGTCGAATTCTTCCCGCCGGGTTCGGTAATACGTGGAAATATTCCGGGCCGATTCGGGAAGGGTTATTATCAGCGAGTTTTGCTCGAGTTCCTGGAAAATGTATTCTATGGCTTCCTGCACGCCTATGGCGTCCGAAGGAGGAGTCATATCTCCGAAAATGGGGGTCTTGATGTTGCTGGGGCAGATGACGCTAAACCGAAGGCCCTCGGATTCCAGTTCGTAGAACAGGCTTTCCGTCATGGAGATGACGGCGCTTTTACTGGCCACGTATACTGCCTGATAGGGAATCGGAACCAGCCCCGCCAGGGATGCGGTATTGACGATGTGTCCGAAACCCTGCTCCCGCATAATGGGAATCGCCGCATAGGTACCGTAGACTACCCCCATGACGTTAAGATCCAGGATCTGTTTCCAGAAGTCGAAGGTCACCTGTTCGGTAGGAAGCGTGGCGCCTCTGCCGGCGTTATTGAAGACGAAGTCCAGGTGTCCCTCCAGTTCCTTGGCTGCCTGAACGAGCCCTGTAACCTCATCGCTCTTGGTGACATCCGCAAGCATGGGAAAGGCTTTACCCGGGTGCATTCGGTTTAGCCGGGCCGCTTCCCTTTCCAGGTTTTCCGCAATGACATCTCCCATAAATACCGCCCGGGCTCCTTCGGCGAGAAGCCGCTCTGCCAAACCGAGTCCTATTCCCGAGGCCGATCCGGTAATGACTCCGACCTTTTTCTCGAAATATCCGCCATAGCCGCTCATGAGATACTCCTTTCTCGTTGGAAAAGATATGCCGTACAAAAGACGTGCCCAGCGGAATCACAACATATTTTAAGGAAAAATTCAAGCAAATCTTGCGTTTTTTGTGTCATTTCTTTTTCCGGCCATCAGGGTTTTTCAAAAATACAGAGAGGCAGCCCGTCTTCTTCCTGAAGGTCGTAGTTGGGAAAGGGAGCATACTCCTGGGTTTCCATGAACTCCAGGGCTTGAAAAACCTCCTCTCGGAAGTCTTCCAGTTTTAGAGAGCCCAGGTGTATTTCCCGGAGAAATTCTGAGAAATCCGGAATTTTCGTATAATAGGCCGCCGCTTCCCCCCGCTGGTTTTTTCGCCATTCTTCAAGGTATGCTCGGAAACCTTCCCGGGAAAAGCGTGTAAGGGCTTTCGGGCCGTAGCCGAGCCATTCCAGGGCGGTGGGAACCATGTCGAGAAGGGTGGGGTGGTGGAGCTCGCCTTGGGCATTTCGTGCCATGAGAGGGCCCTCGGTAATCGTGGGCCCCGAAACCAGAAGGAAGGTTCGTTTTTCTCCCCGGTGAATTCCTCCGTGATTTCCTGCGTAGGCCCCGAAATTCCATCCCTGGCTGTGCATGACAAGCACATCTCCCAAAGCGGGGTTCGTGCTGTAGAGGTATGTCCCCAGGCCTCCCACTACGTTGGGATAGCAGTGTCGTTGTTCCACGGAAAAGTCGTTCCACTCTTCGAAGGTGTGGAAGCTCCCTTTCATGGGATGGGTGGAGGAGGAAAAATATCCCAAGGGATCCCGTTCCGCAAGGGGGAGGTAGGCGAATTCCAGTTTTTTCGGGTTTTTCTTTTGAGGGCGCACGCGAATTTCGCCTTCATTGCCGTAGCGATCCCGCACCAGCAGAAACATTTCCTCCGGAAGAGGAGCTCCGGAGAAGAAAAGGTGATTGTCCCGGCGGATAAAGATAAGTCCCACTCCCTTTACCGTTTCGAGCCCCTGGAGGAGGGTCTTTCCTGACGGATAGATATAGGTGGTGATCTCCTCCAGGGAAGGACGGTATTTCCAGTTCAGGCTTCCCTCGGCATTTTTCCCGGGGAGAAAAAGTTCCGCATTGTTCCGTACCCCGCCCCCATGGACCAGCCGAATATGGCTGTCGTAAAAATGCTGGCGAAACTCGCGAAGGCTTTGCCGATAGGGCAGAGAGCCTCGAAGGCGCAGGCGGATCAATACGTTCCGAAGATAGGGGCGGTATTCTCCCAGGATCTTTTTCGCGGGAGCGTCGAGAAGAGGGCCCCAGAGAGGAAAAGTCCACCAGTAACGATCCCGCAGAGCCCTGGCGATGTGCCTTTCGGCTTTGTCCAACACTCCGTCCGCCCAGAAGGATGCCTGAGAAACGAGATCCGCCGTAACCGGATCCTGCCACTCGGAAAAGGCAAAGGGAAAAGCCCCTTCTTCCGGAAGGGTTCGATCGTCACAGCCGAAAAGAAGATTTCCCGGGGACATGCCTTTTTCCCAGGTGTTCAGGCCGAGAGAGTCGTTAAGATGGTCGATGAAAAAAGTCTCCAGAGACTCTTTGCTTCGGATGCTTACCGCCTGATAGGGATTGTTCGGAGCCATCATGTGTTGGCTGTCCACCATGCCGTGATCTCCGAAGACGAAAAAAAGTGTGTTCCCAAGCAGGCTGTCATCTCGTTCCAGCCGGGAAAGATCGAAGTATGGCCGGGGGAAGCTCCGTTGTACCTCTTGGTAGAGGTCTTCTCGAAAACGGTATTCTCCCCGGGCATCCCTTCGAATGGCATAGAAAAGATCCAGGACTCTCCCGAGCTGCATGTCGTAAAACATCATGGACAGCACGGGTCTCGGGGTGCTGCGGCGTATCATGGGAGCTCCCAGGACGTGAAGCTTCAGGGAGGGGATGGTGTCCGCATACACCTCCAGAAGGGGAACATTTACGGAGAGTTCTCTGGGTTTTCGGGGGGCCGTATACCATCGTGTTTTTTCGGGGATTACGTATCGATGGTAGGGAGGACGAAATCGGGGGCTTTCGAAGGGGGCTTTTGGGTCCACCGCATCATCCATAACCTGGAAAAAGGGGTGGAGTATGGGGTCTTCCCGATTCCAGGAAAAATATTCCCGGTGGATTTCTTTTTCAGGAAGGCTTACGCCGTCGATATGAGCAAATTCGTCCAGGGCGGTGAGCACGCAGAAGGAAAAGAGGGGGAAACGCTCTCCCGGATCCGAGGCGATGCGCCGAAGAACATTCAGGAATTTCGTGGTGACCTCCTGAGCCTGGTGAAGGTGGGTGTGATCGAAAAAAGCCCGGAGTCCTTCTCGATAGGCGCGGCCGTAATTTTCTCGGATCATTCCCCGGGTATAGAGAGAAAAGCCCCCCACCACAGTTTCTCCCCGGCTATCGATAAAATCCATAATGGTGGGATATCGGGGAGATGAGAGGCCAAAGAGGTAGTCCAGGGCATCCTCCGGGATCAGGCCGAAGTTCTGGAACTCCAGATTTTCCCGGTGGAACTGCCACCAGCCCACCACGTCGAGATCCCGCTTGGAGGCCAGGTATTTGGGCATCACCGACATGGTTTCCGATTTATCTACCGTGAGAGTTTCAAGGGAGAGCCGTCCCCGGTGGAGAAGAAATTCCAGAAAGGGAAGCTGTCCCTTTCGAAGCATGGCTTCGACAAGGTCGGACCGGGCCGCATCCCAGTGAAAGAAAAAAACGTGTCTTCCCTGGAATTCCGGATCTCGTTGAAGTCTTTCCAGGGCTCCCTGAAGTCGGAGGTTTTCGAGGATACTTGGGTTTTCTCTCCGAATTTCGACAGTTTCTCTCCCAAATGCTGCTGTTCCAAGAAAGAAGAGGCAAAGAAGCGTTACCGCCGAAAGAAGTGGGAATCTCTGTTTTGGCTTTCCGGCCATGGGGGAAGTTTTTCGTATGGTCTGTTGGCAAAGCTCTTCGGTCATGCCTACCGCCTCCTCGCGTGAAATACTGCCCCTTCCATTCTACCTCCCGAAAAACTTTTGTGGCATTTTCACGTATTTTTTTGAATAATTTTCTGCAAAGTTATTTTCCTTTCTTTGAGCATCCATGGGAAAGAAATGCGGAGAAAGATCTGGTGAAAAGGGCATATTCTCCGGTATAATGGACATGCCTCAAAAACGATGCAGAGAGTTGAGAGAATACGAAAGGAGGAGATGCTTCATGGCGGGAAAGATCTTTTTTCGGGAGCGTCACAAAATGCAGAAGGAGATGAAACAGCCGCGATTTCGAATTGTGGCAGTTTCCGGGGTGGATCTTAAAGTTTTTGCCACCCACGTACGGAAGAGTGAGCTTGATACCCTCGCAAAAGCCATGGATGCGGAGCTTGTATGTCTTCACAACCCCAAGGACGGAAGTGAATCCGAGGAATAGTCTTATCGAAGACCACTCATTGTGCTTCAAGAGATTCCGGCTCAAGAAACCACAAAAAACGGGGGGGCCAAGGCCCCCCTTGTTTTTCTATTTCGAAGGTGCGACGAAAATAAAGGAGAAAAGTACCATGGCACTCATGCGTGAAAAAGATGGAAAACGACTTCACATAAAAAGTCGCCTTATGGGAGAAAGCCTGGTGAGCGCTTCTTTTTTGGAAAGCCTTGATCTCGCTCCGCAAATGCGCCTCTTTCCGGATGTCAACGTTATGAAAATCGGAGGGCAGTCCATTTGCGATCGGGGAGCCAAGGTACTGCCCCGGCTGGTGCGCGAGGTGGCAGAAAATCGGAAGGAACACAAGATGCTTCTCCTTACCGGGGGGGGGACCAGAAGCCGGCACATTTACAGCATCGGCCTTGAATTGGGAATGCCCACGGGAATCATCGCCAAGTTCGGAACCACCATTTCGGAGCAGAACGCTCTCATGGTGGCCATGCTTCTTGGCCCCTGGGGAGGAATTGCCATCGAACAGGACGATATCGTGAAACTTCCGGGATACTTTGCCCAGGGGTGCATCCCCGTGACCTATGCCATGCCTCCCTACGACTACTTCGCTCTGCCTCCCGGGGCTGCCCGGGGACGTATTCCCATTCATCGAACCGATGTGGGCACCCTGCTTTTGGCGGATCTTATCGGAGCGAAAAGCTGTCTTTTCGTAAAGGACGAAAAGGGGCTTTATACGGATGATCCCAAAAAGAACCCTCAGGCGAAGTTCATTCCGGAAATCGGTGCCAGAACTCTTCTGGAAATGGAGCAGGACGATCTTATTATAGAACGGCCCTGTCTGGAAATTCTTCAGAACAGCGAAGTGCTCACCTCGGTTCAGATCTTTGACGGAACCCAGGAGGGAAATCTTACCCGGGCTCTTCGGGGAGAGCATGTGGGAACTATCATCCGCAAGGAGTGACCATAATAAAGTTTTTGCCGGAAAGTATATCGATGATAAGGGAGGCTGTATGAGAGTTTTGGGAAAATGGTGCGGCAGTGCGGCATGGACGTTTCTTGCGATTCTTCTTTCTCTGGGGGTTCCCGGAGCTTCCTGGGGTCTTTCTTTGGGAACCTGGAACATCGAATATTTCACCATCGAAGGAAAGCGAATGTATTCTCCCAAGGATGTAGCCGGGGTGGCGGAGAAAATCCGAAACTCTTCGGTGCAGATTCTGGCACTTCAGGAGATTCATAACCATGCGGTTATGCGGTATCTCGTAACCAAACATCTTCCGGGGTGGAAGTTTTGGGGTAACGATACGGGAAACAACCAGGATCTTTACTTTCTCTGGAACTCCGAACACATTCGCGGTCTCGTGGAGCCCGCACCATTTTTCTCGAATGCCATGTTCGCCTGGGAGGGGCGGGATATCGCGCTTTTCAGCCGCCCCCCTCTGGTGGGATTCTTCGAAGAAATCGCCACGGGCCGGGAGTTCGTAATGGTGAATGTGCACCTTAAAAGCCCTTCCACCCGAGGAAAAAATGACGTTCAAGAAGCGGAGCACTATAATGACGAGAAGAGGCGGGTTCAGTTGCAAAAGCTGAATCTGCTGGCTCGCATGCTCCGAAGCCCCGGTTTCGTTCTGGGGGATTACAACGTGGAAAAACCCGAACCCCTGGAGTTCTACCTTATCTCTCTTCCTCCGGGGAACTACAGTTATGACAATCAAAAATCCAATATGGACCACATCGGCTTTTTCGGGCTTACTCCTCAAAAAAACTGGAGCCTTGTGGAAATCGAGGGCTCTCTGCCGGGGCGTTCCACCAAGAAGACCGAGCACCCCGACCACGATATGCTGGTCTTTACTCTGGATCTGGAGTAGAAAAGAGTTTTTCGGGTCTTCTCGACAGTAAGCCGTATACGTTCGATTTTCCAGCCGTGGTATACTTTGGAAAATAACGATTCTTGAGGGAGGAATGGCCATGGGGGATTACCCGCATTTGGGAAAGTTTATTCCGGTCCGAACGGACGATCTCGTGGATGCACTCTGCGATCACGGAAAGCTTTCTCCGGAAGAACAGGAGCAATTTCGCCGGGTGGCGGAGATTATTCAATCCATCTATCATTTCGAATTCCATGAGGATCTCAAGAGGGCCCGTAAATCCTATCATCTCTTCAATCCCGATGCGGACACCCTGAAGATTCACAATCCCGCCTTGGGAGATCCCGCCCATCGTTTCGAGGAGATGGTAAAAGCTCTGGAAGGCATCCTGGTGGCGGCGAACTACCGAGAGCTTACCCTGGAAGAACTGAACGAACTTATGACCAAGGCCGCTCCCCGAGGATTGAAAATCCAGGTGAACCACGAAAAATACGAAAAGATTCTCATCTATCGTCGAGGCAGGCAGGAGGTTCCCAAGAAACAGGATCCCCGGTCCAAGTGGAAATTCTGGGTCTCCAAAAAAAAGGAACCCGAATTTGAGGAGATGCTCCAGCGGCTTCTCATACTTATCAAGCTCAAAAGCGATGAAAATGTGGAGCAGTTCTACGACCACTACATCGAAACCGCCGGAGAGACCGAAAGCCAGAAGGAGCGGCGCCTTCTCAAGGAGGCGGCCTTTGGGAAAAAAACATCCCCGAAGCCTTCAGCCTCTGCGGGAGAATCTCCCATCTTCTTGAAAATATTCAAGAACGTTCCCGTCTCGGCTCTGGAAACCCTCTTTCCGGACGTTACCATCCAGATGACCCTGGTGGACAAGGGAATGATTCTTCTTCCGCTTCTCGGAGGGCTTTTCAGCGTTATCCGCAAGGTGATCCCCGCAGCTCTCGTTATCGGAGCGGTGGTGGCGGCTCTCGTTGCAGGAGAGGAAATTAACTGGATGGATTTCAAGGATAAGCTTTTTCCCATCCTTGCGGCGTTCTCTCTGGTGGGAATTATCTCGATAAAGGTCTTTACCCGTTATAAGAACACCAAGGAAAAGCACCAGGCCAAGCTTATGAAAACCCTCTATTTCCACAACCTGGACAACAATGCGGGGGTCTTCAACTTTCTGGTGCACGAGGCGGAGGAAGAGGAATGCAAGGAGGCCCTTCTGGCTTACTATTTCCTCGTTGCCGAGCGTACCGAAGACGGTCGGTTCTACTCCGAGGCCGAGCTTGACGATCGTATCGAAGAGTGGATCGAATCCTCCTTCGGCAAGAAGCTCGACTTCGAGGTAAACGACGCCTTGCGAAAGCTCCAGGAAAAGGAGATCCTCAGGGAAAAGGACGGGCGTTTTGAAGTGCCTCCCATGGAGGAAACCCTCACCCGCCTCGACACGCTATGGGATAACTTTTTCCCTTACAGCCAGGAAGTGGAGGCAGAAGGAGCTTCTTCCTAGAAGTACCGGGAGTGTTTTTTGAAAGGTGGCATTTTTAGGAATCCGGGGCTTTCCGCCTCGGATTCTTTTGTGTTTTCCTCTTCGTAAATTTCAGAAAGGCCGGTCCGGTGGAAAAGCACAAGATTGTACAAGAAGGAAGAACTCTTTTACGCTAGCCTGTTGTTCCAGCAGGAACGCGAAAATTTCCTGAATTTGTGCAGAGGGAGGCGCCCCATCATGAAAAACGTTTGTGTTCAAAAGGTTGCAGAAGGAACTCTCTGGAAAAAAGGCAGGGAAGAGTTTTTGGAAAAATATCCCTGGAATTCTCATCCCGCCTTTGTCGGAGTAGCCCTCAAACATGCTTTGAAGGGAGAGGATACCGGAGGAGCCGTAAGTTGTCACTTTGTCCGGGTAGATCCCGGAAAAGCTTTAAACCTTCACGAACATGAAAAGGAATGGGAGATTCACGAAGTGCTTCAGGGAAGCGGAAAAGGAGTTCTCGGAGGAGAGGAAGTTCTCTATCGCCCGGGAACCATGACGCTCATTCCCCGGGGAGTGCCCCATAAGGTGGAGGCCGAAGAGGAGGGGCTTCTTATCCGGGCTACCTTTTTCCCCGCACTGGTGTAATATGAAGAGGTGAGACTACTTCGGAAAGAGGGGGAGAGCCATGAAAGAAAGCGGTCCGGATTTTCGGGAACTTCGACAGGTTTCCCTCGATGCTTCCGGATCTGTTCGGGCCCTTTGGGGCGAAGGGATACGGCACGCTTTTTCCCGGCATTTCCACGCAAGCCTCTGCGTGGGGCTTGTAAGGGAGGGGGAACGTTCTCTTCTGGTCCGGGGGCGGTGGCACGAGCTTGGAGCGGGAACGCTTTTTCTCCTTCCTCCTGGGGAGGCTCACGAATGCCGTTGCTCCGGAGAGCGGGGGCATGCATACCAAATTCTTCTCTGGTCCTCCTCTTTTCTGCAAAACCTTAAAGCGTGCAGCAGTGAAGCTTTTTCCGAAACCCCCGTTTTTTCTGAAGATCCTTTTCTCCGGAAAGAATTTCTGGAGCTTTTTGCGGCGTGCCTCGAAGGCGAAAGCTCTCTTTTCCTGGAAAGGGGAGCCTCTTTTCTTCGAAAATGCTTTTCCCGTTCCTCATTTCTTCCGGAAGAAAAAAAAACCCCGGATCAGCGTATGCATCTCCTGGAGCGCTATCTTGCGGCGCACTCTCATCGGCGGGTGGCTCTGGAAGAACTTGCAGCGCTCTGCTCCCTGAGTCCCTGGTATCTGCAGCGTCTTTTTCTGCGCCGCTTCGGCATGAGTCCCGACGAATATGCCACCATGCTGCGAATTCGAAAAAGCGTGGATTTTCTGGCCCAGGGGCGTTCTTGCGTAGACACCGCCCTGGATCTTGGTTTTGCCGATCAGAGCCATTTTTCCAGGATTTTCCGAAAAATTATGGGGGTTCCTCCAGGGAAGATGCGTCTGGAAGAGCCCCCTTTATAGCCTTGTTCGGGCAAGGCGTTCGGTGGTTTTTAGCGTTTCCTCTCCGTTGAAGGCGTCAGATTCCCGTAAAAGTTTTCGAGATCTCTCTGCATTCTCTCCAAGTTTTCCTCGTCGAGGTACATCATGTGCCCTCCGGGATACTGATGGAACTCCAGAACCCTCTCGGCGATTTCCCGGGGAAGATCCATATGAGCCAGGCCGTAGCGGATGGATTCGGGAGGGCATACCAGGTCGTAGGTGCCCATGGCGGTAAACACTCGAAGATGCGGATCTCTCCGAAGGGCCGTGGCAAGATCTTCCAGGGTTTCAGGATATCCGAACTTTCCGTGGGGGAGCCCGGAGTTCCAGTTCCAGCTCTTGTGGGCCTCATGGCCGCTCAAAACGTAGGTGAGATCCGTAACGAACAGAAGCTCTTCCTGAAGATACCTTTTGAAGGCCGTGGCGAAGGGAGTGGTGATGCGGGCCATGAGAGGATCCTCGGAATAGCTGTAGTAGCCTCCCGGGCCGATAAGCCTGGTGTCATAGAGGCTGAGGAAGCTTCGGAGGTCGTTCCGAAGTTCCCCCGCAAAGACGTGCTGAGGAACCCGCAGATTCCAATCCAGCAGAATCTCTTCGGGAATGCCGATAAGGGCCGAAAGCTCTCGGGCTATGCGGATTTTCTCCTCCTTCTCCAGGAGGTTTCCCTTCCAGAGGGCTGGAAGATACGTCTCCCGGGACCAGGAAAGAGCCTTTTCCCAAAGCTCCTCAGGGGCTAAGGGAGAATCGATTTTTTCATGATATCTGGCGCTGAGAGCCATGGTGGGAATCCGGTGCACCAGGTGCCGTTCGTTGGTGCTGTTCCCGAGAATGTCCCCGTAATCCAGGGCGGGAGCTATCAAGATAATTCCCGAAGGAGCTATGCCGAGATCCTGGAGGGCCGAGGCAAGCCCCGCCGCCCGAATGCCCCCGTAGCTTTCCCCCAGGAGAAACACCGGAGATCCCCATCGTCGCTGCCGGGTGAGATACATGCGGATAACCTCTCCCATGGCCCGGATATCTTCCCCAATGCCCCAGAACTCCTTCGCTTCTCCGGATTCTTCCGGAGGAAGGCTGTAGCCGGTTCCCAGAGGATCGAGAAAGACGAGATCCGTCTGGGGAAGAAGAGTCCAGGGGTTTTCCCGGACTTCATAGGGAGGAGCCGGCATAGGTTTCTTTACGCCTCTTATGGGGCCCCGCACGGGGGCGAAGGCCCCCATGTGCAGCCATATGGCGGGAGATCCCGGGCCTCCGTTGAAAACAAACGTCAGGGGCCGGAGAGAATCTTTTTTCTCCGTTTCCAAAGTATAGGCCACATAAAAGATGGATCCCATTTCTTTTTTCGTACGCTCTTCGTAAACGGGAATGTATCCTACCGTGGCATCGTAGGAAATCTCCAGATCTCCTTGAGAGAGCGCGTGGTGTGTGGTTACCGCTTCCCTGGGAATCCGGAGGGAGGAAAGATTTTCGGGGGGAGCCGCCATCTCTTCCGGAGCGGGAACTTTTTCAGAAGAGAGAGAAGCCTCTTGAGCTCTTCCGGAAGAAGCGGCAAGGCAGAAGATCAGGCAGAGGAAAAAGAGAAAAAATCCTTGTATCCGGTCTTTGAAAGGCATAAGGAAACCTCCTGAATATGTTCATAGATGCGATACGTTCGGCATACGGAATATCTCCGAGGCAACCCTCCGCTCCAAGGCCGAAGAGATGCTCTTTCGGAAAAGGGCAGTTGTAAACAGAGGAAAAACCGAGGGCTTTTCCCGTTTACGCATTATTCAAGGAATGCCCGGTTTTTCCCGCCAAGGTTCTAGAGGTTTTTCCTCAACGGTCAGGAGTCTTTTTGCGACGTATCATGCTCTTCTTTCCTGGAGGGAGAAGGACATCCCTTTTTTTCTTGGGAAAACCCTCGTTTGCGCTGCCCCCCGCAGCAGGAATCAGAAAAGTCCTTCAGGATTTCCCGGCTGTGGCAGGCGGGGCATTCCCGAGGCTTGGGGGGGGCTTCTCCGGTTCCCCAGGAATGACGGCAGCGTTTACAGTGGAATCCCCGAGTTTTCACCTCCACGCTTCCCCCTTCAATGTGAAGCCCCTTGCCGAGAATAATGCATTCGGCAATCTTTCTACGGGCGCCGCTGAGGATGTTCCCGAAGGTTTGCCTGGAGACGTGCATGTGTTCCGCCGCATGCTGATGATAGAGCCCTTCCAAATCTGCGAGGCGGAGGGCTTCAAGTTCGTCGAGTCTCAGGACCACCACGCTTTCCTCTCGGAGATCCGAATTTTCCCCTTCCGGAAGAAAGGCCGTGGCCGAGGGGAGGTTGCTTATTACACGGTTTTTTTTGGGTCTTGGCATAGGATTTCCGCAGTCCCTTCGTCGTTCAGAATATCTCCAACACATGGCATGGTGCTTTTGTATCTTTGCCAAGGAATACCCGGTAAGGATACAATGGTCCCATGAATTCTACCATGTCCTTTTTCCGGAAAGAAAGATGAGATTTCTCGCATATTGGGTATATCACCCCATCGGGACTTCCATGGGGGCCCTTCTGGTGTTTCTTCTGGGCCTGACGGCCCTGGGGAAAACCCCCGTGGATTTGCTGCCTTCTCTCGAAACCCCGCGCATTACCATCTATACATCCTACCCTTATGCCACTCCGCAGGAGGTGGAACAAGGCATTACGGAGCCTCTTGAGAAAGCTCTCGGGGGAGTTTCGGGACTTCGGCGGATTCGATCCTCCTCCTCCGAAGGAGGCAGCTATCTGGTGGGGGAGTTTTTCTGGGGTACCGACATCGAAGATGCCCTGGAAGAAGTGCGGGACAGAATTCGTCAGCAGGAGGCCTTTCTGCCGGAGGATGCGGAACTTCCCCTGGTGCGCAGATATGACAGCCAGGCCATGCCTCTCGTGATGCTGAGCTACGCGACTTCCATGGATCCCTTTCATGCCCGGGAGTATCTGGATGCCCATGTGATCTATCAGTTGGAGCGCATTCCCGGGGTTTCCTCGGTATTCCTCTGGGGAGAGGGGGGGCGGGAGGTACGGATAGATCTCGATGTGCACCGCATGAAGGCCCTTTCTATTCCCCTCTCCAAGGTTTTGGGGGCTTTGGAGGCCGAAAATTGTACATCTTCCGGAGGGCGCCTTACCCAGGAAGGAAATACTTTGGGGTTAAGGATTCCCGGAAAATACGCTTCTCTGGAGGAAATTCTCGACACGGTGGTCTCTTTTCGCCGAGGACGCCCCATAACGCTGCGCTCCTTTGCCCAGGTGGTTTTTGCTCCTTCCGAACGCCCCTATTTCTATCGGGTGAACCGGCAGAACTCGGTACAGCTTACTCTCTACAAGGGCACGGGGGAAAACAGCGTGGCCGTGGCGAAGAGGATTCGCAAGGTCTTGGAAAAAATCAACCGAGAACTGCCCGGAGGCGAACTGGTAATTCTCTTCGATGCCTCTCTCTATATTCGGCAATCTCTTTCCAGCGTGGTATATGCGGGAGTTCTCGGAGGTCTTCTTGCCCTGGGAGTTCTCTATCTTTTCCTTAGGAGCTTCGGGGCTACCCTGGTAGTGGGAACGGCGGTGCCTTTTTCCGTGGCGGCCTGTTTCGCCCTTATGGGAATCGGGGAATTCTCCCTCAACATCATGAGCCTGGGAGGACTTGCCCTCGGATTGGGCATGCTTGTGGATAATGCGGTGGTGGTGCTGGAAAACATCTTCCGAAAAAGAAGGATCTACGAGGATCCCGCTCGAGGAGCCCTGGAGGGAACCCGGGAAGTGTTTTTCCCCATCCTCGGAGGAACCCTTACTACGGGAGTGGTCTTTCTCCCTCTTTTCTTTTTTCGGGGCATGTCGGGCATTCTCTTTCGAGAGCTTGGCTCGGTGGTGATCATGAGCCTTTTGGCTTCGCTTCTCGTGGCTCTTACCCTGGTACCCATGCTCTCCCGATTTTTTCTCCCTTCCTTCGAGAACACGATCCTTTCCTTCCAGGGAATGGAAGGAATTTCTCGAACGTACGAAAACCTCCTTCATCTTGTTTTCGAGCACCCCCGAAAGGCGGGGCTCCTCCTTTTGGTAGCCGCCGGGGGAGCGCTTTTGCTTCTTCCCCTCATGGGAAGCGAACTTCTTCCTCCCACGGACGAATCGGAACTGCGGATATATCTTTCCATGGAGCAAGGTACACCCCTTGAAGTTCGGGAGGCCATGATGAAACAGGTAGAAGCCGTACTGGAGGAGGCGGTTCCGGAGATTCGGATTATGCAGTGTGCTGCAGACCGTGCGGCGGATGGAGGGGTTTTCCGTCTCGGTCTTGCTCCTCGAAAGGAGCGGAATCGAGGAGTTCAGGAGATCGCCGAGGAAGTGCACGAGATCCTCCGAAGCCTTCCGGGTACCCGGTTCCGAGTGCGAGTGCCAAGCAGTATTTTGGGAAATCTCCTCGGAGGATCGGGAGAACAGGCGGTTTCCGTGGAGATTCGTGGTTTTGATCCCCTGGTGGCGGGATTTCTGGGAAAGGAAGTGGTGCGCCGAGCGGAGACAATCCGGGGAGTTACGGATGCCACTTTGCCCGAGCCTCGGGGAGTTCCGGAATATCGCCTTCGGGTGGATCGGGAAAAAGCTTCCGCTCTGGGAATCGAAATCCGAGAGATTGCCCGAACCGTACGTTTTCTTCTCGCCGGAGGGGAGGCGGGCGAATTTTTCCGGGGAGGCCTCTCTTATCCCCTGCAGCTTCAGGGAGAAAACCTTCGGGAAAAGGGAATTCGGGATCTCCTTGAAATGCCTTTGGTCACTTCCAGGGAAAAAGTTCTGGAATTGGGAAATCTTGGAGAATCCATTCTTGCCCGGGCTCCTTTGAGCATCTCCCGAAAAGACCGCCAGAGAGTTCGGGAGGTTAGCGTGGCGGCTCCATCCCGGCCTCCGGGAGATCTCGTAAAGGATCTCCGGCGGGCTTTAAGGGATCTTCCCCTGCCCGAAGGATACTCTCTCGCCTTTGGAGGATCTTACGAGGAACAGACCCGTTCCTTTCAGGAACTTTACCGAAGCATCGGTCTGGCACTTCTGCTGGTGTATATGATCCTGGCATGTCAGTTCGAATCTTTGGTGGAGCCTCTCCTGGTAATTACATCGGTTCCCTTGGGAATGCTGGGGGTGATTTGCGTGCTCTTTCTTACGGATACCACCTGGAATCTCCAGTCCCTTATGGGATGTCTCATTCTTACGGGAATCGGAGTCAATAATGCCTTGCTCCTGGTGTTTCAGGCGGGGGATTACGAAAAGAGACTGGGCTTCTCCCCCGAAGAGGCTGCGAAAAAAGCTGCCCGGGAGAGGCTTCGACCCATTCTCATGACTTCCTGCTCCACTGGAATTGCCCTGGTCCCTCTCGCCTTCGGATGGGGAGGAGAGATGCAGGCTCCTCTGGCCCGGGCTGTCATAGGAGGACTTCTGAGCTCCACGGGTATTACTCTTTTAGGGATTCCTCCCCTGTACTCCCTGGTACGCCTCCGGAGAAGAGGGAGAGGAGATTGACATTCCCGGGGCTTCCTGCTTTACATTTCTTTACGGAAACGGTATTTTTCTTTGCGAGAAACGGGTTATTCTATAGGAGTGTTTGCAAAAAGCGGCCGAAGAGCGTGGACGCTCCGGAATGATTTGTACGCTCTTTGATTATTCAAAGTTCATTATAACACAAAGAAGGTGGCCCAGGATGGGGAAAAAAGTGGCAATTCTCGTGGCAGTTCTCCTTTTCGGACTTTTTGGATGGCGAATCTACCAGCGACTTCCACAGAATGACGAAGGGATGAATTTGCAGAGGCCCCCGGTTCGGGCTGTGGCAGTGGCAGTGGCTCCTCTAGAGAGGAGAGATCTCCAGAGACGCCGGATTTTTACGGGAACCCTCAAACCTTCGCTTTTCTTCGATGTGGCTCCTCGGGTAGGGGGAAGAGTTATCGAAATGCCCGCTTACATGGGAGATGCGGTTCATCCGGGGGATCTCCTGGTGCGCCTGGATGATGAGGATTATCGCCTGGAGTACGATCAGATCAAGGCGGAGGTCGATGTGGCTCGGGCTCGGCGGGATGCCCAGAAAACTGCGGTGTCTGCCAGGAACCGGGAGTTTGAGCGAGCCAAGACTCTTGCGAAAAAGAACATGATCTCCGACGCTCAGTACGACGAGGCGGAAACCTCCTATAAAACTGCCCTGGAGGATGAAAAAGTTGCCCAGGCCCAGCTCCGGCAGGGAGAATCCCGGCTCCGGATGGCAGACGTCCGTCTTAAGGATTGCGTTCTTCGGGTTCCCCAGGGAGAAAAGATGGAGAACCGCACTCTTCACGTGGGATCCTCCTATGTGGAGCTTGGAGCTTTGGTGAAGGCCAACGAGTCTCTTCTTTCTCTCATGGATATTCGGACCCTCAAAGGTCAGTTCTACGTTACCGAACGGGATTATGCCCTCATGCATCCGAACATGTCCGCCTCGATCCGGGTGGATGCCTATCCCGGGCGAAATTTTCCCGCCCAGGTGGAACGAGTCTCCTTTCTTGTAGAGGAGGAGAGCCGCCAGGCTTTGGTGGAACTTTCCATACCCAACGAAGAGCTTCTTCTCCGGCCTGGCATGTTCATGAGGGTCGAAGTGGTACTGGAGGAAAAGCCTCAGGTTCTTGCAGCACCTTTGGAGGCTCTTTGTGAAAGGGAGGGAGATCGGGGAGTTTTTCTCGTGAATTCCGAAGAAACCAAGGCTCTTTTTCAGAAGGTCGTTCCGGGAATTCAGGAAGGAGCCCTGGTGGAAATTCTCGAACCCGAAAATCTCGAGGGGACTGTGGTGGTGTTGGGACATCACCTTCTCGGGGTTCGGGGAGGGGACGTGATCATCTCCGAGAGGGATGTCCTTTCCGATGAAGATTCTTCCAAGAAAGAAAAAAGCGGCGAAGACTCATGAACATCATTTCCTTTTGCGTGCATCGCCCCATCTTCACCACCATGGGGGCTTTGCTCATTCTCGTGCTGGGAGGAGTGGGGTTCCGGGGAACCGCGGTGGATCTTCTCCCGGAAATTGAATCTCCTCGGCTCAACGTAAGCACTGCCTATGAAGATGCGGCTCCCGAGGACGTGGAAGAGAGCGTTACTCGCCCTCTTGAACAAGCGTTGAGTGCCATCAGCGGTGTGGAGGAGGTGCGGTCCACCTCTACCGAGGGAGAAAGTTCCATTTCCGTCACCTTTACCTGGGGCACGGATATCGAAGCCGCCGCCAGTGATGTGCGTGATCGGATCGATCGTATTTTTCCCAGACTTCCGGATGACGTGGATCGGCCGGTGATCCGGAAATTCGATAGTGCCGCCATGCCCGTGATGATGCTCGCCTTTTCTTCGGAAATGCCCCTTCTTCATGCCCGGGAATATGTGGAAGATACTCTGGCCTATCGTTTCGAACGTCTTCCAGGAGTTGCTTCAGTGACCGTGGCGGGGGGGCTTGCCCGGGAAATTCACGTGGACATCTCTCTGGAACGTATCCGGGCGCTCGGGCTTTCTCTGGATAGCCTTACGAGCATTCTTCGAGAGCACAACATCAATCTCCCCGGAGGAAGCCTCCGGGAAGGACACATCAACGTGCGGCTTCGAATCCCCGGAAGTTTTTCTGGCATCGAAGAGATCCGTAATGTGGTGCTTTTCTACCGGGAGGATGCGCCGGTGCGGCTCGGTTCGGTGGCGAAGATTTCGGAAACCACGGAGAAGCGGGAACAGATCAACCGGGTAAATGCCCGGGAGTCCGTGCAGCTGATGATATATAAACAGTCCGGAGGAAACACCCTGGCGGTGGCCAAGGCGGTGCGCCAGGAGGTGGAGAGAATCAATCTGGATATTCCCCAGGGGCGGTTCATCGTTCTCTTCGATACCTCGGATTATATCCGGGACTCTCTGAGCAATCTCACCGTGGCCGCTTTAGGCGGAGGAATGCTTGCCCTGGTGGTGCTTCTCTTTTTTCTTAACAGCCTCCCCGCCACCCTTGTGGTGGCCACCGCTATCCCCGTATCCATCACCGCCTGTTTCGGCCTTATGTTCTTCGCGGGATTTTCCCTCAACATCATGAGCCTCGGCGGGCTTGCTCTAGGCATAGGTATGCTCCTGGACAACGCCATCGTGGTGTTGGAGAACATCTCTCATCGGTTGGAACGAAAGGTGCCTCCCTTTCAGGCCGCTTTGGAAGGTGCTCAGGAAGTGGCCGCAGCGGTTCTCGCGGGAACCCTTACCACGGTAGTAGTCTTTCTGCCGCTTCTCTTTGTGGGAGGCATGTCGGGAATGCTCTTCCGGGAGTTCGCCCTGGTGGTGGCCTTCAGTCTCTTCTGCTCTCTTGGAGTGGCCCTTACGGTGATCCCCATGCTATCCTCCCGGTGCGTACATCCCGAAGAGGTTCATGGACGTTTCACCCCTTTCCGCCTCCTCGGGCGGATAAGTTCCCTGATCCTCGGAGGAGTGGCCCGATTCTATGAAGAACTCCTTCAGGCAGCTCTAGCGCATAGAAAGATCACCCTGGGCATTACAACGCTCCTCTTTGGAGGCGTTCTCCTCCTGGGGCCCCTGCTCGGAACGGAACTCATGCCTGCCACGGACGAGTCGGAAGTACGGGTGTACTTTTCCATGGCTCCGGGAACCCATGTGGATGTCATGGAGCGTACGGTGCTCCGCATGGAAGAAATCTTCCAGAGAACTGTGCCGGAACTCCAGGTTCTCCAGGTTCGCACCGGAGGGTGGAATGCCTCCCACGAGGGAACCTTTCGATTGAGGCTCGTTCCTCAGGGAGAACGCTCCCGCAGCAGTCAGGAGGTAGCGGCGGCTTTGGGGCGGGAGCTTCGGAATCTTCCGGGAGTTGTTGCCCGTCCCAGGGTGGGGAGCAGTATCATGGGACGTATACTTGGAGGAAGCGGAGAAAATACGGTGGATATCGACATCCGGGGATACGATATGGATACTGCCTATGCCCTGGCCAAGGAAATTCGCCACCGTGGGGAGGCTCTGCCGGGGGTTACGGATGTGGAACTCTCCCGAGAGGAGAGCCTTTCGGAATACTCCGTGGTGGTGGATAGACAGAAGGCGGGATCCCTCGGGTTTTCCGTGCAGGATGTGGCGGAGGCGCTTCGCGTTCTCATAGCCGGAAAAACTGCGGGAACCTACAGCGTGAAAGGAAAGGAGTACGATATCCGCATACAGGGAGAATCCGCAGAAAACTACTCCCTGGAAGAAATCCTGGATCTTCCTCTCAGAAATTCTCAGGGAGTGTCCGTAAATCTCGGAAACATAGCCTTTCTCAGAAGCTCTTTGGGGCCTATCTCCATTGAACGCAAGGATCGGGAGCGGGTGCTCACGGTAAGCGTGGGAGCTCCGGAGAAACCTCAGGGGGTGCTCGTGTCGGAACTCCGCCAGGTTTTGGCGGAAATTCCTCTGCCCGAGGGCTTTTCCCTTCAGTTTTCCGGGGGATACGAAAAACAGGAGGAATCTTTCCGGGAGCTTCTTTTCAGTTTCATTCTCGCCCTGCTCCTGGTTTATATGGTCATGGCATGTCAGTTTGAATCTCTCAAGGATCCTCTGGTGGTAATGTTTTCCGTTCCTCTGGGTGCCATCGGAGTGATTCCCACGCTCTTCCTCACGGGAACTACCCTTAACATGCAATCCTTTATAGGGTGTATCATGCTGGCGGGTATCGTGGTGAACAATGCCATACTTCTGGTGGATCAGGCGAATCGACTTCAGAGAAGTCAAGGCATGTCTCCCCTGGAGGCTGCCCGGGAATCCGGTATTCGCAGATTGCGGCCGATTCTCATGACCGCTCTCACCACCTGTCTCGGCCTCCTTCCCCTTGCCCTTGCCCTGGGAGACGGAGGAGAAGCCCAGGCTCCCATGGCAAGGGCGGTTATCGGGGGATTGGCAAGTTCCACCCTCATTACCCTCATCTTTATCCCCGCGCTCTACTCGTTGGTGGAGGAGTGGCATGGAAGGAGGAAAGCCCGTTGTTCCTGAAGATAAAACGTTATGCCGCACCAGATGAAAGCATGTTCTTCCACGAAACTCCTCCTAGATGTAAAAGATCTTTCGGAAAAAAACTTTTGAAAGCCCTTCTGCCGTTTCTTTTCGTTTTGGGTTTTGGAGGAGGCGTTTCGGGGGAGGAAAAACTTCTTTCTCTGGAAGAGTGTGTCCGGATGGCCCTGGAGTATCATCCCGGAGCTCGGGAAGCCCGAGCCAAGGTTGAAGAGGCCCTGGGAGATCTGGGCCTTGCGAGAACCGGAGAAGCCTTCAAGATAGATGTCAATGTGGACTACGCCCGGGAACGAGGATTCAACGATCGGGATGCGGGCAGCAGTTACAACACTGCTGCGGTGCTTTCCAAGCCCCTTTTCGACTGGGGACGCACGGAGACCGAGGTTGCCATAGCTTTGGAGGGGCTCGACATATCCCGGTTGGAGGAATACCGTTCGTTGGAGGAAATCGTTTACAACGTGGAAAAGGCTTACTACGGTTTGCTCGAATCCCTTCGGGATGCCCAGGTGGCCCGGGAGACTTTGGAACGATACGCCGAACATCTTACGAGGGCCAAGGTCTTTTACGAGGTGGGATCCACTCCGTATTTTGACGTTACCGCCGCAGAGGTGGACAAGAGCAAGGCGCAAATTGCCCTTATTCAGGGAGAATCGGGGGTTCGCAAAGCCCGGACCGTGCTCTACAATGCCTTGGGATTGCCGGCCTCCACGGATTATGGCATTCAGGATGTCCTGGATTACGAAGAAATTCAGATTTCCTTCGAAAAAGTGCTTGCCCAGGCCTTTGCCTTTCGAGGGGATCTCAAGGCGGCCTCCCGAGAGGTTTCCCAAGCGTCTCAAGAAATCTATCTCCTGGGAAGGGAAAACTCTCCGCTTCTCTCCGCCCGGGGAAGCTATCGCATAGGAGGAACCTCTCCGGCGGACAAGGACGCCTGGAGTCTTGCCATGGAGCTCAGCATTCCCCTCTACGACGGAGGCATTACCGAAGAAAAGCTTCGCAAGGCCCGGGGAACTCTTGAGCGTAAGGAAGCCCAGGAGATTCTGCTTCGGCAGAACGTGATCCTTCAGGTGGAACAAGCCTGGCTCTCCCTCGGGGAGGCGGAGGAAAGCATTCGGGTGGCGGCTCTCGCCAAAAGGCAGGCGGAGGAGAAGCTCGCTCTCGCTACAGAGCGCTATGGAGTGGGTATGGGAAGCTCTATAGAGATTACCGACGCCAACGAATCCATGAGTGATGCGGCCCGAGACTACAACCGGGCCCTCTATGCCTATTCCATGGCCCGGGCGGGGCTCCGCTACGCCACAGGGCGAAGCCTCGTCAGCTACGGACACGAAAAAGAACATTCCGAGGAAAGATAATACATCCTCGGAAGCCGTCGTGTACGGAAATCCGGGAAGGTCCGGAAACTCTCCATATGAGAGTTCCCGGACCTTCCCGGATTTTTACATGCCCGCCTCTTTTGCGAAAAAATACCTGCAAGGAGTTACATCATGAAAATTCCCACTCCCGTGGCAGCCACGAGCCCCGCCAGCACGGGGATGAAATTCTTTCTGGCCAGCTCCAGGGGATCGACTCCGGCAATTCCCGCAGTGGCTACGAGTCCGAAGGCCCAGGCCACCAGAGTGCCCCCTCCCGCCCAGATGGCGCCCATCTGTCCTATGGAGGCAAGTACGGGAACGTTTACCGAAAGAGGTGTTCCCAAAGCCTGTGCCAGGGCTCCCGTGAGGGGAAGTCCCGAAAATCCCGATCCGTCAAGCCCGGTAATGATACCCACGATCAAATTTCCGAAGGCCAGAGGAATCTTTCCCAGGGGGAGGCATGCAGCCAGACTCCGGCCGAGGTCGTAGAGAAGTCCCGGAGCTCCCTCGCCGAGGATATGCTGGGCCGCTCCCTGGGATCCGAGAAAAAAGAATCCCGCAATGGGAATGACGGGAGCAAAGATTTTGATGGCGAAAAGGAGGCCGTGGCGCAGGTGCCCCACGATATCCTCGAGACTCGTGCGAGGGCTCTGGAGTACCGTGGCGGCGAAAAGAATCAATACCGCCGTCCCTCCGAGAAGCGCCGTGGCACTCCCTCCCCGGATTTTCATGGTTACCATAATAACCACCACCAGGAACATGAGAATCGGTACCGCCAAGGCGAAAAGCCCCGCATAGCGGCCGAATTCGGGCTCTTCCATGTTCACCAGGGGAGTTCCCGTCATTTCTGTCATTTTCGACGTTTCCGCCGAGTTCATCTCCCGACGAACCATCAGGAAGGCCACTCCCGTGGCGGTGAGCCCCGCCACGAGAGAGAGAATTGCCGCGGGGATAAAGATTTCCTGCACCTCTATTCCAGCGGCCTCAGAAGAGAGTTTGAGGGCACCCTGAATAACGAGATCTCCCGAAAGGGCCATGCCGTGTCCCATGATATTCACTGCCATGGCGGCTCCCATGGCGGAAAGCCCCGAGGCTATGGCCACGGGAATGAGAAGGGTTCCTACCAGAGCCGTGGCGGGGGTGGGCCAGAAGAAGATGGCCGCCACGTACATGACGCTTCCCAGAATGAAGAAAGCCCGGGAGGGGGTGCTCATGAACCGTCGTACCGGGGCGATCATTTTATAGTCCGCTCCCATGATACGCAAAGACTGGAGCATGGCCACCATAAGCGCTATGACCAGCATGATGTCGAAAAGGTCCGTTCCCGCTTCCATGAGACCGTTGAAGATCCCCTGCACCGCTCCGATGAAGGAGCCCTTATAGAGCAGAGCCACCACGAAGGAGCCCGCAAGGCAGGGAAGCACAACGTCCCGGCGACGTATCATAAGGAAAATCACTACCACTATGGTTGCCAGATATGCCCAGTGTACGGCAGTAAGGACGGGGGCCATTTTTTCCCTCCTTTATAAGTTCCGTGAGGCTATACTTTTCGGGAGAAACGATTCTCCCATCCTGTTTGAGCAACCTTTTGAGAAATTTCTGCAACCTCCGTGGAGTAAAGTCCCTGCTGCCGCATTCTTTCAAAATAGATGGATCCCGAGAAGGTGTATTTGTACTGCCGTCCCTCGGGATGCCGCATTTCGGAGATCACGTGATCCACAAAATCTCCCACCGCGAGTTCCTTGGGATAGGATATAAGGTCCAGTCCCTTGGCGTAACGTACCGCATTATGCCCTGCCAGATATCCCGTGACGATGGCCTCGGTATGTCCCACCATGGCTCCCGCCTTTTCTCCGGCACAGAAGAGGTTGGAGATCTTTCCTTCCGCCTGGAGAGCGGGGGAGCAGGCGGCGAAATGGAAGTACCGCATGGAATTGCCTCGGGTGCCTCCGATGGGATCCTCGTAGCGAGCCTTCTCGAATCCCGGAATTTTCCGGAGATCTTCCAAGGGAAAGTAGGGGGTCATCAGTTTTGCGGGCCCCGTATCGAGAAGCACGATATTTTCCACGAAGTCCTTGAGGGCATACTGTTGACAGGCTTTCATATCCAGAATTTCCGAGCCCTCCCGAACTTCTTCGGGAACCTTCACCAGACAGACCCCGGTTTCTTCGAGGGTTTTACGGATTTCCGGAGCCAGGGATTCTTTGAAAAGCTTGCAGGAGCCGCTCATGGCTCCCGTGGAGCCGTCGGGTTTTCCGCCGTGCCATTCTTCCACTCCCGCTCCCGAGGTGAGGCCCCATCGGGGGGAGAAGGTGTGGCATCGGAGAATGCACATGGCACAGCCATTTCCGTGTTTCATACAGTATGCGGGAGTGGCGGAGGTTCCCGTGGCGTCCACGAAGGCATCCCCTTCAATAGTTTCTCCTTTTCGGAGAGTCACAGCGGCAATGCGCTCGTCTTTTTTGGTGAGTCCTGAAACGGAAGTTTCCAGGCGCACTTCTACGCCGAGGTCTTTCAGATAGGCGAGAATGGCGGGTTCCATTTCATAGACATCGTAGAGCGATGCGTGAGCGTGTCCGGGAAACGTCACGTTCGTATGCCGCGCACAGTTGTCCATGACGGAAAACATTTCTCCTCCCATGGCGAGTATCTCCTCGGCAGCGGTAAACCGGCCATTGTTACGGAAGATACCTCCCACCAACCCCGTACCGAGAAGCATGTCCGCCCGCTCCAGTAACACCACATCGGCACCCGCCCTGCGGGCCGATGCCGCAGCGGCGCAGCCTCCCCATCCGCCTCCAGCAATGATGATACGCATGTTTTCTTCCTCCCTTTTTCGGGTTCTGATGCGTTGGGATCACAAATCACGATTGATTAGTGTATATAGTTATATACGACTCTTGCTTTACGTGTCAAGCCCGAATTTCTGTACTCTTCTTCTCGTGCTGTCAGAGATGAGGATTCTTAAAAAGATGCTTTGAACGATGTCAAGAGATAGGTAAAATGCACCTCTTTTTGGCGAAAACGGGACAGGGGTGACATTATCACTGTCCCGTCACAAAAAATCCGCTTTTCCTTGACCTCCTCTCCAAATCATGATATATAGAACCATAAAATTTTATCTCTCTGAAGAAGGAATAAAGCATATGAGGCGAAACATGCTTTACCACAACGGTTTCGGGGCTGGTATCTGTTCTTCCTCTTCCTCTTGGAAGTGGAACGGGTATGCTGTTGCCGCCGGACCGTAAGGGTTATTAGTTCTCAGGGAATTTCGTATAACCACAAAGGGACCGGAAGCGTTCTTCCGGTCCCTTTGTCGTTTTTGGGGAGATTTTTGTGGAGAAGAGACGAAAAGGAGGAAGAGTCATGTATCGAGTTCTCGTGACGGAGCCCATTCATGAGGAGGGGCTTACGATTTTGAAAGAAGATAAGGCTCTTGTGCTGGAAGAGCGGATCGGCTTGTCCCGGGGCGAGCTTCTGGATATTGTGGGAGAATACGAGGGTATTCTTACCCGGAGCGGCACGGGAGTGGATAAGGATCTTCTGGATGCGGCGAAAAAGCTTCGGGTGCTTTGCCGTGCCGGGGTAGGAGTCGATAACATCGATCTTCTCGAAGCGAGCCGTCGGGGAATTGTGGTAATCAATGCTCCCACGGGAAATACCCTGGCGGCGGCGGAACTTACCATGGCAAATATTCTCGGGCTACTCCGGCATATTCCCCGGGCCTGTGACTCCGTCTTTTGCGGAAAATGGGAACGTAAGCGGTTCATGGGAACGCAGCTGGAAGGGAAAAAACTTCTCATAGTAGGGCTTGGACGTATCGGAGGAACCGTGGCTAAGAGAGCCCGAGCCTTCGGCATGGACCTGTATGCTTACGATCCCTACGTCTCTCCCAAAAAGGCGGAAACCCTCGGCGTTACCCTCTGCGAAGATTTTCTCGGAGCTCTTTCTTTGGCGGATCTCGTAACGCTTCATGTCCCTCTCACAAAAGAGACCCGGGGCATGATGGACGAAACCAGCATCCGGGCCATGAAAAAGGGGAGTTTTCTGATAAACTGTGCTCGAGGAAGTTTGGTGGACGAAGAGGCTCTTGCGGAAGCTCTACGAAGCGGCCGCTTAGAAGGGGCCGCCTTCGATGTCTATAGTACGGAGCCCCTCCAGGAAAATCATCCTCTTCTGGCTCAGGATATCCGGGAAAAAGTGGTGCTCACTCCACACATCGGGGCAAATACCCGGGAGGGGCAGTCCGCAGTGGCGAGAATTGCCGCCAAAAATCTTGCGGCGGCTCTCAAGGGAGAGCCCTATGAGCATGCGGTGAATCTGCCCTTTATGGAATCCCAGCTTTCCAAAAATAAACGAGCCTTTCTCTCGCTTTCCCGGAAACTCGGCAATATGGGAGCCCAGCTCATCTCATCGGCTCCCGGGACGTTACGGATAACCCTCAAAGGAGAACTCTTCTTCCAAGAGGATAAGTACAACTTTGAAATTCCCTATAATTATTCTCCCTTTACCGTGGCAGCCCTCAAGGGGGTTCTCGAAGTCTACCACGGGGCGGATGTGAGTTACATGGCGGCTCCCCTCATTGCGGATGAGCGGGAAATGGGGGTTCAGGAGGGACGTGAGGAATCGTCCACCTATCGAAACATGGTGGTTTGCGAGCTTCAGGGGGAAAAAGAGAAAATCTCCCTCGCGGGAACTGTGACGGAAGAGGGAAAACAGAGAATTGTAAACGTTAACGGCTATTGGGTTGAATGTGTTCCGGAAGGCCGGATTCTTCTCTTTCAAAACCATGATCGACCGGGAGTTATCGGCCGTATCGGAAGTCTTTTGGGTGAGCGCGGTATCAACATCGCCAACTTCGCCCTGGGACGCAAAAACGGAAGCGGGCTTGCCATCGGCATGATGCAGATCGACCACGAAGTGCCTGGCGAGGTTATGCGGAGCCTCATGGATGGGGGAGATTTTCTCTGGGCGGTGGATGTACATCTAGCGGAAAATCTTTAGGAGCTTTATGCAGCGAAACGGGGTGCAGAGTGTATGGACATGGTTGCCATCGAGGCAATTAAGAACCTTTCCGAGGGAGATTCTTTCAAAACCAGGGTGGCGGCTCTCGAGGTGGTTCAGAAGCTGGGAAAAAACGGAAAACCCTACTGGGAGATGCGGCTTATGGACGTTACGGGAATACTGGACGTCAAAGTATGGAACAACGGAAAATGGCACGTTCTGCGGGAGTCCCAGGAAATAGACCCCGAGAACCGCTGGAGGGAGCAGGATCCCCTGGAAGAGGATTTCGGGGTTCGCTGCAAGGGAAAAGCCCTGGGGGTAATGGGAAAGGTACAGTCCTACAAGGGGCAGAATCAGTACACTCTCTCCTCGCTCTTTGTGCTGGATGAGGGAGAATATCCCCTCTCGCAGTTCGTTCCTTCCTGCCCCGTGGCTCTGGAGGATCTGGAAAAACGTTTTGTCACCCTTCTCGAATCCTGCGGAGAGCCCGTAAAAGGATTTCTGGAGCACGTTTTTTCCGGAGAGCGGTGGAAACGGTTCCGGGACTGGCCTGCCGCAGTATCCCATCATCATGCCTATGTGCATGGCCTTCTGGAACATACGTTGGGGGTGACGCAAAATGCTGTGGCCCTTGCGGAAACCTACATTTCTTTGGGAGTTGCCCTGGAGCGGGACGTGGTGCTCGCCGGTTCGTTGCTGCACGATTTGGGAAAACTCCAGGCCTACACCCTCACTCCTCTGCCGGAGATGACCGTGGCGGGAAACGTGCACGACCATATTGCCCTGGGTTTTTACGAACTCCAACGCCTTTCGGAAGAATATGGCCTTGACGAGCGGATTGCCCTGCACCTTGGGCATATCCTCCTGAGCCATCACGGCAAGAAAGAATTCGGATCCCCCGTCATGCCAGCTACCGTGGAAGCGCTTATCGTGGCGGCGGCGGACAACCTGGACTTTCAAATCTTCTGCGGCCTCGATGCGGTGGAGAGCCTGGCGGAGCATGAAGAGATCTCCGAATGGAATCGGGTTCTGGAAAGGCGCTTCTGGAAATGGAAGTAGGAGAGGAAACAACCTCCGGAGGAAGAGAAATTTTCATTACTGAAGATCATGCGGAACGCCGGGTGGACCGCATATGCCGTACTCTCTACAAGCACGTTCCCCTGGGGGCCATCATGAGGGCCATCCGGAAAGGCGATGTGCGGCTGGATGGGCGGCGCACCAAGCCCGATGCCCGCCCCGCAGCGGGGCAGATCCTCCGGGTTCCCTGGGAAGAGCTTTCCGAAAGACCCTCCAAGGGAGAGGATGCGCGGGAGACCGGGGAACGTGTTTTCCAAGGCAATCATGCTCTTCGTAACCTCCAAAGCGTTGCCATCCTTTATCAGGATGAACATCTCCTCGTGGCGGATAAGCCCTGGGGGCTCCTTACCCAACCCGACGTAAAAGGCGGAGACAGCCTTATTACCCGAATATGGGAGATGGTTCCTGCCCGCCGGGACTTTCGGCCGGTTCCGGTGCACCGGCTGGATCGGAATACATCGGGAATTCTCCTGGTAGCTTTGAACGGCTCTCTTTTAAGGGAACTGCACGCTCTCTGGAAAGAAGAGAGGATATCCAAAATATACCGTACCGTGGTAGCGGGAAATCCGGGAAAAACGGGGGAGATCGCAGAACCTCTCTGGAAAGACGAAAGGGAAAACCGGGTTTACGTGGATTCCCGGGGAGTTGCCGCTCTTACCCGGTACCGAACCCTTGCATACGACGGAAGGTTCAGCCTCCTGGAGGTGGAACTTTGTACGGGACGATCGCATCAGATCCGGGTACACCTGGCACACCTGGGATGTCCCGTGGTGGGGGATTACAAATACGGAAACGAAAAAATCAACAAAGACGTGCGTAACCGGGGAATCTCCCGCCCTCTTTTGCATGCCTTCCGAATGGTTTTTCCTCCCATGCCTTCTCCTTGGGAAAACCTCTCGGAGCGTGTTTTTATCTGTTCTCCTCCCAGTGATTTTACGGAATTTTTTCCCGAAGCAGCCTTCTAGGAATACCCTGTGTGGTATGCGTGGTATAATAGAGAAAGAATTTTAGCGAAGATGTTTTTGAGGAGGGATAGAGATGAAAAAAGTAGAGATTTCCGAAAAAGCGCAACGGCATATGGCTAAACAGGGAAATGAGTTCTATCTGATCCTTCGCCAGATCGGTGGGGGGTGAGCGGTGCGTCATGCGGTGCTCGTAGAGCCCGGAAAGCCCGAGAACACTACGGATATGACGTCTCATAGCTTTGAAGGGTATACCCTTTGGGTGCCTGATGAAATGTCCTTCGAAGAAGATTCCATTAAGGTTGATCTGTACGGATTTCTTCCCTGGAGCAGAATTCTTCTTGTTTCTACCGCTCATGTTCCCGAGGGAGGCTGCGGCAGCTAACAGACATGCCAAGCGGGGGGAGATCGGAATTATTTCCATTCTCCCCCCGCTTCTCTATGTTATAGAGGCTATGGTTGCTCGGGAACTCCGAAAAGAACGCCGTAGGGTAAAAAACGTTCTTTTCCCTCTGAGGGAAGATTTACCACAATCCCTTGCCACCAGAGGGTGGAAGAACCTCCTCCATCAAGATTCAGCGCTGAATGGAGCCCCAGGGCATAGGTAATTCTCCGGGCTTCCGGAATGGTTACGCCCAAGCTGTGCCAGGAGTTGCGCCCATCGATGACGATCCACCATAAATCCCTTCCGTCAAATCCCACCAGCGTTCGGGGGTGCTTGCTTCCCGTAAAGCTTGCGGAAAATCCCTCGTTTTTCTCCCATGCCAGGCGATCTTTGAAGAGCATGGGGCCTCCCTGAATAACCCCATCCATCTTCAGCATTTCCGGATCCTCCCATTGAAGTATCACCTCTGCGGGAGAGGCAAGCTCCATCTCTTTCATGAGAGTCTCCCCCTTTCCCCGGGCAATGCAGAGATATCCTTTCGGAGGAACCGGATGTACGCCGCTTCCGTAGGTACGCCACGCGAGCACTCCCTCACGGAACTGGGATATGAGCCCCCCCCGGGTTATCCGTTTCCAGAGCCCGAGGTGCGGAGTGACGAGTTCGATACCGTCCTTGTCGGAAGGAGAGTTTATTTCGTTAATAGGTAGAAGGCCCTGGGGAGTTCGAAGGTAGCTTTTGAAGGCCCCGCTTCCGAAAAAAGCCTCTCCTTGCATATTCCATCCCAGGGAAGAGCGGCTTTTATAGGTTCCGGAAAGGGGAAGACCTCCTTGAAAAAGAGTTCCGATGGGAGTGGACCCCGTAAAATAGCCTCCGTTGATTCCTCCTTCTGCCCGGGTTATTTCGGCTATTCGGGAAAGGGGAAGTTTAGGTTCTCCCGAGGAGGAGGCAAAGATAATTTGCGGACGGAGATCCCGGGGCGAACCCTTGATGGCACACCAGAAAAGAGCTCCGCCGGAGCCACCGGAAAAGGGTACCAGTGTGGGGCTGTACTGGAGAGGAAGCCGCAGTAGGGTGAGCCATGCCTGGTAATAGTGTTTGTAGGGGCCAATCCGAAGGGTGTATCCGAACCCCTCGGAGACCACGGAGACGCTCATTCCTTGCTTCTTCAGCTTTGCAGCAAGGCTTTCCGCCTCTTCCCGGGAGATAATGCCAAGCACCTGGACTCCCCAGGAGGAGGGAGGGTATCCCACATTTTCCCGGTGTACCAGGAGAGTTCCCGAAGATCCGGGAAAGATGGCCTCCCATATCAAACGGCTTTTACGGCATTTTTCAAGCCATTCTCCCAGGGATGCCAGATCTTCGGAAGAGCAGTCTTCCACGGAGTTTTCCAGAAAGGCTGGAGGTGGAGGCAGGTTTATCTGGGAAGCTATGTAAAGAAATGCTCCCAAATGTGCCGGTAAAAGTGGAGAGAGCTGTTCCTTTGCAAGAGCCTGGACAATCTGTCCTTCCTTGCGCCATCCCATGGCCCAGAAGGCGAATCCCAAGACCTCCGCCCGAGTGGCTTCGATATCCGGGTGAAAGTGGGTTCCCGGGAGGAGAATTCCCAGGGCGGAAGCCGTTTCTATGGCCTGGGCGTAGGGATGTCCAGGGGGGACATCGGAAAATCGGCTCGTTCCTTTCCAGGGGGGCAGGTTGAGGGAGCGGATTACCTGATCCACCACGGCTCCCCGGCTGACCGCATTTCCTTGGGAAGGAAGAAGAGAGAGCAGAAAAAGAGAAAACAAAAGCCCGAGGCATATATTCCTCGACGCTCTTGAAATACGCGGGGATGCGAGAGTTGGGCACTGCATCAGGTCACCTCGGGAACAAGAGATAAAAATTTCTTTCAGCGTTATAGGTTTGCCGCATCATCCTTTTGATTGTACCCGAAACGGAAAGACTTTTGGAATGAAATTTTTGCAAAACCCGAAAAACCTCCTCGGTAAAAACTTCCTTGACAATATCAGTGATGGCCTGTACAATTTTCGACGCTTCGGGTGGTTAGTTCAGAGGAAGAACGCTTCCTTGACGCGGAAGAGGTCATAGGTTCGAGTCCTATACCACCCACCATTACAAATACAGGCCCCGGGGAAATTCTCTCCGGGGCTTTTTTCGTGTATCTACGCTGCCGGGGGAATGCCTTCACTGTAAGGCGCCTAACCTGTTGCGGTGGCCGTGTATATTTCTGAAAACTTCTTCTTGCGAAGGGTGCATTTGCATGGCAAGGGCACCGAATATGTTTTTTCACGTGATATGATCTCTCCGAAAATGCAGCATGGATTCGCCATGGCGCTTGTCGAGAAGGGCGGTTGGAAAATAAATAACATGAATATTGCTATGAAAAAAAAGCCTTCGAAGCGAAAATGCTCTTGCGGCATACATGATATGCATCATGCCCGCCTTTCCGGTGGCTCTTCGTGAACTCCCTCCGGTTGGTGCTGGATAATATGTGCCGGGTGGAGGATGCTCCCTCGGAGCTTTTGGAGAGGGCCAGAAAAGAACTTTCCCTTCCGAATCCGGAGTATATCCGCAGAAAGAAAATGGGCCGGTGGACCGGAAATTTACAGCGTTCCCTCACTTTATATCGTAAAAAAGGAGAGACCGGAGCGGTGCTTCCCCGGGGATATGCGGGGGCTTTTCTTGCGTCTGCCCGGGAGATGGGATTAACCTGGGATATTGAAGACCGCCGGGTTTCCTGGGGGAAAAGAGCTCTCTCCTTTCAGGGAGAGCTTCGGCCTTATCAGGAACGGGCTCTGGAAGGAATGATCCGTAAGCAGTCGGGAGTTCTGGCGGCTCCCTGTGGATCCGGAAAGACCTGCATGGGGCTGGCCCTGGCGGCTCATTGGGGAGAGCCCACCCTCGTGCTGGTGCATACCCTGGATCTCCTGGAGCAGATGGAGGAAAACGTGCGGCATTGGCTTGGGGTTTCTCCGGGAATTATCGGAGGAGGGCGGTGGGCTCCGAGCGGGGTCATCACCGTGGCCACCGTACAGACCCTGATCCGGAGGAAAAAAGAGCTTTCCGGACTGGCGAAAACCTTCGGCACTCTTCTCCTGGACGAAGCACATCACGTTCCGGCCACCACCTTTACCCGGATAATACAGAAGTTTCCCGCCAAATACCGCTACGGTCTCAGCGCTACTCCGGAACGGGAGGACGGGCTTCATCCCTTCCTCTATGCCGTACTCGGGCCTCTCCGGGCTCAGGTGACCCCGGAAGATCTGGAAAAGGAGGGGCGCCTTTTGCGGCCCCGGCTTCACTGGATTGAGACGAAATTTGAGTCGTCCCTTCCTGACGGGGAGGATTCCTATGTGGAGCTTATGGGAGAGCTCGTAACATCTTCCGAAAGAAATCGCCTTATTGTGGAGGCCGCCTCGGTCTCTCTTTCGCAGGGGCGCTGTCTTCTTGTGCTTTCCGAGCGGGTGGAGCACTGCGCTTTCCTGGCGAAAGCTCTGGAAGAGCGTTTCCCCGGCAAGGTGGCCTGCCTCACCGGGGAGACGCCTCGCAAAGACCGGGGAGTCCTGCTCGAAGGAATCCGAAGGGGAGATCTTTCGTGCCTGGTGGCTTCTCGTATCGCTGACGAGGGCCTGGATCTCCCCAGGCTGGATACGGTTCTTTTTGCCACTCCCTTTCGTGGCAAAGCCAAGGGGTGGCAGCGCATCGGAAGAATCATGCGCTCCTTTCAAGAAAAGGAGTGCCCTCTCATCTACGACCTTCTGGATGGTGGGGTTCCTCTTCTCAGGGCTCAGGGAAGGCGGCGATTTTGTGATATCTACCGGGATATTGTGGAAAATCCGGAGTTTCCCGAAGTGCCTTGATCTGCCAGGCTCCCGGAATACTCTGTTTTCTGAATAGGCGAACTCTTTTTTCCTTCTCCGGGAATTGTGGTATCCTACGTTGGATTTTTGTTTTTCGGAAAGGGAGTATGCTTGCCGTGCAGGTATTTCACGTATTTCTTTTCAACGTTCTTCCCGTGTTTGCCATGGTGGGGGCAGGAATGCTTCTTGCCCGTATCTACGATCCGGACATTCGCACTCTGAGCAAGCTGGTGTTCTTTTTTCTTCTGCCCCCCTTCGTTTTTGTCTCTCTCTATGAACGGCCCATATCTCTGGAATCAGGAAAAGCCTTTCTCTTCGGAAGTATTCTCACGGGTATCATGTGGGGAGGAGGCGTCCTCTTTTCCCGATGGCGGAGGTATCCAAGAGAGCTTGAGGCGAGCTTTGCCAGCACGGTTATGTTTTCCAATGCTGGCAATGTGGGCATTCCTCTGGCGATCCTCGTTTTTTCGAGCCCCCCTTTCGTGGTGGGAGAAGGTATTCCCTGGCTTGATCAGGCCCTGACGGTGCATATGATGGTGTGGCTGGTCCAGAGCCTCGGTTTGAACACCCTGGGATTCGCCATCGCCGGAAGCGCTCGCTCATCCTGGAAGACCGGCATGCTTCGGGTATTCCGTATGCCCGTGGTCTATGCGGTGCTTTTGGTTTTTCTGGCCAAGGCTCTTCCCTTTCTTCGTCTACAGGGATTCCCCCTTTGGCCCGCTCTTCTCTCTTTCCGAGACGCCTATGTGGGAGTGACCCTGCTTACCCTGGGAGTGCAGCTCTATCGAACCCGATGGTCCCTTGGAAATCGCCCCATGTACTACGCCAGCTTTTTCCGATTGATTCTCTCTCCTTTTCTGGGGCTTCTGCTCATTTTCCTCATGGGATTCTCGGGAATTGCCGCTCAGGTTCTCTTTATCTCTTCCGCCCTTCCCACGGCAGTGGTTACCGCTCTCATTGCGGTGGAGTACGATCTGCATCCCGATTTTGCCACAAGCACCGTCATGTGTTCCACTCTCTTAAGCGCCCTCACGCTTCCAGTAGTAGTGGTGCTGGCACAATTTTTCTTTCCTTTCACACACTAAAGATATGTTCAAAGATGTGTTCAATGGTATGATGGGACTTGTAAAAAGAGAACTTTTTGAATTCATGCCGTGGAGAGGGTGAGGGTTCCATGAGCGAATTGGAGAATATAACCTTTCTGAAGGCCCGGGTGGAAGCGCTTACCGAAGAGAAACAGGCTGCCTTGAGTGTTCTCGAAGCGGCTGTAAGCGTGGGAAATTATGCCGTAAACATGGAGCGAAACGATCCCCGGGAAATTCTCGCTACCTGTGCGGAGCGCATAGAATCCTTTCTTCGTTTTATTGTTATGGGGTTTTATCTTTTCGATGACACGGGGCTGGAATTCGAAAATATCATCTGCCTTCCTGGGGAGAAGGAAGGGTTTTTGGAGAACGAGCTTAACGTGCTCATCGATGACGGTACAGCCTCATGGGCTTTGGGACGAAACAAACCCATCATCGTGAGCGGTACTTCCGGTTATTCGGTGCTTCTCCATTCTCTTTCCGCCGAAGGACGCCCTTTGGGGGTTTTCGTGGGGGTTCTCCGCAATAATCCCGAAAGCATACTCGAGCTCTCCCTGGCCTTTCTTACGGTTCTTCTCAATTCCACCAGCAGTGTCCTCCAGAATGCGGAACTTTACCAAACTATCCAGGAACTGAATCAGGATCTCAGCAACAAGGTGGCCATTCTCGAACAGTCCGAAAAGGAACTGTACGCATACCGACATCAACTGGAAAAAATGGTGGAGGAACGAACTCGGGAACTTGCCCAGGCTAACCGGGAGTTGGAGTCTTCCATTCAGAGAGCCAACATACTTGCGGCAGAAGCGGAAAGTGCCAACCGGGCAAAGAGCGAGTTCCTGGCCAATATGAGCCATGAAATTCGAACGCCTTTGAACGGCATTATCGGTATGGGGGAATTCCTCCAGGATAGCCCCCTGGAGCCCCGGGACATGGAGCGGGTAAAGATCATCCTGAGCTCCGCCACGGCTCTTCTGGATTTGCTCAATGATATTCTGGATCTCTCCAAAATTGAGGCGAAGCGTCTCGATATACGAAGCGACCCCTTCGATCTTCAGGAACTTATAAACGGGGTGGTACAGCTTTTTGCTCCTCGGGCTTTTTCCAAAGGGCTTATGTTTTACTCCCGCTTTGATCCCGCTCTCTCCTCCCGGTACGTGGGAGATGCGGGGAGGATACGCCAAATCTTTACAAACCTGGTGGGCAATGCAGTAAAGTTTACCGATGAGGGACACGTTTTCGTGGAGGTTTCCCCAAAGGGTGAACACCTTTGCTTCCAGGTTCGGGATACGGGAATCGGCATATCCCAGGACGATCTTCCGAAAATTTTCGATAAGTTCGTGCAGGCGGATCTGGCCTCTTCTTCCGGCAAGGGCGGTACGGGACTCGGACTTACCATTACCCGTATGCTTGTGGAGCTCATGGAAGGCGAAATTCATGTGGAGAGCGAAAAACATCGGGGAAGCTCCTTCACGGTTTTATTAAAGCTTCTTCCTCATACTATGCAGCCTCTGGAAATATATCCGTTTCTCGAAAACCGGAAGATCCTTTTTGTATGTCCCGATGCCATACTAGCCTCGCTTTTCAGCGAACAGATTCGAGCCCTTGGAGGCGAAGTGGCCTGGTATCTTTCGACGAAGGAAGCCCTCTTGAAGGGCCCTTCCGAAGGGCCTTTCCACGGGCTGGTTTTGAGTGAATCCGGAGGAGCGAATTTCCTGGAGGTTTCGGAAGAATTTCGAACTTTTATTGATTCCCTCGGAGAGATATCCCGAGCACTCCTGCTTCCGATGTATATAAAAACACGGCTCCCCGGAGAAGTCCGAATTCCTTCGGAACTTTACTTTCCCTTCTCCGCTGCGGTACTCCATCGTAAGATTGCAGAGCTTTTCGGCGTTTCCCTTGAGGAACTGAAAACTTTCCCTGTAGAGGAAAACCTTGCGGAACTCGAAAGTTTTGCCGAAAGGCGTTGCCGATTTCTTTTAGTGGAAGATAACAAGGTAAACCAGGTAGTAGCCAAGGGGATGCTGCGAAAAATCATTCCTTCTTCCGAGATCGTAGTAGCGGAAAACGGAAAGGAAGCCGTCCTTGTACTCGAGAAGGATCGGAAGTTCAATTTGATTTTTATGGATTGCTCCATGCCTGTCATGGATGGGTTCGAAGCCTCTCGAATTTTTCGAGAAATGGAATCCTCCTCGGAATCGAAAAGCCATACTCCCATCATTGCCATGACCGCCTATGCCTTTGAAGAAGATGTGAAAAAGTGTCTGGACGCGGGAATGGATGCGCATCTTGCGAAACCTCTTCGCAAGGATGCGGTGGAGAAAACCCTGAGGCTCTTTCTTCAGAAAGAGCCTTGTGGAAAACTCTAGATAGAGTATAGAGTTGGCGGAATTGTATCATTGTTGTCTGGTTGGTTCCCTTTGAAAAATGCGACTCTTTCCGGAAAAGGCAGCGAATTTCCGGATTGCCGTACGGAATAAAAGGATGGTGGAGGTGGCGGAGTGAAGCATGTGCATGTGGATGATCTGGCGGAAGGCATGGTTCTTGCATCAGATCTTATGGGCCCCGGAGGGCGCGTAATGCTCCAGAAGGGGGCAGTTATAAAGGGAAAATATCTCCGTTCTCTCAAGGTTTGGGGAATTACCGGGGCCTATGTGGAATCCGAAGAGGAAGAAGAACAGGGAGCGGTGGAAAGTTCTTTTTCCGGGCTTTCAGGAGATCAGATAGAGGCCATTTACGCCTTCCTTCGCCTTCGGGGAGGGGGGAGAATGTCCGAAAAACATCCCATGGTGCGGGAAATCTTCCGAATCTTGGGAGAACGTATGGCTCGGGAAGCCTTGGATTCCGGAGGAATCTTTCGCCGGGAGATCCCTCTTCCCGAACGTCCCCCCGTGTATGTGTCCCGAAAGAAAAACCTCACTCCAGAAGAACTTTTGAGAAATCCCCAGAAACTCTTCTCGCTTCCGGATATTTACTTCAAAGTGAAACAGGTCATCGATTCTCCCAAAAGCTCCGCCGCTCACATTGCAGAGGTGGTGGAGAAGGACACGAGCCTTTCCGCCAAACTTCTCCAAATAGTGAACAGCGCCCTTTACGGATTTCCTTCGAGAATAGATACCATTGCGAGAGCGGTAACTATTATCGGGTCTCGGGAGCTGGCCTCCCTCTCTCTGGCGGTTTCCGTAACCTCTCTTTTCAAGGGAATTCCCAAAACATTTATCGATATGCGGGCTTTTTGGGAGCATTCCGTGGCCACCGGTGTCTTTGCCCGGGTTCTCGCCGATCGGGGGGGGATCAAAAAAGAGGAAGAGCGCCTTTTTGTGGCGGGAATTCTGCACGATATCGGAAGAATTTTTCTCATCCGCCATGCTCCGGCGGAGATGGCGGATGCCTTGGTACTTGCACTGCAGAAAAAAATACCCCTTCTTGAGGCGGAACACGAAGAGCTTGGTTTTTCCCATGCCTTGGTGGGAGGAAAACTGTTGGAACAGTGGAAAATTCCTAAAGCTCTTTGGGATCCCGTTCGGTACCATCACCTTCCGGATCGGGCGGAGAACGAGAAGGTCGCTTCGGTACTCCATGTGGCGGATTTTCTCGTAAACCTCCTTTCTCTCGGATCCGGAGGATCCTATTTTTTTCCTCCCTTTTCGGAAAAAGCCTGGGACATCCTGGAAATCAATCCTTCGGAGATAGAAAATATCGTTCTTCAGGGGGAACGACAGGTCCGAGAGATTCTCCAGATTTTTCTCAAGACCCCGGGTGCCTGAACCGTTCCTTCGTTGACCTCTAAACGAAGAGGGTGCTATAGTGGCTTTCAGATTTTTTGTCCCGGAAGAGGCTGGAGAGCAAGGTTTTCCATGCTGTAAGATTGTCGGAAAAGTAAGGAGGATCGTTACGTGAAAAAAAATAAGATCATCCGTTGTACGAGTTGTTTTGCCTCTCTCCGAAAGACCCCCGGAGGATCTCTTGTTGCATGGCGAAGGAACCTGTCCTTTTTGACGGTGCTGTTCCTGGTGGGAATTCTCGCTCCCCGGACCGGAGCGGAGGAGCTGACTCTGGAAACCGCTCTGAATCTTGCCACGAAGGAAAACCCCATCGTTTTGGGAGCTCGTGAGCAGGTTTTTCAGGCAGAAGAACAGGTGAATGTTGCCAAAGCCGGCATGGGGCCGAATCTTGGGGTACTCCTTTCGTACACCAAGAACAAGGATGCCAAACAGTACGCCGTTTACGGAAACAATACGGGAGATATCATCGGATTTGCTCCTGCGGGATATGAAGATACCTGGTATACCGCCCTTCAATTTACCCAGGTGCTCTATGCGGGAGGATCTCTTCGGGCGGGAGTAAAGGCTGCGGAGTTTCAGAAGAATTCGGCGGAATCTCTTTATGCGAGATCCCTGCAGTCTGTCACGAACAGTGTTCGCAAAGCCTACTACAACGTGCAACGCTATCGGGCCCAGCTGACGGTAGCAGAGGAATCCGTGGAGCTTGCAGAAGAACATTTGAAGCAGGTGGAAGCCTTCTACCGCAATGGAGTGGTGGCGAAAAACGAGGTTCTTCGGGTACAGGTCGATGTTTCCAGTGCGGAACTGAGCCGCATTCGCATGGATAATGCGGTGAAGGTGGCGTGGAAGGCTCTGGAGCGCGCCGTGGGAGTTTCCCTTCAGGATGCCTACACATTGGGAGAGCCGGAAACATCTCTTCCCGCTTTTCAGGTGCCCTCGGATCCCATTTCCACGGCCCTTACCCTTCGGCCGGAAATTTTTTCTCTGGAAGCTCAGAGCGAAGCGGCCTTGCAGGTGGCAGCGGCTGAAAAGGGACAGCTTCTCCCTCAGGTGCTTTTTAGAGGGGAAGTCAGTGCGGCGGATGACTCTTTTTTCCCCGATAACGATGATTGGACCCTGGGTCTTTCTCTGCAATGGACCCTCTTCGATTCAGGAGAACAGAATGCCAAGGCTTCCCAGGCAAAGAGCCTGGCCCGGCAACTTCTTCACGAGCTGGAGGATTTGCGGCGTCAAATAGGCCTTGAAGTTTCCACGGCAACCCTCGATCTTGAATCGGCCAAGCAAAGAATGGAGGTTGCCCGAGCTCAGGTGGAGAGTGCCGAAGAGGATTATCGAATGGCACTGAGACGCTATACCGCCCAGGTAGGAACCAACATCGACGTGCTCGACGCCCGGGTTGCTCTCAGTGAAGCGAGAACTGCCTTGGTGAATGCCGTTTACGATGGACGCACGGCCTATTCCGATCTTCTCTATGCGGTAGGAGAGGATCCCTTTCTTCAGGGAAAAGAACCTCTTGAAGAGAGGGACTCTCTTTAGGAACCGCCTTTTTACGAGATTTGCATGAAAAGGGAGACTCCCTCGGACGTTTCGCCAAGGGGTCTCTTTTTTTGCGAGCTTTCTTCAGAAAAGAGTCCGGGGAAAGTGTTATAATCCATAAAATATGGCTTTTCGGGGCGAAACGGCTCCGGAAGGGACGAAAAATCGGTTTTCCGGATTTCCTCGGAGAGGTGTACACAGAAGGAGCGATTTTCTATGGGTGTATGTAAAAAAACGGTACAGGGATTTCCCGAAAAAATTCTTTCCCCGGAGGTGCTGGAAGAGCTTTCCGGCATGTGTCGAAAGGCTCGGGGAGAGGTTCTCACCATGACGACTCTTGCGAAAAGCGGGCACCCCGGAGGCTCTCTTTCGAGCATGGAAATGTACATGCTCGCCTACGGTGTGGCAGAAATTTCTCCGGAAAACTGCGAAACCCTGGAAAGGGATTTTCTGGTAATCGATCACGGTCACACCTCTCCCGGAGCCTATGCGGCCTTGGGGGCCTGGGGATTTGTGGATCCCTCCGAGGCGGTAGCCCACTTTCGCCAATGCGGCAGCTGTTTTTCGGGGCATGTGGAGCGTTCGGTTCCCGGTATCGACTGGGGTACGGGCAATCTCGGCCAAGGGCTCGCGGCGGCGGTGGGATACGCCCTCGCCCTGCGAGCCCGGGGGATCTCTAAACGGGTGTATGCCCTCATGGGTGACGGAGGTCAGGTGAAGGGGCAGATAGCGGAAGCCCGCCGTATCGCCGCCAAGGAGAAACTCGGCAATATCACGGTACTGGTGGATTATAACAACATCCAGATTTCCGGAACCCTGGACCAGATCATGCCCTTCGATATCCGCAAACTCTGGGAGGCCGACGGCTGGGAAGTGGCAGAGTGCGACGGCCATGATCTCCAGGCTCTCTATGCTGCCCTTCGAGATGCTTCCTCTTCTCCGATCCCCCGGGTTATCCTTTGCCGCACCGTTATGGGCAAAGGGGTTTCTTTTATGGAAAATACTCCCGAATATCATGGAAAACCCCTCTCGGGGGAGCAGTATCTGGAGGCCATGAAAGAGCTTGGCCTTGCGCCGTACCTCGAAGAGGCATCCCTCCGGCGTTCCCGGAATACGCCTCCCAAGGGACGGGAAATTCCCCGGTACCCCGTGCATGTCGATACGGGTACTCCCAGGCTCTATGAGGCTTCGGAAAAAACGGATAACCGTTCCGCCTTTGGCAATGCCCTGGGGGATCTCGGGAAAAGAAACCCCTCCGGAGGAAAGAATACTCCCCTTTTGGTCTTCGACTGCGATCTTGCGGGATCCGTGAAGACATCGGGTTTTGCCAAGGCCCTTCCGGAAGGATTTATCCAGACGGGAATCCAGGAACATGCCACGGCCACCGTGGCGGGAGCCGCTTCGGCAGGGGGGGCGGTCTCTCTCTGGGTGGATTTCGGTGTTTTCGGCATTGCGGAAACCTACAATCAGCAACGCTTGAACGATTGTAACGGAGCGAATCTCAAATTGGGTCTCACCCACGTGGGGCTTGATGTGGGCGAAGACGGCATGACGCACCAGTCCATCGATTACGTGGGGCTCTTCCGTAACTTCTTCGGCTGGAGGCTTGTCGTTCCCGCGGACCCGAACCAGACGGACCGGGCTACCCGTTACGCTTTTGCCAGCTGGGGCAATGTCTGTCTCGCCATGGGGAGGAGCAAACTTCCCGTGATTACTCGGGAGGACGGCACTCCTTTTTATGATGCTTCCTATACTTTCGAATACGGTGCGGTGGATCTGCTCCGGGACGGCAAGGACGGTACCATTTTCTGCATGGGCCATATGGCCTGGAGAGCTCTGAAGGCCCGGGAAATTCTCCTCGAAAAGGGTATTTCTCCCAGGGTGGTGCATGTGCCCTGTCCTCTAGCCCTCAAGGATGAAGATATACGGAGGTATGCCTCTTCCGGAGCGGTGCTTGCCTACGAAGACCACTCCCTTCATACGGGGCTCGGGTCCATTCTGGCCTCCAGGATCCTCTCCCTGGGATACGCTCCTGCCTTCGGAGCCCTTGGGGTCTCTCGTTTAGGTGAATCCGGAGCCTCCGAGGATGTCATGGCGGAAATGGGCCTTTCTCCAAAGGATGTGGCGGAGCGTTTTGCGGCGCTTCTGAAGGCCTAGTCCATATGCTCGCTTACGGAGAACTTGTGTTTATTTGGTCCCCCCATAAGGGGGACAGTTACATCATAACCCTCCGGGAAGGAGGAAAGCAGGGAACCCATCTTGGCCAGGTGCTTCACGACGAAGTTGCCGTAAAATCATTCGGTGATGTGGTATATACCCACCTTGGAAAGCCCTTTTTCCTTTTTCGCCCCACCCTCGGGGAATATGTCCGGAGGATCAAGCGAAAAACCCAGATCATCTATCCCAAGGATGGAGCCTACATCCTCCTGAACCTGAACATCTTTCCCGGAGCTCGGGTGCTGGAGTGCGGTACAGGCTCAGGGGGGCTCACCACCATTCTTGCCCAATTTGTGGGGACCGAGGGAAAAGTTTTTACCTATGACAAACGGGAGGATTTCGCCGAGCAGGCCCGGCAGAACGTACTTCGCTGGGGAATGGGGGACCGGGTGGAATTCGCCACCCTTGACCTGGATCAGGGCGGATTTGATCAGGAGGGAATGGATGCGGTATTTCTCGATCTTCCCAACCCCTGGGATTACCTGGATTACGCCAAGAAAGCCCTTACTCCGGGAGGACGCCTGGGCATCCTGGTGCCCACCTTCAACCAGATCGAGGCGGTGCTTCGGGGGCTGCGGGAAAAGAAGTTCCTGGACGTGCAGGTGGAGGAACTTTTTCTTCGTTCCTTGAAGACAAATCCCAACCGAATCCGTCCCGAAGACCAGATGATAGGCCACACGGGGTATCTTATCTTCTCCTCCTCGGTTTCCGAGGATGCTTACGAGAGAATTCCCGTAGAAGAAGATCCCCGAAAAGTTTGCCTTGAGGGAAATCAGGAAAGAGAAGAGGCGGCTGTGGGAGAGGAGTAATCTCCCAGGTATGGCGATAGAAAGGAAGCGGCCAGAGTGATACGAAAACGATGCCTGCTTCATATCTGCTGCGCTCCGGATGCCACGGTGCCTTGGGAGGAGCTGGCCCGAGAGCACGATGTTCTTGGGTACTTCTACGGGAGCAACATCTACCCTCGGGAGGAGTATCAGCTCCGCCGGAAGGCCGTGGAGATTCTGGAAAACCACCGGGAAGGGCGGGCGCTCTTCCCGGAATGGGCTCCTCAGGAATGGCTCGAAAAAACCCGGCCCTATGCGACGGAGCCCGAGAAGGGAATGCGCTGCTCTCTCTGTTTCTTTCTTCAGCTCTCCCATGCGGCGAGAACGGCTCGGCAGGAGGGATGTTCCCTTCTTGCCACCACCCTTACCATAAGTCCCCATAAGGACGTTCGGCGGATCCAGGCCATAGGGCAGTCGGTGGCATCTCGGTATGGCCTCGAATGGTTGCATAAAATCTGGCGAAAAGAGGGCGGCTTTCAACGTTCCGTCGCGGAAAGCCGCATGCTGGGGCTGTATCGTCAGAACTATTGCGGCTGTCTTTACAGTATGCACGGCGAAATCCATGCGTACAAGAATACGGAGTGAAAGGAATTATGCATAAAACTTCTGATGTTCCAGAAACGGGCAAACTTTCTCCGGAACGGCTTCGGCGCCGTGTTCTCCGCCATTCCGGAGCTCTTCGAAAAGAGGTTCTCATCGGTCCTTTGGTGGGCGAGGATGCGGCGGTAATCGACTTCCCTCCGGGAAAACTGCTCGTGGCCTCTTCGGATCCCGTGGTGGGAGCCCAAGAAGGAGCGGGAGCACTCCTGGTGCATATCAATGTGAACGACATCGCCTCTAAGGGGGCGGATCCCGCGTACCTTCTGGTAACCATGATTTTTCCTCGAAATACTCCGGAAGAGCGGGTAGAAGAACTCATGCGCGAAATCGGAGAGACTTGCTCGTCCATGGATATTGCGGTGGTGGGAGGCCATACGGAATTTTCCGACCGCTACGAGACTCCTGTGTTGAGCGCTACCCTTCTCGGAATTGCGGATTCCTGTCTTTCCATGGAGAACGTGCGCCCCGGGGACTGCCTTCTCATGACCAAACATGCGGGACTCGAAGGTATGAGCATTCTTGCCAAGGATCGCCCGGATCTGCTGAATTTTTTCGATGCCTCGGAAATTGAGGAAATTTCCCGGTGGAGTAAGGATCTTTCTGTGCTTCCGGAGTCGAAGATCCTTCGTTCGAGGGCACGATTTATGCACGATCCCACCGAGGGTGGTGTCTTGGGAGGGCTTGGAGAAATGGCTCTCCTTTCTCCCCGGGCTCTTACGGTGGATCTCAGGTCCATTCCCTGTCACCCCCTCACTGCAAAGGCTGCGAAGATTCTCAAGTTCGATCCCTTGCATCTCATCTCTTCCGGAGCCCTTTTGGCGGTTCTTCCCGGGCGGTTCTGCGGGGAAGCCATGAAAGAACTGAACGCCCAGGGAATCCCTTCGGAGATCATCGGAAGAGTGGAGGAGGAGCCTCGAAAAAACGAGACTCCCTTTTCCTCCAGGGAGGAGCTTTGGCGGCTTCTTGCGCTCTCCTGAATTGCTCCGACCGAGGGGTGAAGAGGACAGGAAATCGCTTTGAGCTCGACGTTATCACAAAGGAGGAGATATCCCATGGAAACGGTTCTTTTTGAAGAGCGCCTCACCCGCTTGCGAGGCCTTATGGCTTCCCGGGGCTTGGATGCCTTTGTGAGCTATGTGGTAGAAGGATATAACTGGGAAGGGCTCTACTACCTCTCCAACTTTAGGGGAACCTCGGGAGCCCTCGTGGTCACCATGGAGGAGGCTCTTCTCGTGGTGGACGGCCGGTATATCAACCAGGCCCGGCAGCAATCTCCTTGGCCCGCACATCTTCAGGAGTCGGGGAATATCTTTCAGACTTTGCAGGAAGTGCTGGAAAACTTCGGAGCGAGCCGCGTGGGATTTGAAGGCAATCGGGTTTCCTACGGAGAGTATCGAAAACTCGGTGACATGTCTTTTTGGTGGGAGGATGCGGGGGACATGCTCCCGGGGCTTCAACGAAAAAAAGATCCCCTGGAGGTCGAATGCGTTCGCAAAGCTGCGAATTTCGCCCACCAGGGTTTTTTGCGCTCTCTGGAAAAAGTCTCTCCTTCCATGACGGAACGCCAGTATGCGGCGTTGCTGGAGTTCTTTCTGCGTACCGAAGGGGCCGAAGGATTCGCCTTTGATCCGGTAATCGCTTCGGGGCCTCGGAGCGCTCTTCCTCACGGAAGGGCCACGGATCGTCCCTTTTCTTCGGGAGAATGGGTGGTGGTGGATTTCGGAGCTCGATTTAAGGGATATGTTTGTGACATTACCCGGGTTTTTTCTCTGGGAAAACCCGATCCCTGGCTGCGGGATGTACACGAACTCCTCTGCAAGGCCCAAGAGACGGCTCTTCGTGCGGTGGAGGAAGGAGTGGAAGCCTCTTCGGTGGACGGGGCTGCCCGATCCCTTATCGATTCTTACGGATACGGCAAGGCCTTTTCCCATGGCCTGGGGCACGGAATCGGCCTGTACGTTCATGAAAATCCCCGCATATCCTCTCGATCTGCGGATCTCCTTTCTTTAGGAGACCTCTTTACTCTGGAGCCGGGGGTCTACCTGGAAGGCCGGGGAGGAGTCCGGATAGAGGATGATCTCTTTTTGGGAGACTCGGGACCGCAAATTCTCACGGGAGGTTTCGATAAAGGAATTTTCATCCTCTGATCAAGAAAGAGACCCCTTGTAAAAACTCTTTGATTTTACGGAAAAAATGTTTTTTGGGGAGTTTCCTATTGTCAGAGGATGGGAAAAGCTCGTATAATGGATCCCTAAGGTTCTAGACTCACACTATCCTAACGTACAGGGAGGTAGCGAGAGATGAAAAAGTATGTGTGTACCGTTTGTGGTTATGTCTACGATCCTGAAACCGGGGATCCCGATTCCGGCGTTGCTCCGGGAACTTCCTTTGAAGATATACCCGACGATTGGGTCTGTCCTGTATGCGGCGTGGGAAAGGACATGTTCGAGGTGTCTGAGTAGAAGCATACATTTTCCCGGTTTCGTGTCTTGAGGGGCTTTATCTGCCCTGTTCGGTACGTGTGCCACAGGAAGCGGAGGGGATACCCTCCGCTTCCTGTGATATGCTCTCCGGGGTTTGTAAAAGAGTGTTTCCTTTATATTTTTCTTCGAGGTATTCCGGATTTTCCCGGGAACCCGTGGTATTATTTCCCCCCGGGGGGTGTTTGTCATGAAAACCTTTGCTCTGGTCGTCTTCGGGTGCCAGATGAACGTGTACGATGCGGATCGTCTCCGCACGGAACTGGTTTCTCGGGGATGGTCCGAAACGTCCCAGGAGGAGGCTCGACTTCTTCTTTTTGTAACCTGCAGCATTCGAGAAAAGGCGGAACAAAAAGTCTGGAGCATGCTCGGTCGTTTTCAGGGAAAATGGAATCCGGAAAAGGGCCCTTTCATGGCGGTTATCGGTTGCATGGCCCAGCGCTTGGGAGAAAAGATTCTCCGGCGTTTTCCCGGAGTTTTTCTCGTGGCGGGGCCTCGTCATCTGGGAGGCGTTGTCTCGGAAGTGGAGAGCTTTTTATCCGGGGGAGAGAGAAGGCTCCTTCTCGACGAGGATCCTCGGGGGCTTGAAGATCTCCACTGCACACCTCTTTGTCGGCCCAACCCCTGGAAGGCGTTTATAACCATCGCCCATGGATGCGATAATTTCTGCACCTATTGCATCGTACCCTATGTGCGGGGCCGCTTCCAATCCAGGGATCCCCGGGAAATCTTGGAAGAAGCCCGGGTTCTTATCCATCAGGGGGTTCTGGAAATAACCCTTTTGGGACAAAATGTGAACAGTTATGGCACCGATCGGGATGATTCCTGGTCTTTTGCCCGGCTTCTTCGAGAATGTGCGGCCCTTCCGGGGTTGCGGCGGCTCCGATTTGCCACGAATCATCCCAAGGATCTTTCTCCAGAGGTCGTTTCCGCCATGGTCGAGGGGTACCCGGTAATTTGCCCTTCCCTGAACCTTCCCATCCAATCGGGGAGCGACACGGTGCTCCACAGAATGAACCGGGGGTATTCGGTGGAAGAATATGCGGCCATTATTTCCCTGCTTAGAAATGCCATGCCTCACGTGGGTATCACCAGCGACCTTATTGTGGGGTTTCCCGGAGAAAGGGAGGAGGATTTTCAGGCCTCTCTCCATGTTCTGGAACGATTCCGTTTCGATCTCGTTCATTCCGCAGCGTACTCTTCCCGCCCCGGCACCGGGGCGGCCTCTATGGAAGAACAGCTTTCCCGGGAAGAAATTTTCCGCCGGCTCGACAGGGTGAACGAGCTGCAGCGGCGGATAGCTTTGGAAAAAAACAGGGAGCTTGTCGGAACGGTACAGGAAATTCTTCTTGATGCTCCGGCTCCTCGGGGAGAGGGACTTTTGCAGGGGCGCACTCCTACGGACAAGGTGGTGCTTGTGCAGGGTTCCGAAGATCTTCTCGGGAACTTCGTAAAAGTTCGGATCCTCTCGGGAGAACACTGGTGTCTTCGGGGAGAACGTGTCGAAAAGACTGATTGAAAGATCCCTCTTCTTCAAGGAAGCGGAATCGTACACCCTCTTGGATTGGATGTGGCTCCGGCGTTATAGAGGGGTTTCCCGAAAAGCCCTTCCGGATTTGGGAACGTAGATGCTGAAAAGGGGAGGTTTTTGTATGAACCCTCGAAAAAGACAGGGAATTCTCTATTATTTCCTGGGAGTTCTCCTGCTTCTCGCAGCCTTTGGGCTCATCTCCGTTTTTCGGGGCCGATGGAAGGATGAAAATCCCACCTCGGTTGCAGGGCCTGCCCTGAGCTGGCGTCAGGAACGACAGGCTTCTTCCGATGTGAGGGAAGAGGCGGATTCCCGGAAAACCGAAATATGGTACGTCTATATTACAGGAGAGGTAGTTCGCCCGGGAGTCTATGAAGTTTCTCCGGGAGATCGGATCTACCTAGCGGTGGAGAAAGCTGGAGGATTTACCCTTCATGCGGATACTGAGGGAATCAATCTGGCTTCTCCCCTGACGGATGCCATGCACATCAAAATTCCTGCTCGATTTCCTCTCGGAGAGACTCCTGCGGATACCCTGGAATTAAAACGAGCTCCCCGGGAGGGGAATTCCAGTTCTTCTCCGGGACTTCTCGATATCAATACCGCCAGGCTCGAAGAGCTGGAAAAACTGCCCGGCATTGGCCCGGTACTGGCTCAAAAAATTCTGGAAACCCGTAAGGAGCTGGGAAGTTTCAAGGATTCCGGAGAGATTCTCAAGGTTCCCGGCATCGGATCCAAACGCCTCGAAAAGATCGCTCCTCTCATAACCGTCGGACCCGGCTGGTGATCTCCAAATACCCCGCTTTGCTTCTTCTGCTTCTTCTCATGGGAGCTCTCGGAGCTCGGGAGAGCGGAGCACCTTTGGTCATTTCCCTGGGAGTGGGAAGCCTTTTTTTCTGGGGAACGGCTCTGCTTTATGCTCCTCCGGGAGAACCCTTGTTCTCTCGGCGGAGTGTTGCCCTTTTTTTCCTGCTTCTTTTCGCCTCGGGGGGTATGCTTTTCCGCTTCGAAAACCTCTCCGGAAACAGAAGCAATGTCCGGGAATTTTCCGGCAAGGGACGGGTGGTGCTGGAGCGCCCCTGGGGGGGGCGGTGGATTCACGTGGTTGCCACTTCCCGGGGGAAGATTTTATACAATACCTTCCCCCGAGAGGCCCTGAAAGAAGGGACGGAACTTCTTTTGTCCGGCACCTTGGTGCCTCTGGAGGAAAAAGATTCTTCCCGAAAAAAGAACTCTTCCTTCGACGAGCAAAAGTATTGGGGGGCCCGAGGGGTTTTTCTGGAGATCCGGGCAACCGAGCGTAGAATTCTTCCCGAAAATTCCTGGAGCCTTTCCGCCTGGAGAAGTTACCTTAGAGAGAAACTCCTTCTGGATTTTCCTCCTTTTCTGAGGGGCTATCTTTTGGCGATCTGGCTGGGAGAAAGGGATCCCGAACTCGGAAGCATGCATCAACGATGGGGAACCGCCCATCTCCTGGCAGTTTCAGGATTCCATGTGGGTCTTGTGGCTCTCCTGCTTTGGTGGATCTTTCCGCCTTTCTTCGGCAGGATCCGGTTCCCGCTGATCTCCGGGGGTATGTGGCTCTACGTTCTTCTGGCAGGGGCTTCTCCCAGCGCTCTCCGAGCCGGGTTGATGGCCCAAATCCTCCTGATCGGACGTTTTCTCGGTTACCGGGGAAACGTGGCGAATGCGGTGGCTCTCGGGGCATCCCTTCTCCTGCTGTGGCGCCCCTGGTGGTTTTGGGATCTCGGATGGCGTCTTTCCGTACTTGCTTCTCTGGGTATAACTCTTCTCGGAAGCCTTTCCTGGAGGGCTGTTTTTTTCGGAGGAAGCCCCGTGGCATGGAGTGTTACGGGAGCTCCTCTCATCGAAACCTTTGGAAGTGTTCCCCTGGGAGGTCTTGTGCTCAATTTTTTCGTTTTGCCGATCTACGCCTTTCTTCTTCCTGGAATTTCTCTTTTAGGGGCCCTCGTTTTTCTGGGTCTTCCCGGAGGGGAATGGCTGCTTGGGTGGAGTGAGGAGTTTCTGTCTTTGTGGCATGGCTTGATGGAGCAGATTTCTCTCCTTACCCCCTTTTCCTTCGGGAACCTCTACCTTGCTCTGGCTCTGGGATCTTCGACAACGGCGTGTCTGTTGTGTATGAATATCGACCTTTCTGCGGTACGGCGCATTCTCTGCTTCTGCCTTTCCGCAGGGGGGATGTTCTTTTTATATTTGGGGTGATAAAAGAATGCTGCTCGTGCTCGATGTGGGAAATACCAATACGGTGGTGGGAATATACGAGGGAGACAGGCTCCGGTGCCATTGGCGGCTTACTTCGGATAGAAGGACCGGAGACGAGCTGGCGGTGTATCTTTTAAACCTCATGTTCCTTGCGGAAATTCCCCGAAAATCTCTGAGGGGAGCTATCGTTTCCAGTGTGGTGCCCTCTCTCGAAGCTGCATGGATTCAGGGAATAGAAAGTTCCCTGGGCATGAAAGCTCTGAAGGTAACCCCTACCATGGACCTCGGTCTTGCCGTGGAGGTTCGGGAACCTCGGAATGTGGGGGCGGACCGATTGGTTAATGCCGTGGCGGGAATCCGGCGTTACGGAGCCCCTCTGCTTCTGGTGGATTTCGGCACCGCCGTGACACTGGATGCTGTGAATTGCCGGGGTGCCTACATCGGAGGCGCCATCGCTCCGGGACTTAACGTGAGCGTGGAGGCTCTTTTCGGAAAAACCGCCAAACTCCCCAGGGTTCCTTTGGAAGTTCCTCCCCAGACCATCGGAAAAGACACGATAGAGGCCATCCAGTCGGGAATTCTCTACGGGTATGTGGGAATGGTGGATGGACTGGTACGGCGGATGTGGCGGGAGCTGGCCAAAGAGACGCCGGTTGTCGCCACGGGAGGGCAGGCGGGAATTCTCAAGGATCTTTCGGAGACCATCACTCATGTGGATCCTTGGCTTACCTTGGAAGGGCTCCGGATTCTTTATCACCGTCATGTTTTTGAGGAGGGATCTTCCCCCCGTGGCTGAACGGAAACAAGGAAATGAGACCAGGCAAATCGGCGGGGTGGCGGTGACCAATCCTCTTTGGTTCGCCCCTCTTGCGGCTATCAGCATGGCGCCGGTGCGGGACTTCTACCGGGAACTTGGAGCGGGGCTCACCCATACCGAAATGATAAGCTGTGCGGGGCTCCTCCACGGGAACCGAGTGACTCGAAAGATGCTCCCCCGAGAGGGAGAATCCCCCCTGGTGCTCCAGATTTTCGGAGATTCTCCCGAGGAGATTGCCCGGGGAGCCGAAGAGGCTCTACGGTATGGAGCCCTGCCGGAAGCGGTGGAAGTCAACATGGCCTGCCCCGTACGGAAAGTGATGCGGCGGAAAGAAGGAGCCGCCCTTTTGAACTATCCGAAAATTGCGGGGGCCATGATCAAAAGCTTGCAACCCCTGGGTATTCCCGTATGGGGAAAAATCCGCCTCTGTGGCCCCGGGCAGCCCCTGGAGACTGAAGAATTCTGTGAAGTGCTCCTGGAGGCGGGGGCGATGCATATTTCGGTTCACGGAAGAACCCCTGCCCAGAAGTACGCAGGGTCTTCCAACCGGGACGAGGTGGGAGCCATAGCCGTGCGCTTTCCAGGATACATCAGCGGCAGCGGGGATGTCTATACTCCTGAAGATGTACGCGACTATCTCCGCCGAGGCTGTGTAGGAGTGCTTCTGGCCCGGGGAGTTATATGCAATCCCTTTCTTTTTCCTCAAGCCCTCAAGATCCTGGGATATCCCGTGGAAGAGACCCTGGCGAACCCGTCTCTCCGCTTTCGGGTGCAGGCACTTCTCCACCTTGCGGAGCGCATGGTGGCGGAGGAGGGGGAGAAGGCGGCGGTAGTTCTCTTGAAGCGTTTTCTGGGAGGTATTTTCAGAGGTTTGTCCGGTGCGGTAGAATTGCGTCGTACCATTGGAAGCATAAAGGATTGGCCTTCTCTCGAAAAGGTCGTCCGGGAGTGGGAGCTCTTTATATCCGAAAGGGGAGAACATTATGGTGGAACAGCAGGAGCCTATGGAACAGAATCAAGCGCCGGAGGAAGAAATTCTTCAGGCGAGAAAAGATAAACTGGATCGCCTCCGCAGTGAAGAGGGGTACGATCCTTTTCAGCAGGAACGGTGGGATCGTAAACATACCCTGGAGTACGTGCATCGGAACTACGACCATCTTGATGTAGATGCCCAGGGCGAGGAAGAAATATCTACCGCCGGCCGGGTCATGACGCTCCGAAAGCACGGCAAGGCCTCCTTCGTGACCCTGGAAGACGAAACTCATCGGCTTCAGCTCTATTTTCAGGTAAATGCCTTGGGAGAGGAACAGTACGGATTTTTCAAGAAATGGGTGGACGTGGGGGATTTCCTGGGAATTAGGGGAGTTCCCTTCCGAACCCGCCGGGGAGAGCTTTCCATCCTCGTTCAGAGCTTCACCCTTCTTTCCAAGGCTCTTCGGCCCCTTCCGGAAAAGTGGCATGGCCTGAAGGATCAGGAGATACGGTATCGCCAGAGGTACGTGGATCTCATCGCCAATCCCGAGGTTCGCCAGGTCTTCCGGAAAAGGGCGGAAGTTATCCGGGCTATCCGGGATGTCATGGACCGAACGGGAACCCTCGAAGTGGATACGCCCATCCTTTCTTCCCTTGCGGGGGGTGCCAACGCCCGTCCCTTTACGACGTTCCACAACGCTTTGGGAATTCCCATGTACATGCGTATCGCCACGGAGCTCTATCTCAAACGCCTCATCGTGGGAATGATGGGACGGGTCTACGAAATGGGAAAAAACTTCCGGAACGAAGGAATCAGCCCTCGACATAATCCGGAATTCACTGCCATGGAGGTTTACTGGGCCTACGCCAACTATGAAGACATGATGGATCTTACCGAAGAAATCATCGTGTCTGCGGCGGATGCGGTGGGATCAAGAAAGAAAACCTGGTATGGCAAGGAAATTTCCCTGGAACCCCCTTTCCGGAGGGTTACCATGGCGGAACTCGTCAAAGAGCATGCGGGGGTGGATATCCAGGAAATTTCTTCCGACGAGGAGGCTCGGAAGATTGCCCGGAAGAAGGGATTGGAGATCGAAGGACACGAAAGCCGTTTTCTCATTCTCTCCATGCTTTTCGAGGCCTTCGGGGAGGAAAAGCTTATTCAGCCGACCTTCGTGCTCAAGCATCCCGTGGAAATTTCTCCTCTCTCCAAGAGAGATCCGGAGAATCCGGATTATACCAATCGTTTCGAACTCTTCATAAACGGCATGGAATTCGCCAATGCCTTCAGCGAACTTAACGATCCCATGGATCAGAAAGAGCGTTTCCTGGATCAACAGAGCAAGAAGGAAGCGGGGGATGAAGAGACGCATCCCTACGATGAAGACTACATCAATGCACTGGAATACGGTCTGCCTCCCACGGGAGGATTGGGAGTGGGCGTGGATCGCCTGGTGATGCTTCTCACAGAGTCGGAAACCATTCGGGACGTAATTCTCTTTCCTACCATGCGTCCCAGGGATTAGAAATAGGTGATGGAACGACAAGCCGCAGCTTCCGAGGCGAAACGACTTCGAGAAGAGCTGCGAAAACACGAGTATTTTTACTATGTTCTCGATGCTCCGGAGATCCCTGACAAAGAGTACGATGCTCTTTTCCGGGATCTTCAGAGGCTGGAGCAGGCGTTTCCCGAGCTCCGTACCGAAGATTCCCCCACCCAGAGGGTGGGGGGGGCGGTACGGGAAGGGTTTTCCCGAGCTCGGCATGAACTGCCCATGTTGAGCCTGGACAACGTATTCAACTCCGGAGAACTCGGGGCCTATCTCGGACGCCTCCAGCGGGAGGGAATTACTCCCTCCCGGGGTTTTTCCTGTGAACTCAAGATAGACGGCGTGGCGGTGGCCCTTACCTACGAAGATGGAGTTCTGGTTCGGGGAGTTACCCGGGGAGACGGGATTTTTGGAGAGGATGTAACACCGAACATTCGTACTCTCCCCTCGATTCCCCTGGCCCTTCGAATTTTCCAAAAGGGGCGGGTGGAGGTTCGGGGAGAGGTCTACTTTCCTCGGAAAGAGTTCGAAGCTCTCAATGCAGAGCGAGACGAGGAGGGGCTCCCGCCCTTTGCGAACCCCCGCAATGCCGGAGCAGGCTCCCTGCGTCAGCTTGACCCCGGCATCACCGCATCCCGAAAGCTTCGTTTCTTCGCCTATCATGCGTTTTTCTCGGAGAATGCTCCCGCCGCATCCCAGGGAGAACTTTTCGAATGGCTGCGTTCCGCCGGATTTCCCGTGGAACCTCACGGAAAATCCGTAACTGCCCGGGAGGCCATGATGGAATATGTCGCTTTCTGGGAGACCGAACGTTTTTCTCTTCCCTACGATACGGACGGCATCGTTTTCAAGGTGGAGAGTTTTGCCCTGCGTGATGAACTCGGAAGTACTGCCAGGGCCCCCCGATGGGCGGTGGCCTATAAGTTTCCTCCGGAGGAAAAGAAAACTCTGCTTCGGGAGATCCGAATTTCCGTAGGAAGAACGGGTACTCTTACCCCCGTGGCGTGTCTTGAGCCGGTAACTCTTTCGGGCTCCGTGGTACAGCGGGCTACGCTGCATAACCACGAAGAAATACACCGTAAGGACATCCGCCCCGGAGATTGGGTGTGGGTACGCAAGGCGGGAGAGATCATTCCGGAAGTTCTTCGAGCTGATACGGAAAACCGCTCTCCTTCGAGCGTTCCTTACGAAATGCCCCGTACCTGTCCCGAGTGCGGAAGCAGCGCGGTTCGTCTTCCCGACGAGGTGGCCTGGAGATGTCCGAATCGGTCTTGCCCGGCGGTTCTCCGGGAGGGACTCCGGCATTTTGCCTCCCGGAAGGGTATGGATATCCGGGGGCTCGGGGAGAAACTGGTGGATCAGCTTCTGAAGGGGAACTTGGTGCGAAACATTGCGGGAATCTATTCCCTTGCCCTGGAAGATCTTGCAGGACTCGAACGTATGGGCAGGAAGTCTGCGGAAAATCTGCTCCAGGCTTTGGAGGCGTCCAAAAAACGCTCCCTGGATCGCCTTATCTATGCCCTGGGAATTCGTTACGTGGGGGATCAGGTAGCTCGGGTTCTTGCCGCAGAATTCGGCAGGATGTCCCTGCTTCGGGAGGCTTCGGAGGAACACCTTGCCTCTCTGGAGGGAGTGGGGCCTCGTATCGCCGCCTCGGTAAAGGCTTTTTTTGAGGATTCTCAAAACCAGGAGACTCTGGGAGAGCTTGAAAAAGCGGGAGTTCTCATGGAGATCCACGAGATTTCTTCCTCCGGCTCCGGGCCTTGGGAGGGACGACGGGTAGTTTTTACGGGGGAACTTACTTCTCTGACACGATCCGAAGCGGAGGAACGAGCCCGAGCTTTGGGAGCGTCGCCTACCTCGTCGGTGAGCAAAAAAACCTGGCTTGTGGTGGCGGGGGAGAGCGCGGGAAGCAAACTTGAGAAGGCCAGAAAACTGGACGTTCCGGTACTGTCCGAGGAAGCCTTTCTAGCTCTCCTGCAAGATCCTTATAGAGAAAGTTAATTGGTGGAGGCTCTTTTTCCGGAAAGGTTTTTCACGACAAATGTGGGCAGGGAACGTACTACTGTTGAAAAGCCTGAACGTTCTCGAAGGCGGTTTACGTAACCGAGGGTGTTTGGGAATCAAACGAAGGAGGCCTGGATATGGCGGAAGTTACCCGAAAGGACGTAGAGCACGTCGCCCGGCTGGCGAGGCTTGAAGTTACTTCCGAAGAAGCGGAGAATCTTACAAAATACTTCGGGGATATTCTTTCTCACTTCCAAAAACTCGAGGAAGCCGATTTGAGCGATATGGATCCCTTTGGCATAGAAAACGCCGAGGTGCGGCCGCTTCGAGAAGATGTCCTTTCTCAAGAAAATTCGAGAGAGGCCATTTTGCGGGAGGCCCCATTGAGGGAAGGGGACTATATACGGGTTCCCCGTATCATGGAGGAGGTGTGACGACTATGGAACTATGGGAATATCCCGGGTGGCGCATCGCTCAATTCGTCTCCCGAAGAGAGCTTTCCGTAGAGGATGTGATACGGGCTCATTTAGGGCGCATATCCTCTTGTGAACCCAAAGTTTGCGGGCTTATTACGCTTATGGAGGAGCAGGCTCTCGAACGGGCGCAGAAACTGGATGCCATTATAAAGGCAGAAAAAGAGCTCCCCTCACCTCTTTGCGGTGTCCCCGTGATAATCAAGGATAATATGTGTTTCCAGGGAGCTCCCACTACATGCGGCAGTAAAATGCTGGAACGCTGGCACTCTCCTTACAATGCTTCGGTGGTGGAATACCTCGAAGAGGCTGGAGCGGTAATCCTGGGGAAGGCAAATATGGACGAGTTCGCCATGGGAAGCTCCACGGAAAACTCCGCTTTTGGCCCTACCTCGAATCCCCGAGATCTTACCCTTGTTCCCGGGGGCAGTTCTGGAGGGAGTGCGGCTGCAGTAGCGGCAGGATACTGTCCCATAGCTCTGGGAAGCGATACCGGCGGGTCCATACGGCAGCCCGCAGCCTTTTGCGGGGTTCACGGTATGAAGCCCACCTACGGTCTCATCAGTCGCTACGGTTTGGTGGCTTTCGCTTCCTCTCTCGATCAGATCGGTCCCTTCGCCCGAGATTTGGGAGATATTGCCCTGGCCCTGGATGTGCTTTCTCGGAAGGATCCTCGGGATGCTACCTGCACTCCTCGTAAAGAAGGGCGCTACCTGGATGCTCTCGAAAGAAACTCCCTTCGGGGATTACGCATCGGCCTCGTTCAGGAATATGAGAGAGAAAACATGGATTCCCGACTGGAGGCATCGGTGGTTCACGCTGCACGGATCTGCCAGGATGCGGGGGCGGAACTGGTGCCAGTTTCTCTCGAAAACGCCATTTCCTACGGCCTCGCATGCTACTACATCATCGCCCCTGCCGAGGCGAGCTCGAATCTTGCCCGGTATGACGGAGTACGTTACGGCTTTCGTGCTTCCGGGGAGACCCTTGTAGAGCAGTACTGTACGACAAGGAGGGAGTTTGGAGCGGAAGTGCAGCGCCGGATCCTTGCGGGAACCTATGTGCTCAGCTCTGGTTACTATGATGCCTACTACCTCACGGCCCAGAAAATGCGGAAAAAAATTCAGGAAGAATTTGATCGGGCCTTCAAGGGTGTTCACGCCCTCCTTATGCCCACCACCCCTTCTCTTCCCTTCCCGAAAGGGGCCGTAACTTCGCCTCTGGAGATGTATCTTCAGGATATCTTTACACTCCCCGTGAATCTTGCAGGGCTTCCCGCCATATCTCTCTATGCGGGAATGACCGAGGATAAACTTCCCCTGAACGTTCAGGTGGTAGGGCCCCGATGGAGCGAATCTACCCTTATCGGGGTGTCCTCCATCCTGGAAAACGCCTTCGGCACTCCCCCCATTGCGAAGGGATGTGACAACGCATGAGCCTTACCTACACCCCCGTTATCGGATTGGAAATTCACGTGCAGCTTCTCACTAAGACCAAGCTTTTTTGTGGCTGTTCCACGGATTACATCGGAGCGACCCCTAACAGCAACATCTGTCCGGTCTGCACCGGACAGCCGGGAACGTTGCCGGTTCTTAACGCAGAAGCGGTGCGTCTCGGTGCCCGGGGAGCCCTTGCCCTGAACTGCACCATTCGGGAAGCCACCCGGTTTCATCGGAAGAATTATTTTTATCCCGATCTTCCCAAGGCCTATCAAATCAGCCAGTACGATCTTCCTCTTGGAGAGCGAGGATTTCTCGACATCCCTGCGGGAAATGCCGTGAAGCGCATCGGCATTACCCGGCTCCATCTGGAGGAGGATGCGGGAAAACTCGTTCATGCCGCCTCGGACGGTCGTCTCTCGGGAGCCGGGGATTCCCTGGTGGATTACAATCGGGGAGGGGTTCCCCTGGCAGAAATCGTTTCGGAGCCAGATCTGGGATCTCCCGAGGAAGCTCGGGAATACGTGGCTGCCATCCGCAGGCTTGTACGGTACCTCGACGTTTCCAACGGAGATATGGAGGCGGGCTCCCTCCGGGTGGATGCAAATATTTCCCTCAAGGTTTCCGACGGCCGCTGGGGGAACAGGACGGAAGTGAAAAACGTCAATTCCCTGCGCTCCTTGGAAAGGGCCATTTCCTACGAAATAGAGCGTCAGAAGGAGCTTCTCGAAAAAGGGATGGAGATTGTTCAGGAAACCCGGCACTGGGATGACGCCCGGGGAGTAACCCACTCTTCCAGAGGAAAAGAGGATGCCCACGATTACCGCTATTTTCCGGAACCGGATATCCCTCCCCTGGTGATTTCGGGAGATGAGATTAGTTCGATTCGCAAGAATCTTCCCGAACTTCCCTGGGAGAAGGACAAACGCTTCCGAGAGGTCTACGCTTTGCAGGAAGAGGACGTAAAAAACCTTACGGAAGATCGGGAGGTGGCGAACTATTTCGAGGAAGTCCTTTCTTCGGGAGCCTCTCCTGAGCGGGCTTCCAAGTGGGTGCAAACCGAAGTCTTTCGGGTTTGCAATGATCGCAAAATTTCTGTGAAGGACTTCCCGGTTTCCTCGGAACTTTTGGGAAAACTTCTGCGGAAGATAGATTCTGAAGGGCTTTCCACCACTGGGGCTCGGGATGTTTTTGAATATCTCCTGAAGGGAACTTGTTCTCTTGAAGAAGCTTTTGAGAAAACCGGTGTAGCTTCATCCGCCCTCGAAGGAGAGGCCCTGAAGGATCTCGTGAAAGCCCTTTTTGAGGAACAGGCGGAAGTGGTCGCCATTATCCGGAAAGGTGAGGATCCCAAGGGGAAAAAACGCAAGTTCCTCCAGGGTTTGGTTATGCGGGCCTCCCGAGGTCAGGCGAAAATCGAGGAAGTGGAGAGAATTTTCGAGGAATTTCTTCAAAAGTAGGCAAGGGGAGAGACTCCTGTTAGAATAGGAAGCCGTGGAAACTTCTGTTTCCGGTTTTGAAAACCTTGTACAACAGATACGGCGAACGGAAAAAAGTGTATAAAAAGCGTATTACGTAGTTCAATGTCATAGAGGAGGTAGAGTTCGGATGGGGACACACAAACCCGAGGATATCAGAAACGTGGCCATTGTAGGGCATGGCGGGGCGGGTAAAACTGCTCTGACGGAAGCGCTTCTCTTCGATGCAGGTGTAACTACCCGTATGGGAAAGGTGGAGGACGGAAATACCGTAACGGATTTCGGTTCCGAGGAACAGAAACGGCAAATCTCCATTAATGCGGCTCTTGCGACGATCCCGTACAACGATAAGACCATCTATGTGCTTGATACACCGGGATACGCGGATTTTATCGGAGACATGCGTTCCTCCATGCGGGTAGTGGATTCGGCCATCGTGGTGCTAAGCGGAGTACACGGTGTGGAGGTGCAGACCGAGAAGGCTTGGGAATTCGGACAAGACTTTAATATTCCCATGGTTTTTTATTTAAGTAAAATGGGGAGAGAGAATGCGGATTTCGATAAGGTCGTAGGAGAAATTCAGGAATTCCTTTCCGAAAAGGCCATGCCTTTCTACCTCCCTCTTGGAACGGAAGCTAACTTTAAGGGCGTTATCGATGTCCTGGGAGAAAAAGCCTACGTCTATGCGGGAGACGGCAGCAAGGAAATGACCGAAGGAGATATCCCCCAGGAATATGCCGAAGCCGCTCAGGCAGCCCGAGATTCTTTGGTGGAGCGCATCGTGGAGGCGGATGACGAGCTGATGATGCGGTATCTCGATGGAGAAAACATCGGCATGGAAGAGCTGGTGCCAGCCCTTCGGGAGGCGGTACGTACTCGGAATCTCTTCCCGGTTCTTCCCGGAGACAGCGGCTCCAACGTGGGAGTTCTTCAGGTTCTGGATCTTCTCGTGAATGCTCTCCCCGCTCCCTGTGAGATGTCTCCCCGAGTTGTTCTGAATGGCGAGGAAGAAGTGCCTCTTTCGCCGGATCCTGCGGGGCCCTTCGTGGCATTTTGTTTTAAAATCATGGTGGATCCCTACGTGGGTAAACTTTCCTTCCTCAGGGTTCTTTCGGGTTCCCTTTCCAGCGATAACTCTATCTATAACGTGAACAAGGGAGAAGAGGAACGAATCAGCGCCTTCAAGGTCATGACGGGTAAAGAGGGGAAAGACGCTAAAGAAGTAGTGGTGGGAGACATCATCGCTATTCCTAAACTGCATAGCACTGCCGTGGCAGATACGCTGGGAGTGAAGGGATGCAAGTTCACCGCCAAACCCATTCAGTTTCCGAAGCCCGTATACAGCCTTGCGGTAATTCCGCAGAGCCGGGGAGACGAAGATAAGCTTTCTTCATCCCTTCACAAGCTTCTCGAAGAAGATCCCACCCTGGCTTTTGAAAAGAACGTGGAGACCGGGGATAACGTTCTCTCCGGCATGGGGGACGTGCATCTGGATATCGTACTCTCCCGGATCAAGGAACGTTACGGGGTGGAGCTGGAAACCAAGACTCCTAAGGTTCCCTATCGGGAGACCATTCGAAAGCCTTCAAAGGCCCAGGGTAAATACAAGAAACAGACCGGAGGACGGGGCCAATACGGAGATGTGCATATTGAATTTGCTCCGAAAGAGCGAGGAGAGGGTTTTGAGTTCTGCGATAAAATCGTGGGAGGCGTGGTGCCTAAATCCTATATTCCCGCAGTAGAAAAGGGACTCAAGGAAGCCCTCCCTAAAGGATATCTTGCAGGATTCCCCATGGTGGATATTCAGGCGAGCCTTGTCTTCGGGAGCTACCACGACGTGGACTCTTCCGAAATGGCCTTTAAAATTGCCGCATCCATGTCTTTTAAAGAAGCCATGAAAAATGCTTCTCCCATCCTTCTGGAACCCATCATGAATGTCGAGGTCGTAGTTCCTGATGAACATCTCGGGGATGTCATGGGAGATTTTAACAGCCGTCGGGGCCGTATCATGGGCATTGATGCCCGGGGGCGACTTCAGGTCGTGAAGGCTCAGGCGCCTTTGGCGGAAATGTTCCGGTACGCCATTATCCTCCGCTCCATGACTTCCGGCCGTGGAAACTTCACCATGAGCTACGATCATTACGAAGAAGTTCCCGGAGAGATTTCCAAAAAGATTATTGACCAGAGAAAAGCGGAGCTCGAGGAAGAATAAGACGCCTCAAGAATTTTCCTCAACATCGAGAGGTTTTCCCCGAAGAGACTCTTTTTTCTCATACAAGGTACAGAAAAGGCGGCAAGGATCTCCTGCCGCCTTTTCTGTACCTTTATTTCCTGTGTTATACTTGCAAAAAGCTGGTTTTTAGGTTTTAAAAACTGCGGAGTAAGGAGAGATGCCCAATGACCGTAACGGTATATTCCACAAAAACGTGCCCTTGGTGTATTAAGGTGAAGGAGTATCTGGATTCTCTCAACGTGGCGTATCAATCCATCGATGTGGGGGCTGATCGAGAGGCGGCCATGGAAATGGTGCAAAAGACGGGGCAACGAGGAGTGCCGGTCATCCTCGTGGCGGAGAAAATTATTGTGGGTTTCGATAAAAACGCTCTCGATGAAGCTTTGAAGGAGCAAGACCTCATGTAACCTCCTAAATATTCGGAGCATTTTTCTTCTGGCCTTGCCTTTTCGATCTCTGTTTTTCAGCTGCAAAAATTTGAGGAGACCTGAAAAGATCTATACCTCGGGTACGTTGTCCCCACGGACAGCTTTTCAAGAAACGGAAAAAACTTGTAGGGCCGCAAATCTTTGTAAGGAGGGAGTGCCATGCTTTTTACCTTGACTTTAGAGGGAATGCGTTTTCACGCTTTTCATGGAACCATGGAGGTGGAACGGGAACTCGGGCAGGTTCTGGAAATTTCCCTGCATTTTACCTACGATCTGGGAATAAAGGATATCGAGAATAGCCGAAGCATCGTATCCTATGCTCAGGTTTTTTCCCTCGTGGAAAACGTGGTGATGAGCAATAAATTTGAGGCCATGGAAGCGTTGGCCTTCGAGATTGCCAAAAAACTGCTTTGTGCGATTCCATCAGGACAGGTGGCGGAAGTCGGGGTTTGCCGGGGGCAGCTTTATGTCCCCGGGGTTCTCGGTTCTTCCGAAATCAGCATTCTTCTCACCAGGGACGATCTTCTGGAAGAATGCGGGGAATAGGCCCATGTCCCGAGAATTATTCTCTCTTGCGGCGGGGGGAGCGCTCCTAGAAGAAGAGCGCCTTCAAGATTTTGCCGCCCCTTGTGAGGATGCCCACCGGAAGATTCTTGCCGGTTTTCGGGAAAATCGAACAGGATTCGGATGGTATGGACTTCCGGATATGAACCTTGAGGAACTGAGAGCTCTTGCAACCCAATCCTCTTCGGTGAATACGGTGGTGCAGATTGGTATCGGAGGATCTGCCCTGGGGAGCCTTATGCTTCAGAAAGCCCTGGCTTTCCATCCCGTGCCGGAAAGCATCCCGGATTTCTTCGTGCTGGATAACGTGGATCCCCGGGATCTTTATCGACTGGAGCACACCCTGGATCCCGCTTCATCGCTTCTTGTGGTAATAAGCAAATCCGGAGGAACTGCGGAAACCATGGCAAATTTTCTCTGGGCATTTGCTTTTTTCGAAAAAAAACTGGGTAGACAGGAAGCCCTTCGGAGAACCGTGGTACTTACGGATCCCGAATCGGGAATCCTTCGAAATTTCGTAAGAGAAACGGGATGTGCCAGCCTTTCCATCCCGAGCTCTGTGGGAGGACGTTTCTCCGTACTTTCTCCGGTGGGCCTTTTCGGAGCCGCCCTTTTGGGAATTTCCGTGGAAGAGCTTCTGGATGGTGCCAGGGCTATGCGCTCCCGTATAGAATCCACTTTTCGGGTAGAGGAAAACCCTGCCTGGCTTTGGGGAGTTCTCTCGCACCTTCATGAAAAGCAGGGAAGAAATATTTCGGTTCTCATGCCCTATGCGGACGGACTTGAGGATTTTGCGGAGTGGTTCGCTCAGCTTTGGGGGGAGAGCCTTGGAAAAGAAGGAAAAGGGACCACCCCGGTACGGGCCTTGGGAGCCATCGACCAGCACTCCCAGGTACAGCTTTATGCAGAGGGGCCGGACGACAAGCTCTATACTCTGCTGGCAGTGAGAACGCATGAAGAGGACTATTTCATTCCCGAGCCGCCTTCAACCTCTCTCGGTGCTCTCGAATATCTTGAGGGGCATTCTTTCGGAGAAATGCTTTATGCCGAGGCCCAGGCCACCGCTTCTGCCCTGGTCCAAAAGGGAAGGCCTCTCTTCTGGCTTGAAATTCCAAAGATCGATGCCTTTCACCTGGGAGGTCTGATTTTCTTTTTCGAATATGTTACGGCTCTGACGGGAATTCTCATGGGAATCAATCCCTTCGATCAGCCCGGGGTAGAATTGGGAAAGATTCATACCTATAGTCTCATGGGGCGAAAGGGATATGAAGAGCATGCCGAAGCGGTGGAAAAGCAGCGGGGAATTATGCATCGTCTGTTGGTGAAGGGGTAGTACGGTTCCACGAAGTTTTGTATGACGAGGACCGGCATTTTCTCTTTCCCGAACATCAAGACCCGGAAAATTTCGAGCGGGGGGCCACCGGCTGGTCCCCCTTGGATGTTGAAAGGTGGGACAGGAAATATATGAAAAAATCCATGCTTTTTGTGGATGATATAAGCGTCGTGAAAGAGGGAGTCCCCATACTTCAGGAAGTTTCCATCAAGGTAGAACCCGGGGAGATTGCGGGTGTTCTCGGGCGAAATGGAGCGGGGAAATCCAGCCTTGCCTATGCTCTCATGGGAGTGGATCGCTATCGTCCTCTTCAGGGGGAGATTTGGCTGAACGGCGAAGAAATTACGGATTTATCCGTTACGGAAAGGGCACGCCGGGGGCTGACCCTTGCCTGGCAGCATCCTGCCCGATATGAAGGGATAACTATTCGGGATTACCTTCGAATTTCCTCGCAGAATGTCACGGAAGCTTCCATGGAGGATGCCCTTGCCCGGGTGCAACTGGAGCCTCGCTATCTCGACAGAATGCTCGACAAAAATCTCTCGGGAGGAGAACGAAAGCGTATTGAGCTCGCCTCCATCTTTTTGATGCAGCCCAGGCTTGCCATTCTGGATGAGCCGGATTCCGGGGTGGATCTCATCGCCCTCGGAGAGATCATGAATCTTTTCCGGGATCTTGCGGAAAATGGCAATTCCGTGCTTATCATTACCCACCGAGAGGATGTAGCGGCGTCCTGCGACCGATCCTATCTTATGTGCGGGGGACGGGTGGTTCTCGAAGGAAGCGCCGAGGCTGTGAAACGTTATTTCATGAGCCAGTGTTCTCCCTGTACGGATATAGATCTTCAAGCTTCGGATGGGGAGGCGCGCTAACATGTCCTCGAATACCAGAGAATATCGGGAGCTTGTGGATATCGCCAAAAGGAGCGGAGGTTCCCCGGGGGGATTTGGAGAAGACGATGCGGCCTATGTGGTACTTCATGCGAATGCCGTTCTTGCGGCCCACTCTATTCCTGGAATAGAGATACTTTCTTCGGAAACTCCGGAAGGTATCGATGCGACTATCAGGGTTTTGGAAAACCAGCATCTGGAGAAGCCCGTGCACCTTTGTTTCGGCCATCTCGGTACTGAAGGAGTGCAGCGTATCAATACCACCATCCATATTGAAAAAGGTGCTCGGGCCACGTTTCTTTCCTACTGCATCTTTCCCAATGCGGTGCAATTTCTCCATGCCATGGAAGGAAATATTACCGTGGAGGAGGGAGGAGACTTTACCTACAACGAGATCCACGTACACGGCCCGGAAGGACGAATTGATGTGCGGCCTAAAACCCGGGTGATCCTGAAGGATCGGGCTCTCTATCGGGGAGACTTTACCCTCGTGGAGGGGCGGGTGGGGAATCTGGACATCCACATGGAGGTGGCAGCCCAAGGAGAGCGAAGCCGGGTGGAGCTTACTTCCAAGGTATACGGAAAATACGACGATTCCTGCAAGGTTCGGGATGTCATCGTTCTTTCGGGAAAGGACAGCTCCGCTCTCATCAAGGCCCGGGTGGTGCTGAAGGATCGAAGCTCCGGCATTTTCGTGGGGCTCATTGACGGAGCCGCTCCGGGAGCCCGGGGTCATGTGGATTGTGCCGAGGTGGTACAGGGAGATGCCAAGGCCGAAGCGTCCCCGGTAGTACGGGCATCCCACCCCGAGGCGGAGGTGACTCACGAGGCGGCCATAGGGCGCATCGCTAACGATAAAATCGAAGGGCTCATGGCCAAGGGACTCGACGAGGATCAGGCCGTAGATATTATCGTTTCCGGCCTTCTCCGGTAGTTCTGGAGGGTCGTCTTTTTTCCTTCTTTTCCAGAAAGGCGCTCCATGTGTCGTGAGGCTCTCCGTGCAGAAGGGCATGGATGATGTTTGCCCGCAGAGAAGGTATCTCTTTTTCCAACCGTTTTACCAAGCCCTTTGCTTTCTCCCGGTGGCTTCTTTGTGCATGAGGACATTCGAAGGGTACCGGAAAGAGCCCGAGGCGCCGGGTTTCCTGGAGAATCCTCTCTTCCCGGATGTATATCAGAGGACGAATGAGGGTGATGTTCGAGTTACTCTGATAGAGCTTGGGAGAAAAACAACGGAAGCGACCTCCTGAAAAAAGATTGAGGAAAACCGTTTCTATGGCGTCATCCTGATGATGTCCCAGAGCGAGGAGGTTGCATCCCTTTTTTTGGGCAATGGAGTTCAAGATTCCCCGGCGCATGTTGGCGCAGAAACTGCAAGGGCTTCGCTCGTCTCGATTCTTTATGATTCCGAAAATATCATGTCTTTCGTAGTGCCATGGAACGCCCAGAGATTTGCAGAGATCTTCGAGATACCGTGTCTCCCACTTCTTTTCCAGAGGATCCACGGTGCATGCGGCGAGGCTGAAGGGTACAGGGCTCCGTCGCTGGAGCTCCGCCAGAGCCAGAAGTAAAAAGAGACTGTCCTTTCCTCCGGAAAGCCCCACAAGAATGCGATCCTCCGGGGAGATCATGGAAAAATCCCCCAGGGCTTTTCCCATGTCTCTGCGGAGCTTTTTTCCCACCTCCTGAAAGGGAAAAGGGGCTCCGGAAACTGATGATGCGGCCATAAAAAACACTCCTCTTTGATTTTTGTTTGGAAATTTATGGAGGATGAAAAAAACGAAAAAATTATGAGTCTAGAGACTCATGTTGTATAATCCATCCAGAAAACGAAGTTGCGAGGAGGTGCGGTTTTGGACAAGGCGGGCTTGGAAAAATGTCTCGAAGAAGTTCTTGTCCACGTGGATGAATCGTTGCAATATAGCATAGAAAAGGTCTCCTGGGTACAGGAGGAGTCCTTTTCCCGCTATCAGGCGATTCTCAAGACCCTGGATTCTCTGAGGATCGAGATTGAGGATGTCATCCAAACCCATCATCGTATTGACCGGCTTTGGCGGCAGTCCCGGCATCAGCTTCTGCGAGAGGTCCAGCAGGGATCCCAGAAAAGCCAGAAAGATGCCTACGATGAGGCGGAACAACTCATGTTCCAAAAGGGGCGCATTGAAGAGCGGGAGCGGATGCTCTCCCAGAGGCGGAACGATTTGCAGCGGGAACAGCGTCATCTCGAAAGAATCATGCAGACCAGCAAGGAAATGGTAGAGAAAATGCAGGTGGCTCTCGAACTTATTCATGCGGAGAAGGAGAGGAGTGCGGGACACTCTTCTCGAGAGGCCGAAATGATCCACTCGGCTCTCCGCATTTTCGAACGAGAGCAGGCATGGCTTTGCCGGGAACTTCACGACGGCCCCATCCAGGAAATGGCGGCCACCATGCTCATGACGGAGTTGGCGGAAAAGTTTTTTGAAAGAGGCAATCCTCAGGATGCGTTGAAAGAAGTGCAGGGCATCCGGGGAGCTTTGGATGGCTGCCTCGGGGAACTTCGATCTCTTCTGTGGCGTTTTCGCCCCGGAGGCATGGGAGAAAGCCTCCGGGAAGGGTTGCATCTCATGGCCCAGCAGATGGGGAAACGTTATCGGATTCCCTGTGCTCTGGCTTGGGAGGGAATTTCTCCGAGAATCTCCGCGGAGCGTACCGCCAACCTTTTCCGGGTGATCCAGGAGGCCATGATCAACGCCGTTGTAAAGGGAAAGGCCCGTAACCTTCGTATGAAGGGATGCGTCGCTGAAAACGAAGAACAGATCCGCCTCGTGGTGGAGGACGACGGCATGGGGTTTGATGTCCCCCTGGAGAAAGAAAAAGCCCGGGAGCGGGGATCCTATGGGCTCATGAACATGGAAGAACGGGTTCGTATCGATGGAGGCTCTTTTTCTATAGAGAGCATTCCTGGCAAGGGAACTCGTGTGGAAGTCATACTGCCCCTTCAGGAGGGATAAGATCTATGGAGGCAATTCGTATCGTTGTTGCGGATGATCACCGTCTCTTTCGAGATGGTCTCTGTCGGCTCGTGGAAATGGAGCCGGATATCCTCGTGGTGGGAGAAGCCAAGGATGGCATTGAGGCGATCGAGAAAGTGAAGGAACATTCTCCGGACATCCTTCTCGTGGATGTCAATATGCCTCGCATGGACGGTATCCAGGCCATTCAATCCCTGCGAAGAACCCAGGATATACGGATAATCGCTCTTACCGCCTTCGATGACGAAGAGCACGTCCAGGCCCTGGCAAGCGCGGGTATTCACGGCTATGTGCTGAAGTCTTCAGGAATTATGGAGCTTCTTTCGGCCATACGTATGGTGGCCCGGGGAGAAACTTTTGTGGATCAGAGAATTGCAGGACGTATGCTGGGCCCCATAGTATCGAACGAGGAGTGCCAATTCGACATGATTGCGGATCTTACCCCCAAGGAAACCGAGGTTCTTTACTGGCTCTCCCAGGGCATGAAAAATAACGAGATCGCCACGAAGATGGTACTCTCCGAAAAAACGGTGAAGAACCATGTGAGCCACATATTGAAAAAACTCGATCTTCAGGACAGGACCCAAGCCGCGGTGATGGCCTGGCGCATAGGGCTCGTGCATGAATATTCCTATTTTTCCCGGGGTATGGATGCCCCTTCCTGCTAGCTGCCGTTCCCGAGAAAAGCCACGGGAACTACGGAGGTGTTATTTATGAAAATTGTACTGAATCATGAGGAATGGATTCCCTCACAATCTTCCGGAAACGATCGAGAAGCCCTTTGGAAGGAACTCAGTGCGGAGATCTCTTCTCGGGGTGAAATTATTCACTCCCTTGAAGCGGACGGTGAAGAAATGCTTCCCGAAGCTTTTTTGCAGGTTTCCGGAGATCATGATTTTGTGATAAAAACTAAGTCCATACGACTTCTCGTGCAGGAATCTCTGGAAGAAGCGCAACGGTATCTCCCCGCTCTTCTTAAGGGATATGGAACTATTGCAGATAAACTGGAGAAGGAGAGTACCACAGAAGCCCTGGAGCTCATGCAGCAGGCTTTTGAAGGCACCCAATGGCTTCTCGGGGTTACCCAAAATTCCCAGGTTCTTCTTGGAGAATCCTTCCTTTCGGACACCGAAGAAGGGAAAGATCTCCGGGATGGAGTTACCCTGGTGCTTGAAAAAATAGAACTGGCTCTTGAGGAACAGCGGTTCTTTGAAATAGCCTTTCTCCTCAGGGAAGAGCTCATCCCTGGGCTTGGGGCTTTTGAAGAATATGTTCGGAAGCTTTACCTCCTTGCCACATCAGAAATCCAGTAGTCTACGACGATGGTGGAAAATTTTTTGAAAGCCAAAATGTTTCTTCCAGGGCGATGGTTCCGCCTTTACGAAAAAGGGTTCCTTTCATGTCAGTGCGAAAAGGGCTAGCCTTTTTTCTCGGCCTTTCTCTTGCGGTAAGTTTTCTGGTTCTTGCCTTTACCGTGGATGCCTCTACCATAACCATGCTTTTACAGGCCAGAAAAAGCTCCCTTCTCATGGCTTTGGGAATTATGATTTGCGCTTGGAGCTGCGATGCGGGGCGTTTCATTCTCATAGCCCGGGCGGCGGGAGAGAAGGTTTCTTTTCGCCTGGGAATTCTCCTGACATGGCTCCACTACTTTGGATGTGCCATCACTCCCATGCAGGGAGGGGGAGGGCCCTTTCAGGTTTTTATCCTATATAAAAACCGCATTTCCATCGGCAAGGGAGTAGCCATAACACTTACAAGAACGCTTCTTACCCTTTTTTTGCTTGGTTTTGTGGTGCCCGTCAGTGTCTTCTCCTATCCCGAGCTCCTTCAGGGAAGAATGCTTCTTAAGGGGATTTTTTTCTGGGTAGCCTTTTTCGTTACCGCTTCCTGGATTCTCATAAGCCTGAGCATCTTTCGTCCCAAACTGATCAAGCGTTTTTCGGGAGCTTTGGTTCTCGTGCTGAACAGACTTGGGCTCTTGAAGCGACGGTATATTCTCCGGGCGGTTCGGAGAATATACGGAGAAATTGATGAATATAACAAGATTTTTCGTCTTTTTTTCTCCACCGGAAGGATCTATTTTCTTTGGGCAATTTTCTTTTCCTGCCTCCATCTGCTTTGTTTTTTTTCGGTCCTTCCCTGTTTGATCTGGGGGTTGGGGCTTCCAGTGCGTTTTGGGGAGGCCGTGGTTGTCCAGGGAATGTTCATGTTTTTGCTCTACTTTGTGCCCACCCCCGGAGCCAGTGGTGTGGCTGAGGGTGGGGGGGCCGCGATTTTCAAGCTCTTGGTTCCCTGGAATCTTGCGGGAGTTATGGCCATTGCGTGGCGTTTCTTCACGGAATATCTGGCCATATTTATGGGAGGCATTGTAGCCATAAAACTTCTGGGGTGGGGAGAAGCGGAAAAGCTACTTCAGGAGGAGGAAGTTTCCCATGATGTCTCTGCAAAATCATAGCGCTTCTCTAGGAGCTTGGGCTTTTCGATTCCGGGGGGGTCTTTGGACCCTTTTTTTTCTGGGAGTTTTTTTTTCTGTTCAGCCAGATCTCGCTTCCTTCCTTTGGGGATTTCCCGTCGTCTTTTTGGGGCAGAGCCTTCGTTTTTGGGCGGCGGGTTCCATTCGACGCTATCGGGGGGAAGTGGTGGGGGCGGAAGAGCTGGTAACGTGGGGCCCCTTCGCATGGGTGCGTAATCCTCTTTATCTAGGCAATGGTCTTATCGGATTGGGATGGAGCCTCATGGCGGGAAATCCTTATATTCTCCCGCTCTACGGAATTTTTTTCATCCTCCTCTATCCGGTGATCATTATCCCTCACGAAGAGAGTTTTCTGCGAAAGACCTTTGGAGAGGCATACTCCAGCTATTACGAGAAAACGCCTATGCTTTTCCCGAGGAGACTCTTGCCTCGAACTCTCTGGAAAGGGCCCTTTCAGGTGGGAATTCTCTGGAAGAGTGAGCGACACTCGCTCTATGTCACTCTTGCCGGGACGTTCTTGTTTTTTCTTAAAACATTCCTGCAATAAAAAAACGGGCAAGGTCACTAAGGCCTTGCTCGTTTTTTTATTGCAGGTTCATATTAAATGTTTTCCCTATAACATTCTCATGGTATTTCCGAAAAGTCTCTGCCATGTACTATTGTAGATATACCCCGGTGAAAGGGTCTTTCCTGCTATGCCAAGGCTTATGGCCCGTTGGCCCACGGCTTCCGCAATACGTGGAGCAATCTCATCAGAAAAGATTTCGGGCATAATATGATGAGCGGAAAGCCTTCGGGGATCCACGGTATCCGCCAAGGCTTCCGCAGCGGCTTGAAGGATATCGAGATTTACCGTTCGTGCCTGAGCCAGGAGGAGTCCCTTGAGGATTCCAGGAAAGGCGAGAAGGCTTGTCATGGGATTCCATGTATTTTTTGCCAGGAGGCTCATGCCCATCACCGAAGCGCCCCCTGCAAAGGCTTCTTCGTAGGTGATTTCAGGTTCCGGTAGGGCGAGGGCGAAGAGAATAGGATCCTTTGCCATTTTTTGGATCATCTCTTTTTTCAGGATCCCTCCTGTGGAAAGCCCCACAAAGACATCCGCGCCTTCGAGGCTTTTTTCGAGCGATACGGAGGGGCTTCGGAGATTGAGCGTTTCCGCAATCTCCCGTTCCATCCAGTTAAGGTTTTCTTTTTCAGTGTTCAAGGTACCTTCTCTGTTGAGAAGCAGAATTTCTCCAGCCTTTACATGGTGAAGCAGTTGGGCGGTAGCGATGCCTCCGTTTCCCGAGCCCGCGATAACAATTTTTATCTCTCCCAGTTTTTTTCCCACGATCTTGAGAGCGTTTAAAATTCCTGCCAGAACCACTACTGAGGTGCCGTCCTGGTTATCGCAATAGACCGGGATATCCAGCTCTTTCTGAAGGGTTCGAAGAATGGTAAAGGAGTCCGGGGGGGCTATGTTTTCAAGATCTATGGCCCCGAAATTTTGGGCCATAAGTTTGGCTGCTCCCACAAATTCTTCAGGGTTCTGGGTATCCAGGCAGAGAGGTATGCCGCTGATATCTCCAAAAATCCGAAAGAGAAGACTTTTTCCCTCCAGAACGGGCATGTTGGCGCTTCCCTTGAGGTTAGAGAGTCCAAATACTTTAGAGCCGTTGGTAAGAATGGCTATGCGGTTCCATATGCCCGTGTACTCGTATTTCTCCTCGGGGTTTTCCTGAATCGCCATGGCAGGGGCAAGGCTGCCGGGAATATAGGCCAGAGCAAGGTCTTCAAAATTATTTACGTTCATGGCAGGAAATATTTTAATTTTTCCTCGGGTTCTTCGGTGCATCTCCAGAGATCGGAGGGTGTCTAACATGATATTGTCTCCTTTCGTGAACTACTTGGAATCCTCAGGAGCATTTTCCGGAAAAACTGAAAAAGGAATATGCCTGGTGTTCAAAAATTTGCACTCCGCACAATACGCTGTTCCTGAAGATCCACCATCATACCGTCCTGGGCGGGGAAAGTTGTGGAAGAATGAAGAGTTTCCCGTGATATAAGCTCTGTAGGCCCCTTTTCCAGAATTTGAGTCCCCATATGGGTGATAAGTGCCAGCTCGGGCCGTACCTTTGCAACAATCTGGTGCGCCTCTTCGATGGAAAGATGGTCCAGATGGCTCCTGCTTTCTTTCAGGGTTACGTTAATGATAAGGAGCCGGCATGTCTTGAAGAATGAGCATAGCTCCGGAAAAAAGGAGGTATCGCTGATAAGCCCCCAGGAGCCGATGTGTGGATGATAGGCCCGGAAACCAAAACAATCCACACCGTGGTGTATAAGACGGATGCCCTCCACGGAGCCTTCGTTGCCCAAAGGGAAAGAACATCCTTCTTTCCAAAAGGTTATTTTTTCCACCTTATCCCGAAGATAGCCGAAAAGAACCGGCTCGGGATTGAACACCGCATCCTCCGGAAGAAGGAGATGCCCTTTCGTGGAGAATCCTCCCCCCGTAATGGCTTCCGTGAGGATGTTAAGGTCGCTACTGTGATCTATATGCCGATGGGTAAGGAGAACCCCCTCCAGATCTTCGGGTCTGGCATGGCGAACCCTCTGATGGATTTGGACCAACGAACCAGGGCCAGGATCCACAATCCAATGCTCCTTGTCCAGAGATATCCAGATTCCTCCGGAAGCCCGGAGTTGGCGGAAGACGGAAAAACGCGAACCCGCAGTTCCGAGAAAACGAATATGATACGGAGGAAAAGCTTTTCCGGTCATGAGGATTTCGATGGCGTATACAAGGGAAGAATTTTTTTGAATTCCTCGGTGCCGGATCTTCGGAGCCACTGGTAAACGATACTTTCTTCAGGGAGGATCAGGGCTCCTGCCCGAGCCGCCGTATCCAAAGCTTGTCGCTTGTGCTCGGGATTGCGGCTGGAAACTCCGTCCGCTGCAACAACTACGTGATATCCGCGTTCCAGAAGATCGAGAGCGGTGGAGAGAACGCAGATGTGGGCTTCGATACCGCTGAGAACGATCTGTTTTCGTTCTAGGTTACGGATATATCCCATGCAGGAAGCTTCATGGGTGCAGCAGAAATGAGTCTTTTCCAGAAGAAAGGCTTCCGGAAATTTTTGAAGCTCCAGGAAAGGGTCTGTCGGGCCGAGTCCCTGGGGGTATTGTTCGGTCACAATCACGGGAACGGAAAGTTCCCCCGCCGCCTTGAGAAGCCGGCGGTTTATGAAAAGAATCTTCTCGGGGGCTTCTACCGCGGGCAGAAGGCGTTTCTGAAGATCCACAAGCATGAGGATACTTGAAAATGGATGGAGAAGAAATGGTTTCAACCGGAGAACCTCCTTGGTTTGGAGAAGAATCGACCTGTTGGGACTACCGTATATATTATACGTCAGATGAGAATCTTGGGTAGCCTTTTTCTGGGGAAGAACGGCATGATTTTCTTTTTTGCTTCTTCCAGTAGAGTTACTGGTGGCGCTTATTCCTTGCCTGTGTTATCCTCAGCGGGAGGGCAGATGCATACGAATGTGTCTCGCAGGAGGTGAATACACTATGGAAAAGAAACGGGAATCCCGCGAAGAGGTTCGTATCAGTGAGGTTTTACGGGCCATGGAAAGGCCCGCATATCCCGAATATATCCAGAAGGCGGTAGAACAAATTCAGGGATGGATGTCCGCTGCCCTTGAGGGGGAGGAATTTCCCGGGGAGGATGAGATTTTTTCCTCCATGGAACGTCGTTTCGGTATGGAGCCGGAGTATTTCTTTGCCCAGATGGAATGGCTTCAGGCACATGCGGATGTAATTCCTTCGATGCAACCTTCCGAGGATAGGGAAGATGCGGTGGTGATCGCCATCGCCCCCATGGATATCGAGGAGGGACTCCGGATGGCCATAGATCATGCGGCGGTCTTCTCTTCCGGCAAGTGTCGGCGAATATGGATTCTCAGTGATAACTGGGTTTTGGGAGAGTCTTTCCGTTATCAGCCTCACGTGCAGACGCTTAAAAAACGGGGCATCCTCTTCCATTACATCCTGGTAACTCCCTGGGGGTGGACGGAAATTCCCTTCACCAAAAATTTTGGAAACAGGAATATTCCTTGGCTGGGCAATGAGGAAAGTGAAAACTCCGGATCCGGCTATCCTTCGGGGCCTCCCACGGGACGTCGGGGGAGAGAGGATAAGAAAAACTAGCATAAACCACAGGATTTTCGATAAGAGGTTTGCCAAGCCCGAGGACGCTCCTTCGCAGGAGTGCCCTCGGGCTTTTTTTGGAGTGGGCCGAAGGGGCCTTTTGGGGGAAACAGTAAGGGTGTATAGCTCAAGGGCCTCGGAGACGTTTTGCCGCCGAGGCCCTTGAGCTATGTAAAGAAACGGTTAGAGAGCCTATCCTCCGCTTATCATGTGAACTACCTGAATCGTGGCTTGGTCGGACACTTTAAAGCTTTTAAAGTCTGTTCGAGGGACTGCCGTGTCGTTTACCCACACCGCAAGCATGCGAAAGGTGAAATTCCTTTCGTCGAGGATATTCTGGATAGTCATGCCTTCCCGCCATGCCATGGATTCACCGTTTACCGTAATCATGGGGCTATTCGAGTTCGTCCTCCGGACGGCTGTACTTCTCTACTACCGCCACGACCTCGGGATAATCCATGCCAAGCTCCTTCAGCTTTCTCACCGTGGGAATTCCCTTGGCATTCCAGCCCCGGCGCTTGTAAACCGCTTTTTTCAGCTCGAGCCATTGTTCCCAACGTTTCTCGTAGAGTTTAGCGATCTTCTCTTCCGTAGGCATTCCTTCGGGGTTGATTCCAAGCTCCTTGAGTTTGCCATCATAATATTCTTTTCGGGCATCCCATTCGTCCGGGAAAACCGGTGCCATGGCACGCATGGGAATGGTGTGTTCCGCATTCCCTTTTTTCATCCGGATGTTGAAAACTCTCTGGAAGTTGTAGACCCGTTCGGACTGAAGGATAATATCCTCCTTGGTGATATGCTTCCCCGTTACCGCATTGAACACATCCACGTAATTCTGCACGTGCTCGGGAACCTTGGCGGCGTCCTGGGGACGGTAGCGATAAGAATTGTCCGCAGGTTCCACATCGTTCCAGGGGAGCTTGCAGAGCCCCATAAGGGAGAACCAGGTACGGAAGTTGGGGAAGTAGTGCAGGGCATCCGCCTTGTCTTCGAAAGTGGGAAGCTGCTTGTTCACCATGTCCATGAAGATGAGCCAGGCTTCATCGTGCTGAGGCCCCTTGAGGGTGAGGTAGTATCCTCCCCACTGGGCGATGGATTCTTTCGGGACGTACTCTGAAGTCTCCACTCCCTGGCCTTCCATGCCGATCTTTTCCATGGTTTCTTTATCTGCCCCGTACTTTTCCGCAAAAAGGGTCTTCATTTTTTTGATTCCCTGACCCACTGTAAGAGCGAAATCGTCGGTTCCCTTCGCCATGCGGTGAATAAGCTCCATGAGATTTTCGTGGGCGCCGAAAGAAAGATCCAGGCCGTTGGTGTGTTCCTTGGTGATGAGCCCCAATTCGTAGCATTCACACACGAAAGCGAGTCCCGTGCCGAGAGAGATGGTGTCTACTCCGTAATGATCGGCGTAGAAATTAGCTTCAATGGTCCACTTGGGATCAAAGACTCCCACGTTGCTTCCGAGGCTTGCCACCGTTTCGTACTCCGGGCCGTCCACGGTAACCACGTGGCCCTTGCAGGGGCCTGTCTGGATTTCGAATTTGTCCACCGCCTTGGCACAGGCCATGGAGCATCCGTACCAGCAACCGTCGGCCATGCCTTGGGTAAAGTGTTTCTTGTAGACCGTGGAATGAATCTTATGGATTTCCGGGGTCTGGCCAAACTTGTAGTTGTTCACAGGAAGAAGATGGTATTCGTCCATAATCTCGTTGAGGTGAGCAGTGCCTATGGTTCTCATGAAACACTGCTTGTCGTCGAGGTCGTGGATCTCTTTGTGAATTTTCACTCCCACCTTCTGGAGAGTCTTGAGATCCACGGGGTTGTTTTCAGTACCCGTGACGTTGGAATACTTTACTACTAGAGCGGCGATCTTCTTGTCTCGCAGAATGGTTCCACCGCCTCCGCGGCCTGCCTGTTTCAGCCGGGCTACTTTGCGCCGGGGATCGTAAAAGCTCATATTCAGGCATCCCCAAAGGGTGGTTTCCGCCGCCTTTCCTGCGGCGACCACGGAGATGTTGATCTTGTCCGCCTCGTCCTTGGCGAAATATTCGTGGAGAGCCTCCGTGACGGTATAGGCATTTACGTCGTCAAAAGTGGATTCAAGGATTTGCACTTTCCCCTGATCCCCATCGATGTAAACAATTACGTCCTTTTCCGATTTTCCCTGAATTTCAATGGCGTCAAACCCGGAAAATTTGAGGAGGGGACCGAAATAGCCCCCGGAATTGCTGTCGTAGGTTTGTTCCGAAAGGGGGGAGATGAAGGCGGCATAGCATTTGCCCGTACCGGGGTACTGGGTGATGCCGCAAAGAGGTCCACCGGAAATGACGATCTCATTTTCCGGATCGTTCCACTTGGTGTTTTCCGTTACTGCATTCCAGAGAAGGTGAAGGTCAAATCCCCGGCCTCCGGTAAATTTGTCGATAACGTCCTGGGAAATATTCCTAACTTCCATGCTGGGGGTTCCCACGTTGACGTAAAGATTTTTACGCACGTATCCCTTGTCGATAGGAGTACGCTCATAGGACCATTCCTGTAAAATATTCATTTTCTCCATTCTTCTTTCCTCCTTGGAAGGCCTAGTTGTTCTGCAGCTCGAGAGCTCCCGCGGGGCACTCTTTCGCACACAGGCCGCAGGCGATGCACTTGAAAGGCTGGGGCTGCGCGTCGGCATCGAAGAACATGCTTGCGGTGGGGCAAAAACCTACGCACATGAGACAGGCAGTGCATTTTTTATTGTCCACCCGGACTACGCCGTTTTTATCTCTGTAAAGGGCTTCCACGGGACAGACATTGATACATGCTCCGCACTGATTGCATACGCTGATGTTCGGTAATCCTCCCATGACGGAAACTTTTATTCTCGAGTAGTTTTCGTTGTTCTCCTTAAAATATGTGGTCGAGCATTTATCCATGCACTTTCCACAACCAATACACTTGTCCGCATAGGTCTTCAGGTATTTCAAAAGGATCCCCCCTCATTAAAGTGCGTACCATGTTTTTCTGCAAAAATACACCCTATCCGCTTAAATAAGGAAACGCCAAAACAAAAAGGGAGAAGTGTCGTAGACACCTCTCCCTTCTTTGCAAACACGGCAGGCAGAAAAATCGCTTTTCCCACCCATTGCCCTTATCTCCTCGGAGAGGCTATAAGGGTCGAAGGTCATGTATACCGCATACATATACTATGGGCTATTATAAACATCCTTGAGAAGGAGTGCAAGCAAGGGGGAAGAAATGTTCAAAAATATGAAAGTCAACTTTATAAAAATTTTAGGAGCCTTGCTCTTTCTGTAGTAGAGTATGTAATGTATAGAGCTTGTGGTTGCAAATACGGGAAAGCTCAAGTAGTATCTTTTCGGAGAGAAGGAACGGGCATTTCTGTTGCCCATGCGAGTGCATCCGACGAGAAAAAGGACGGTGAGATTTTGCATAGCGGACAAAACTCCGGAGATTTCAAGAGAAGAAGGATTTCCTTTCCCTACGCTCTCTACGGTGGACTCGGGGCTATTTTTGTGGTGCTACTCTTTACATGGTGTACCCGCCGGGGCTGGGGTAATTGGGTTTCGTACTTTTTCTCCGTAAATGTGGGAGCCACACTGTTTTTTATTTACGACAAGCTTATATCCCCTTTTTCGGTTTTGCGGATTCCAGAGCTTATTCTTCACGCCTTCAGTCTGAGTGGTGGTTCTCCAGCGGCCTTGGTAACCCAAAGAATTTTTCGTCATAAAACTCGAAAACCCTCGTTTTTTCTTGTTCAGTGGGGCATCTTCATAGTTCAACTGATTATACTGGTGTTTTACATCTATTTCAGGCGTTAATGAATTCTTATTTCTTCTGAGGATTTCCCGTACATAATCCTTTTTCAGAAAGACAAGAAGATGTGGAAGCTTTTGTGATAACGGCAAAAGAATCCATGTCAGTTGTAAAAGCCCTTGAAAATTGTGGCAAGCGCGACGTTTTTGCGCTCTTGGAGGGAAAGATATCGTATGTGGGAACATCTTTTTGAATCTGCCATGCTCCTTTGCTTTGGCGCTGCATGGCCCGGCTCCATTTATAAATCCTGGAAATCCGGAAGCAACAAGGGAAAGAGCTTGCTTTTTCTGGTCATCGTTTTTTTGGGGTATATCGCGGGAATTTGTAAAAACCTTTTGGCCCAAGGGGGAATTTCTCCGATTATCCTGTTATATCTTCTCAACGGAATCATGGTAGCCTTTGATATGGGGTTCTATTACAGAAACCGTGGTTATGATGAAGCTCGCGCCAATGTTCCCATGGACATGGCCTACACTTTCGGTGCAGAGATTCAGAAGGATCCCGTGAAGGGATATCTTTATTTCCAGCAGATTCTGAAGGAATCCTCGGGAGAAATGGCTCAGATGGCGACGAAAGCTCTCGATCACCTCAGCCGTGCCATGTCTCCAGCGCAGCTTGAAAGGGCGAGAGACTTTTCCCGGGGGGCCCGCTGAGACTCTTGGCCCCGACCGAGCTGTGCTAAGGAGGAGAGGGGAGCCAATGAAACGCCATACATGCTACAGGGTACTCGGAATCTTTCCCGGGGCTTCTCCTGGAGAAATCCGAGAAGCTTACAGAAAAAAAATCAAGGAATTCCATCCAGATGTGTATCATGGAGATGGCCGTTACGCTTTGGTCCTTCGGGAAGCCTATGAAGCCCTTTCCGGAAAGAACAGCTGGGATTCTCGAATGGAAGCTCTGGCAGAGGAGCTTTTCCCTGGCACTGATAATGCAAGCTTTGTTTTTCCCGAATTTTCCCGTAACCCTCAAGAGTTTCGTGGAAACCCGGAAAAGGCTGTTGCCACGGAGGAGCCTCCTGAAAAAGAAGTTTTCTCGTTCTCTTCGGAGGATCCTTTCGAGAAGGAGAAGACTCCCTGGAGGGTATGCGCTTTCCCCAAGCGCCTTTTACGCCAGGAAGAGCACGCCTTTCTCGTTATGGCGCTGCTTCGGAAAGCCCAGGTTTCCATACCTCCGGTGCAGCTCGAAAGAATTGCCTCCTCCCTCGGAGTTCTCCTTTGCTCGGGGGAGGGGAAAAAAGAGCCTTCCCGAGGAGGATATTACTGTCGGTATGACAGCTCTCTTTCGGGAGGCACTATTTCCTACAAAGGCGGAGAAAACCCCGTAATTCTGTGGGGAAACATCCTTTCACCCCATCTCTTTTATCAACGCTATGTTATTGCCCGACTGCTCGGATATTTTCTCTACTATCCCTTTAGAGAACGTTCGATTATGGTGGGGGATTTTCTTTCGTTCTTTTCCCGCTATGACGAAGAAGAGATCAATACTCATCGTTTTGCAGAAGAACTCTTGCTCCCGCAATCGCTTTTCTCGGTTTATGGAGGAAAAGTGCTGTGGTACATGGAAAGAGGAAAAGATTTTTCCTACGAAAACTTTCTCAAAAAGACGGCTCAGCTTTTTCAGGTACCTCAGCCTGTGGTGGAGCACCGAGCCCGTAAATTCGAACGGCGCATACGCCTAGTGGGATCCATGAACAGAAAGGGAAGAGGGGGTTCTCTTCTCAAGGAGATCGAAGGATTGTTTCAGTAGGAGGAAAGAATGAAACGTCAGAAACGCTCTCCCGCGGAGAAGCAGTATTGGAGAATATTGAATTCTTTAGAGAAAACCCGGTCTATGCTGGAATACTTTTGCTCTTCCCATCCGGAAATGGAAGAGGAGTGCCGGGAAGAGCTCGCCCAGGCGGGAAACGAGCTGGACGAACTCTCGTATCGCCTCTATTCGCTCCGATGGCAGCTTCGAGAGGCGGGGCTTTTCGAGGATTCCCCTGAAGAGGCTCCAAATAACGCAGAAATCCCCTGAAGGTGTCTTCTTCGGGGGATTTCCGCTTTCTGCTTTCCGGGTTTTGGCCTTGAGGGTTCAGTAAGCTTATCGGCACTCCGGAAGAATATAGGCCATCCAATAGTATCCCCAGAGAGCCGCCTGGTTTGCCAGAAAACCCGTATCCTCGGGGGACCAGGATTCCTGGTGTTCCTTGGCAAGCTTTGTAAGGGCGTACATGTTCCGCTGTAAAGCGCACTGGGGAGACTCTCCGTCCTTACAGTGGATCTGCCACCAGCTTTTTCCGGTCCATACGAAAATTGCCTGGGGAGTTTCACCTTTCCATGCAATGGGGAGTTTGGGCTTATAGAGAATGCCCATGCGATCCACAAGACCTTTCCATGTGGAAACCATCATAAAGTTTCGGTTCGCAAGCCAGGAAGGCCCTTCCTGAGGCACAAGGAAGGAGTTCTTTTCCATGCCCTGCTGAGGAGGCATGGGTGTTTCAGGAGAGGGGGCGTATCGCCCGGGAGGAACTTCCTGAAGAGCCACGTTCCCCAGGGAATCCACCTGAATGAGGGATCCCGCAGGAGTGTGGGATGGGCGATACATATAAAAACTGTTTCCGAAGTATGCGGGTTGGGTAATGAGTACAGGCTCCGCAATGTAGGTGGCCGCAAAGGCTGAACCTGCGGGGTGAAGGAAAATTACGCAGAGAATAATCACACAAAGAGCCATCTTCTGTTTCACGCAAAAAACCTCCTTTATCTGAAGAAGCTGTTTGTTATCCCTATAACATTCGTGTTACATCCAGAGAACGAGCGTTCTTCATTGGCCTAGGGTACCACATTTTCTTCCTCTTTGGGTGGAGCAGGTGGGATGTATACGGGTTTTTCTTCAGGTTTTTGCGACTCCTTCTGCGGAAGGACGTCTTCCGAGAAAGGAGCCGGTTCTTCCGGAGGCGGAGGAAGATAGATAGGTGTCGTTCCGGGGTTTGGAGAAAGAGCATCCATTTTTGTTATGGTGTTGACTGTAAGATTTCCCGGAGACAGGGGGCTTTGCGCTGCGTTTAAAGTTTCCGTTTTCCCAGGAAGGGGAGGGTTGTATACGGGAGCCGGAGCTGAGAAAGAAGCTCCTGTTCCCATGGGAAAAGGCGATTCTACCGGCGGAGAGGCGGAGAGAAAGGGAGGAGTCTCTCCGCAAGATCCCTGAAGGGCCGTATATTCTTGAGGCATTGCGGAATTCGGAAGAACCGCCCGGGGTATTCCCTGGACCTCTCTTGCTGGCAGAGCCTGGGGGTTGAGGAAAGAAGGGGCGGAGTTCCCGGGAGGCAGGGGCGGAGAAAAAGGAGCGGGAGATCCCTGAGGGGGCATCGGCGCAGGAGCGGGGAGGATCGGAGGTTGCACGACAGTGTACTCCTGAAAGGGAGGTTTGGATGCCTTGGGTAGGCTGAGAGGCTCTCCGGGGGAAGGCACATGATCCCACAGAGGAGTAGCCTGTCCCTGATGTACCGCGAGAATCCGGGAGAGCTCTGGAAGCCCCGGGTTTTCCCGCAGCGCTGCGACGTAGGATTCCTGAGCCCGGTCGAAATCTCCCATACCTTCCCAGGCTTTGCCCATCCAGAATAGGATAATAGCTCTCTCTCCTTCTTTCTCGGTATGTACGAGAAGGTCCGTGAGAAAACGCAGACTCTTTTTGTACTCTCCAGCCTCACAGAGCACCTTGCCCTGAATCCAGAGGGGGTCCGGGGGCACCGAAATCTCCGGAGAAGAGAATGAAGGGGCGGCAACACAAAGGCCCTGGCCGGTTGTTGCAAGAAGCAGGATGAAGAAAAGCCCGCCCAAGAGGAAATTGCGCTTTTTACGTTTGGCTTTATTCCGTAAACACATGGATCACCATTCTCCTTTTCTTGCTCCAAAAAGGGGCAGCAGGACAAGATCCCGAAGTTCTATGGGGTTCTCTGGATCTTCTGCAATTACTCGAACGATGGCTTCCTGGTCCTTCAGGAAAAGCACTCGGACTTTACCGACAAGCTTGGGCATGAGTACCACAGGATTTTCTGGATCCACCGTAATGTAGGTATCGCTGCGCACTACCCCCAGGAGTTCCCCCTGGCGAAGAGAGTGCCTTTTTCCCAAAGAAATGATGTATTTTCGATCTTCTTCGGTGGAGTCTTCCGTGGGGGATAGAATTCTTCCCGCAATCTGATACCCCGTGTAGCCTTGGGTGAGGTCGTCCAAAGCTTGTCGGGTGGCATCCTGAAGAGCCGCCCAATAGGGGCTTTCCGTAAAGGATTGCCAGTACGTGGTCACTTTCTGCCCTTGTGGGGACATCCATGTGTCGGGGCGGAACTCGGGGGTCCACCGGCTATTCTGAGAAGAATAGGTTTGGGAGTAAATTTTTTCTCCCGAGAAGCTGTCGTAAACAGACATCCGGAGAGAGACTCGAGCACCATACTTGGCTCCCACCACGGTATTTTTGTAAAGAGAGAAACGATAAATCTCGAAAAAAAGCCCCAAATCCTCATAACGGCGCTCTCCCGAGAGCCACTGGGCGGTTCCCGGCTCATCCAGGCGGGTTACCGAGATGAGAGGCGAGTCGAGGAGGTATTCCAGGACATATTGCTCCACCTTTTCCGGAAGGATGTCTCCCGGATAGTACTTATTCGGCCAGACTTTCTGAGGGGTGCTGTTGAGAACCGAAAAAAGGGCGATTTCCAGTCCCTGAGGAGAAAGAATCTTTCCTTCCGCAGCCGGAAGGGGAGGCCAGAGTAAAAAGAAAACTCCCGGAAGAAAGATAAAGAGGAGTTTCGCGGCCTTTTTGCTTTTCTCCTGCAAAAAAGCGGAGCGTGTGTTTTTCATATAGCGTGTTTTTGATATGGTTGACATGAAACAGCCTCCTTAAAATTTCTTCGGGGAGGTGGCGTGATCCGGAAGATCCAGAAAAAAACCGTTACGCTGCAGTTCTCGGTTTACCTCCTGGAAAAAAGAGTCCAGATCTGCATCCACTCGAAGGGCGATCTTATGGGTGTTCAGATAGGAAGTGGAAAAGGAACCCTGATTGACTACCACGATTTTTCCCTGACAAAATCCTGGGAGGAAGGCTGCGGGAGTGACCGTAAGGGAAGAGCCGAGAACGAAAAAGAGATCCGATTTTCGGGCGAGTTCTTCGCTGGAGGATAGGTGCTTCACGCTTTCTCCAAAAAAAACGATATCCGGTTTCAGAACGCTTCCACAGAGGGAGCACCGGGGAATTTCTTCGGTCATGGTTTTTTCCGTGGCTATGGCAAGATTATAATACTTGTTGCAGGAAGTGCAGTAGGTATCGTGGATGCCTCCGTGAATTTCATAGACCTTCTGAGATCCCGCTTTCTGGTGAAGCGAATCGATATTTTGCGTGACAATACCTGCCACCTTGCCACTTCGTTCCAGAGCGGCAAAAAAGAAATGTGTGTATGTGGGGGAAATGCCCGAAAGATCCTTGAGGAATTCCCTGTGGAAATTATAGAAGAGGGAGGGATTTTCTTGAAAGGATCGGAGCTCGAATATTTTTTCCGGCTCTGACATATTGAGTTTTCGATAAATACCTTGGGGGCCGCGAAAATCCGGAATTCCCGCACTGGTGGAAAGTCCTGCTCCGCTTAGCACAACCACTGAAGAGGCTTCCATAAGGTATTCCGCACACTCTCGGGCCTGATCCGAAAAGAAATTTTTCATAGAAAATCACCTAGCCTTTACGGGAAAACAGTTTTCGGTAAGATCGGGGATCCGTTTTGTAAAAAATTTGTAGAGTTCCGTTTCGAGTTTGAGAAAGGAGATTGAGTGAAAAGCACCTCGCTTCTCTTCCTGATTATAAACCATGATACAATAATTCTCGAGGGTACTTTGGCACGGAAAGACGAAAATTTTTCCTGCAAAAATACCTGTTTTGTCCTTTATGATGCAGGGATATTTTTTAAGGAGGAAAACATGTTATGGGTAGCTGCTATGATGCCATTTTAATTGGTGCGGGACCGGCGGGCATTTTTGCTGCCCTTGAGCTGGTGAAAAAGGGCTGGAATATAGCGGTGATAGATAAGGGAAGGCCTCTGGAAACTCGTTTTTGCCCCATGAAAGACGGCAGAAGCTCCAGCTGTATTCACTGTAACCCTTGCAGTGTTATTTGTGGTTGGGGAGGGGCGGGAGCTTTCAGCGACGGAAAACTTACCCTTACTCCGGAATTCGGGGGAAATCTCGAAAATTATGTGGGTCGAAAGGGGCTGTGTGACCTCCTCGAAGAAGTGGATGCTCTCTGGTTTTCCTATGGGGCCAATACCGAAGTATTTGAGCCTGATCACGATTTTGCCGGAGAAATTGTCCGTCAGGGTCGCTGTTCAGGGCTTAAGGTTATTCCCGCCAGAATTCGTCATATCGGAACGGATCGTTCCAAGGAAGTACTCCGGGAAATCTGGAAAGATCTTCAGAATCGTTGTTCCATCTTTCTGGGAACCGAAGTCCGAAGCCTCCTGGTGGAAGGGGAAGAGGTTCGGGGAGTGTGTCTCGCAGACGGGGAGGAACTTTTTGCCCCCCGAGTACTGATGGCTCCTGGAAGAGAAGGGGCTCACTGGATGGAGAGAGTGGCCCGCGAGATCGGCCTTTCGGTGGATTCCCTTCCGGTGGATATAGGAGTGCGTGTGGAAGTTCCCCGGGAGTGGGCTCAAACCCTCACGGATCAATTTTATGAAGTGAAGGCGGTTTTCAATGCCCCCACCTTCGATGACAAGGTACGCACTTTCTGCATGTGCCCCGGCGGAGAGGTGGTGACGGAGTATCAGAGCGACTCGGGAGTTCTTGTGGTAAACGGCCATAGCAACCGGGAAACTAAAACGAACAATACGAATTTTGCCATACTGGTAAGCACGGAGTTCACCGAGCCCTTCCGTGATCCCAATGGGTACGGCACTCATATTGCACGGCTGGCGAACATGCTCGGGGGAGGCGTTATCGTACAGCGCCTGGGAGATCTCAAGGCGGGAAGGCGTTCCACTCCGCAGCGGATTTCCAGAGGATTGGTAACTCCCACCCTCGGAGATGCGGAACCGGGAGATCTTTCGTTTGTGCTTCCCTATCGGCATCTTCGAGATATAACGGAGATGCTCACGGCGCTGGAGAGTATAATTCCCGGTATTGACGGACCCCATACGTTACTTTACGGTGTGGAGGTCAAGTTTTATAGCCTCCGCCTTGCACTGAACCAAAGGCTTCAGACCTCTGTAAAGGGACTCTATGCGGCGGGAGATGGCGCGGGCGTTACCAGAGGAGTGGTGCAAGCTTCAGCAAGTGGTCTTGTGGCTGCAAGGGCCATGATGACCGAGGCATAGCCCTGCAGCTGAGCCAATCAGAAAGAGGGATTTTTCAATTTACTTCGGCGAACAGACAAAGGAATAGAATAAAAAGTTCATCCTTGACATTCTGAGACAGCCCGCTATACTTAATTTGTATTCTGAAATTGCTTTAGAAAAAGCGTCTATTCTCAGGGGGTGTTTTAGTATGATGAGTGAAAAGTTGAATAAGGCGATGAATGAGCAGATTAATGCAGAGATGTACTCGGCGTATCTGTATCTTTCCATGGCTTCCTGGCTCGAAGATGAGAATTTCCCCGGCATGGCTTCCTGGATGAAGGCCCAGGCTCAGGAGGAGATGGAGCACGCCATGAAGTTTTACGAGTTTATCAATGATCGGCGGCACAAGGTGAACCTTCTTCCCATAGAGGGGCCCAAAATTTCCTGGAGTTCTCCTCAAGAGGCTTTTGAAGACTCCTTCGAGCACGAAAAATACGTTACTTCCCGCATTCATGCTCTTATGGAAATTGCCAGGGAAGAGAAAGATTATGCGGCGGAAGCTTTCCTTCAGTGGTTTGTGACAGAACAGGTGGAGGAAGAGGCCTCGGTAGACGCGATTCTTTCCCGCATGCAAGCCATGGGAGACTCCAAACACGGCATGTTTATGCTTGACCACGAACTCGGAAAGCGCAAAGCTTCCGAAGATGATTAGAAGTTCGTTCTTGATTTTTAAAAAGGCAGGGCCAAGGGCTCTGCCTTTTTTTGTGACAACCCTGTGCCTATGTTCAGAACTTTTTGAAAGGAAGTGAAATGCAATGGCAGAATCTGTACAAAACCAGCAAATTGACGTGACAGCCTTATTTCAATTGAGCTATGGGCTTTACATCGTTGGAACCTCTTTCGAGGGGCGTCATAACGGACAGGTAGCCAATGCCGTCATGCAGATTACCGCGAATCCCATATGCATTCTTACATGCCTTCACAAAGAAAACCTCACCACGGAACTTATTGAAAAGAGCGGAATTTTCTCTGTGGCGGTGTTGGAACAGGATGTCCCCATGCCCTTTATCGGAACGTTCGGTTTCAAGTGTGGCCGTGATACGGATAAATATTGTGACGTTAACTTCAAGACGGGCAGTACCGGAGCCCCCCTCGTACTGGATTGGACTTTGTCCGCCCTGGAGGCCAAGGTAGTGCAGTCTATGGATGTATGTACGCATCGTCTTTTTGTGGGAGAGGTGGTGGGAGCGGAAACTTTCAAGAAAGGTTCTCCTCTTACCTATGCCTACTATCATAGCGTCAAAAAGGCGAAATCTCATAAAAATTCCCCAACCTCAATTTTTAATGCCGTTTCCTAGAATGTTCGGATAGTTTATTCCAGAGCAAAGATCCGTTTGCGCGAAGGGTGCTGTTTTTGTTTTCGAAAATGTAATATTTATAAATTTGCTGGATATCTATGAGCCCTCTGTAAGAAAAAAAGTGAAAGTGCTATACTGGAGAACGTCTCAATATATTCGATATATTTCGACCCTATCTTGAGGGGAGGTGCGAGAAAGGAGGATTTCAAGACGGAGCACGAAGATACGGGTTTATTCGAGGAGAAAAGGGATCAGTTTTCTTAAAGAAGAAAGGGTGATGAAATAGTGAAAAAGCGTCTTGCATTGATGGTTGCGTTGGTTTTGAGCTGCGGCATTCTGCTGGGAGTAGGTATGGCTTTTGCGGAAGAACCTACCTATGGAGGCATCCTCCGCTGGAGAGAAATTAATGATCCTCCCAAACTGGACCCCGCCATGGCCACAGATACCGTTTCGAGCAGAAACCTCTATCTCATGTATGACATGCTGGTGGATAACGATCCCGACGGGCAGGGACTTCTTCCTCGGCTTGCGGAGACCTGGGAGGCCAAAGATGGCATCCTTTTCACCTTTCACCTTCGCCCCGGAGTGCATTTCCACAAGGAATCTCTTGGAGAGCCCTCGCTGAACGGCGGACGCGAAGTGGTTGCGGCGGACTGGAAGTACTCCTTCGAGCGCCTCGTGAAAGTCAACTCTCCCCGGGCTTATTTCATTGACATGGTTAAGGGGTATCAGGACTTCGTAGACGGCAAGACCGAAAGCTGGGAGGGCATCACGGTGGTGGACGATTACACCCTCCAGTTCGAGCTGAGCTATCCCTTCGCTCCTTTCGTTTCCGTGCTTGCCTATAATTCCTTCATGGTCGTTCCCAAGGAGGATGCGGAGCATTGGGGCAAGGATTTCAACTTCCACCCCGTAGGGACCGGACCTTTCATCATGCAGGAGTGGCTCCACGACCAGAAAGCGGTCTATAAGAAAAATCCCGATTATTGGCGTAAAGACGATGCGGGCCGGGCTCTGCCCTATCTCGACGGTGTGGAGATCGTGGTTATTCCGGACAACACCGTGGCCTATGAGGAGTTCAAAAAAGGCAATATCGACTGCTTCCCGGATTTTCCTGATGAATATTACCTTACCGCCAAAAAGGAATTTGGCACGCTTCTTCAGGAACGCCCCTGGATGGGAACCTACTACTACGGCTTCAACTGCCTGAAAGAACCCTTTAAGGATAATCCCAAGCTTCGTCAGGCTCTCAACTATGCCGTGGACCGAGAGATGATCAACGATCTGGTTCTCGAAGGACGCTATTTCCCCGGCAAGGGTGTTCTGCCTCCCGGCATGTTCGCCTACAACGAAAACCTGGAGGGATACTCCTTCAATCCCGAGAAGGCCAAGGCCCTCATGGCGGAAGCGGGATTCCCCGATGGCTTTACCGCTCAATTGAATGTCAATAACAACCCTCGGCACAAGGCCGTGGCTGAGGCTATTCAGGCCCAGCTTATGGATCTGGGAATCACTCTGGAAATTCAGGTTCTCGACTGGGGAGTACACCTCGACATTGCAGAGCGGGCCGAGACAGAGATGTTCCGTATGGGATGGGTGGTAGACTATGCGGACCCGGATAACTTCCTCTATGTGCTCCTGCACTCCGACAACTGGGGTTCCAAGGGAAACTATGCCCATTACAAAAATCCCGATGTAGATGCACTTCTCGCAGAAGCTCGGGTTGAGACCGACCCCGCAAAACGGGTGGAGCTCTATCAAAAAGCCGAAATGCTTATCGTAGATGATGCCCCCTGGGTTTTCCTCTTCCATTACACCACGAGCCTTCTAGCTCAGGATTGGATCAAGAACATTCACCTTCCTGCCATGGGAGATTACACCACGCCCCTCTACAGCGTGTGGAAAACGAAGAAATAGCTCTCTCCCTTTTTTTCGTAAACCTTTTGGGCCTGTTGGAGCATGTCTGGTTTCAGCAGGCCCTTTCTATCATTAAAAACAGTGTCACCATGTCTTTTCCGAGAAATTTTTCCTCGGAAAGGAAGGGTGGTGTTTTGGAGGTGCTATGATGTTTGCCTATATTCTCCGAAGACTGCTCTACACAATTCCCGTTCTCTGGGGAGTTGTAACGGTGGTCTTCATCCTCATGGCAGTAGTTCCCGGAGATCCTGCCAGGCTTATGATGGGGCAGCGGGGGGATCCTCAAACCCTGGCGAAGATTCGGGCGGATCTCGGGCTGGATCTTCCGTTGCATCAGCAGTACGTGCGTTTTCTGAAGGATGTGGCTCGGGGGGATTTTGGCAAGTCCTACAGGAATAACGAACAGGTGACCACCGCTATTCTTGATCGTCTGGGAGCTACCTTTCGGCTTGCCGCATGGGCCATGGTGCTTGCTACCCTGGTAGGGGTGGTGGCGGGAATAATTTCTGCAGTAAAGCAATACTCCCTCTTCGATTATACCGCCATGTTTATCGCCATCTCCGGAGTGAGCGCACCGGTATTCTGGGTGGGGCTTCTTCTGCTTCTTATTTTTGCGTACGGATTTCATCTTGTTCCTGGAGTGGGATACGGTGACGGAAGCTGGCAATATCTGATCCTTCCGGTGATCACCCTGGGAGTTCGACCGGCGGCTCTCATTGCCCGGCTTACCCGATCCTGCATGTTGGAGGTGCTTAACCAGGACTACGTGCGTACCGCCCGGGCCAAGGGCCTTGCAGAAAGAGTCGTGGTAGGGCGGCATGCTCTCAAAAATGCTCTTATTCCGGTGGTGACCATCGTGGGAACCCAAATCTCTCTTCTTCTTTCCGGAGCGGTTCTTACAGAGACGATTTTTGCCTGGCCCGGTATAGGGCGCCTTGCGGTGGAAGCCCTTGTGGCAAGAGATTTTCCAATGATACGAGGTACGGTAATCTCCATGGCTCTCATCTTCCTTCTGGTGAATATCCTTGTGGATATTTCTTATGGCCTTATTGACCCCAGAGTCCGTTACGATTAGGTGATACTATGAACACTCCTCAGAAAAAAAACAAGAATGCCGGAGGAAGCCTCTGGTACGAGGCATGGCTCCGCTTTCGGCGAAACAAACTTGCCATGGCGGGGCTTTTCATGGTGATTTCCATCATCCTGGTGGCGATCTTTGCCAATCTTCTCGCTCCCTACGATCCCTTCAAACAACTCATATGGACCGAAGGGCGGGCGGCGAAACTGGCGGCTCCTTCTGCGAAACACCTTATGGGAACCGATATGTATGGCCGGGATATCCTGAGCCGCATCATGTTTGGGGCTCGCATATCTTTGCAGATAGGCATTTTCGCTACCCTGGTATCTCTTCTTCTCGGGGTTCCTCTGGGAGCCGTAGCGGGATTCAAGGGAGGTTGGGTAGACGATTTCATCTCTTGGATTATCAACGTAGTTTTTGCCTTCCCATTTCTTCTTTTCGTCCTTGCGGTGGTGGCGGTCTTCCAAAACCCAAGCATGATCGTCATTTATGTGGCCATAGGCCTGGTAAACTGGGTTCAGATAGCTCGAGTGGTACGAGGACAGTTCATTTCTCTTCGGGAACGCGAATTCGTGGAAGCTGCAAAGGCGCTCGGCATGCCCACATGGAGAATAATCTTCGTGCATATTCTGCCTAACGCCATCGCCCCCGTTATCGTTCAAGCTACCCTTGGCATGGGATCCATTATCATGATTGAGGCGGGGCTGGCCTTTCTCGGTTTTGGAGCACAGCCCCCTACGCCGAGCTGGGGGCTCATGATTTCCAACGGCCAAAAATTTCTTGGCCAGGGGCAGTGGTGGTGGGCGGTCTTCCCGGGATTGGCCATTATGTACACGGTACTGGCTTTCAATTTCCTCGGGGACGGACTCAGAGACGCTCTCGACGTGCGTCTGAAGCGATAGGTGGTTGTTATGACACTTCTTGAACTGAAAAATTTGCGCACCGTTTTCGATACCGATCAGGGGCTTATCCGGGCGGTAGATGGTGTTTCCTTCTCTATTGAAGCGGGGAAAACCTTGGGAGTTGTTGGAGAATCGGGATGCGGCAAAAGTGTTACCGCCCTTTCCATTATGAGATTGGTGCATAAGCCCGTGGGACGTATCGCAGGGGGGGAGATTCTCTTCGAGGGAGAGAATCTTCTTAAAAAATCCGAAAGAGAGATGCGTTCTGTTCGAGGCAACCAGGTTTCCATGATTTTCCAGGAGCCCATGACAAGTCTGAATCCCGTTTATACCGTAGGTTTTCAGATCATGGAGCCTCTTATGCTTCACCAGAACCTGAGTTCAGCAGAAGCTCGGAAGAGGGCCGTGGAGATGTTGGACGTGGTGGGAATTCCCAACGCTTCCCGAAGAGTGGAGGAGTATCCACATCAACTCTCGGGAGGTCAGAGACAGAGAGCCATGATCGCCATGGCTCTGGCCTGTAATCCCGCTCTTCTTATCGCGGACGAACCCACCACTGCCCTCGATGTTACGGTGCAGGCACAAATTCTGGATCTCATGTTGAATCTCAAGAACGAATTCGGATCTTCCATTATGCTTATAACCCATGACCTCGGCGTTATTGCAGAGACTGCTCAGCACGTGGTAGTCATGTATGCGGGAAAAGTGGTGGAAGAAGCTCCAGTCAAGCCTCTCTTTAAAGACCCTCAGCATCCCTATACCCGGGGACTTCTACGTTCCATACCGAAGATCAGCGAAGATAGAGAACGGCTTGACGTCATTCCGGGAGTTGTTCCGAACCCCTTGAATTTCCCGCCGGGGTGTCGTTTCCATAACCGATGTCTCGAATGCTTCTCCAAGTGTACCCAAGAGGAACCGCCTCTCTACATTCTGGAAGACGGAAGAAAGTGTCGGTGCTGGCTCTACGAAAGAGATTCCCGGAAGGTGGGTGAGATCCTTGATTAAACCAGGGAGCGAATATCTTACCGTATGTGGACTCAAAAAATATTTTCCCATCAAGCGGGGAGTTTTTCGCCGTACCGTGGCACATGTCCGGGCGGTGGATGACATTTCTTTCTTCATAAAAGAACAGGAGACTTTGGGGCTTGTGGGAGAGTCCGGGTGTGGCAAGAGCACCACGGGGCGGAGTCTTTTGCATCTGTTGCGCCCCACCGAAGGGAGCGTTCATTTCCGCGGGGAGGACGTAGGAGAAATTCTTGCAAAGAATCCCGGAAAAATGCGGCAGAATATGCAGATTATCTTTCAGGATCCCTACGGAAGCCTTAACCCGCGGATGAATGTACGTGATATCGTAGGGGAGGCGGTTCGATATTACGGGCTTTGCAAGAGCAACGAGCTTGATGATTACGTGGTGGAAATTCTTGAAAAATGTGGACTTCGCTCGGAACACCGCTTTCGGTATCCTCACGAGTTTTCGGGAGGGCAGAGACAGCGTATCGGCGTGGCTCGAGCACTTGCGGTAAAGCCTCAATTCGTGGTTTGTGACGAGCCTGTTTCTGCTCTCGACGTGTCCATCCAAAGCCAGATACTCAATCTTCTTAAGGATCTCCAGAAAGAGATGAAGCTTACGTACCTTTTTATCTCCCATGACCTTTCAGTGGTGCGTCATATTTCAGATCGTATCGCAGTGATGTATCTTGGGAAGATGGTGGAGCTGGCGGAGAAGAAGGATTTTTTTGCTCATCCACTGCACCCCTATACAGAGGCTCTTCTTTCATCAATCCCCGAGCCGGATCCCGAGGCCTTGAAGAAACGCATTCTCCTGGAAGGAGATGTGCCGTCTCCCATCGATCCTCCTTCGGGATGTCGTTTCCACACTCGGTGCCCCAAGGCTATGGAGCGATGCTCCCGGGAAATTCCAGAATTTCTGGATGTAGGGAACCAGCATTTTGTGGCTTGTTTTCTCTATCAAAGGGACTAATGGTGTAAAATATCCCCGGTAAGGGAGTGCTTCTTGCAAACATATCTCTGAAAGGGGAGATTCTTTTTGAAGGTTATAGGATTTTGCAACCTCAAGGGAGGCGTGGGGAAAACTACAGCATGCCAGAATATAGCGGTGGCTCTCGCCTCGCAAGGGTTTCGAGTGGCCATACTTGATATGGATCCCCAGAGCAACCTTTCCACGGGCTGCGGTATAACCCTTCAAGAATCTCAACGATACATTTACGATTTCCTTATAGGAGAAACCGGACTTTTCGATGTAGCGGTGGAGCGGGAGGGAGTGTTGGTGCTTCCAAGCAGCCTGGATCTTGCAATTATGGAGATGCAGTTGGAGAGTGAACCTGGAAGAGATCTGCTCTTGAAGTCCGCTTTAGAGCCTCTTCTTGCAGAAGATTCCCTGGACTATATCTTTTGCGACAGCCCTCCCCAGCTCGGCCTTTTTACACGTAATGTTCTCGCTGCGGCAAATAGCCTTTTTGTTCCTCTGGAGAGTGAGTTTTACAGCCTTGCAGGACTTCGGCTTCTTACGAAAACGGTGGAGCTTTTCCAGAAACGACTCAACAAAAAACTTGATATAGGCGGCGTTGCTCTTACCCGGCATAATCCGAAGATCGTCGTCAATCGCCAGGTAGAGAAAGAAGCTCTGAACTATTTTGGGGAACTCTTTTTCCGCCGTTTTATCCGGCAGAACATAAGCCTTGTAGAAGCGGCAAGTGCGGGGGTCTCCATTTTTGGCTACGACTGCGAAAGCAAGGGGGCCAAGGATTACCTCCGGCTTGCGGAGGAATTCCAGGAGAAATTTGGAGCTCATCATGGCTAAACGGAAAAAAAGACCCAGTCTGGAAAACTATCTTTCTACGGGAAAAGTGCTTTGGGAAGAAGACGCTCAAAAAGAGTCTTCTTTGGAAAAACCCCGGGATTTTCCTTCCGAGGACGGTGTTTTTTCGCAAAAGAAGAACCTTTCAGAAAGAGAAACTCTCTTTCTCTCCATGATGGAAGAAGAGGATCGTGTGTTTTGGGAATCCAGATTTCGACAATTTAAGGTCTCTTTTTTTCCGCTTCAGGTTATGGAAGAACGAAGAGCTTTCGAAGAGGGAAAAAGGGGGAAACTCTTTAAACTACGCCGGAGGAACTCTTCGCTGGAAAAAATACGGGAGAGTAAGGAGATTGCATTTCCCTTGCTTGCTCTTCTTGAAGCCAAGGACAAAGCTCTTTCGGTATGGTGCAATCACGTGACGTCGCCCTGAAAATGTGAAGGAGAGGTCTTTTTGAAGACCTCTCCTTCACATTTTCAGGGGTAAAAAGCTTGCGTGTTTCTCCTCTTACCTCTCAGGGCAATGTACTTTGTAGCCTACTCCACGGACGGTCACGACGTATCTGTCCATATCCCAGGGACGGAGCCGATCTCGAAGGTATTTCACATGCACATCCACCACGTTGCTTGTCCCGTCGTATTCCTTTTTCCAAACTTTGTTAATAATCTGTTCCCGAGTAAATACCTGATTTTCGTTTTTAAGAAGGAGTTCCAGAATATCAAACTCTCTTCGCCGCAGCGTTACTGGTTCCCCGCTCGCCCGGCATTCCCGGGCCACGGGATCAAGCTCCAGATTGCCGCACTGGAGCACTGACCGACTCTGGTTTGTGCTTCGTCGTATAACTGCGTTTACCCGGGCCACGAGCTCGCCGAAATCAAAGGGCTTTGTCATGTAATCGTCCGCCCCCTTGTGGAGTCCCTTGATTTTGTCCTCCACACTTTCTCGTTCCGACAAGATGATAATGGGCACATGATTGTTCTTTTCCCGGAGCGTGCTGATGGCATCAAGGCCATCCATGTCCGAAAGAACCGTCTCGATGATGACGCAGGCATAGTCGTTACGCTTTGCCATGTCAAGGCATTCCTGCCCAGTTTTGGCAACTTCCACGGAAAAATCTTCCTCGAGGAAATGCTCTTTCAAAATACCCGCAAGATCTCTGTTATCCTCCACAACTAATATTTTCATAGCTTTCTCTCCCTTCATTATACCCCTTACCAAGATTCAGCAAAGGATAACGCAATCCTAAGTTTGAGATTACATTTAATCACAAAAAAGAGAGAATGTCGAGTGCAATATTACTGAATCCTCTTGTTTCGGTTGAAAAAAGAAAAAAAACTCCAGCTGCATATAAAAAAGGTGAATTTTTAGAAGCTCATGGGTTGTTTTAAAGTGACCCGAAATTTTTAAAAAATACTTCTTCATTTTCTTTTCGGACGGAAAAGAAACATGGTTTATGTCTCATGAGGGTTTGTTTTGAAGGATCCATTGCTGGATCATCTTGTAGGCGATACTTCCGCTTCGGGGAAGCTCGGGCAATTCTTCAGGAAAAAACCAACCCGCTTCGAGGATTTCATCATTATCCACAAGAATTTCCCCTTCTTTCCATTGGGCGGTAAAACCTACCATAAGGGAGTCTGGAAAGGGCCAGGGTTGGCTGTCGTAATAAGTGATATCTTTTACGGATATTCCCACTTCTTCTCGTATTTCTCTTCGCACCGCATCTTCGAGAGATTCGCCGGGATCTACAAATCCCGCGATGAGGCTTCGCATGGTAGCAGGAAATCGTGCATTTCTCGCAAGGAGAATGGAGCCCTCCTTTTCGATACGTACAATAACGGCGGGAGAAATTTGTGGGTAGAAAACACTGCCGCATTGGGGGCAGGTTCGGGCATGCTCCTCTTTTTTGAGCGGGATTGTGGGAGTTCCGCAGGCTCCGCAGAACCGGGTCCGTTTTTGCCAATGTCGAAGATGTGTTATCTTGGTGGCAAGAGAAAAACAGGCATATCCGTAAAGAGTCGCAGCGTCTCTCAGGTTCACGAAGTGCATGGATTCCTCAGCCATGTTTTCTGAGGAAGGAGGAATTTCGCCCCAAAAAAGTCCGCAATCCGCACATTTGCCGCCGTAATGCCAAAAGGTTTCTTCCTCTCGTTTTTTTTTCTCAAAAAGCTCCACAAGTTTTTCCCGAAAACGCTCTTCCCTTTCGGGAAGGAGGATGCGATCCTCCGAGAAAAGAAATCCCAGGGGTGTAGTGTTCTCCATAGTAGCCCGCTCCTTTTATTTCCGTATTGGCATTTGCTGTGTGGATTTCTCGTAAAGGAGAAATTTTTAAAAGAACTCCAGGGTCTCGTTGCGGTTTTGAAGGGATTTTCTCAGTAGATTCTCCTGGAAAGAATCATTATTCAATTTCCTCCGGTCGAAGTTTTTTCGACACGCCAATCCACTTTTGCCATGGTATCATGAAAACCTTCGGATAAACGTGGCGTAGAGAGCTCCTTTCGTACTTTTTCGGCTTGTTTAGACTCTCTTTTTCAGAGAACACACGGCGGTAGTCTTTTTAGGCATACTTTTTCGTTTTTTTAGAACCTTTACGGTCGAGGAGGTGAGTTTATGATGAGTAAAAATTTTGAGCAACCCGTATGGTATGGAACGTCCCTTTTCACGGAGTACGACATCTTCCTTTTTCGCCAGGGCACCCACGGTAACCTTTGGGAAAAGCTCGGTTCCCACGAGAAAATTTTTCAAGGAGAAGAAGGGGTTCTTTTCTCTCTCTGGGCTCCCGGAGCGGAAAGAGTTTTTGTGACTGGGGATTTCAATTTCTGGAACAGGCAAAGCCACCCTCTGCGGAAGCGGAAAGACGGATCCGGAATTTGGGAAGGATTTATTCCTGCCGTAAAGAAAGGTTCTCTTTACAAGTACGTAATCCAAAGAGGAGGGTACGTACAGGAAAAGGCTGATCCTTTTGCCAGAAGAACGGAAATACCCCCCAGGACCGCTTCCGTGGTGTGGAACCCTTCTTACTCCTGGGAGGACGCAGCCTGGATGCGTTCCCGGCGGGAGAAAAATAATGTTCACGCTCCCATGAGTATATACGAGGTGCACCTCGGATCCTGGAATCGCTCGGAAATGCGGGATCTTTCCTACAGAGAGCTTGCGGAGCGCCTAGTGCCCTATGTGGCGGACCTGGGTTTTACGCACGTGGAGTTTCTTCCGGTGATGGAGCATCCGTTCTATGGATCTTGGGGATATCAGTGCTCTTCTTACTTTGCCCCTACGTCCCGATATGGCCTTCCCGAGGACTGCATGGCTTTAGTGGACGCTTTTCACAAAGCCGACATCGGAGTAATCTTCGATTGGGTTCCTTCTCATTTTCCCACCGATGGGTTTAGCTTGGGTTTTTTTGACGGAACACACCTCTTTGAATATGAAGATATGAAAAAGGGATACCATAAAGACTGGCACAGTTTCATCTTCGACTATTCTTCCGGGGAAGTGCGCAGTTTTCTCATAAGTAGCGCCATGTACTGGCTTGATCGTTTCCATGCGGATGGACTTAGGGTGGATGGAGTGGCTTCCATGCTCTATCTGGATTATTCAAGAAAGGAAGGAGAATGGGTTCCGAACGAGTACGGGGGAAAAGAAAATGTCGAGGCGGTCCATTTTCTCCAAACGCTCAATAGTACGCTATATAAGGCTTTTCCGGACATTCAAATGATTGCGGAAGAGTCTACTGCGTGGCCTATGGTGAGCCGGCCTGTTTATGTAGGGGGATTGGGTTTTGGGTTGAAATGGAATATGGGCTGGATGCATGACACCCTTTCCTACTTCTCTTCGGATCCTATATACCGGAAGTATAAGCACCATCAGCTTACCTTTAGTCTCCTCTATGCCTATTCCGAAAATTTCTGCCTTCCCCTCTCTCACGACGAAGTGGTCCATGGTAAAGGCTCTCTTCTCGGAAAAATGCCCGGAGATGCGTGGCAGAAGCGGGCGCAGCTTCGCCTTCTTTATGGATTTTTGTACGCTCATCCAGGAAAGAAGCTTCTCTTTATGGGAGGTGAATTCGGACAGGTTCGGGAGTGGAGTCATGAAGAAGGGCTTGATTGGAGCCTTTGGGATTGGCAGGAACACCGGCAGATTGCCCTATGGATCCGGGATCTGAACCGACTTTACAAAAACTATCCCGCCCTGCATCAAGAAGACGCATCTCCCCAGGGTTTTTCCTGGGTGGATTGTCAAGATTCAGATCAGAGCGTCATCTCCTTTCTCCGTTTTTCTTCCAAGGGAGACGTCCTGTTGGTTGTGTGCAATATGACACCCCTTCCGAGAAGCCCCTATCGGATTGGCGTTCCTTTGGGAGGGCTTTGGCAAGAGCTTCTTAACAGCGATGCCCTTGAATACGGTGGAAGCGGATGGGGAAATTACGGCTTGGTTCCTGCAGAAGAATACGGGATTCATGGAAAACCTTATTCTCTTTCACTTAATTTACCTCCCTTGGGAGTTCTTTTCTTGATTCCCGAAGGCAAGAAGGAAGAGAAAAATCATGAAAGAAAAGCCTAAAAAGCATGTGCCCTTTCAAGAACGTCGGGGAGGGGTGCTTTTACCAGTTTTTTCCCTTCCCTCTCTTTTTGGTATAGGGGATTTCGGCCCCGGGGCCTTTCGTTTTCTCGAAAGCATACGTGATCTGGGAGTTCGGTATTGGCACATCCTTCCTCTGGGGCCTACCGAGGTGGGAAGAGGAAATTCTCCCTACAGCGCTTCTTCCGCCTTTGCTCTGAACCTGCTTTTTATAAGCCCTGAAAAAATGATCGACCAGGGACTTGCGGAAACCACGGATTTTCCTAAAATTCCTGCTTTTCCTCGGGGAAGGGTGGCGTATCCTTTAGTGGAGGCGTGGAAAAAAACCTTCCTCCGACGTACCTGGGAACGAAATCGCCACAGCCGAGTGCTTCAGGAGGAGATAGAAGCTTTTGTTTCAGCTCACTCGTTCTGGCTTGAGAAATATGCTTTGTTTTCGTGCCTCAAAGAAAAAAACGGCGGTTCTTCCTGGAACAATTGGAAAAACTCTTCCTTCAAGGGCGTTTCGAGTGAAGAGGCGGTTCAGGAGGAGATCGCATGGGAGGTATACGTACAGTATCTTCTTTTTCACCAATGGCAGGATCTTCATGATTATGCGAAAACATTGGATATCATGATACTCGGTGATGTGCCCTTTTACGTGGATTATGACAGTTCCGACGTTTGGGCCAACCAACAGCTCTTTCGCCTGGACCCGGAAGGAGCCCCCCTTGTAGTGGGAGGGGTTCCCCCGGATTACTACAGTGAAACGGGGCAACGCTGGGGAAACCCTATTTATGATTGGAAAGTCATGGGTACTCGAGGGTACGTCTGGTGGATCGAGCGGATGCGTCATGCCTTGAAGATGTGTGATGCTCTCCGGTTAGATCACTTTCGTGGTTTTGCCGCTTATTGGGAGATTGAAGCATCTCTCCCGAATGCGGTGGATGGAACGTGGAAGGAATCTCCGGGACAGGATCTCTTCGAACATATCCGAAAGGCTCTCGGAGAGCTTCCCTTTTTTGCGGAGGATCTGGGGGTTATCACCCAGGACGTCCGGGATCTTCGGGATGCCTGGGGGTTTCCGGGAATGGAAGTTCTTCATTTTGCCTTTGAAGGTTACGCACACAATCCCTATGCTCTTCATAACCACCGTCCTTCCTCGGTTGTCTTTACTGCTACTCATGACAACAACACCAGTCGAGGATGGTTTTTGGAGGATCTTTCCCTCTTTCAGCGAAGGGAAGCCGCAAAAATCTGCGGACGTTCCCTAGGAGGAGGGAACGTCCACAGGGTGCTCGTGGAAATGGCTTTGGAATCGGTGGCTCGTACCGCCATTATTCCTCTCCAGGATATCCTGGGTTTGGGAAGCTCCGGACGAATCAATACACCTGCTACTGCGTTGGGTAACTGGAGCTGGCGTCTTCCTCCGGAAGCGCTTGCCCCTTTGAAGGAGCGGGGGAAGTGGTTTTCGAAGAAGCTTTTGCAGGTCGGTCGGTAATGGAAGTTGGAACAGCCTGGTCCAGGGTAACGAATTCGAATCCCTTCTTCCGGAGTTTCGTTATGATTTCCGGAAGCGCCTCAATGGTGGCTTCCACGCCGTCATGGATCAGGATAATTCCCCCAGAATTGGTTCTGCTCACAACCTTCTGCTCGATGATTTTTGCCGAAATGCCCGTGCAGTCTCCCGCATTGGCTGTCCAGAGGACCATGCGCAGTCCTTCTTTTGCCGCTGCCGCAACTACCTGCTGATTGTAGTTTCCCCCTGGGGGGCGGCAAAACTTGGGATACGTTCCGGTAATGGAATACAGGGTGCTGTTACACATGATCCATTCGAAGGGCATATTTTCCGGAGGAAGTTGTACAAGATTGTTGTGATAATGTGAATGGTTTGCCACGGTATGCCCCTGGGCGGCGATTTTCCGAACAAGATAGGGATAGGTGGCGGCCATTTTGCCCACAAGAAAAAAGGTTGCCTTCACCTCATGTTCCGCTAAAAGTGATAGAATTCTCTCGGTGTATCCGGGGTGCGGTCCGTCGTCGATGGTGAGGGCCACTGCTTTTCGGGAAGCGGCTACGGGATTTGGAAGCTTCGACAGAATGGTCCCTTCTCCGGGAAAGGCGGAGAAAAGGACACATAGAAGAGATATCATGGATATCCCGAGGGATAGACTTTTTTTTCGAAATAACTTCATAATCTTCAAGAATGAAGCCTCCTTTGAAAATATGCGGGCACTGCTCGCGGCTTCCTACCATACGGATTCAAGGTGATCCCGTCAAGAGACTCTTGTCATAGGAGAAGGAAAAAGCTCTGAAAGACAGAAAACCCAGCAAGGTTTTTTAAGGTTTTTGTTGAGCCTTCGACGAACTTCGTTTATAGTGATTCTAGGTTGAGATTGAAGGAATTGAGGTGATGATCTTATGAAGAGCGATAAAATTCTTACTGAGGTAGGAACAAACGAGTGGCAGGTCGTGGTCTTTCTGCTGGGAGAACAATCCTTTGCCATCAACGTGGATAAAACCAGGGAGATTTTACGGTGGACAGGTGTGCGCTCTGTTCCCAAATCCAATCAGGCTATGTTGGGTATCGCCACGATTCGGGGAGAAGTTATTCCTCTTATCGATCTTCGTCGGTACTTGGGCATAGAATCGGAAACACCTCTTGAGGAAAGTAAGGTCGTTGTAGCGGAGTTCAACAAGATGAAGTTAGGCTTTGTCGTGGATGCGGTAGAGCGGATTTATCGTATCAATTCGGATGAGCTTGATTCTACCCTTACAGGAACCTTCCTTGGAGAAAACGCCTTGTATGTCATCAAAAGAGAGGGGCGTAACATCCTTCTTTTGGATTACGAACGCATTGTGCAGACTGTAAATCCCAAGCTGGAAGAACAATTTCACGTGGCGAAAGGCATCATAAAAGAAGTGAGTGCCCGTTTGGGAGATCCCAATCAATACCGCATTCTCGTGGCGGAAGATTCCCCCTTGATTCGCAGGCTTCTGCAGGATGCCCTCGCAGAAGGGGGCTTTAACAACGTGGAAATGGTGGGGCATGGAAAAGCCGCTTGGGATCGTCTTCAAGAGGACGATTCTCTTTTCAGCCTTCTCATTACGGACATCGAAATGCCTAAGATGGACGGACTGACCCTTACAAGGAAAGTTAAAGAAAGTGAAACTCTCGGGGGCCTTCCGGTGATTGTTTTCTCTTCCATCATGGCGGAAGATATCCGGCGGAAAGCTCAGAGTATCGGTGCGGATGCCCAAATAACCAAGCCGGAAATCGAGCGGCTCGTACATTCCGTGACGGAGCTTATTTTGAAAGCGAAGGAACCTGCGAGCCATTCGGTGTAAGCTCCCTAGGGAGAACGTGTCTTCTCTGACTTGTGTATGCCCGTATATCCCAACAGAATGAGCCGAGCAGGTTTTTTGAAAATCCTTCAGAGGGAAACAGGGTTTCATGATCCGGCATATCCCTGATAAAGGAGTTTGGTAGATGGGGCTTTTACCGTATTGGGACAGGGATATGGATATCGATATCGTTTCATGGGCCAGCTATGCCCTGGATTTCCATCCCGTTAGCATCAATGCTTTACACAGCAAGGAGCTTGGCGAGATTGCGGCCTTTTCCATGGAGATCGGAAGCGAACTCCTTTACATGAGGAGCTCCTCCATGGGGCGGGCAGGAGCTCTTTTTCCTGAAAGCATCATTGATCCCGAGCGATATCGGGAGCATTCTCTGGGCTTTCTTATGCTTTTCGGTTTTTCCAGAGAAATGGAAGCTCTCACGGCGCTTCTTATGGAGGCCAGCGATGAAGTGCAGGCAGGGATAACCCTTTGCGGTATCTGGGACAGGCATTTTTTAAAGGATGAGGTCAAGGTAATCGCTTTTATGGGAAATGATCCTTTCTTTGACGAGCTTCCCTTTCTCGGTCTTCTCTCAAAAGCTTTACAGGATGCTACGAAAGGCCTCGCGCATAAGGCGTTTTTCGCGGAACAGTTCGGATATCGGAGAGCCACCATACCTTACGAAACGGACGACGTGGTGGAGCTTGAAATTGCCCAGCTTCTTTTTGATTTCGAAATGCAGGAAACTCGGGAAATTCTTGGTCCTCCCCCTCAAATACGCCCGGACATGCGCATGTCTTTTGTAGAGGCTCTCATGTCCTTAGAGCAGGGATAGGAAGGTTTTTATGCGACCCAGTTGGGATGAGTATTTTATGTCTATTGCAGAGGCCGTGGCGCTTCGGAGTACCTGTTTGCGACGTAAAGTGGGAGCGGTCATCGTTCGGGAAAGACACATCGTAAGTACCGGTTATAACGGAGCTCCCCGGGGAGTACCTCACTGTTCGGATGTCGGGTGCCTCCGGCAGGAACGTAATATTCCTTCGGGAGAGCGCCATGAGATTTGCCGGGGAAGTCATGCGGAACTGAATGCCATCGTTCAGGCCGCCGCAGTAGGTTCTTCCACGAGAGGGGCAGAACTTTACTGTACCACCGAACCATGCTCTTTCTGTACCAAAGCCATTATCAATGCGGGGATTCTCCGTATTTTTTACATGTACCCTTATCCCGATCCTCTCGCTCGGGAGTTGCGGAAAATGGCGGAAATTGCAGTGATATGCCTGGGAGACTCTACAACTAATACTGGGGAGCCTTCCGGGAAAGAGTCCTGATGATTTTTTCAGGTATGGAGAAATTTTTCGTTTATAAAGAGTTGCCATTTTTTAACAATAGTGTTTCGGTGGAGAGGCACGGAGTCACACTTTCGGAAAAACTGCTTGCTTCGCCTTAAGACCTATGGCATCGTAAGAGGTTCTCTTTTTTCTTGGAAAGGAGCATTTCATGAATCGCCAAGAAGCACTGAATCTTTTTCTTGAACATAACCAGGATCCTGCTCATCTGAAGCATGCTCTGGCAGTAGAAGCTACCATGCGTTATTTTGCCCGAAAATATGGGGAGTCGGAAGATTTTTGGGGTGTGGTGGGCCTGCTTCATGATATCGATTGGGAAAAAACCCAGAGCACCCCGGAAGAACATACCTCTTTAGGAATGACTCTTCTCAAGGAGGCTGGGTGTCCTCCTGAGATCGTCCGTGCCATGCGTTCTCATTCCTGGGGACTTATGCAACAGGACGTTCCGCCGGAAAGCACCATGGAGAAGGTGCTCTATGGTGTGGATGAACTTACAGGATTTGTTACTGCCGTAGCCCTGGTGCGCCCCAGCAAATCTCTCCAGGATCTCGAAGTGAAGTCGGTCAAGAAAAAGTGGAAAGACAAAGCTTTCGCTCGAGGAGTGGATAGGGAGGTTATCCAAAAAGGGGCGGATCTCCTCGGTGTCCCTATAGAAGAACTCATTGAAGATGTCATAATCGCTCTTCGCCCCTCGGAAAAAGAAATCGGCTTGTGACGCTAACGTTCGAAAGGCTGGAAGCATGTTCCTGCTCTGTATTGCCAGAGGACTTCAAGAAAGAAAGATCCTGCCAGGCGAACATGAGATTGAGCCCTTTTCGGGGAGTGATTGCGAATTCCCAAGCCGTTGTATGAGATCTTTTTCCGTGCCCATGACGTATTTATTATGGGGAATTTTTTGCGAGAGGGCCTGAGGGTCCTCTTTCTGTTAGGTATGGACTTTTTCATGCGGCGGAAGGTTTCGCTTCGTCGCGAAGAAAAGAGCAGCCAGGAAGGAGTGTTTTGATGATCCGGGTATTTCTCGCGGACGATCACCCTATGACGCGTTCCGGAATTGCGGCATATATAGCGAAAGATCCAGGAATGACTCTTGTGGGAGAGGCCGCAGACGGGGCGGAAGCATGGAAGAGAATTCAAGAGCTTTTGCCTCAAGTGGTGCTTATGGATATTCGTATGCCCCGGGAAGACGGAGTTGCGGTGGTGCGGAAAATCAAGGAGGCCGGGCTGCCGGTTTTCTCCCTTATGCTCAGCTCCTATGATGCTCAGCAGTATGTCATGGCTTCCTTGAGGGCGGGGGCCAAGGGCTATATTCTGAAAACAGCTACCCCCGAGGAGCTTGCTCGGGCCGTATCTGCTGTGGCGGGAGGTGGAGTCTATCTGGATCGGGAAATATCCCGGGCCATGGAGGACGATTATGTTCCGGAAGATCTCTCTTCCCGGGAGCGGGAAGTTCTTCTCTATGCCGCCAAGGGACTGTCGAGCAAACAGGTGGCTCAGGAGCTCTTTATCAGTGATCGAACCGTTCAGACGCATCTCGCCTCTATCTATGATAAGCTGGGGGCGAAAAATAAAACCGAGGCCATGCTTTTGGCCTTGAAGTACGGAGTCGTCACGTTGGAGGATCTGATTGAGTGAAATTTATTCGCCGCAACGTCATTGTCCTTTTTCTTGCTACGAGCCTTTTCCCGTCGGCGGTTATTCTCGGGGTTTCCGCAGCGGGTATTCTCGCGCATGAACAGGCTATGCGTACGGTGGCGAGAACCTATGTGCAGGATCTCGCGGAGACCGTCGCTCTGCGCTACGAAAAGGATTCCATCCTCGGAGGAAGATCTGTCTTCAATCCTTTTTTTTCCTCACTCATGAATCCTTTCGACCGCCTTACATTGAACTCGTTCCGTATGCCCGGATGGGTTGCCATGATCAATCGAGAGGGGCAGGTTCTTACGGCAAGCCCTGAAATGGAAACCCTGGAAGATCTTCTTCCCGAGACGCTTCCTCTTGGGAGCGCTCAGGAGGTGCGGGGGCGCCGCGGGGAAGTTTTTACCGTGGCGGTCTATCCTGCGGGAGATACCGGATGGTATGTTCTTGCGGCGGTTTCCTGGGAACATCTCCTGGGCCCCATGAATCGATTCGGCCCCCTGTGGAGCTTTATGGCCATTTTCTGGGGAAGCGTGAGTTTTCTCGGAGCCATGCTCCTGTGGAGATGGCTTGTCTCTCCCCTCCGGACCATGGAAAACGAAATGTCCTCCCTTCGCTGGGGCGAAGATTCTCCTTCCCTTTGCGCTTCCGCCACCCCGGTGGATGAAATATGCCGGCTTCGATCGGTTTTTTCCGATCTCGCCAAAACTGCCATGGAGAAACGACGCCTTATGGAGAGATCCGTTTCGGACATGTTCCGTATTCAAGAGGCGGAGCGGGTATATCTTGCCAGAGAAATTCACGATGGCCCCCTTCAGGGGGTAACGGCTCTTATGCAGCAGGTACGCCTTGCCCAGAGAGAAGAAACCGCGGAGGAACGTGAAAAAAGGCTTACCATGGCGGAAGAGAGTGCCCGTCTTGTGGTAATGGAACTTCGAGGAATGTGCGACGCCCTCTCTCCCCCCTGGATCGATCTCGGTCTTTACCAGGCTCTCACGGAATTGGGGGATCGCCTTTCCATGCAGCTGGGAGTTCGAATTTTCCTCGAAATTTCCTCCGAAGAAATTTCTGTGCCGAAAGAGTTGGTGCTTGCTCTTTTCCGTATACTTCAGGAGGCGGTTTCCAATGCGGTGCATCATGGAAAGGCCACAGAAGTGCAGGTCCGATGGTATCCTCAGAAAGATGAGTATCTATTTGAGATCGAGGATAATGGACTAGGATTCGATCCTCCCGAGGATTTTTCCCACCTTCAATACCAGGGACATCGGGGTCTTGTGAACATGATGGAGCGGGTAAAACTTACCCAGGGAACTTTCTCTCTTCAATCCGCTCCGCAGAAAGGAACGCTTATTCGGTGTTTTTTCAATCCCCGAAACTGGGATACTTTGTAGGGGCGATTGAAAAATTAACGATAACGCCCAAAAATTTCCCATCTTTGAAAGGAGGGAGCCCCTGAGGGGGCAAATTTATGATATTACGAGTGCTTGGAGCGGCAGGAGAGGTAACGGGATCAAGCTATCTTCTTGAAGTCGGCAAAAGCCGGGTGATCGTGGATTTCGGACTTCATCAGGGAAGACATGAGGAGGAGAGAAACACCGCCCCTCTCCCCTTTGCTCCAAATAGCATTGATGCGGTGGTGCTTACTCACGCGCATCTGGATCATACTGGCAGAGTTCCGCTTCTTGTGAAAAGCGGTTTCCGGGGAAAGGTGTTTGCCACCTCTCCTACGGTGGAGCTCACTCAGGTTCTGTGGAAGGATTCCGCCCACATCATGAAGGAAGAGGCGGAATGGCGATCCCGTAAGAACCTCCGGAAGGGTCTTCCTCCGGTAGAGCCTCTCTATTCCGAAGATGATGTGGAGCAGGCCCTTCAGTTTTTGAGTCCCGTAAGTTACGATGATATTTTCGAGGTAGCTCCGGGAATCAAAGTTCGATGTCGGGATGCAGGACATATTCTTGGAAGTGCAAATCTTGAAGTATGGCTTCAGGAGAACGGAGAAGAGGTCAAACTGGTTTTCTCCGGTGACCTCGGTCCTCAGGATACGGTGATGGAACGGAACCCCGCACATATCGAAAGTGCGGATTACGTTATCATAGAATCCACGTATGGAGATAGACTTCATAAAACGAACCTTGAAAGCCGGGAAGAATTCCGAGATGTTCTTCTTGACGCGGTGCGACAGAAAAGCAAGGTTCTTATTCCCACCTTTGTGGTAGATCGAGCTCAAAGGGTGTTGTATGAAATTATGCTTCTTCAGAAAGAGGGAGGGCTGGACGAAAAGATTCCCATCTTTTTTGATTCCCCCATGGGAGTAAAGGCTACAAAAATTTATGAAAAGTATCTCCCCCTGCTCTCCCGGGAAATTCAGGAGCAAATTCAGCAGGGAAACAATCCTTTCAGCCCGGACAGACTGCGTTACGTATCGGGAGTGGAGGAATCCCGAAGCATTAACGATGTGCGCCAAGCCATCGTTCTTGCGGGCAGTGGTATGTGCAATGGAGGACGTATCATTCACCACCTCAAGCACAACCTCTGGGATCCCACCTGCCACGTGGTCTTTGTAGGATACCAGGCGGTAGGAACCCTTGGAAGGCGTTTGGTGGAAGGAGAGACCTATCTCAAGATGGCAGGGGAAGAGATCAATGTAAAAGCCCAGCTTCACACCATCAATGGGTTTTCTGCCCACGCAGACCGCCGGGATCTTCTGAAATGGGCGGGAAACTTCAAAAACTCTCCCATGTTTATCGTAACCCACGGAGAACCAAAATCTTCTTTGGCTTTGGCTGAAGGAATCAAGGAGCTTGGATACAGAGCGGAAGTCCCCGCGCCGGGACAGGAATTCCGGCTTGAACAGGGACGGGATCTTGCTCCCGCAGCGGTAGATTCCCTCGGAGAAATTGTTCGTCCTCGACAAATCCATCAGGAAGATCTCTTGGCGGAAATGGCGGATATTATCGCTGCCCTTCAAGAGGAGGAGAACCTCCTTTCGCCGGAGATGTTCTCTCTTCTGGAATCTTCGAGAACCCTTCTTGATGTTGTCCGGAAAAGCAGCCTTGAAGAAGTTGGAAGAACACGTCAAGGTGTGTCTGCCTAGCGTACCGGAAGGGATGTACCCGAAAAGCTTGGACAATCAAAAGATTGAACCCCACGGTAATATTTTCGGAGACACTCCTTGGGGCTTCCCGGAAATCGTTTTTTCTTGTTGTTCATGAGTTCCTGGGCAAAACTTGGTTTTTTTTCGGGTATCTTTCTGCTCGTGGTTCTGCTTTTTTCGAGAGTTGAAAGAGACGGCACGCTTCCAAATCCCCTGGTGCCTTTCCTTGAAAAAACCCCCTCCCTTCGTATTCGCTATTTCGGAGAAGGGAGGGATCTGCGGGGTTTTGCCGTTCTGGGAGAGGCGCTTTTTTCTCAAAACCCTCCGGAAATGGCCCAGTTATTTAGAATTCTCAGCAGTTTCTGCCAAAAACAGGGGAGCGAGGATTCTCTTTTTTCTGTGAGATCCCTTCTTTTCTGGGATGAACAACAATCTTCCTGGAGCTGTTTCGTGTTTTACGAAGGCTCCGGAAAAGCTGCAGAAGACCTTTTCGGGATGGGAAAATGGCAGGATTTTGAAAACACCTTTCCCGCCTTTCGACGCTCCGTTTTTCCGGAGGGCATTCTCGTTTTCCCTCGAGCTTTTTCTGAAGAAACCTCTGAGAGATTCTTAAAAGAAGCTTTCTATGATTTTCCGGAGCCCCAAGCTTCTCTGGAATGGCGGTTTTCGGATGGCGGTTTTGGGCGGAAGAAATATCCCGCCTTTTTCGAAAGCCCTCTTTTGTTCAACGGGGATTTCTCTCTCTTTTCCGGAAAGGGAGAGTTTTCGTGGAAGCTTGAGAACCTTGAAACCCTTCCCGAGAAAATGCGGAACCTTCCCCTATGGGAAAAGCAAGCATTGTATCTCCCGTTGTTTGCTCCTTTTCCACTTATTGCCGAGGGGGGATGCTCGGATTTCACATCTCTGCTTTCTTTGGTGGAAACCATTTTTACTTTGGATGAAGAGTCCTTTTTACCGGAGGACTGGAAGATTTTTGGAGAGAAAATTTTCCACCGATTTGTCGATGTATCTCTTCCGATGGCCTTTGTGTTGGGAGGCAAAAGTCAAGCGTTTCAGACGATTTTTCCGGGAATTCTCGTGCATTTTCCCGAAGGCGGAGAGCGAGGCTGCACTCGCGTGGAAAATCTTTGGAAACGGGCGCGTTTTTTTCTCAAACCCTTGGCCATTTCGGAAAAAGCTCTTTGCGGGGGACTGGCGCCTTTTCCTGTCAACCTCCTCATGGTTGCACTTGAAAAAGAAACTCTCGGGGGGATGATTACGGAAGATTCCTTCAGGTCTTCAGAGTCTTCAAGAAGCCGATATCCTCTTTTCTTTGGAAATACTCCCTCATGCGCATGGTTTATCCTGGATCTTCCCGTTCTCCACGGAAGCATACGGGAGTTTCTCCTCGAAGGAAGAATACTTCGGAGCATTCCTTTTCGTTTCCTTTCGATAACCCATGCTCTTGAAAATGCCGTGGGAGAGCTTGCTTTTCTTGGAGTTTTGGGCTGTATTGTTTCCGGAGAAGGGGAGGGGCGAGTCCTTTTTTCGAGTGATATCTTTTCTCCCTAAGTATTGTATACTAGCGGACACCTTATTTTCGGGGGATACCGTTCTTTGTCACGATGATTTTTGAAAAATTTTCTTTGGAAATACTTTTTGTGTTTCTTGTTGAGGAGGATCTGTGATGGGTAAAAATGTTCTTGCTTTCCTTGAGGAACGAGGTTTTATCGAATGGTCAAGCAACTCTGAGGCTTTAGGGAAACTTTTTGAAGAAGAGACCGTAACGGGGTACGTGGGGTTTGATCCTACTGCGGATAGCCTTCACGTGGGACATCTCATTCCGATTATGGGACTTTCCTGGATGCAGCGCATGGGACATCGACCTATTTTTCTCGCCGGAGGAGGAACGGGGCTTATTGGAGATCCTTCGGGAAAGAGTAAAGAACGCAACCTGCTTTCGCTGGAGCAGATGGAAAAAAATCTGGAGGCTGTAAAGAGGCAGTTTGCCCGTTTCGTGGATTTTGGCGATAAGGGAAAAGGAGCTCTTCTCCTCAATAACTACGAATGGTTGGGAAAACTCGGTCTTCTTACCTTTCTCCGAGACGTGGGAAAATATTTTTCCGTGAACTATATGGTGAATCGGGAGTATGTTCGAAGCCGTCTCGAAGATCCGGAAAAATCCATTAGCTATACGGAATTTACGTACATGCTTCTCCAGGCTTATGACTTTGATCATCTCATGAATCACGAAAATTGCAGGCTTCAGATGGGAGGAAACGATCAGCAGGGTAATATTATCGGTGGCATTGACCTCGTTCGGAAGAAATCCGGAAAGGAAGTCTTCGGCGCAACGTACCCTCTTCTCCTTACTTCTTCGGGGAGTAAATTTGGAAAAACCGAGGATGGAGCAGTGTGGCTCGATCCGGAACGTACAAGCCCCTATCAATTTTATCAGTTCTGGGTGAATACGGAAGACCGGGATCTTCCCAAACTGCTTCGCCTCTTTACCTTTCTTTCTTTGGAAGAAATTCTCGAGATTGAAGAAAAGGCTCGCCGAGAGCCGGAAAAACGCCTGGGGCAGAAAACTCTGGCGGAGGAAATTACCCGGATCGTTCACGGAGACGATGCCATGAAACGCGCACAGCATGTGAGCGGCATTCTTTTCGGAGGAGCCTTCTCTCCGGAGGATCTTGATAAGGAAACTCTGATTCTCCTGGAACGGGAAGTCCCGGGACAAACCGTTACACGCCTTTCCGAAACTCTGGCAGATATGCTCGGCGATACGGAGGCTTGTAAAAGCAAGGGAGAAGCCCGCCGCCTCATCCGGGGAGGCGGAGTTTCCCTCAATGGGGAAAAAATCTTTGAGGAAGCTCAGAGGCTGACGGAAGGAGATCTTCTTTTTGGAAGATATCTTTTCTTCCGGCTGGGGAAAAAACGCTTTTTCATGGTTTCTTTGTTAAAATAAAAAGGGGCTGTTCTGTACCTTTACAACAGAGACCCCGTCTTTTAAAAAGGGGTCTCTGTTGTTTTCTATTGCAGTCCTTTCCAAGAGAAGCCGAAAATAAAGAGAGCAAAAGCTCTTTGGGAGTGCTTAAAGGAAGTTCGAAGAATGTCGTGGTCAGATCAAATCTTTCCCGTTAAAGCAAGGACCAGCAATCTTCGGAAGGATAGGGGAGGCACCCGTGTATCCTCATAGGAAAAACTGGTTCGAACGGAAAAGCTGGCAACGCAGGTAAGCCTTCTCTTGAAATTTTCAGAATAAAAAGCCTCTTTTTTCTCGGGAACGCTATTGCATTTCCGACCTGTCAGTACAGGAGAAAAAGAATCGAATTATGCCGCCATAACGTATGGTGTCGCATGGCTGTTAGGAGGAACGGTATGGGAATATCCTGCATATGGTATATAGCCAACGATGTGCTCCCTTGGGAGGTTGCCGTGTTGCGCCCCATAGCAAAAGAGATGATTCGCCAGAACCACTCTCTTTCCATCTACGGATGGTCTCCGGAAGACTGGAAAGAGCTTCCCTTTGTTCACTGGGGAGGGATGAGCGGGATAGAGCGAGGGATACGAAAAGCCCTGCATGGAAAACTATGGCATGTTTGGGGCAAGATGCCTCAATGGATGTCCCTTCTCATGTTCCGTGCCCGAGTTTTGCATACCTCTTGGAGGCCCCAGGGAGGGGAATCAAAGGGAGTGCGGGTTTTTTTTGAAGGAGACTTTCCGGATCCCAAAGGATACCGGATTTTTCCCACCTTTGACAAGGATTGGCTTTGGGGGCTCTCGAATCTCCCTCCGGGAATTTCTCCGAATCCCCAGCCCCTGAGTGTGGCAATCTCTTCAGATCGTCCTTTTTATCCTGCCGCTCTGGATTCTCTGGAGCCATGGATATCTTCGGTGCGCTGGATCTCTCCCGGCGCTGTCCCTCGATGGGGAGGTGAAGAGCTCCCTCTGACGAAAGAAATTTTTGCCTATTGGAAGGAATATGGAGGCGTACTGCTCTTTCCGGGACCGCTCTCGCTTTCAGATGTCTGGCTCGGAGGATTTGCCTCCATGCTTGCTATCCCCGTGGTAGCTCCTCCAAGCCCCCTTTGTGAGGATTTCTTTGGCCCTGATGGATATATTCCCGTTAAAGGGTCTCTTGCGTCCAGGGAATCCTGGACGCGGGGAATAGATCGGGGTACGTCCAAGGAAGGACGCAATGCCGCAGCAAGATGCAGAATAAGACTAGAGCGACTCTATCCTCTTGAGGATGCCTTGAAAAGCCTTCTTCCGATCTATTCGCGTATGGAGCACTCCTAGCAATGAAGCATGAAGGTGTTTTCCCCTTTTTTATGGAGGGCCTTCTTCGCTGGGTCACTCCGGGCTGGCGTTGCCGCGCTCTGGTTTCGTTGGTTTTTCGAATGCTTTGGGTGTCAAAAATACGGAAAAAAGTGGCCATGAGAAACATGGAAAGAGCCTTCCCGGAGGCTTCCGAGAAGTTCAAAGAGGAAATTCTTGAAAAACACTATAGGCATCTGGCTCTTTCACTTGGGGAATATCTTGTGCTTTTGAAAAATTCCACAAAAATCGAGGATTATATGAAGCCCGAAGAGGAGAAGCGGAATTTTCTGGATAACCTTAGAGACAGGAGAGAGGGAGCGGTAATCTTTACCGCGCACATGGGAAATTGGGAACTCCTTGCGGCCTGGCTGGCTCACCGGGGATATCCTATGCATGCCATCGTCCGACGTCATGAAAAAAAAGGGACCGAGGCTTTTGTGGAAAGTGCGAGGGCCCGGGTGGGGCTTCATACCATATCCAAAAGCGATAACATGCTGAAAGTCCTTCGTCTTCTTAAAAAAGGGGCCTTCGTGGGTATTTTAGGGGATCAGTATGCGGGGCACGAAGGCATTTCTCTTCCATTTTTTGGTTATGAAACCTCCTGTTATTTCGGGGCCGCAGCCTTGGCACTCATGGCAGGAGTGCCTCTGGTTCCCGTGGTTTCCTGGAGAGATGCCCCTTTTTCACACTGCGTACGCGTCTGTACTCCGCTTTTTATTCCTTCTCGGGAAAAGAAAAGTGATACCAAAGAGCTTTCTCGGGAAGAGCGGATAGCCGCGCTTACGGAAGCCAGCAACAGGGTGCTGGAAGAATGGATCCGAGAGCACCCTGAGCAGTGGCTTTGGCTTCATAGGCGTTATCGTTAAGGCCTTGGAGGGGTTTTTCAGGAAGAAGTGCTTCTTTCGATTCTTTTTTTCTCTTCCACGGTAACTCCCCCAACGGCGTAGTGCTTATCCGGCATCTCCGAAAGAATGATGCGCACCTGTTCTTCCTTCGTACCTATACTTTCGCAAACCGCTTTGGTGACGTTTCTCACAAGAAGTTCTTTTTTCTCCTGAGAACGTCCTTCGAGAAGATGGATCTGTATAATGGGCATATTTCTCCTCCTTTCTGTCTTTATATGGTGGAACTACATGCGCTAGAGATGCTCTTTTTCGGGAACCTCTCCAGTTTTTGGAGGTGCCGCTCTAGGTAATACAGCGTATATTTTGAGAACTGCGTTGCTCTTTTGATACAGTCATAGTAAGCTATGAGGGAGTAAGTTGTGAGAGAGACGATAATTCTAGAATTATAGCAGAAGGATAAAAAAAGGAGGTGCCCTCATGTTCTATGAACTCTTTTCTGATGGAACCATAGCACGGTTGCCCGAGAATACCGCTATCCCCGAGGGACTTCCTTCGGAGGTGGTGCCAAAGGTTCTTCTCTTTGCCCCCTTCAACCGTATTCTTGTGGGACATACCTCCTTCTCCGGGTATGACCGCTGGCTATGGGGCAAATTGCACTCTTCCGAATGGAAAGAAGTACAGCTCTACGAAGCATCTCCCTTAGTGCTTTCCGCACCGTGGCAGACTGTACGCCTTGAACAGAAAGTAGTCTCTTTCCTGCGCAACACCCTGCTCGGCCAGGTTGTGCCGCCGGGCAATCATACTTCGGCGCTCAATATGCTTCGAGAGACCCAAAGGCATACTCCTGGGTTTGTTATTTTCGAAGCCCTGGAGGATGGAGAGTCTCTTTGGGAGTATATCCTGGGAGATCCCGATCTTCGGGCGGGATATTGGGGATTCCGTTTGGCCTCCCTTTGGGGAGGCGAGCCTATGGCAGAAAGGATTCGCCTCTGGCTTCGGACTGCCCGAACTCTTTACGATGCTTTTCTTGCCCGCCCCAGAATGTGGGGATTTCTTTCACAGCCTTTCGATCCGCTTTCCTTGAGCCAGATAGAAGCTCTGGGCTTTAGGCGGGATCAAATGGAAGTTCTGCGAAATGTAGAGGAAAACCCTCTTGCTCTGGCATCTTCATCGGGGTATCTTATTCAATATGTTTTCGAACCCCAACATTATCCGGAAGTGCCCATGGAATCCCTTCCCACATCCATGCTTCTCTACCTTTCCCGAAAAGTATGGAATCAGGCCCGGGAGGAACGCCAGCTTTCTCTCAGAGAAATCGTTCTTTCCGCCTGGGGTTTTCTGGATGCCCTTGATGCAGAAGCCCGGTTTGCTTCCTATATGGGAGAGATGTCCGTTCCCTGTGAAGCTCATTTACCTTGAAAAAACTCCGGGAAGCATGCCCTCACCGCTCTTCTTCCGGATTTTTGATGCAGTAAGGGTTTCAGGTTTATTTTGTTTGACGAAACCCTGCGAAATCTCTATAATTACGAGTTGCTTGTACAACGCTTGATGCAGGTTTTAAAAAGAAAGGATACCTCTTTCTGCCTGCAGGCAGCGGAAAGGAGAAGATAAAATGTATGTAATCGTTGAAGCAGGAGGCAAGCAGTACCGTGCATCCCAGGGGGATGTACTGCGAGTGGAGAAAATGGATGCTCAAGTGGGGGATGCGGTAACCCTGGATAAGGTGCTTATGCTGGCGGATAATGAGAATGTCCAGGTAGGAAGCCCTTACCTTAATGGAGTCTCCCTTTCCGGCAAAGTGATTGCTCACGGAAGGGAGAAAAAAATCTCCGTTTTTCACTACAAAAGAAAGAAAAACATCCGTAAATTCCAGGGGCACCGTCAGTATTATACGGAAATTCTTGTAGAAGGAGTCTCCCGGTAGAAGGGGTTCTTAAGGACTTTTCCGAAGAGAATATCATGATATCCGTACATTTTTTGCAGGAAAAAGGAGTTATGCGTGGAGTCGCCGTAACGGGACATGCGAGACATGACGTATACGGAAAAGATATTGTTTGTGCTGCGGTCTCTACGCTTCTTCAGACTCTTGAGCTTGGCTTGAGGGATGTCATGAGATTTTCGGATGCTACAGTTTTTACAGAACGCAACGATGCGAAAGGGTACATGCGCATCTGCTGGACTAGAGAGAGCGGTATCGGAGATTCCGTTCTTTTTCAGACCATCATGCGAAGCTTACGGTCCATTCAAAAGGGATATCCGAAAAATCTATGCGTTAAGGAGGTCTGTTTTAATGAGGATCTTTAATCTTCAAATTTTTGCTCATAAAAAAGGGCAGGGTAGCAGCTCGAATGGAAGAGATTCCCATAGCAAGCGTTTGGGAATCAAGAGACACGATGGCCAGGTGGTGCAGGCTGGGACGATTCTCGTGCGCCAGCGGGGAACCAAGATCCATCCTGGTCAGAATGTAGGACGAGGGAAGGATGACACTCTTTTCGCTCTTTGTGAAGGAGTGGTCTGTTATGGAATGAAACGGGGACGCAAAGTCGCAGCCATTCAGGCTGTGGTGGAGGCTGTCTAGACGTCATTTCATTTCCCCTTCTCGAGGGCAACAGAAAAATCCGACATGTTTTCTGGGGGCCTAGCCCCCATTTTTTCTATATTTTTTTGGGGAGTTGTGGCGATGCGTTTTGTCGATGGGGCAAAGATTTATGTTAAAAGTGGTGACGGCGGAAATGGATGCATGAGTTTCCGCAAAGAAAAGTTTGTACCCAAGGGAGGCCCTGATGGAGGAAACGGAGGGCACGGAGGAGATGTCATCTTCGAGGCCCGGGAAAATCTTCATTCTCTTGGGGATTTTGAAAATGCGAGGCACTTCCATGCGGAAAACGGTGTGGGGGGAAAGGGAAAGAAAAAACACGGCAAAATGGGATCCTCCCGAATAATAGAAGTTCCCTGCGGAACATCGATTTATGACGACAGCACCGAACAAATTCTTGCGGAACTCATGGTGCCGGGAGATCAATTCATAGTTGCCCGAGGAGGGCGAGGAGGGCGAGGGAATGCTCACTTTGCAAACTCCGTCAACAAAGTGCCTCGTTTCTCTGAAAAGGGAGAACCAGGGAAAGAACTCTGGGTTCGTCTTGAGTTGCGACTTCTTGCGGATATCGGGCTAGTGGGATTCCCCAATGCGGGGAAATCGAGCCTTCTCTGTTCTTTTTCCAATGCCAAGGCGAAGGTGGGAGAATATCCCTTTACGACCATAACGCCAAACCTGGGAGTTATTTTTGCGGGGGATCATCGGATCACCGTGGCAGATGTGCCGGGGCTCATCGAAGGAGCACATCAGAATAAAGGATTAGGTCTTTCCTTTCTTCGTCACATCGAACGGACCGAGCTTCTGGTGCATGTCTTTGATCTTTCTCTTTCAACAGAAATGGTGCTTCAGCAGTGGGAAATTCTGAGAAAAGAATTTAGCGCTTACAGCGAAAAGCTTTGTGAGAAGCCTCTTCTCGTGGTGGGAAATAAGAAGGATCTTCTTGGCAACGCCTCGGAGGTTGCCGGAGATTTTCAGGCATTTTTCCAAAATCTTGGAGTTCCGGTGTTTTTGACGAGTGCCAAAACCGGGGCAGGAATATCCGAATTTGTTGAGTATATCATCGCTGCCTACCTCGCAAAGCCAAAAATTCCGAAAGTTTCCCGGTATTATGTCGATCAGAAGGGACTCGAAGAGGACGTCGCCTTTTGGGGGAAAGCTCAAATCGTCTTTTTGGAAGAAGGGACACCAAATAAAATTCAGGTTCTCCATCCTCATTTGGAAAAAGCGGTAGCTCGGTATGATTTCGATCAGGATGAGGCCTTACATCGTTTTCACAACGTTCTTCAGAAATACGACGTGGAAAAAATACTACTTGCCTCGGGAGCTCGAAGAGGTGATACAATTATTATTGGCGCTATGGAGTTTGAATTCGAGCCGGAACTTGCAGAGTGATTTTCATCTCCACCAAAAAACTCCAAAAATTAAAATAGCGTAGGCAAAGGAGTGCACGATCCTCTAAAAGCGGGGAGCCAGCCGCGGGGAAAACACCCAAGAAGGCTCTCTTTGTTCTATTTTTGCGTTGCCATGGAGAGGAATGAAGTGGATAAACATGTCTTGAAAAAACGTCGCGTAGGAATTATGGGAGGCACTTTTGATCCCATCCATTACGGCCACTTGGTGGCTGCAGAGGAAGCGTACTCCTCCCTGCAGCTCTCGGAAGTTATCTTTGTTCCCACGGGATCTCCCCCTCACAAATCGAATTCCTACGTGAGTCACGCGGAGCATCGCTATACCATGACGTTGCTCGCCACTCTCGATAATCCTCATTTCCGGCTCTCTCGCATAGAAATTGAGCGGGATTCTCCCAGCCATACCATAGATACTTTGCGAGAAATGCAGCATTGGTATGCCCGGGAAAGCGTGGAGTTCTACTTCATCACGGGTATGGATGCGGTGCTGAATATCCGTTCCTGGAAAGAACCTCATGAAATTGCCCGCATATGCCGGATAGTCGCAGTGGGACGCCCTGGATATGAAACCTCCGGCTTGAACGACCTCTCTCAAGACATGGCGGATTCTCTCGTTTTGCTCCATATTCCGCTCCTCTCTATTTCAAGTACCGAAGTGCGGGGACGAGTCCAGGAAGGGCGAAGTATTCGATATCTGGTCCCTTGGCTTGTGGAACACTACATCTACAAAAATGCTCTCTATATACGTGGTGGACGGTGATAAAGACCATGGGAAAAATTAAAGTTTTTTTGTTAGCGCTTTCGGCTATTCTGGCTGTCCTTGCAGGGATCTCCTACCGCCTGACAGATTTTATCCTTCCGGAGGCGGAGGATATCAAAAAAAATATTCAATACGATACCGTTACGGGAGCCATCAATATCCTGCTTATCGGCGAAGACAGTAATGATGGTTCTCACCGTGCGGATGCCATAGCGGTTCTTCGGGTAAACGTGGACGAAAAATCGGTAAAGATTCTTTCTCTTCCTAGAGATACTCGGGTAGAAATTCCCGGCAAAGGATGGCAGAAGATCAACCATGCTTATGCCTATGGAGAGGTGGATCTTCTTCGAAAAACCATCATAAATTATCTTGGAATTCCTCTGAATTACTATGTCGCCATAAACTATGCCTCCTTCCCGAAAATCGTGGATCTTATTGGTGGTGTGGAGATTTCTGTGGAAAAGCATCTTCGCTATACTGATCGGGCAGCGGGGCTTGTTATCGATATTCCTAAGGGAATACAGCATATGAATGGAGACACGGCTCTCAAGTACGTACGATTCCGAAACGATGCATTGGGAGATATCGGAAGGGTCAAGAGACAGCAACGCTTTATTCTGGCTATTTTAAGCAAAATCAAATCGCCGAGTATTGTAGCTCGATATCCCAAATTAGTGGGGGAGAGCATGAAGATGGTAAATACGGACCTTTCTCTTTCCCAGGGACTTCAGCTTGCGTCATACATCCAACAGCTCTCGGTAACAGGAGATCTTCAGTTTGCCACGCTTCCCGGATATCCCTCCTATATTAACGGCATCAGCTATTGGGTGGGAGATCTGAAGGCGGCGTCCATATTCCTCGCCACTAATACTTCCGATGCAAATGTTTCAGGAGATGTGGTGTACTCTCGGGATACTATAGACACCTCGGATTTTGACCTCATGGCGGAAAGAGATCTTCATAAAACCATGGAATCCGTACTTCAAGACATAAAAACACCTATAGCAGTCCTTAATGGTGATGGTACAAAAGGAATTAGTGCGGTGACGGCGAAAAAACTCCGGGAGTTCGGCATAGACGTAGCCTACGTGGGTAACGCCAAGCATTTTGATTATCACGCATCCCTTGTACTGTACCCTCCGGGAAAAGGAGCGGAAAGCCGGGAGGCGGCCGAAGCTCTGCGGTTTATTTGCGGCATCCCTCAGAAGCTCGTGCGGGAGGATAGCAGCATAACCTATGTAACCCTTCTTTTAGGCCATAACTATAAGACTATACAGGGCAAGGTGGAGGAAAGTTTTTCTCAATAACAATGAAGAAGAAGGATTTCCCTCTCTTCTGAATAACCTGCCCGGCGGCGAAAAATAACGAAAACTCTTCGATGGGTTCGGCATTTTTGCTTGTTTGCAGTATTATCGAATCGAAAGGAGATCGAAAGATCTATGAGTGAGGAGAAACGCAGTACTCTCGATGAGGACATCAGAGACCTTTGTCTTGGTTTAGCGGCACACTTAGAAGAAAAAAAGGCGGAAGATCTTCTCGTATACGACGTACAAAAACTTTCCACAGGATTGGGGGATTTTTTTGTCTTAGCCACAGGGAATTCTTCAGTTCATGTGAAGGCCCTTTACGAAGAGGCTCTGGATTTTTTTGAGGCCCGGGGGGTTCCCATACGTCAGGAAGGCCGGGAGAGCCTCCGATGGAAATTGATCGATGCGGGAGATGTGGTGGTTCATCTCTTTACCCGCCAGGGGCGAGATTTTTATGCTCTGGAGAGAATTTGGGGAGACGGCAGGATAATCTACCGAGGGTCCGAAACTTCGGTTCCCGAGGCTTCGGAATATATGGCGAATCGCTCTTTTCAGGGAAAAGAAGAGGTATAGGTATAGAGAAAGTGCGAAAAAGAGCGGAGGGCTTTCTCCGTTTTTTTTCGCACTTTTTACATGTCCTATAATGTATCTTATGTTGCGCAGCGGGGGTTTTGAGAATTTCCGGGCGTTATTTCAGGGCATGTTCCATGGCTTTCTGAATCATGGAGGCAAACGATGCGGCATCCAAAGAGGCGCCTCCGATAAGAGCTCCGTCCACGTTTTCTCTTTCCAGGAAGGTTCCAATGTTATCGGGCTTAACGCTGCCTCCGTAAAGGATGCGTGTGGTTTCCCCGAAGCTTGCTGTTTTTAAAGATGTCAGAACTGAACGAATATGTACGGCCATGGTTTCCGCATCCTCCGGAGTGGCATGTTTACCCGTGCCTATGGCCCACACAGGCTCGTAGGCTACAAGAATTTCCTCTTCGACCCCCACGGAAGATGTGAGAGCTTCTCTGAGCTGCCTCTCCACAATTTCGAATGCCTTGCCTTCCGTGCGCTCTTCCTCGGATTCTCCCACACAATATACGGGGGTTATTCCATGAGCGAGAGCAGCTTGAATTTTTTCGCCTAACAAAAGCTCCTTCTCGAAAAAATATTTTCTGCGCTCACTATGTCCTATAATGACATAATTGCACCCTATTTCTCGAAGCATTCCCGGGGAAATCTCCCCCGTGTAGGCACCCTCCTCTTTTTGATGGATATTTTGAGCTCCCACGGAAACGGGATAGGATGTACAAAGATGCTGCATAATTCCGAGGCTTGTATAAGGAGGAAACAAAAGAACATCTAGAGTATGCTTCTCTTGAAAGTTTGTAAAATCAAGATCCGAAAGGTGTTTTTTAAGAGTAAAAATAAAATTTGCGCTGCTTTTCGGGGTGTGGAACATTTTCCAGTTTCCTGCGATGCATAAAGGTCTTCTGGTCATGAAAAATTTCTCTCCTTTCACGATATGCGATATCACCGCATGGCATAGCCTTCGTCGGGATCTTTGAGACGCCCAACAAAAGGCGGGCCGGAGAACAAGAGGCCCGCCCTATTGTGGGTCATGCTATTTGAAGTTTTTCAGGATTCTTTCTTCACAAAGGGGGCGATTCCCGGAAGAGCCTTTCCCTCGAAAAATTCCAGGCTCGCTCCTCCTCCGGTGGATACATGGGTTACTTCTTGGGTAAGATGGAAGACGTTCATGGCGGAAGCACTGTCTCCTCCACCTACCACGGTAACGGCACCTCTTTTTTCCGTAACCTCCTTCAGAGCGATCCCCACCGCCTTCGTGCCCTCCGCAAAGAGCGGGTTCTCGAAAACTCCCATAGGGCCATTCCAGAGCACCGTAGATGCCTGGGATATCTTTTCCCGAAAGGTCTGTATAGTCTTGGGGCCGATATCGAGCCCCATGAGATCTTCCGGCATGGTGTCCGGATAGATGATTTCACCGGTCTCCGCCTGAGGGGAAAGACCTCCGAGAATATCCTGAGGAAGCAAGATTTCCACGCCTTTTTCTTTGGCTTTTTCCATCATGTCTTGAACGAAGGGTATTTTTTCTCGTTCGCAGAGAGACGCTCCCACGGAAAGACCCTGGGCTGCAAAAAAAGTGAATGCCATGCCCCCTCCGACGAGGATGGTCTGAACTTTGTCAATGAGGTGTTCGATAACACCGATTTTATCACTTACCTTGGCTCCTCCGAGGATCAGAACGAAGGGGCTCTGGGGGTGATCCCGTACCTGGCTGAGGAATTCCACCTCTCGAGCAAGAAGGAGTCCCGCAAAGGAAGGAAGGAAGGCTGTAATCCCCTCGGTGGATGCATGGGCTCGGTGGGAGGCGCTAAAGGCATCCATCACAAAAAAATCAAAAGGTTCTGCCAGAGTCTTTGCAAAGCTGGGGTCGTTTTTTTCTTCCTCCGGATGAAAACGAAGGTTTTCAAGAAGCACTATTTCCTGCCCTTTCCGGGTTTCCATGCACTTCTCCACCTGTTTCCCCACGCAATCCTCGCAAAAAAGGACTTTTTGGCTCAGAAGATCCTGGAGAGGCTCAACCAAGGGGCGAAGGGAATATTTTGATACCACTTCTCCTTTAGGACGCCCAAGATGAGAGATGAGAGCAATTTCCGCTCCTGCCTCAAGAAGTTTTTGAATGGTCGGAATATGTGCTCGAATTCTAGTATCGTCGGTTATGTGTCCATCTTTGCTGAGAGGTACGTTGCAATCCACTCGAAGGAGCACCCGCTTTCCTTTAAGCAAGGATGCATCAAAGATGTTAAGTTGCAACGCTAGATCCCCCTTTCGACGATATATTGGGCGAGATCGAGAATTCTGCAGCTGTACCCCCATTCGTTATCGTACCACGCGAGGGTTTTTACGAGGTTTTCCACCACTGTGGTATGCATGGCCGCAAAAATTGAGGAATGGCGATCCCCCACGAAATCCATGGAAACGAGATCCCGTTCCTCATAGGCAAGGATCCCCTTCAAGGTTCCTTCAGCAGCTTTTTTCATGGCGGCGTTTACTTCCTCTGCCGTGGTGGGACGTTCAAGTTCCGTGGTGAGATCTACCACGGAAACGTTCGGCGTGGGAACCCGGAGAGCTCCTCCGTTGAGTTTCCCCTTCAACTCCGGAATAACGAGAGATATGGCCTTGGCGGCTCCCGTGGTGGTGGGAATTATGGAAAGTGCCGCTGCCCTTCCCCTGCTGAGCTTGCTATGAGGGAAATCGAGAATTTTCTGATCGTTTGTGTAGGCGTGGGCAGTTGTCATAAGGCCTTTACGAATACCGAAGGTCTCATGGAGTACTTTGGCTACCGGGGCAAGGCAGTTGGTAGTACATGAAGCGTTGGATATAATATGATGTTCTCCGGGGGAGTATTTTTCTTCGTTCACTCCCATGACAACGGTAATATCCTCATTTTTTGCGGGTGCTGAAATAAGAACCTTCTTCGCACCTCCTTGGATATGGGCATGAGCTTTCTCTGCGTCCACAAAACGTCCCGTGGATTCGATGACGAGATCTACTCCCAGGTCTTTCCAGGGAAGCTTTGCTGGATCCGGCTCTGCAAGGACGGCTATTTTTTCATTTTCAATAAGAAGATCCGTTCCCGAAAGGGCAACTTTCCCGGGGAAACGACGATGTACCGAGTCGAATTCGAAAAGATATGCCAAGCTTTCAGGCGAAGAAAGGTCGTTTACCGCAGCTATGGAGAAGGTGTAGTTGGACTGTCTCTCAAAAAACGCCCTCAGGGCGAGCCGCCCTATTCTGCCAAAACCGTTAATGCCAACTCGAATCTTTGTCATGATTTTTCCTCCTTTAGCTCGCTAATTTTAAAATGTACCCTCTGATAGCATGGAGCATCACAAGGTATGCACCACCATGTGCCGTTCTGTGGCTATTATCCTTGGAATGGCTTTATGAGGCAAGGGCAACAAGGAGAAACAAAAGGTTCCGGGAGTTATTTTTTCAAAAGGTTGGAAGAATTTTGGAGAACCAGCTTCTCAATCTTTTTAAGCCGGTATTCTACGGTGCTTTTGCTTACACTTTTTTTCATGGAGGTTCCAATTTCACGAAGACTCAAGGTAGGGTTTTCGATACGCAACGAAATGAGCTCCCCTATTTCGGGAGATAAAAATGCGTCCAAGCCGAGACGCTGAGCTTCTTTACAGAAAGCAATCTGATATTCCGAGGCTCGAAGCGTTTTCTTGATGTTTGCATTATCACAATTGACAATTTTATTTGCCTGGTTCCTCATGGAGCGAAGTACGGCTATTTCGTCGAAACGCAACGCCGTAAGAGGAAGTCGCAGGGTGACGAAAAAAGAGTAGATGGACTGAATTTCCCGTATCATAAGCTCTGCTTTGCCATGTCGGATGCGGCAGAAAGTTCGTATGGTTTCTTCGGAGTTTTGAAGAAAGGTAATGATTTCGGGTATCAAAGGTGTTTCCGGAAGACGGATAAGAAGGTAATAGCCATTTTGGGGAAAGTACTGCCTTCCTCCTCCCCCCCAGAGCCCTCCGAGCCATAGCGGGAATCGGCGACGCCCTTCTTGGAATATCTTTTGGTTAATTTCATCAAGCTCTCGAAGTCTTTTTTCGGGGAAAGTGAAGGTAATTTTCTTTTTGTTTCCCTTTTCGGGAAGCAAAAGGTTTCCCGCGAAGGGCGTTTCCGATTCCCATTCCGATTGTGCCCAGAGTTTTTGGATACGACGATAAATCCATGGTCGGGAACTGACGATGTTTTCCGGCCTGTTCTTGGATGCGAGAGCCGTATAGATGCCCGCTATTTCGGTCTTTGCGGAAAGAGGGTTGTCTATGGAACGATGATTCCATTCGTCCCACATGAATTCGCTGTAATTTCTCATATTCCCCCGGGAGTAGTGTGCTTGTAGAGCCGAATGATTTCTTCCGCGAGTCGGTTGCTGTTATGTCGCAGAAGGTTGTCCCTTTCGATGGAGAGAAAGTCTCCCGCAATGCATACGTAGTCGGAAGAACGGGAGCTTTCTATAAGGGGAGTGGCTCCATCTCGACGGTACTTCTCTACAATGTCCTTTGGGATGCTCCCGTTATTTGCAAAAACGTAATCCGGCCAACGCTCAAGAAGTTTGCGAATCCAGAAGATATGATCCTCGAAGGAAAGCCCTTCGGTTTCTCCGGGCTGGGTCATGAGGTTTGCCACGTAGATAACGGGGCTTTCCGACCTCCTCAGGGCTGTGGCTATCTCTGGCACCAGCAGGTTGGGAAGAACGCTCGTGAAGAGGCTTCCGGGACCGAGTACGAGAATATCTGCTTTTTCAATGGCCTCAAGAATTTCCGGGAGAGGGGTCACATCCGAGGGTTCGAGCCAAATACGCCGGATTAAGGAACCTTCTTGGCTTATAGCAAGTTCCCCTCGAACAATCCGATGATCTTCGAGCTCGGCGGTAATTTGAATAGCCTCAGTGGTTACAGGAAGAACGCGCCCTCGGATGGCGAGAAGGTTATTCATTTCCTCCACGGCGGTACGAAAATCCCCCGCAATTTCAGTGGCTGCAAGAAGTATGAGATTACCGAGATTATGACCCGAAAGTTCCCCTCTGTCAAATCTAAAGTTAAGGATGTTGTTCAGGTAATTATCGTCCTCTGCCAGGGCCACAATGCAGTTCCGGATATCCCCGGGAGGGAGCATACCCCATTCTTGCCGGAGCCTTCCGGAGCTCCCTCCTTCATCGCTTACGGTTACTACTGCCGTAATGTTTCGGGTATAGCGTTTAAGTCCTCGCAAAAGAGTGGAAAGTCCGGTTCCTCCTCCAAGAGCGACTACATGAGGCCCCATGGAAAGGCGAAGATGTTGGGCGTGACGAATTTTCTCCTCTCTTTTCCGCAAGAGAGAAGCCATCCTCCGGCCTCCTCGCTGAAGATAGAGAGCGAAAAGGACTGCGCTTCCGAGAAGCCCCGCAAGAATACCGAGAAAAAAATCGCTCCATGGGCTACTCACGAATATTCCTCCTTGTCGATATCCCTATGAAGAACTCGCACAGGAATTTTACAGGAAAAGAAATACTCTTTCATTTTTTCAACCACCGCTACGGATCGATGACGTCCTCCAGTGCATCCCACGGCGATATGAATGAGGCTTTTTCCCTTGGTAAGGTAGTAAGGAAGGACGCTATTTACCAGAGAACATGCGGCATCAAGGAAAATTTTTGCCTCGGGGTACTGAAAGACGAATTCCTGAACGGGAGTGTCTTTTCCGGTGAAGTAACGCAACGTGTCATAGTAGAAGGGGTTTGGCAGAAAACGTACGTCGAAAAGGTAATTACAATTTTCCGGTAATCCATATTTGAATCCGAAGGAGGATAATTCCAGGGAGTAGGAGTGTTCGGGATCTGCAAGAATTTCGTTGGTGATCACACTCTGGAGCTTCTGAATAGAAAGCGCCGATGTGTCTACAACCCTGTCCGCCAAGGCCTTTAAGGGGGCAAGAAGCTGTCGTTCCTGCCGAATTGCCTCAAGCAGGGAGAATCCTCGAAAGGGGTGCTGTCTCCGAGTGGTTTCGTATCGGTCAAGAATTTTCTGATCCTCCGCATCAAAAAAGAGGATGGTGGTTTTTTTGATTTGCGAGCGGATTTCGTGAACCACGAGAGGAATTTTTTCAAAAGAAACGTCTCCCCGGACATCAATTCCCGCAGCCACGCCTTTTTCCAGGGCACCTTTGTGATGCTGCAGAATGTCGATGAGTTGGAGCAAAAGGGCAGGGGGAATATTGTCTATAACAAAAAAACCATGATCCTCGAACATGTTGAGAGCCGTGGATTTTCCGCTGCCGGAAATGCCCGTGACGATGAAAAACCGGGGAATTTTTGAAATGCCCTCTTCCGAAGGTTCGAGTGTCTCATGAATGGTCATGACCACACTCCCCTCCCCATCCTTGAGCGATTTCCACAGCGTGTCGCAGCGCAGGAGCCACTGCGGTAACGCACTCCAGTGCACCCCGCCGACTTCCGGGGAGGCAAAGGAGAAGGGCTTTTTTTCTCAAGACGCCTAATCCTCTGGAAAGAATAGATCGGCGGTTTCTTTCTGCGGAACTGAGGCGCATGTATTCTCCAATTCCCGGAATTATCTTTTCGCCTATTTCGAGGAGAACTTCGGGAGTAACGTCTCGAGACGAAAGGCCAGTCCCTCCTGTAAGGAGAATGAGATGACACGGATCATCATGCTCTGCCCAATCCAGGAGAACCTCGCGGATTTTTTCCTTTTCGTCGGGTACGATGATGCTCCGAGATACTTCTACTCCGAGTCTCTTAAGAAATACCCCGAGGGCCGGTCCCGAAGTGTCCTGACGCTCACCCCGGCTTCCCTTATCGCTAACGGTAACAACGCCTCCCTTGAGGGGAGGGAGAAAGCGAAGATATGAAGATATTTCCAAGGATACCTCTCGAAAAAGGGATACTTCAATTGCCTCCGAGGTTGTTCTCGTTACTTTTCCCCAACAGTCATGGTCTTTGCGATGCGTGACATACCAGCCTTGTTGCGGTAATTCTCCGGGAGATAGGGTGATTTCATGAAGCTTTTCGGAGGGTGGGAAATTTCTTTCTTTTCGAGGAAAGGAAAAAAACAGTTTTTCTTCTCTCTCCGCAGAAGGCGCAGAAAGGTGAATTTCCGGGAGGGACTCTCCCTCGAAGGAATCACGAATTTTCAAAATCCGGAACATCCGGGTTTTCATGGTATTCATAGGTTCCACTCTTTCCCCCTGATTTTCGAAGCAAACGAATAGGGCCGATGGACATTCCTTTATCGATGCCCTTGCACATATCATATACCGTAAGGGCTGCCACGGAAACCGCTGTAAGAGCTTCCATTTCCACTCCCGTGGTTTCTTGGGCCTTTACGGAAGCTACAATACGTACTCTCCGGCATTCCGGATGCATTTCACACAGTACCCGTACTCCTGAGAGCATAATGGTATGACAAAGAGGAATGAGTTCGGGTGTTTTCTTTGCTCCCATGATCCCTGCGGTTTCCGCTATGGAGAGTACGTCTCCTTTCTGGATTTCTCTGTTTTCCAGAACCTTCCAAAGATGTTCGGGAAAGGTTATCCATCCCTCTGCAAGAGCTTCCCGAAGATTTTTTTTCTTTTCCGACACATCCACCATGAGGGGATGCCCTTGTTTATCCAGATGAGTAAACGGCATTATTTAGCCTCCTATGGAAGACATGTGGCAATGTCCGAGATTCGTCATTTTTTGCCAGGTTTCAGGTTTCGCCATGAGAGCCTCTTTCATGACAAGCCAGACCATGGCATTGTTTTTGGCAGCTACCGCTTCTTTTAGCGAAAAGAGGGTGTCCGAGAAAAGACAGGGTTTCACTTCTCCCGAGGCGGTAATGCGGAGGCGATTACAGGTGTCGCAAAAATGATGAGATACCGCCGCGATGATTCCTACCTTTTGTCCGGTTCCGGGGTTGATGAAATACTCTGCCGGTCCCGCACTGTGATCACTTTTACCAAGAAGTTCCCAGGAAGAAGAGTCTGGAAGGGCCTTGAAAATTTCTTCAGAAGGACAGAAAGAATCTTTTCCCCAAACATGGTTATCCAGAGGCATAAACTCGATAAATCGAAGAGTAAGCCCTTCTTCTCGGGCAAAATCCAGAAGATCCCCGATTTCATCATCATTGAACCCTCGCATAAGTACCGTATTTATTTTAACGGAGAGGTCTTCCTGTCGAGCTGCGCGGATTCCTTTCAAAACCTTGTCAAGAGAACCGCAACGGGTAATTTCCCGAAATTTCTCTGGGTTCAAAGTATCAAGGCTCACGTTTATTCCTGAAATGGAGAGCTCTCGAAGCCTGGAGGCATGTTCTTCAAGGAAATGGCCGTTGGTGGTAATCGTAAAGTGCATTTCTTCGAGAGTTTCTCTGGCTTGGGCGAGAAATTCCATAAAACCCTTACGGACAAAAACCTCTCCTCCGGTGAAGCGAACTTTTTTTATTCCCATCTCCCTGAAGGAGCGAAGAAGAAAAAGCACGTCTTCATACGGAAGAATATCCTTATGTTCCATAAGAGGAATTCCTTCGGGGGGCATACAGTATTGGCAACGGTAGTTGCATCGGTCAGTAAGGGAAAAGCGAATGTACGTGATGTGGCGTCCCCGTTTATCTGTTAATTGTTCCATCGATAGCCTCCAAGTCGGTCCACCGCACTCCTCCACTGGGGATCTTCGGTGGTTTTCAGAAATGCCCGGATTCCCGGATGCGACATATGCCTCTGGGGAATGAGAATTTCGAAAGGCTCTTCGCAAAGAGGAATAAAATCGAGGGAAAAGAAGTCCGCAGCAGCCTTGATGCCGATCATGGCCTGGATTTCTCCTCCTGCGATCATGGCTGCTCCGTGAACATGGCCCGAGCAAAGATGTTCATACCCTCGTATTTCCCCAGCAGATATACGATGTTTTTTTAAAAGCATGTCGAGAAGAGAGCGTGTGCCGGTTCCTATCTGGCGATTGACAATGGAGATTTCCTCCCGGGAAAAATCTTCTATCGTCTTGATTCCCAAAGGATTTCCCGATGCCACGATGATTCCCTGGGAACGCCAGTAAAGAATGGTGCGAAACATGTCCTTCAGCTCAAGCTGATCAATGAAAGGAGTGTTGTATTCTCCGGTTTCGGGATTCACAAGGTGTGTAGCGCCAAGATGTGCCTCGTTTCGTTTCAATGCCGCAAGGCCCCCGAGGCTTCCCGAGGATCGTACCAGGAGCTCCGCTCCGTAGCAAGGTATCCTTCCCTGGATAAGATCAATTCCAGGGTCGTTTGAGCCCTGGTAGAGTATTTTAGCAGATCCTAGGGAGTCTTTTTTTATCCAGACATCCAGAGAGTCATTTTTTTGAAGTTCGTAGGTCTCCTCCGGGAGAACCGCTATTCCTTCAGCTTCTGCCATGGAACGGAGGGAACTTGACCCGGATCGAAGAGGAAGGGCATAAAGAGTGTCATCGATGGATACAGTGCGAACTCGTAGCCACTCCAGAACTCCTCTTGAAGAAGAATAGGGAGTGAGAAGAACGGTTTTTTTCTTTCCCCGAGGGAACAGGGATTCCAGAAATGTAGCGCTTTCGAAAGAGCCCGTGTCCATGAGGCTTACCAGGGGATAAAGCAATCCCCATAGGGTCACCATAGTAGACATGGGAAATCCTGGAAGCCCTAGTACGGGAGTTCCCTTAATGGCGCCTAGGATTGCCGGGCGTCCCGGCTTTGTCCGTACTCCCTGGAAAAGCACCGTTCCCAGGTTTTCAAGAATTTCCAAGGTGTGGTCTCTTTTTCCTTTAGCGGTTCCTGCACCTATGAGAACAATATCCGAACTCTCCAGAATCTTGAGAATTGCTTTTTCGATATCCTGAGCATGGTCGTTCACAGAAGGAGAAAGGTGTACGGAGACTCCCCACGGAAGCAGTGTTTTCTCCACCAGAAGGGAATTGGTGTTTACGACCTTTCCAGGGGAAGGATCCGAGGAAAGCCAGGCTTGAGGCGAGAGAAGTTCTTCTCCTGTGGGGATATAGGTGATTTGAAGAGGACGAAGAATTTCTACCGAAGAAATTCCTGCGGCAAGAAAAAGGCATGCCATTTCCGGAGTCACCATCTCCCGTTCTCTTCCGAGGAGATTCCCCTTAGATGTATCTTCTCCAATAGTTCGAATATGTTCCCAAGGATGAACCGGTTCGTGAATCAAAATGGTCTTTGCATTTTCCCCATAGGAGATGTCTTCTACCATAACCACGGTGTTGAAGGGCTCCGGTATGGGGGATCCCGTGTTTACCCACTGGTATTGAGAAGGTTCGAGGCTTTTGGGTCTTCTCGGAGTAGCGCCTATGGATTCCGCTGCTTTAAAGGCAAATCCATCCACTGCCGATGCGTGATAGTGTGGGATATTATTTCTTGCGACAACCGGAGCGGCTAAAATAGCTCCGGAAGCGTCCTGGGTGTCCCGAAGAACCTTTCGATCTGCTCTGGAAAAGAATCCCTCATTGTAGGCCGCTCTCATGAGCTCCCAAGCTTCTCCTAGAGAAACATGGGTTTTGTACGTTTTTACCATAGTAGGACCTCCACGGAATCTCCCTTGCGAAGTGTTTCTTCATGCTCCTTAAGGACCACGAATCCTGCCATTTTTCGAAGAGCCGATATGTACCCCGATCGGGATAGCTTAGGAAGCGCGTCGCCTGAAGAGGTAAATGTGCAGGGGATAAATTCCTCCACTCCCGTCTTTCCCACCAAATCTTCGGCAAGTCGAGCCGTTACAGCGGCATGAAAGAGTTCCTCCATGCCAAGCATGGATCGAAGCAAGGGAAGTACCACCGCTATCATAACTACCATGCACGAGAAGGGATGCCCCGGAAGGCCGAAGGCAATTTTTTTCTTTTTCCGATCCCCCCCGATAAGGGTGGGTTTGCCAGGTTTTATGTTTATGCCGTGCACGAGAAGTCCTGGGGAAGAAAGGGTTTCCCGAAAAAGTTTTTCGCAAAAATCCCGGGTACTTACGGAGGAGCCTCCGCTGATGAAAATAAAATCGTTTTCCTCCAGAGCTGCGGAAAAACCTTTTTTGAGAAGAGAAAAGTCGTCCGGAAGAACTCCATAATAGGTGCATGTACATCCCCACTCCTCCAAGAGAGCGTGCAATGCCCATCCGTTCGCATCCCTAACGCATCCCCTGGGAAGTTCAGGAGTATCCACCGACCGGATCTCGTCACCGGTACTGATAATGCCCGCCTTGATGGTGGCAGCGGGGATATGGGTGTATCCACCTGATGCAAGAAGTCCTACGTTTGTGAAATCGATCCGCTCTCCCCGAGAAAGAATCGGCGTATTTCGGGGGATTTCTTCTCCCTGAGAAACGATATAATTCCCCGGAGGAGTGCTTGAGCGTAGTTCAATAATATTGCCTATTCGCTGGATTTCCTCCTCCATGACCACAGAATCGAAACCAGGAGGGATCTCTCCTCCCGTGTAGACACGGACTGCGGTTCCCGGAAAGCCTCTTTCTTGAGCGGGGGCTCCCATGGGAACCTCTCCGGTGACGGTAAGAAAAACCGGGGAGGAAGAAGAGACTCCCTGGGTATCCGAACTCGTCACGGCATACCCATCCCGGAGGCTCCTTGAAAAAGGCGGATAGTCCAGAGGAGAAAGGAGATCTCGGGCTATTCTTTTTCCAAAAGCCTGGGAGAGAGGAAGATTTTCTGAAGATATATCCCAGGGAAAAGAGAGGGAGGAAGATATCAGAGAAAAGACGCTTCTCCTTGAAGAGAGGGTTTTCAGAACTTCTGACATGAGGCTTCTCTCCTTATTTCATGGCCTATCGCAAAAAAGTGACTTTTCAAGAAAATCACGGCTTTCTCAGAAAAAAGAGAAGTCCTTTACATGTCCACCACGAGGGTGGGATATCCCTTTCGGCGAAGTTCTTTTTCAAGTCGTTCTGCATCCGCTCTGGTTTTTCCGGCTACCACGCGAACTCTGTAATAGGTTTTTCCATTTACCGTTCCCGTCGTAATAAGAACATTCTTTTCAGTTTTTTGGAGGGTCTGCATGAGGGCTGTGGCTTGGTCTCGTTTCGTAAAAGCGCCAACCTGTACACCCCAAGATCCCGTTATTCCTGTAATTGCAGGAGCAGCAGGTGGCGGAGAGGTTATTTTAGGCGTGGAAGGGGCTTCCTCTCGGGGTTTCGAGGGAGCAGATGGGGGCGGAGGATTTTTTTTATCCACAGGTACTGCAATCTGCATAGATTCGGGCTGTGCAAAAATTGATGAAGCTGTCCCGGGCTTTCCCTCCAGAGACGGTTTTGCCGGAAGGCTTTGTGCAGGAGAAACCGGTGTGGGTTTTTTCTCCGATGCTACATGCTGTCCCGAAGGGACAATCGGAGTTTCACTGGTTTTTCCGGGCAGAAAAAAGAGCTTTACTCCCACTATGAGCAACCCTAAGGCAACAATGCCCACGAGAGGAAGCATAAGCTGTCCAAAGGCAAAAAGCGGCCGTCGCATCTTATATCGTCGTGTTCTTCGGGTTCCCATAATTTCCTCCCACAGATATCTTTATGCTGTATCTTCACCGGCGCGGAAACCGTTTCAAGACTGTTGCAACTTCTCGTTCTCCTCCGCTAAAAAACGGATAAACTCCCGAAAGAGAATATTTTCGGGAAAGTGCCCCCTTATCGTGAATAGGTATCCGGGCAGGGATCCCCTAAAACACTCTTTGGAGTCATTTCTCAAAGGAGGAATCCAGTTTCGGTGTTTCCGCAGATAAGGCTCATGAAGATCATCTATGTAGCTTGTAAAAGCTGCAAAAACATTTTTCGTTTCAGGTTCCTTCCGAGTACTCCAAAGAAAATCGCAGATTACGATCCTCGTTGCTTTCGCCGAAGGAAGGCAGGCTTATCAATTTCTTCCATAGGGAGCCCATTGATAACAAAGAGGTCTTCTCCGTCGGTGATGGAGCGCACTTCTCCCTCTTCAAGCTCCAGCCTCTTTCCTCCGTGGGTTCTATCCGAGATACTGCCTGAAGTTTTGACTCCTAAGGATTGGGCTGTAAAACCCGTAGCGATGACCGTAATCATAATGGAATCTTCCATAGAAGGGTCGAGTACGTGTCCCCAAATGATGCTCGCATCCTCATCTGCAGCTTCCGTGATAATTTGGGCCACTTGATGAATTTCATGGATACCGATATTTGGCCCTCCGGTAACGTTGAAGAGGACACCCTTAGCTCCGGTCATGGAGGATTCCATAAGGGGGCTGTTGATGGAAGCTTTTGCTGCCATTTGGGCACGATCTTCACCAGAACCCTCTCCGATTCCCATGATAGCGGATCCCGCATTGCTCATCACGGTTTTTACATCCGCAAAATCCACGTTTACGAGGCCCGGTCGGAGAATGAGATCTGTCACACCTTGTACAGCCTGACGCAACACGTCATCTGCCAGAGCAAAGGTGTCCGAGAGAGGAGTAGTTTTGTCTGCAAGTTGAAGCAGCTTGTCGTTGGGAACCACGATGAGGGCATCCACTTTATCTCGGAGACGTTCGATTCCCTCGTTTGCCTGGGAGATACGTCGCTTTCCCTCAAATTTGAAAGGCCTGGTAACGACAGCCACGACCAAGGATCCCTGCTCTTTTGCCACCTCTGCGATAACCGGGGAAGCTCCAGTACCGGTGCCGCCTCCCATGCCGGCGGTAATAAAAACCATATCGGCTCCGCTCAATGAAGACTTAATCTCGTCGGAAGATTCCTTGGCCGCCTGGAAGCCTACTTCCGGGTTAGCTCCTGCCCCAAGGCCCTTGGTCATTTGAGCGCCAAGAACAATACGATTTTTCGCTTCCGAACGTTCCAGGTGGGCGATATCCGTATTAGCCGCAATAAACTCTACTCCCGAGACGCCGCTTCGAACGATATGGTTCAGGGCATTGTTACCTCCCCCACCTATGCCGACGACTTTTATAACTTCCCGAAACTGTCTCGTGGGTTCTTCGATTTGGAACATTTCAGGCATAGCGAAACCTCCATCCCCCAAGTGTTATTTATGTATGTTTACAAGAAAAGCCTTTTTTGTGTAAAAGCTGCTATTCTCAAAACCTTCCAGATTATTTCAATAGTTTAAAGACTTTATCCAAGAGCTTTAAAAAAGCTCTTTCATGATGTCCCGCAGTGTACTGAGAGCACTGCCCTGCCGTGGAGATTTCCGATTTTTCTTCTTTGAGATCCCCGATTTCGGAAGAAGAGTTTCTTGAGGGATATCCTGATCCGGATCAATATATTTCATCGGATTTTTTTCTTTTTCGATGACATAGCGGATAATTCCTGCGGCTGTAGCATATTCCATGCCATTTCTACCGGGAGGAAGTTTCTGGTTATCTGTGGGAAAAGCAAGGCGTACTGGAAGGTCGAGGGCATCCGCAAAAATATTTTCCACTCCCGCAGTATTGGCTACTCCGCCTGTAAGAGCGATTCCGGCAGGGAGCATGGAAATTCCAGCTTTTTTGATCTCCTTTTTGATGTATTGCCCCGCAAGTTCCTCGAAACGACATCCCACCACGTCGAGGACATCTTTTACGGTACATACGTAAGTTTTTCCTCGGGAGTCGAATTCAAGCTCGTCAGAATAAGAGGCAGGATCCTCGTCAAGAGAGACTTCTTTCTTCAGGGCTTCAGCTTTGCTGAGAGGAATGCGAAGTACGCAGGCAAGATCATTCGTAATATGATCTCCTCCTATGGGAATCACCGAAAGATATTTTGGCTTACCGTCGGTGTAGAGGGCTATGCCGGTAGTTCCTCCGCCCACGTCAATCATCAGAGAGCCTGCATCAGTTTCCTCTGACGTGAGTACTCCCAAAGCGCTGGCAAGAGGTTTGATAACAAATCCCTCAAGCTGGAGTCCCGCTCTCCGTATGCAGGTGGCCACATTTTGTACTGCCGCAGTCGGCATAATCACCGATTGGAGCTCAATTTCCAGACGAACTCCTGTCATGCCGAGAGGGTCATCAATACCAGGCTGTCCGTCGATGGAGTATACCACGGGAATCGTATGAAGAATGCTCTGATTCGAAGCAACCGTTACCTGAGTGCGGGCAGCTTCAATGACCCGCTCCACGTCTTCTCGGGTAGTCTGTCGAGGGACTCGACCGAGAGCGATCATTCCTTTAGAGGGTATGCTTTGAACCTCCCCCCCTCCAAAGGCCACGGTGACTCCCTCTACAGGAAGTCCTACCATTTTTTCTGCATCCTCCACGGCAGCACGAACAGACTCCACCGCCTGTTCAAGGTTTACGATAAGTCCCTTTCGTATTCCTCGGGATGGAGCCTGACCAATTCCAATTATCTGAGCATTGGCGGACGTTTCATCCCGTTCCGCAACAACAACAACAACCTTACTTGTACCGATGTCCAGCCCAATAATTAGATTTGGCAGACTGTTCAACATACCTCTCTCCCTTCACAAGGCAGGGTTAATATAGCTCCTGTACGATAATCTTGTCCGGATAGGTTGCGTCAAGGCACATTTTTTGTGAGGTTCCCAGCTTCTGCAATAGCGCTTTCACTGCCCTATCGATTTGGGGCCAGTACTCCGGTTTTTCTCCGTCAAGAATAATGGTAATTGCTTCAAATTCAAGAAGTACCTGGAAACGAATTCCTTTTTTTTGAACCGTAAACGCTGGGATTTTCCGGAAAAAATCCCCCTCCGAAAGAGCGTGAATGTACCCCTCTATTCTATCCAAAGGAGCCAGAACATTGCAAACCCGCCTTTTTTCCGAAGAAGATTGAGGAAGTGCCACGGGGGGATTCAAACCTTCTCCCCAGATAATCCTTGGAACTGAAGAGAGAAGGCGATCTGTATCTTCCTGTGAAAACTCCCAAGCCCTCCCCTCTTGGGAAACATTCCAAAGAACGTGGTTCCAGTATATTTGTAAAAAAACTTCGAGAGGCTCTACCCTGAGAGAACAAGAACGCCAGGGAACATAGCGATACGAAATGTTTATAGGATAGTCCTTCTCTATTTCTTTTTTTATTTCAAAAAAAGAAAAGATTGTCCCTGGGAAAAATCGAAAATTTGCTTGTTTCAGGAAATCATCCATCACTCCGAGGTACAGGGAAGAGCCTTCCAGAGATAGATGCTGTAATCGGAAGAATTGGTAACGCTCCTCCATGCCCCAGAAAAGTCCTCCGAAAAAGCTTAAAATACAAAAGATCCTAAGTAAAGCGGATTTCCGAATTTTCAAAGCCCACAAAACGCACCTCGGGATACAGGGGGATACCGGTGTTTTCCATCACCTTTTTTCGGCAAAGAACGATAAGGTCCAGAATGTTCTGAGCCGATGCCCCGTTATAGTTTTCTATGAAATTTGCGTGTTTCAGGGAAACTCGGGCTCCTCCGACTACGACACCCTTGCAACCGCTTAACTCCAGGAGCCTGCCCGCATGCTTGCCCGAGGGATTTTTGAAAACAGATCCGGCAGTTTTCCCGAAAAGGGGCTGCCCCTTTCTTTTTTCGGTGAAACTCCCCAGATTTTTTTCAAGAATTTCCGGAGATGCCCGGTAAAGCTTCAGTGCACATCCAAGTATAATACCTGGATTCCGGGAGAGCGACGAAAAACGGTATTCCCAATGGATATCTTTTCCGAAAATTCTCTGTACAGAAGCGTCTGGAAGAAGGATATCCACATACTGCACCAAGCTTCCGATTGCCTCCCCCTGAGCTCCTGCATTTCCTATCAAGGCTCCCCCCAAACTTCCGGGGATGCCTACGCTGAACTCCAGCCCCGAAAGAGAGTGTCCAAGAGAAAAACTTAAAAGCTTTCCCAGGGATACTCCGGAATCCGAATAAATTGTGGCCTCTTCAGAAGAAGCTGGGAGCAGGCTCAGGGTTTTCATTTTTTCAGTAAAAATTACACAACCCGGAAAGCCCTTGTCCGCAACAAGAACATTACTTCCTCCACCAAGAACTGTATAGGAGAAAGCTTTTCGTAAAATGCTCGGGAAAAGAGCTTTCAGCTGCTCCCGACTTTCAGGAAAACAGGCATATGCAGCGTTACCTCCTACATTCCAGGTGGTTTTCTCTTTCAAGGGATAGTCTCGAAAAAGAGAGAGAGAAGCCCCGTTAAAGAGTTTTTGCAAAGACCCGGGGGGCTGCATTTTTTCCCACCCCGTTTTCCCGCAGGGCTTTCTGAAGAATTGGACCAAGGAGGTTAATGTTTCCCGCTCCAAGGGTGAGAATAAGATCTTTCTCGCCGAGGATTTCTAAAATTTTTTCTCGGGCTTCCGTCATGCCGTTACAGTATGTACATGGATGTCCCTTCTCAAACATGGACTTCTCGATATCTCTCGAAGAGGCTTGCCAAAGGTTGGATTCATCTGCCGAATAGATAGGCAGGAGAAATATCTGATCCCCTTTCGCAAGAGCCTGAGCGAACTCCTCGTGCATTGCGGCGGTTCGGGAATATCGATGAGGCTGAAACGCCACGATAAGCCTATGCTCAGGGAAGATGTTTCTCAGGGCTTCAAGGGTTGCGCTGACTTCTCTTGGATGATGCCCATAATCATCGTAAATCAGAATGTCTTCCAGGGAGTCCACTTTTTGAAGCCGCCGTTTGGCTCCCTTAAAATCATAAAGTGACCGCACCACGGTAGAAAAAGGAATGCCCAAAGACATTGCCGCAGAACATGCGGCTAAGGCATTAAGAACATTATGGGTTCCCGAAAGCTGAAGCTGTATCTGCCCCAAAACTTCTCCCTGGAAATTCACAGTAAAGCGAACCCCTCCTCCGGAAATGTGGTGTACCTCGGAAGCGTGCCAGTGACAATCTTTTTCCCATCCATAGGTGACCATATTCCTTCCTGAGGGCATGTTGTAGCGCACCAGAAAATCCCGTACTCCCTTATCGGCGGTGCAAAGAATAAGAGTGCTCGTTTCTTTGGTATTTTCAAGAAAACGATAGAAACTTTCCTGAACGGAAGCGATGTCAGGATAGTGATCTACATGATCCCAGTCTATATTCGTTATTATTCCTATGGAACATTGGAAAAGTTCAAACGAGCCGTCGCTCTCATCAAGCTCTGCCACCATATAGTTACTTTGGCCGAGCTTGGCATTTCCTCCGATATCACAAAGTTCTCCTCCTATGGCCACTGAAGGGGAGACTCCGGCGAATTCGAGAATGAAGGCCGTCATGGAGGATGTGGTGGTTTTACCATGAGCCCCGGCAACACCGATACCGAAACTTCCGTTGAAAAGCATGCTCAGGATTTCTGCCCGCTTGGCCATGGGAATTCCTGTCTCTTTTGCGTAAAGAAGCTCTGGGTTGTTCGGAGAAATGGCACTGCTGTACACGAGGAGATCCACATCTTTTCCCTCAAGGTGGTCCACGTTATGTCCCATAGAAATGGGAATGCCCTGGTGAAGCATTTTGTCAAGGTACGATGAGCGAGACATGTCGCATCCGCTTACCTGGTGCCCCTTTTCGATAAGTAGCTGTGCGAGGGCGCTCATACCGGCACCCCCGATCCCCATGAGATGGATTTTGCATGACTTTTTCGAAAAAAAACCTCTATCGTTCACTCGGGGCATCTCCCTTCGTATACGTTGCTACCATAACATCGAAAATTTTCCGGCTTGCTGAACGAGCTTTTCCGGAACTCCAGGTATAATCTTCGGTCCAGAGGCTCTTCTTTGTTTTTTTCATGAGGAGCACCTCGTTAAGACGTTTTTTCAGAGTACCAAAAGGTTCGTTTTCTTTCCAGAAGCTTCCCCCTCCAAGAATACTGAACATTTCAGCGTTTTTTTCCTGATGCCCATCGGCAGATTCAGAAAAAGGAATTATAACCCCCGGAATACCATAGGCAAGAAGCTCTGCCAGGGTAGATCCTCCTCCTCGTGCAAGAACCACCGATGCCAGGGAATAGAGAGGCGACATGTCCCATTGAGGCTCGAGGAAGGTGACATTTTCTCTCTTTATTTTCTCACAGCAAGGAGTTTTTCCCGATAAAATTACAAAATGACATGACGCATATTCTTCGCATTCGGAAAGCCTGAAAGCCAAGTCTTCCAGCAGAGAACTTCCCAAAGATCCCCCGAAAACCAAGATGATTTCTCCTAAAGGACAAGGGGTCTCGGGAACTAGTTTATTCCATGCGTCCAAAACATGCAAATGCTGTAATTCCCGAACCGGTATGCCGGAGAAAATAAACTTTTCTTTTTCCAGGTACAGACACTCTTTCCAACCGGTGCAAACAGGAATTCCAAGGCGGGATGCAAGCCGTGTGGTTCTTCCTGCCAATGCATTTTGTTCATGCATGAGCGTGGGAATTCGAAATATCTTTGCGGCAAAAATGAAGGGCACACAGAGATATCCTCCGAAAAGAAAGAGGCCTTTCGGAGGGTTGCAGAAAAAGGATACACTTACGCAGCATGTGGTGTATGCCATGTCAAGATACCGTTTCAAGGCTCCAGGCAGCCGGCTTCCTCGGGGGGATCCGGAAAGGGGAAGACAATGTGGGTTTTTCCCATGGAACAGGAAAATCTTTTTTTCAAGGTCTCGGCTTCCCGTATAGTATTGTGTTGTCAGGGTTCCTTGATTTTTTTCAAGCCAGGATCCGAAAACTAATGCGGGGATAATATGCCCTCCCGTGCCTCCTGCCACAATAGCCCAAAATTTTTCGTTTTTTTTCATGAGATCAGAACCTCACGTCCGATGGTTCCTTCCCGTTGCATTTTATGAGAAATATTAAGTAAAAATCCAACTTTTATCCAGGAAGTAATCATGGAGCTGCCCCCATAGCTCAAAAAGGGGCAAGGCATACCTGTAAAGGGAATTAGGTTGAGTACTCCTCCGAAATTGATGATAACTGGAAGTATAAGACTCAACGTAATGCCCCAAAAGAGATTTTTCTGCAACACGGTACTGCATCGAGAAAAAAGCCTCTGTAAAAATATCACAAATCCAATGTATAGTAACATAAGTGTGCTGGTTCCTATTAATCCATATTCCTCCCCCACACTCGAAAGGATGTAATCTGTGTGAGTTGCCGGAAGGTAGTTGAGTTTTTGCATTCCCCGGCCAATGCCGACCCCCGAAATTCCTCCGTTTGCAAAGGCAATGAGCCCCTGTATTGTCTGAAATCCTAGGTCGAGAGGATCTTCCCAGGGATCGAGAAGAGCCATAATCCTTCGAAGCCGGTACGGGCGGAAGACAACAAGAGGCGTTAGGATAAAAAGAGCTCCGAGGGATGATAAAATCGGGAAAAACCACCCCTGGGCCTGAATTACCATTCCCATAACAATCCCAAAAAAAAGGATGGATGTGCCCATATCCGGCTGCAACAAAACAGGCAGAATGCTTAAAATGAGGATGAAGATAACGACCACGAAAACTCTAAAAGGTCTTTTTTCCGATAGAGCAAGCTTTTTCGCCACATGGATTACCAGGAAAAGGGATAAAAGCTCCGAAGGCTGTATGGAAAGAGATCCCAGACGTATCCAACGAGCAGCTCCCCCTGCAGTTTTGCCAAACACCGGTGCAAAAGGGAGAAATACGAAGATTAAAGCGAGAATCCAGAAAAAACCGCTGTGTCTTAAACAAAAATCAAGAGGGAAAACGTAGGCTGCTATCATGCCCAGAATTCCGAGAAAAAGCCACACTAACTGTCGTATTCCTACTGCGTAGGGATGCCCCGTAAGAGAGATTGCTTCTTCGCTCGTGGAGGAAACGATCACAATAACGCTGAAGAGGGAGAGAAAAAGCGGTATAACCCATAAAAGGGGGGCCTTTTTCGGGTGACTCATGGAGAAAGCCTTAGTTTCCCTGCGGAAGTATCGTAGTATGTTCTCTTTACAAGATCTCGGAAGTGCTCTCCCCGCTCCGTGTAGCTTCTGTAGGCGTCCCAGCTTGTACATGCGGGAGAGAGGAGAACTGTATCATTTTCCCGGGAAAGGCTCAGAGCGTGGGAAAAGGCTTTTTCAAGCGTAGGAACCACGTAAAGATGGGGGCATTTCCCTTTCAGAGCTTTTTCCAAGGAGCATGCTTCAGCTCCAAAAAGTATTGCTGCCCGGGTGTTTTGGAAAACCGCTTCTGCAAGCTCTCCGTACTCTTCCCCCTTTCCCTTTCCTCCCAAGAGAACGATGATCTCCCCTTCCAGAGACTCCAATGCGGTTACCGTGGCTGCTACGTTGGTTCCTTTGGAATCATTTACGAAGGTTACTCCTTGAAGGGTTCCCAAGTTTTCACATCGATGAGCGAGAGGAATGAAGCTTGAGAGTCCTGCGAGTATCTTTTTCGGGTCGCCATTCGCTTTCCAGAGGATTCCCAAGGAGGCGGCGAAAGCTGCGTTTTCTACATTATGCTTTCCCAGAAGGGAAAGATCTTTCCGAGGATCAAAAAGAAAGAACTCCTCTTTGTCCTTTCGTAAAGTCACTTTTTCAGGAGAAGCAAAAATTCCCCGCACGGGGGACGGATTTCCTTCTGCTCCTTTCCAGAAAAACGGAAATGCTTCGATATGGGGAGGGAAAATTTTCTCGGGAAAATACGAAACATCCTGAAGACGGAAGATGAAGGGAAAGACACGGGAATCTTTCTTGAAAAGGTGAAGCATTTTCATTTTCGCCTTTACATAGGCTTCATATCCTCCGTGCCAATCAAGATGATCCGGAACGATGTTGGTGATGCCTCCTCCGGAGAGGCAGGGGTTCTCAGCCCAGTGAAGCTGAAAACTGCTAAGTTCTGCTACAACACATGCATAGTTCTTGAGAGCCACTTCCCCCAAGGGAATGCCTATGTTGCCTCCCGGGGAGACCATGTCCTCTCCTAGAGCCTTTTGAAGAAGGTGCGCAAGAAGGGCCACGGTGGTACTCTTTCCGTTGCTTCCGGTGATACCGATAATGTCTCCCTTTATATGGGGGGAGACAAAGTCAAGCTCCCCCACCACGGGGATGTTCTCTTCGCGCGCCATGCGTACCATTTCCGAGGTTGGAGGGATTCCGGAACTCAGAATAAGAGCGTCCGCTTCCAGGGCCCGGGGCGAGTGTGTTTCCTCCCAGAGAATTCCTTGGGAAGAGAAGAGGGATTGCACCTCCCGGGGAAGAGGAGATGTCTCGGTCACAAAGACCGAGAGGCCGAGCTCTTTTCCGAGAAGAGCGAGGGCTCGACCGCTCTTTCCGGCTCCCACCACTGCAATGGAGGAATAGTTTTGAGACAGTATGTTTTTACGAAACTCTTTCATGTTTCTATCGTCTCCCCAGGATTTTTAAATAACCTGCTTTCCCCATAAGGCGAGAAAGCAGAGTATACACAACAGGTGTATCGTAAGAAATCGGATCACGATATGGGTTTCTCCAATCCCCTTCATTTCAAAATGGTGATGCAGCGGGCTCATGGCAAAAATTTTACGGTGAAAAACGTGAATAGCTATCAGCTGGAGAATAACCGAAATAATTTCCAAAGCAAAGATACTTGAGAGGGGTACAAGGATCCATGGGTTTCCGCAATAGACAGCCCCCACAAAAAGAAGTCCTCCCAGGAAATGAGAGCCCGCGTCTCCCATGAAAACCGATGCGGGGTGGCTGTTATGCCATAGAAAACCCAGGGTGATACCTATTCCCGTGGAGGCGAGAAAAAGAGCATTTCCATACCCTCCGATAAAGGCAGCTCCTCCGAGCACGAGAAAGGATCCCAAAGAGCAGAAGGATGCAAGCCCATCAAGGCCGTCGGTTATATTGACCGCATTCACGATCCCTACTCCCAAAAAAAGGGTTATTCCCACATCAAGTAAGGGGGAGCAAGAAACAAAGATGTACGGTTGTTCTCGATAGACCAGGAAAACCCAAAGACCGCACAAAAATATTTGGGCCAGGAACTTCTGAAAGCTTGCGAAACCTTCGCTGGATTTAGCGGTGTATTTCAGCCAGTCATCAATACATCCTATGCAGCCCATGCCAAGCGGAAAGAGAAGAATTTGCCAGAAATCCCGTTTCAGAAAAGGGGCGAAAAGAAGAAGCCCTGCCGCAAAGAGGAGAAGAAAGACAATTCCTCCCATGGTGGGAATGTTCTTTTTCTCTTCCAGATGCCTTGGAGGTCCGTAGGTCTTGATATGTTGCGATACGCTCCTTGCCCGAAGCATGCGGATCCATCCCTCCTGAAGGAGAATGCCCGAGAGCACGAGAAAAAGGATATATCCGAAGAGGTGAAAAGAGGTCACCATAAGCGGAGTTCCTCTACCACGGTTTCCAGTCCGTAGGATCGAGATCCCTTTACGAAAAGGGCATCGCCTTCTCGAAGAGAAAGCTTTCGAAGATACCCGGAAGCTTCTTTGGAAGAGTTAAGCATCACAATCCTTTGGGAAAGTTTTTCTCTTTCGATGTATTTGCGTATCTCGGGGGTATGCCATTCCTCTCCGAGAAGAAGTATCTGCTCAAAGGAAGGGAACAGCGAAACCGTCCGAAGATGTGCTTCCTTGCTATAGCCCCCAAGCTCTTTCATTCCTCCCAGGAGAAGCACTCGTTTGCCGGAAAGGGGAAGATCCCTGAAATTACAAAGAGAGCTTTCCATGGATTTGGGATTGGCGTTGTACGATTCATCAAAGAGAAAAAAACCTTGGGAAACGAGGAAAATCCTTCCTCTTCCAGGGGGTACCTGAAAGGAAGAAAAGAGATCGTTTACGTCATGAGGAAGAGAGATCCCGAGAATTTTCAAGACGCCTAAAGAAAAAGCACAAGCATATACGTGGTGATCGCAGTAAAAGGGAGCTTCAAAGCTCAAGGATTCTCCGAAAAGCGAAACTTCCGAGCGAAGAAGAAAGGGCATTTTTGGGGTTGTACCTAAACACACCTTGGCAGAGTGAATTGCTATCCCCCGGGAAGGATGAGCCTTTTTTCCCACCGGAATTGGACGGTAGGCAAAAGATCCCCGGGAAGTGAAGAATGAAGAGAGAAGGGGAGAATCTTCATTAAAGAAAAGGTTTTCCATTCGGGGCGATTCGGCCAATTCCAGCTTTGCCCGGAGCACTCCTTCCAATGAGGAAAAACCTTGGGTATGTGCGGGGGCTACATCTGTGATAATGCCGATTTCCGGAGCGTACTTCCCGGCGAGTTCTCGGATTTCCCCGAAGGAGTTGGCTCCGAACTCGAGAAGCAGAAAACGTGTGTTCTCTGGAGCCGAGGCAAGGGAAAGATCGATCCCTACGGAGGTATTGAAGCTTTCCTTTGTGCAATATGTAGGATACCAGTGAGAAAGGAGATCTTGCAAAAGGTTTTTCGTAGTAGTCTTTCCTACGCTTCCCGTAATTCCAAGAGTTTTTTCCAGAGGAAGCCTGGAGAGGCGATATTTTCCGAGGAGACGTAAAGCTTCTTCCGTATTTTTTACAAGGAAAATTTTGCATCCTTCCGGGAGAGGTGAAGGCAGGATCGATTGTTTGTTTTTTTCCACAAAAACAAGAGATGCTCCTCGGCGGAGGGCATCCGGAACGAAGGCATGTCCATCGGCATTTTTTCCGGGAAGGGCGAAAAAAGCATCTCCTGGACGGACTTTTCTGCTGTCCGACCAGTATGCTTTCGGTTTGGGAAAGGAGTTTCCTTGAAAAAGAACCTCTCCGCCGAGGAGCTTTTTGAGAATTTCGTCCTCCTCCACGGAGGTGAGGTCATGTTGTTTTTGAAATGTCATCGGTAAGAAACGCCTCTCTCCAAAGCCCATTCCTCCAAGGCTCCCTTGTCGGAAAAGGCATGGCGTGTGCCCGAAATTTCAAGATAGCTTTCCGGTCCTTTTCCCGCGATGACGAGTATATCCTCTCTTTCTCCCGAGTCAAGAAGATGATGAATGGCCTCTTTCCGATCGACGATAATCTTGCAGGGAATCTGGGCATTTTCTTGTAAAACCCCTTGATAATTCTCCTCTGCTATGATTTGAGGATCTTCATACCGCGGGTTATCCATGGTTATGATAATGTCATCCGCATAGCGTGCTGCTGCAATTCCCATGAGAGGGCGATTGCCCGGAAAACGGTTGCCCCCTGAGCCGAAGAGCACCCGCAGTTTCCCCTGGCAACAGTATTTAAGAGAAGCGAGAACCTTGGCAAGGGCATCTGGAGTATGGGCGTAGTCGATGATACAGGTTACCCCCTTTTCAGTACGGTAACTTTCCATACGTCCGGGGATCTTCGGAATTTGCTGTACTCCAAGGATGAGATCTTCCCAGGGTATACCATAAAGGCTAGCAAGCGTCATAGCTCCAAGGGTGTTATAGAGGTTGAATTTGCCTACCAACGGCAGAGTTATCTGGGAGATTTGCCCTTGAGGCCCCTGAAGGCGAACCTCGGTGCCTTCGGGATGAAAGGTGGAAGAAAGAAGCGTTATGTGGTGCTTGCTATTCCTCGATTCTAGACCGTAGGAGGCACAAAAATCGAAAAACTCTTCATAGAGCCTGGCTCCGTAAGGATCGTCGCTGTTAAGGGCTCCATGCCAGTTTTTTCGGGTGTGTTTTGTGAAAATTGATCTCTTTGCCTGAAAGTAGGCTTCCATATTTCCATGATAGTCAAGATGCTCCGGAGTGAGGTTGGAAAATATAAGTCCGTTAAAGTCACATCCCGCTATGCGACCTTCCATAACCGCATGAGATGATATTTCCATGACACAATCGGAACAGCCATGTTTTCTCATTTTTGCGAAAAACCTCTGAAGATCCGGAGCTTCTGGAGTAGTTCTCCCGGCCTCCTCTTTGTGAACCCCATCGGAATACTCAATGGTTCCCAAGAGTCCGCTTTTTCCACCGCTGGCATGAATAATGGATCGCATGATAAAGGCGGTGGAAGATTTTCCGTTGGTTCCGGTAATTCCAGTAAGACGAAGATTTTTAGAAGGAGCATCATAAAAAACTTCGGAGATTTTTCCGAGATGTTTTCGAAGATTTGGTATAACCATCTGGGGGGCTTCCAGGGGGAGTTGTCGTTCGCAAAGAAAAGCTACGGCCCCTTTGGAGAGGGCTTCCCGGGCATAGTCATGGCCATCCCATTTCCTCCCGGCGATGCAGCAGAAAAGGCTTTGAGGGTATATCTTGGAAGAATGGCATGTGATGTCGGAAAGCTGGGGGTTCGAATCATGTTCCTCCACCTTCGCTATGAGGATCTCCTGGGTTTTGAGCATATGGACCAGTTCCCGAAAATACATGACAGCCATCCTTTCTGAGTAAAAATTTTTAATGAGAAACTCCATGTTGTCCAAACTCTGGTTCGAAGGCGGAAATTTTTTCTGCTATTTTTCGAAACACAGGTGCCGCCACCTTGCCCCCTTGATCGTTTCCCGATTGAGGTTCGCCGATAACTACCAAGAGAGCGAGCGTGGGATTTTCGGCGGGCCAGAACCCCACAAAAGAAGCTACGAAGTTATCCTCCGCATAAGATCCTTTCTGAGCGACCTGGGCGGTTCCCGTTTTGCCTGCCACAGAAATTCCAGGCACCTTGGCAGCTCTCCCCGAGCCTTGTTCCACCACGCTTGTCATGGCTTCCCGAAGGCGCTGGGCGGTGGTTTCTGTAAGCACGTGATTGCGCGTATGCTTAGAGGCTTGATATTTAAGAGTTTCATTCTCATTTTGAATGGATTCCACCAAATAGGGTTGGTAAAGCCTGCCTCCATTGGCAATGGCTGCAATTGCGGAAAGAAGTTGCAGAGGCGTAACCGCAATTCCCTGACCTATGGCGATATTGGCAGGAACCACCCCAAGCCATTGTTCAGGCTTGTGAAGAATTCCCTTCTCTTCTCCGGGAAACTGGATTCCTGTGGGGGATCCGAACCCCCAAAACCGGAGATAGTCATATCCATCCTGGGGCTTTATTCGAGATCCTATCTGTGCCATGCCTACGTTGGAAGATTTTGCGATGATTTCCCGGGGAGAGATCTTCCCGTGTCCCCGTCCGAAAATTTCTGAGATCCATCCATCCGCTACCTGGATTCTGCCGGGGCAGAAAAACTCCTCCTCCCAGCCCACAAGGCCCATTTCAAGAGCTATACCGAGAATAACGGGTTTAAAAGTAGATCCGGGTTCATAAATTCTTCCGATAGCGTTATTCCGCAAGGCTTCCGAATTTGCCAGGGTTTCTCGCTGGTTTGCATTAAAAAAAGGCCAGCTTACCATACCCCGAAGGGCTCCTGAGGTGACATCCATGCAAAGCACGGTGCCCCATCGGGCTCGTTCCCTTTTTATGGCCTCTCGAAGCTCTTCGGCAAGAACGTGTTGTATTCGAGAGTCTATAGTAAGGAGAACCTTTCCAGGCTCTCGAAGAGTTTGAGCAGCCTCAGGAGAAAGGATGCTCGCCACCTTTCCGCTGGCAGTTTTAGCGATCAGGTGGTTTCCCGGAGGGGAATAGAGAACGCTGTTGTAAAGAAGCTCGATTCCCGCCAGGCCCTTTTCGTCGATGTCGCAATATCCGAGAATATGAGCTGCATCCTCTCCTTGAGGATAGACCCGCTTTCCTTCCCGAACTTCATAAAGCCCGGGGAGGTCAAGGGAACGAATCGTTTCTACCGTTTCTCCGGTAAGCTTTCTCGCAACCCAAAGAAAACGACCTTCATGGGTCTGGGATAATCGTTCAATGGTTTTTTCGTCAAAGAAAGAACGTAGTTTTGCCGCATTTTCCGGTTCCCACTCCAGAGGATCTATAAAGAAGCTTATGCTTGGTACGGATATAGCCAGAGAGACATCCCGACAATCGGAGATGATACCACGTTTCGAAGAAAGAGTGATATATGACCAGTATTGTTTAGAAGCCCGAGCTATGGCGCGTTCATCCGGGAAAAGATGCAGAGATACGAGACGACAGAGAAGCACAAAAAGAGTGGCGTGGAGAAGAACCCAGAGGAATGTACTGCGACGTTGGCGTCTTGTTTCAGAAGCTTCGGATAACATGAAAATTCAGCATCCTTGTTTTAGTATTCATCCCCCGCTGAAGCGAAGGGGGTGAAAAATTCCATAAGCGCCTTTTCTGCAAGCCTCAGAGGACTGGGTTCTTTTGAAGAGGAAGGGAGTTCCCCCTTGGCAAGCAAAATCTCCGGAGGAAGACTTTTCCCCACAGGGACATGGAGCATGGCAGTTTTGTGAAAGGATATGCTCATTTGTTGGGTATTCCGGCTTGTTTCAAGCACTATTGCAGGTTTTGTGGCCACCGCAAAGGCATATACAGACTGGGCGTAATCGTTCTGAAGAGAGGCAAAGACCGAGTCAATACGGGAAAGCCTTTTTTCAAGAGTGCTCACATAAATCCGCATAACTCCCAGAGAGAGAAAGAGAATTCCTAAAAGAAGAGCCGCAGCGAAAAAGACTTTTAAAAAAGATAGAGAATATCGTTTTTGCGGTTTTTCCTCCAACACTTCGGATTTGTTCATCTCTTTGCCTCCTCTCTCCTATCAAAAAAACGGAATACCCGGAGCTTGGCGCTTCGGGACTTGTAATTCTCCTCCACCTCTTCCTGAGTTGGTTGCAGAGGTTTTTTAAAAAGAGGCACTCCTTTTTTTGCCTGTCGCCATTCCCGCATCGTATGTTTTACCAAGCGGTCTTCCAGGGAGTGATAACTTACTACAAAGAGAATGCCTTCAGGGGAGAGAACTTCCGGAGCTACTTCAAGAGCGGTTTTAAGTGCCCCGAGCTCATCGTTCACGAAAATCCGCACGGCCTGAAAAATTTTCCGCCCCGGATGTCTCCCGAGTTTACGCATAAAAGACGGAGAAAGCCCTCCTCTCAAGGCTTCCATGACATCTCCTGTGGTTTTGAGGGGCCCCTTACCTTCTCGCGCCGCCACGAGGATTTTTGCGAATTTATAAGCGTGGCGTTCTTCCCCGTATTCAGAAAATATACGAGCCATATCCGAGAGGCTGAATTCGTTAAAAACGTGGAAGGCTGTAGTTTCTCCCGAAAGGGAACGATCCATTCGCATGTCGAGAGGGCCGTCGTGCTGGTAAGAAAACCCCCGTTCCGGAGAGGTCAGTTGGAGATTGGAAACTCCCAAATCGAAAAAAACAACCTTAGCAGGAAAAAAACCCTCTCTTTTGCAGAGAAAGAGAAGATCTTTAAAATTTCCTTGTACCGGAACAAATCTTTCTCCGTAGGTCTTCAAACGTTCTTTTGCAAGGAAAAGAGCATCTTCGTCCTGATCAATGCCGAGGAGACGAGCCGATTCCCATCGCTCAAGCGCCGCAGCACTGTATCCTCCCAAACCAAGAGTGGCATCTACCATTAGATCTGGGGAAATGCCAGAGTCTTCTAAAATAGAAAGAATTTCGTCAATAAGAACGGGCACGTGCTCCATCATAAAAGCTCCTTCACACTCTCTTCGATCTCGGAGAAATTCGTGAACACCTCTTGCTGATAGCTTGCCCAGGTATCTTTATCCCAAATTTCCACATGGTTGTTCTGGCCAATGACGCAAACTTCCTGAATGATTTGAGTTTTTTCTCGAAGATGCGTGGGAAGAAGAACTCTTCCGGCGGTGTCAAAAGTAATTTCTGCGGCGGTAGCCAAAAAAACTCTCGAAAAATTCTGGAATTTTTTCTTATCGTACATGGCACCTTTTAGGGAGAGGAAAAGACGTTCCCATTGATCCATGGAGTAAATGGCGATGCAGGGGGCGAAGCCAAGGGATGCGACAGCTTCCTCCCCAAAGGCTTCTCGGAATTTTGAAGGAAAGACAAGCCTCCCCTTTGAATCCAATTTGTGCTCATATGTCCCCAAAAGCATGAAACTTCCCCCCACCATATGCCACTTTGTCCCACTTTTTTCTACTTTATCATGAGAAGAGGCATGTATCTAGGCCTAAAGAATTATTTCTCTCCCTCTTCTGGAGTAATAAAATAATGACATGTTTGAAATGATATGGTTTCATAAGAAAGCTAAAGCGCTTTAACGATGCAGAGCTTGAAAATAATTCTCATCTTTGCTATACTTGATTAAAATAAGAATTTGGTAGTTCACATTATCACGGGGGTGTTGATATGTCTGAAAAATGGAAAGACCGTTTGACGGATCAGCTTTGTGGCGCTTTGCTCTCCCTGGAAAGCTTGGACGAGGCTTATGCCTTGCTTGAAGATATTGCAACCATTGGGGAAATCAGAGCTCTCGCTCAGAGATTGGAAGTTGCCCGTCTTTTGAGCGAAGGGTATACCTATCCCCAAATCGCTCAGCAAACAGGTGCAAGCACCGCCACCATAAGCAGGGTGAAAAAGTTTCTGGAGTATGGTGCAGACGGATATAAACTAGTTCTTGACCGCATAAAAGAATAGGTTTTTGGGAAGGGTTTCCCGAAGACAGCTCAACAAAAACCCGAGCCCTCTGTTTTTCCGAAAAAACTCGGAAAAACAGAGGGCTCGGGTGGGTATTGTCATTCAGGCGAAAAATGAGGGGCACATGCCTCCGGAGAGAGGGCAGTCAGAGCATTTGGGGTTTCGTGAAAGGCAAAGGTTTCTTCCATGTATGATAAAGTTCAGGTGTACTTCCAGGAAACGATGTTCCGGAAGAAGGGAGCGGAAAGTCTCTTCAATTCTTCTCGTGTCATGACCTTTCTCCGCTATTCCGAGTCGCCTGGCAACCCTGGTGACATGGGTATCCACGGGGAAAGCAGGACAACGGAACTGGAAAAGAAGAACACATGCAGCGGTTTTTGGCCCTACACCAGGCATGCTTTCTAGAAAATCTCTAATCTCCTGACAAGGACGGCTTTTGAGTTTTTCCAGAGAATATTCCCCCAGGCGAGCCTTTATGGAAGTAAGGGCTTGTCGGATATAATTTGATTTTATTTTGCTTAATCCAGCTACTCCGATAGCCTGCTGAAGATCTTCTTCCTCTGCGGAGACCACATTTTCCCAAAGGGGATATTGTTCCATGAGTCTGGCATATGCCCGATCCCGATTCTTGTCGTTCGTGTTTTGAGAAAGAATAGTCTGCACGAGCCCTTCAAGGGGATCTTCAAGGAAAGACACGGCTTTTCTCCCCATTCCCCAGGTTTTCTCCAGACAATCGCAGATATCAAGAAGCTTCTCTTTAGAGAAGGGTGGTTGCGGAAGCGGTTTTTTTTCAAAAGTTTTACTTTGTTTTTCCCGCATAATCCTTCTTTTCCGAATCATTTCCATCTTCCTTATCTTCCGAAACGCCACCATATTTTTTTCGCAGAAAAGCCGCTCGTTCCATCCATGCAGTAAGGCGTTGCCGTACCTTGCCATGGACAGAATTTTCCGGGTATTCTCCCGAATCATCTGCAGTTCCCGGAGTCTCGCCCATGAGAATTTCGATTCCCTCGTCGATGGTAGATGCAGACCAGATGTGGAAAAGCCCCTCCCGTACCGCATCCAGAACCTTATGATTGAGCATGAGGTTTGCCACGTTCTGAGAGGGAATAAGAACTCCCTGATCCCCCGTAAGTCCTCGATGCTGGCATACGTTGAAAAAGCCCTCGATTTTCTCGTTAACTCCTCCGATGGGTTGGATCATGCCGAATTGATCCACCGACCCCGTTACGGCGATACCCTGACGGATAGGAGCCTCTGCAAGAGCAGAGAGGAGGCAGTAGAGTTCTGTAGAAGACGCGCTGTCCCCTTCGATGCCGTCATAGGATTGCTCGAAGGCGAGACGTGCGGAAAGAGCGAGAGGCATGTCCTGAGCGTATTTTCTGCCGAGGTAGCTGCTGAGAGTGAGAAGTCCCTTGTTATGAATGGGGCCCGTAAGCTTGACCTCTCGCTCGATGTTGACAATGCCGCTCTGCCCCATAAAAACATTTGCAGTAATTCGGGTAGGATGCCCGAAAGCGTGGTCGCCAATGTCCACCACAGCTAGGCCGTTGATTTGTCCCACCTTGGCTCCTTCGGTTTCCACGAGGATGATTTTTTCGTGGTATGCCCGGAGAACATGTTCTTCGATGAGGTTGGATCGAAAATATTTTTTTTCAATAGCTTTGCGCACATCTTCTTGGGAGACTTGGGCTCGCTTTTCTTGAGTAGCCCATGCGGAAGATTCGATGATGATCTCACCTATTTTGTTGAACTGGGTCGTCATGCGCTCTTTATGTCCCGAAATGCGGCATGCCCAGTCCACGAGTTCTCCCACGGCTTCCTTCCGGAAAGGAAGAAGCTCTTCTTTTTGGACAAATCCCGCTACGAATTGAGCAAACTCCCGCTCGGTTTCAACCTTTCGGGGCATGTCTACATCGAAATCCGCCTTTATTTTAAAGAGTTTTTTGAATTCCGGATCGTATATGGTGAGCAGGTGGTAAATCCATCGGGATCCCACGATAACAACCTTAATGTCAATTTCTATGGGTTCTGGTCGCAGTGATGCCACGGGCACGAACCCAAGCTGCTCTCCCAGGTTTTCGATGTCGAGATTGCCCGTTTTAAGAACCCGTTTAAGAGCTTCCCACGTCATGAATTGACGGAAGAGATCGTCTGCTTGGAGAACGAGAAAGCCTCCGTTTGCTTTGTGAACTGCCCCGGCGATAATTCTCGTAAAATCTGTGTAAAGATGTCCCTGCCGGCTTTCGTATTCGATTTTCCCCACGGTATTGTAGTAGGTAGGGTTTGTTTCGATGATCACCGGAGCCCCGTTTTCGGGGTCATTCGAGATAAAGACATTTACCTTGTAACGGCTAAAATCTACTTCGGCGTTTTCGTCCTTAGAGGCTGCAAGAAACATGCTGAAATTTTCGATAATGTCTTCCGTAAGAGAGGTAATCCATTCTCCTAATTTTTCGTCGGGAGAGAAGGATTCCGTAAATTCTCCAAGGTAGGGAGCGATGGCTTCTCTGCAAATTTTTTCCTCCAGCTCCTTTATTTTGTCCTTAAGGCTTTTTTCTTTGTCCCTGATAAGGCGCAGGGCTTCAAGGGTTCTCATGGATATGGCTTCAGAAATCTCCTGAAGCTCCTTTTTCATTTCTTCCGGTAATTTTTCGAAATCCTCCTGCTGCATTTCTCGTTTGGTTTGTTCTCCCTTTTCATCCACATCCTCTTGAATAGGTATGTTAACGAATCCTTGGGGAGTACGCTTTATGGCAAATCCCTTTTCCAAAGCCCAAGAACGGACCTCTTCCATCTTCTCGTTAACATTTTCTTGGAATTCTTTGACAAGCTGTGCTTTTTCATCCTCGTACTGACTATTGTCAAAGGCTTTGCTGAGAACGAGTTTCAGATCTTCTATAAGAGAATCCAGTTTTTCTGCAAGAATTTTCCCCTGTCCTGCGGGAAGACTGAGTGCCATGGGATAGCTGGGATTCGAAAAATTATAGGCATAAAGCCAATCTGGGGGAGCTTGAGTTTCGGAGGCTTTTTTTTGAAGCTCTTTAAGAGTGTAGGTTGTTCTTCCGCTTCCGTATTCCCCCACTACAAAAATGTTGTATCCTTTGTTTTTTATGTTCAGACCGAAGGATATGGATTCCACTGCTCTCTGCTGCCCAATGATGCCTTGGAGAGGAGAAATGTCCTCGGTAGATTCAATCCCCAAAATTTTCACATCCGTACTTTTTCGCAGTTTTTCCAGAGGCAATTTATAATTATCTGCGATTTTTTTCATTGCAACTCCTCCTCTTGGTTTGCCGAATAATCGCTCCACATACCATGATATTTTCTGCATAGAGCACAAGTCCTTGTCCGGGAGCTACTCCCTGAAGATCGGTTACTGTCTCTACGTACAGTAAACCTTTTTTTAGAGAAAAGAAGAGGATGTCTGTGGATTTCGCGCCATAGCGCACCTTAGCTTGAAGCCGCATTCCTTCCAAAGATTTGGGAGGAACAAACCAGTTTACGTGAGAGCACCAAAGCCCGCAAACCTTCAGGCTTTCCGAAGAGCCTACGTAAAGAGTGTTTGTGGGCGCGTGAATGTCACATACAAACCAAGGGCCTCCCGAAAGTCCAAGCCCTTTTCTCTGTCCCACGGTATGACGGAAAAGGCCATAATGTTTTCCCAAAATTTCCCCTTCATCGGAAAGGATCCGTCCCGGTTCTTTTTTTTCTCCGGGGAGCCGGGTTTCGAGAAAGTCCTGAAGGTTGTGGTTTTTCAGAAAGCAGAGATCCTGGCTTTCAGGAACCGAGGAGAAGAGGTCGCCGAAGACTTTGAGGGCAATCCTGCGGATATCCTCCTTATGAAATGCTCCCAGAGGGAAAAGCAAAAAATCTAACATATTGCGAGGGAGCTGGCTCAACATGTAGGATTGATCTTTTCCTGGGTCGATGCCTTTTTTAAGCACAAAACCATGAATGCTTCCGCTTTTTTGAACGTAGTGCCCCGTAGCTATTGAGGCAGCTCCTTCCTTCCTCATGATTTCCAGAAGAGTCGGGAATTTTATCGTAGCATTGCAATGAAGGCAGGGGTTCGGAGTTTTCCCATCTCCGTAATCTCGTATCATGGGGGTAATAATTTTCTCTTCCATGGCATTTTTTCGAGAAACCTTTTGACAGGGAATTCCGAGGCGCGAAACTATCGCCCATACTCGTGCTTCTTCCTCGGGATCTTTTTCTCTGGTGACCACGTAACATCCAAGCACTTCGATACCTGCTTTGAGCAGATGCCATGCGGTGATGGCACTATCAATTCCTCCGCTTATCCCCACGATAACCTTCATGGCAAAGGATTTTTTCTAAGATCCGTAAAATCAATGAGTTTCACAAAGACATCCTCCGAGGAATTGGTACTTTGGCAATTGTGTGATAAAATATTACAAATTATGATGATAGGAGTGACCCCCATGGGTTGCAGCTTACAGCACATCCGAGATGCCATTCACGCAAAGCGGGGAGCCCGGGTGCGTTTTAAGTCATCTCGAGGAAGACGAAAAATAGAAGTTCGACAGGGTGTTATCATGGATACGTACCCCAAGGTTTTCACGCTCTATGTGGAAGCTCACAAGAGTACGGTCTCTTTCAGTTATGCGGAACTCCTGACTCACGAGCTTGAACTCGAGCTTGTTCCCCAAATCAAGAAAGGAGCCCAAGGAACCCGGTGTATCCGTTGCCTCCCTCAAGAGAATAATATCTAGTATTTGCTTGACAAAACCTGTAGTTTCTCCACCGCGTGCATGGCATCTACATATCTGATGGTGCCGCTTTTTGAGCGCATCACCAAGGAACTCGTAGAGATTTTATTCCCTTCATAGCGTACTCCCCGTACGAGCTCCCCATCGGTAACCCCCGTGAGGGCAAAGAAGATGTTATCTCCCTGCACCAGGTCTTCTGCGGTGAGCACTTGGTTCATATCAATATTCAATTCGACACATTTCTCTCTTTCTCGTTCGTTCCGAGGCCAGAGGGTGCACTGGATGGCTCCTCCTACGCATTTCATGGCAGCTGCAGTGACTACGGCTTCCGGAGAGCCCCCGATGCCGAGAAGGAGGTCTATGCCGCTTCCGTCCTTGCAGGTCATAAGAGCTCCACAGATATCTCCATCGGAAATGAAGCGGATTCTCGCACCGGATTCCCGAATCTGAGCCACCAAGGAATCGTGACGGGGACGGTCGAGAATGATAACCGTCAGATCCTCACATTTTTTCCCCTTTGCTTTGGCTACTCGCTGAATATTTTCCTTAACCGGTGCGTGAATGTCGATGCTTTTCGCGGCCTCGGGGCCGGTGACGATTTTATTCATGTAAAAAATATGACGAGGGTCGTACATGGTCCCCTTTTCGGAAACAGCTACCACGCTTACTGCTCCTCCCCTGCCATGAGAGGTCAGAGTGGTGCCGTCCACGGGGTCTACCGCGATATCTACTTCTGGCTCTTCTCCCGTGCCAAGTTTTTCCCCGTTGAAGAGCATGGGAGCCTCGTCCTTTTCGCCTTCACCGATAATAACGGTACCGGACATACGCACGGTATTCAGCATGTAACGCATGGCATCTACCGCAGCGCCATCCACTCCGTTTTTATCTCCCCGCCCCATCCATCGTCCTGCGGCCATAGCGGCGGCCTCCGTGGCTCGCACAAGTTCAAGTGCCATATTTCTATCCGGAACAACCATGCTGTCTCCTCCTTAGGGATTTTCTAAGTATTTCAAGAGTAGCCCCTTCCCTGAGTTTGCATCGATGCTTCTAGGGATTTTTCTTCCAACCATAATAACATGAAATGCTCTCAAAGGTTTTTACGTCACGAACTTAGAGTCTCCTGCTTTCTATGGAGGTACAGGGATTTTACGTTCCCGGCCATGTTTCAGAATGCCGAAGGGATTTGTTTTCTTTTCAGGTCAGCCCTTTCCCGGTTTTTGGCAAAACGTCTTTACCACTTCCTTTTAAGAGCGCTTGCCAGGGAATGTAAACCGTTCAAAAATTGCATCCACATGCCGGAGATAGATTCGGAGGTCAAAAATCTCTCGAAGCTTTTCGAGAGGGATCGCTTTTATCACTGCCGGATTTTGAGAAAGAAGCTCGAAAAAGTTCCCTTCTCCATTCCAACAACGCATGGCACTGTCTTGAACGTGACGGTACGCATCTTCTCTGGACATTTTTCCCTCTTCGATAAGGGTAAGGAGTACCTTTTGGCTGAAAAAGAGCCCCCCCGTAAGGTCAAGGTTTTTCTGCATATTCTCCGGAAGAACGTTCATTCCTTCTAGCAAATGCAAAGCCTTCCGAAGCATGTAGTGGGCGGTGTGAAAGAGATCCGGCCAAATGATCCGCTCCGTAGAGGAGTGGCTGATGTCCCGCTCGTGCCATAATGCCACGTTCTCCATACCTACCAGGGAATATCCCCTCAGGAGTCGAGCCATGCCGCAAATTCGCTCCGCAATGATGGGATTCTTCTTGTGAGGCATGGCGGAAGATCCTTTTTGTCCTGGCGAAAAGGGCTCGAAGACTTCTAGAACTTCGGTGCGCTGGAGGTGTCGGATTTCGAGGGCCATTCGTTCCAGGGCGGTTCCAAGAAGGGCAACACAATTCAGAAGATGTGCATGAGCATCTCGCTGGAGAATTTGGGTAGAGATGAGTGCTCTGTCAAGCCCCAGGAGATTGCAGACCCGGGCTTCGATTTCTGGAGGGCAGTGGGCATAGGTTCCCACAGCTCCGGAAATTTTGCCGTAATTGATCTGTTTTTTTGCAAGTTCCAGGCGTTCTACGTCTCGCTGAAGTTGATCATACCAATTGAGGAGTTTCATGCCAAACGTCATGGGTTCCGCATGAATGCCGTGGGTTCTGCCAATACAGGGAGTATTTTTGTACATACAGGCTTTTTCCAGAAGGGTCTTCATAAGCTCTTTCAGAGCTTGCTGAATTATTTCCACGGATTCTTTCAAGAGAAGCGAGGATGCCGTATCCAACACATCACTGCTTGTAAGACCAAGGTGTATGTAGCGCCCATTCTCCCCTACCGATTCAGCTAGGCAGGTAACGAACGCTATGACGTCATGGTGCGTAGTCGCTTCAATTTCATGAATTCGAGAGACTGAGAAAGAAGCGTTTTTTTGAATGTCAAGAAGGGCCTCTTCGGGAATGACGCCCTTTTCCACCCAGGCTTGGCATACGGCAATCTCTATTTTCGTCCAGAGAGAAAATTTGTTTTCTTCAGACCAGACGGCATTCATTTCCTTGGTGGCATAGCGAGGTATCATTTATGTTTCTCCTCCTTTGGGGTATGTATTTCTTCAAGAACGTCTGTGCGGATTTTTTCGAGAAAAGGATAGTATGTAGTTTCCTGAAAATCCGGGAAAGTGTAATCAAAAGGTGTCCATCGTTTTTTCTTATAACGAAGAGTAACTTCAGCATAGAGAGTTTCCGATATGGGAATTCTTTGGGCCCGATCCTTGGTAGAGGCGAGAATCAATCTAGCTCCATCGAGAAGGCCCGGATCTATGTTGATTTTTCTAGGGGTGCCGCTTCGCTGTTCCAGAGCGATGGCCTGGATTTTTCTCTTTGCAAGGATGTTCCCTTCGGAAAGATTTTTGAACGAGAGAAACCTTCGAAAAAGGGGATCTCCGATTTCTTTGTAATAGTTTGTACATGTAAAGGGGTACATGTCGCTTATACGCTGTACCTCACCCCAAAGGCGGGACATTTCTTGAACCGCCCAATCCCAGAGGGAGATCTCCCCGTCATAAAGGACTCCCGCCACAAGTTTTCCCTTCATAGCCTTCATCTCCTCCAGACAGGTTCTCCTCAAAGGAGAGCTTGATGTACCCCAAGAGATCTCCCTCCCAGCGGCAGGGAATCGTCTCTCCATGGCCCTTTTGTTCCGGGAGAGAGTCTCTTTCGTGAAAGCAGCGGAATCCAACACCCTTGGCTTGCAGGTAGGTAGCGAGAGCGTTGCCCACTGCAGCCCACCACACTATGTCTTCCGCCATATGCATTTCACTGCTGATATCTTCAAGAGAGAAAATGCGGTCTTCCATTTTTTTTGCAAAGAATCGACGCTCTTCTCCCCAAGGAAAGGAACAGGAAAAGATGTATTCCTCTTCCTCTCCGGAGAAGTTTGCGAGGGCTTTTTGAAGAACATCCGTTCCGCCTTTGCAGAGCTTATAAGCGTGTTGATTTAAGGAAATTTCTTCATCCTGTAAAGCTACAAGAGGAAAGGGCGCTTCCCACCAGGGAGGAAGGAAAATTTCTCTTTCCGAGGTAATGTCGATAACTCGGGCAATCCTTCCTCCTTCGTCGGTAAGGAGGAGGATTTTCTGGAACGGAGGTAATGTCTCCATGAGTTTCTTTCCGGATTTTTCTCTTTCCGGCATATGAAGAATATCGCCTATCTGCAATAGCGGTGTTTCGGACTCTATAAATGTTATGAGTTCTTCCTTGGTGAGGAAAAAACGATTTTTTTTACCGTAAAGAAAAACATGGGCCAGGGAGGAGCCGAAAAGAAACCGCAACACCTCTTCAAGAGAGCTCTGTAGAGAAAGAGACGGAGGTGTTTCCTTATGCCACATGATTTTTTCTTTCTTGGAGCAGGGACTCCACAAAGGTTTCGGGGGAAAAAAGCTCCAAATCTCCCTGTCCTTCGCCAAAGCCAAGGTAACGTACGGGAAGCTGCAGTTCTTTGACGATGGAGAGGAGTACTCCCCCCTTGGCGGTGTTATCAAATTTTGTGAGAATAACCCCCGTGAGAGGAACACATTCGCAAAAAGCCTCGGCCTGCTTTAAACCGTTTTGTCCCGTCATCGTGTCCAGTACGAGAAGTGTTTCCACAGAGCCAGCTTCGCGAAGGGCGATACGGTGTATTTTCCCCAGCTCCGCCATAAGGTTCTGTTTGTTATGGAGTCGCCCTGCGGTGTCCGCGATTACCGGAGATAGTTCTTTCGACGCCTTTGACGCCTGAAGCGCATCGAAGAGAACTGCTCCGGGATCGCTTCCGTAGGGTTGTGCGATAACCCGGGAAAAAGTTCGCTCCCCCCATATCTTCAGCTGATCAATGGCTGCTGCACGGAAAGTGTCGCAGGCTGCGAGAATGGGCGTATTCCCGGTTCTGTGTAATATTTGGGCGAGCTTTCCTGCGGTAGTGGTTTTACCGGAACCGTTAATCCCCACAAGAAGTATTACCGGAGGATTCTCCGGAGGATGTGAGAGACGGAGCTCCGCTCCCATGAGAGGAACTTCCTTGAAGAAAGAGAGAAGTACTCGGGCAAACTCCTCCTGAAGCTCCGATCCTCGGGTCAGCTTTTTTGTTTTTGCGGTATTCCGAAGCTTCTGGATGATCTCCTCTACCACATGAACACCCACGTCACCAAGAAGAAGGGTCTCTTCAAGATCTTCCCAGAAAGATTCTTCCAGGTCTTTTCGAGAAAAGAGCGAAGAGATTCCTCCCATCCATTTTTGTGTGACATTATTCAAAAAACTCTTGCTTAATTTGTTCCACAACCCCATAATGATTCCTCCTTAAAGGGTTTGCGTTTTTTGAGGCAGAAACATCCCGTAATCCTTCGGGGGGACAAAATGTTACGAATTCTCTTTTCAGGAGTTCCGTATAACAGGGTGCTTTCCTCCTAATTCATAGGGAAAGACTTATTTTTCCTGAGGATTCTTTCCTCTGGGAGGCTTGTTTTGTCCGGGAGCATCTTTTGAATCCCCTGTTTGGGGAGAGTTTTTTCGGGGTCGTCGTCTTCGCTTGCGTTGAGATGCAGCGCGTTCGCCCTCCTTTTTTTCCGAAAAGGGAACTGGCTTGGATTCAGACGTTTTTTCCCGTACCCGGGTTTCAGGGGAAGCCTTTTTCTCCTCTCCAGATCCCGAGGAGAATACCTTGGAACTCTCGGAAGAAGAGAGGTTGGGGGTTCTTTTTTTCGCGGTAGCTCCCTCCGGCAGGACTGCCGCTGGAGTTCCCCTCTTTCTCCGGGATCCTCGGTTCTTTCGGGATTCTCCGGAGGTTTTCTGTTTTTCTTGAGAGGAGGATTCTTCCTTTTTATCCGGAGCACTCCCGGTTCCTAGAGATTTTCCCTGGGGAGATCTCTTCCTGCGCTGCAGTTTTTTCTTGGGTTGATCCTTCTTTAAAGATGCCTCCGCAGACTCGGGAGAAGCTTCTGCAGATTTTCGCTCGACGTTTTCCTGAGGATCCCGGGAAGCCTTCCGAGGTTTCTCCATCTCCACCGGAGCTGAAAGCGTTCGTGAATTTTTGCGGGATGGGGGGGGAGAGTCACTTTCCCAAGCCTTCCCCTCCTGAATCACCGTGCAGAATTCGGCATATTTATCCACGGGAATAACAATTTCTTTTCCCATACCAAAAATCCGTACGGATTGGGAGGCGATGTCCACTCCCGAGAGAATGTACGTCGATTCCGGGCCTCGTATTTTTGTTCCTGGATTGGGAAGCTGGTCCCATAAATCTTTATACATGAAATGTTCGTAAGACATACAGCACATAAGTCTGCCGCAAATTCCAGAAATTTTTGTGGGATTCAGCGCAAGGTTTTGTTCTTTCACCATACGAATGCAAATGGGAGCAAACTGATGAAGCCAGTAGCTGCAGCAACACTGTCTGCCGCAAGAGGCAAGACCTCCCACCACTCGAGCTTCGTCGCGAATCCCTATCTGGCGAAGTTCTATACGGGTTTTGAATTCTCTCGCCAAATCTCGGACATAGGAACGGAAATCCACTCTATCTTCCGAAGTGAAGTACAGAAAAAGTTTTTTCTTTCCCAAGAGAAATTCCGCATCCACAAGCTTCATGGCAAGGTCGTGTTTTCTCAAAATTTTTCTGGCGGTGGAAAGAATTTCCGCTTCGTCCTCTTCAAGAGAGGCACGTTCTTCCAAAAGCTCTCCCGATGCGTGACCGATAAAATCCACCTTTTGGATGGTGTTTTCCTGAAGATGATTTTGCCCGGCATCTTTTCGGGAAGTATGTTTCTTTTCCCGTTCCTTCGGGCAAGAGATGTCTTCCTGAGCTTTACCGATAACCACTACAAGCTCTTCCCCACGATCCGTCTGAGCATGAATGTGCGTCCCCCTTTCAAGAGGTTCTTCGCCTTCGAAAGAAAGATAGCCCAGAAAACGGGGTTTACCATATATTATCAAATACTTCTCCAAAAGAATAATCCTCCTTAGTAATCAGGTAAAACATGTCATCGAAAAGAGGTTTTGTAAGCCATCCTTTTTCGAGAAATCTTTCCAAAAGATGTTTTTCCATCTTTTGAAAAGCCTGATCGTCTTTTTTTAACGTTAAATGAATTGCGCTCTTTTCTTCGAGAAAAAGATGTTTTTTTTCGCTCTCCCGGGTGTGTTTATGGAGGGAGAAGCTCCATACTCTACTTTCCAAGGTGGGAAGCAAAGGACGTCCGGAATGAAGAAAAACGAGAAAGCTATATTCCGGAGGTTCTTCGGTTATTTTCAGCAAGCTATGAGCTCCGGCCGGAGAAAGGGCATCGCCATGACAGATAATTCCTACCCTATACTCCAAAGAGCGGGGAAAGAGGGAAAGTTCTCCCGCAAGGTAGCGGCAAGAATCAATTCCCGGTGGGCGCACGGGGTCACCTATTACATAGATATCTGAAGAGATCGGAGGAGAGGGTGCCAAGAGATCTCTCTCTAGAAAAAAATTCTGGAGCACCCGAAGAAAGTTTTCCGTTTCTTCCTCGGGTATTTCGAAGGCCACTGCGTGAGCCATGCGATTTTGTCTCCAGGCAGTGACGAAACGGTTCCAGTCCGGCTTTTCGTTTAGATCATCAAGGAAATAAGACATCCCTTCACCTCATCCAGGAGCTTGGAAAGCCTACTTCTCTCCCCGGCTTTCACGAGAACCGCTTCGATCTCGTCAAGAAGGGCCTCGGTTTTTTCAATCGTTATGTATACGGATCTGTTCGTTCTTCGCCACTTGTAATCTTTTCGCAACTTGAATCTCTCCTCGGCCTTAAAAAGCAAAAGACATACCGCCTCGCGATATTTTGCAAGGAGGGTTTTCGAAGGGAACAGGAAGAGTTGCCGGGAAAGAGTATCCACTTCCTGGAGAAGAACTTCGATTTCCGAGCTGGAGAAAACCGAGTCGAAGGTCTTCGAAGAGGCTGGTTCTGAAGCGATGTTTTCCCGGGATCCTTTTGGAAACACAGTCCTTTGGGGATCCCCTTTTTCTTCACCCTTTCGTCGTTGAATTCTCAAAGGAGGAGCCTTTCCCGTATGGTTTTTTGGGTAGCTTCCCACACGGCATGAGGAGGAAGAGAGGCATCAATTCTTACAATCCGGGATCGATGCTGCTGGTATAGCAACTCGTAGCGTTTTGCCACATTTTCGAGAAAGCCTATTCCTCGAGATTCAATGACATCCAGGGAGTCCCGAGCCGAAATTCGCTGAAGGCCAATCTCCGGAGGAAGGGCGTAAAAAATCGTAAGGTCCGGCACGGGAAAGGAAAAGAACTCGGATAGAATGCGCATGAGTTCTTCCGACGAAGGAGCTTTCCCGAGCTGATACGCTTCGGTGGAATCGGTATAACGCTCACAAACCACGAGAGATCCCCGTTCAAGAAAGGGAAGAAGCACTCTTTTAAGATGTTCGTTGCGATCTGCGAAAAAAAGAAGCAACTCACTTTCCCCGTCAAGTCCGGGAGTACCGAGAAGAACATTTTTCAGGGCTTTTCCTCCGGGCCATCCTCCAGGTTCCCGGGTTACCAGGAACTCGGAGGTCATATGTTCTTCAAGAAAACAAGAAATATTCTTGAGCTGCGTGCTTTTGCCACAGCCATCGATACCTTCCAGTGTAATAAACATGGAGACTTTCCTTCCTCCCCATTTTTCATGGCAAACATTAAAAATAGCTACTTTTTCTTTTGTATCTGAAGTTCTTTTCGAAGTAGCCCTTCCACATAGTAGTTGGTGCGAAAAATTTTCATGAGATCCTTTTCATTCTTCGAAGCAATAATGTTACTGAGGAGAGGATGTTCATCGTCTTCATCCTTTTTGGAAGAATCGTTCGGAAGGATGAGCTCCACGATAATTTCATTGTTGGACTCCATGACGTCAAGCTCCTGAAGGAACTGATCCATGGAGGTAATGCTTTTCCACCCTTCAAGAATAGCGTCTTGTTCCATTTCAGCTATGCCTCCCCCTCGAACAATCACCTCACAAGACCCCTCGTAATCTTCGGGGATTTTAAGCGTAACCTCTCGTTGAAAAGGTCTACCCCGGTGAGGGCGGAGAGTAAATTCTACCTTGAGATCCTGTCCCGCTTCCACGGTGCTTTCAGGAATCTTGATATCCTCCACATAGAGAATGCGAGGACTCTCAGACATTTCCACTTCCACGGAGAATCCGAGAGGAAAGATGTTGAGGAAAGGGTTTGTTGTAAAGACCCGAATAAAATTCTGCACATCCTTAAGTGCATCTCGGGCCAGGTCTTTTTCGGAGAAAAACATATCTTCTCGTTGCCATCCGGAAAACCCGGAAGCTTTATCCACTTTCAATGTAACAAGGGCGGTTCCCTCTCCTCTTCTTCCCCAGAGATTGTCCAGCATACCGAGCAAAGCAGCTTCGGAAATTCCCGAGATGAGATAGGGATCGTGAACGACGTGAAAACGCTTTTTTACCACGATTTCCTCTCGAGGGAGCTTAATCGTTATTTCAAAAGAAACCGAGGGCGCAAAAGTGCCGAAAATCCCTCCCACTCCCTGAGAGGTATCTCGGGTCATAATTCCTATAATAGGCCCCATACTTCCAAGTTTGAACGGGGTCGCTACGCTCGGAATAATGCTGTGGATATATGCGGTAGTGACAGGGTATGCGACAAACCCTCGATTGAGAAAAGGGTGTGCAAAGGCTAAAAATCGGTTTTCCCCGTCTATTGCCGAAACGGTTCCAATAGCTCCCAAGGAGATATCTCCCCAGGCAAGGAGTGCACCCATGGCTTTTCCCGGAGTCAGAGAGGTTTCGTAGGATGCGGGGGGGACGGAGTGCACGTCGAAAAGCCCCTTCTCTATGCGCAGAGAAAAACGCTTCTCTAACTCCTCTAGGCTTCTGGAGCTGAATCCATCCCCCTGGAGGATCTGAAAACGAGATTCCACTTCTTGAAGAAGGATGTCTTCCGAAAAAATTTCATCCTTACTGAATGGAGTGAAGTCGCAGGATGCCAGGGAGATGGGGTTTCCCAGGAAAGCCGCAGGGTTTTTGGGATGCTCCCCCTCCCATATGTGTAGCATGTCCTCCATGGAGGTGACCAGAGCAAATCGATGGTCGCTGAATTCCCAACCGTATCCGATGGCTCCGAGAAGTTTCCCCTCCACATAAACCGGGCTCCCGCTCATGCCAGAGGCGATGCCTCCCAAAGAATCGGCCAGGGGCCCGAAAGCCTGCACCAGAATGAGATAATGCGGTTTGTCCTTCCGGGATATGATACTGACGATTCTCACGGGAATGTTTTCTACGGAAGTCCCGGAAATTACAGTTTTCAGAATACCTTCCATGCCAGGACGGATTTCCGAAACTTTGATGAGAGGCGTTTCGGGGACGAAAGAAGACGCCCCTCCCCTGCCCCCTCCCTCAGTTTGAAGGGGAAGAACGAGAGAAAACAAAAGAACTCCAAGAAAGAGCTGCAGCACTTGAAAAGGTGTTTTTTTAGCAATTACGAGTTTTTTTTCCAACGTAAATACTCCATAATAAAGGGTTGCAGATTTCCATCCAGCACGGATTGAACGTTTCCCATTTCATAGCCCGTACGATGGTCTTTCACGAGGGTGTAGGGATGCAGCACGTAAGAGCGGATCTGGTTTCCCCAGCTATTTTCTTTTTTTTCCCCCTGAAGAGCCTCCAATTGGTTCTGTTGTTCTTTTTTCATGCGCTCATAGAGCCGAGATTCCAGGACTTTCATGGCGGTTTGGCGGTTCATGTGTTGCGATCGTTCGGTTTGGCATCCCACGACAATATTTGTAGGAATATGGGTAATCCGTATGGCGGAATCCGTCATGTTGACATGCTGCCCTCCGGCACCGCTGGAGCGAAAGGTCTCAACCCTGAGATCCTCTGGCCGAATTTCCACGGAGGCTGTTTCGGGAAGCTCTGGAATTACGTCGAAAGAGGCAAAGCTCGTATGCCTGCGTTTCGCAGCATCGAAAGGAGAAATACGAACCAGGCGGTGAATGCCTCGTTCGGATCGAAGATACCCATAGGCATGCTTCCCGATAACTTGGAAAGTAACGCTTCGTAATCCTGCTTCCATATCGGGAAGATAGTCGATAAGCTTTACCGTAAAGCCTTCTTTTTCTGCCCACCGCATATACATGCGATAGAGGATTTCTGCCCAATCCTGAGAATCAAGCCCTCCCGCTCCGGGGTGGATGCTTACAATGGCATTACCCAGATCATGTTCATCCCGGAGGAGGAGAAGGAGCTGGCGCTGCAGGATGCCCTTTTTAAGAGCTTCTCCCCGGGAGTAAAATTCATCTTCCAATTCTTTATCGTTCTCACTTCCCAGTATTTCTCCCAAGGTTTCCATGTCTTCGAACTCTGTTATGGCGTTATCCAGAAAAGTTTTTTCCTCCTGAAGAAACGAGATTTCTTTTGTGATTTTATGAGCGTCTTCCCTTTCCCAGAAATCTCCTTCTCCCATAATTCCGAGAAGTTCTTCGCTTCTTTCGTTCAAGCGTGTTACGTCAAAGGCTGTCCTGCAGTTCCCGTAAAAGGGAGCGCAGTTCCTCCATAACTGTAGCGATGGGTATAATAGCCACTCGAGAGCCTCCTATCAATTGTACAGCTTTCCCAAAAACTCCGGATTCGGGGAAGTTTCGGGATCACACGAAAAGAGCTTCTTCGTGTAATATACACTGGATAAGTATAACATCGGTATGAGCAGAACCCAAAGAAGGAGACCTTCTCCATGATCGATTTTACGCCGAACCAAAAAGCCCTTGCGGCATTGCTCCTTTCCCATCCCGAAGAAATTCTTTCGGGATCCTTTCTTGCGGAAAGCCTGGGGATTTCGCGACAAGCGGTTTCCAAAAACCTGGGGATGCTCCGTAAGACCGGATTCCCCGTTTTTGCTATGGAGAGAAAAGGATATATTTTGAATAGAAAAGAGGATTCTCTCCACCCCCTCCTCCTGGAACAAGAAATACGGCACGTACTTCCTGCCAGCAAGGTCTGGTACTTTGGATCTCTTTCAAGTACGCAAAACGTCATGAAAGATCTGGCCAAAAAAGGTGCTCCCGAGGGAAGCCTTGTGTTGGGAGAAACGCAGACCGCCGGAAAGGGACGTACCGCCCGATCCTGGCTTTCACCGCCGGGAAAGGGGCTTTATTTTTCTCTTCTCCTGAGGCCCCAGCTTCCCCCCGGACACGTACAGATCTTGAATCTCATAGCAGGGGTTGCGGTCTGCAGGGGAATTCTGCATTGTACGTCTCTTTCCTGTGTATTGAAGTGGCCCAACGATGTCCTTTGGGAAAACAAGAAGGTCTGTGGTATTCTCTCCGAAGCTGCCAGCGATTCTGACTCTATTCGTTACGCCGTAGTGGGAATAGGGATCAATGTTAATACCGACATTGAAGACTTTCCCCCAGAAATTAGAGATTTGGCGATCTCTCTTGGCAGTATTCTCGGTAGCTCTCTTTCCCGAAAAGATCTGCTTCTTGCGGTCTACAAGGAGTTTATGAAGGAATATGGGGTTATGTCCTCCCAAGGATCTGAAGCGTTTCTTCGCTCCTACCGGAGTCACTGTGCCACTCTGGGAAAGGAAATTTCCCTTTCTTTTCAAGGAGAGCCTCTCCGAGGCAGAGCGGAGGATATTACAGAGGAAGGATCTCTGGTGGTAAATATACATGGAGAACGAAGAACGTTCCACTCCGGAGAAGTGCGGCATCTTCGTTAGGAAAGCGGTGTGAAAATTCAAAGATGCCTTGATAAACGAGAAAGGGGCCTTGTCTTGGAAATCGTCTGAGCGAGGGCCTGGAAAAGCTTTTCTTAGGGAAGGGAGGTGAAATCTTGAGTAGTATAAACGAAAACGAAGAGGAGGTGAAGGTGTTGAGGCTTACGGAAATGTCTCGAACGAGTGGTTGAGCCGCTAAGATAGGTCCGGCGGACCTTTCTGGTATTTTGAAAAACCTTTCCGGATCCCGGCACCCTCTCCTTCTCAGCGGATGGGAGCATGGAGAGGATGCGGCACTCTGGGACTTGGGCGATACAAGGGCTGGAGTTTTTACTCTTGATTTCATAACTCCCGTGGTGGACGATCCCTTTTTATGGGGGCAGATTGCCGCCGCCAACGCTTTGAGCGATGTCTTTGCCATGGGCGGAAGAGTTCTTCTCGCCCTGAACATCGTCTGTTTTCCGGTAAATTGTCTCTCCCTCGAGGTACTCGGAAAAATTCTTGAAGGAGGGGAATCCAAGGTTCTCGAAGCCGGAGGAATCATCGCCGGGGGACATAGCGTGGAAGATGAAGAGCCCAAGTACGGACTTGCGGTTTTTGGAGAAGTGGATAAAAAGCGAATCTGGAACGTTCAGGGTTCTTGTGTCGGGGACGAGCTGGTTCTTACCAAGTCTCTCGGAACGGGTATCGTGGCTACCGCCATCAAGGCGGATATGGCGGAAAGCGCTCATCGAAAAGCGGCCATTGAAAGCATGAGTTCTCTGAATAACGTCCTGCCGCTTCTGACTGAAGAAATGACCTTGGCAGTTCACGCTTCTACGGACGTAACGGGATTCGGCATGGCGGGACATCTTCTGGATATGCTTTCTCCCGAGACAAATGCAACTATTCGGCTTTCCCGGCTTCCGGTTCTTCCGGGAGCCCGGGAGAATGCTGCCATGGGGCTTCTTCCGGCGGGGGCGTATCGAAACAGGGAAACCTATCAGGAGCATGTCCATGCCGGAGCGATATCTCTCGGAGAGGATGATCTTCTTTACGATCCCCAAACTTCCGGAGGTCTTCTGCTCGGAGTTTCCGGGGGAATGGGGGCATGTCTTGCGGAGCATCTTCGGCACCACGGTTTCCCCTCGGCAGAGGTTGTAGGATCCGTCACGGAAGGTTCCGGGAAAATCGTTCTGGAACCCTGATTCATTTTTGAGTGTTCCGTGCAGGATATGACTATGAAAAGAGAAGGGAGACGGGTTATCCCGGTCTCCCTTCTCTTTTCATAAAGTGTAAATTTTTGCAAAGCTACAAGGCTCCGGTTTTTCGCTGAAGCTGATTGTATCGATTAAGAATGGCCAGATATTGCTCATAGAGAAAGAGAAACACGTCTTCCCTCTCTTCAGCAAGAGATGGAAAGCGGAGAACTATTCCGTTTCGCTGCTTTCCCACCATCTCCTGTACTTCCGGAGGCATGCTTTCATCTGTCACTACCACGTGACCTTTTTCCAGGGAAGCCTCCAGAGTTTGGAACAAAAGGGTTTTTCCCTCCTCTTGAAGAATTTGGGCCATTCGGTCTTCCGAAGGTCGTATTTCCTGAATTGCGGCTGCCCTAATCCAGAAAGCGTACGATCCTGCGAAATTGACGATCCCTACGGTTCGGAGCATCTTTCTTCCCATGTCTACGGTACTTTCAATACGAGATTCAAACTCTGCAAGATTTCGCTGAAAGTAAATGTAGTGTTCGGGGAAAAGCGAAGAGAGAGTAACAAGCACCTTCTGTCCGAGAAGCGACATGGTGGGAGGATCGAGGTACATGGGATTTCCTTTTCCCTGAAGGGTGGGAATGCTTCTAAAGAGATGCCGAAGATTTTGAAGCTCGTAGCCTAGAGGAATTTTTTCCGCTTCTTCCTTATCTAGAGCGATGATAATGGCTCCAGCTGGGAGGGAACTCTTGCCTGAAAAGGTAAGCGTTCCCTCCCAGCTGAAAAGAGGATACACCGAAACTTCCTCACCTCCGATAAAGGAGGTGATGTAATGTATCCAGGGGTTTACAACCCATATTTCGGGCTTCTTCTTTTCGCGGAGTGTTTCACTGGGGGATTCCGTGGAAAAACCCGCCTCTCCGAGAAAAATTCCGAAGAAAAGAATTACTGAAAATATAACGAACCGAAAGGCTCTGAAAGCATCCATTTTTGAGTACGAAAACCTCCTAGGGAAAGAAGCTACCTTCCCTGGCAAGGAGGATACATCCTCTCTCCCCGGATATATATTTCTTCTATGGGGGATACTCCCGCATGGTATGCAAAGATGGCGGGGCTTTTCCCCTTGAGCAGAAGAAAATCACTGCGCTTTCCCTTTTGCAGGCTTCCCACAAGAGTATTTTTCCCTATAGCATAGGCTGCATTCAGAGTGGCTGCCACAAGGGTTTCCTCCACTGTCATGTCCATATGCATTACCGAGAGACCAAAGACAAAAGGCATGGATTCGCAGAAACACGATCCGGGATTGCAGTCTGTAGCCACGGCTACGGGCAGATTCAGCTCTATCATCTTGCGAGCATTCGCGAAGGGTTTCTTCAAACTGTAGGCGGTGCAGGGAAGGAGTACCGCCAGGGTACCTTTTTGGGCCATTTTTGCAAGGTTCGTTTCGTTTGCCGCAAGAAGGTGTTCCGCCGAAACCGCTTCAAGTTCTGCCGCAAGCCCCGCTCCTCCGAGATCGTGAACTTCGTCCGCATGAATTTTCATGCCCATTCCAAGCTCGTGGGCTTTTTTGAGAATCCGCCGGCTTTGATCCACCGAAAAAACGCCCTTTTCGCAAAATACGTCACAAAAAGCTGCGATCTTTCGAGAAGCTACGGCGGGAAGCATTTCCTCCACCAAATAATCTACGAAGATCTCTTCTCTGCCTTTGTATTCCGGAGGTATTGCATGGGCTCCCATAAAGGTAGGCACGACATCCAGGGGCGTTTCACTCTGAATGCGTCGGATAACCTCCAGCATTTTCAGCTCGTTTTCCGTATCCAGGCCGTATCCTGTCTTGATTTCCATGGTGGTGGTCCCAAAGGAGAGGGCCGAAAGCACGTTCTTGCGTGTTACTTCGAAAAGCGTGGTGGCATCCATTGCACGAAGACTGCGTACCGAGGAGAGAATTCCTCCTCCTCTGCGGAGAATCTCCAGATAAGGGATACCGGAAAGACGCATGGAAAATTCTTCCTCTCGGGTTTCCGCAAAACAGATGTGTGTATGGGGGTCTACGAACCCTGGAATCATGCACCTTCCCCGGCAATCCACCTCTTCGTGAATTTTCAGGCTTGCCGCATGGAGCGCTACATCCTTCTCGTCTCCCACGGAAAGGATCATGCCATTTTCCACCAAGAGGGCCCCGTTTTCAAAGACTTGAAGGGATCCCTGAGCTTCTCCCGCCAGAGGAAAGCCGTTATCGCAAGGTGTATATATTCGAGCGTTTCTAAAAAGCTTTCGGGTTGTCACAGGACTCACCTAATGTTCCATCATTTCGAGGAGTTTGAGCTCGATGACCTGCTGAGGATCGAAGCCTGCAATCTGCAGATAGTACGCAGTGCTCTCAAGAAGGGCCTCGGCGGGGATCATCCCGTAGACTTCCGTTTCCAAAACCTCCACTCCCCATCGGCGGGCTTCCATGCGAATCATCTCCAGAACCCGGTAGAGAGAGTTTTTCTCATAATCCACGATGTTCATACTCACCTGAACAATGCCTCGTTCCTCCAGAGCAAGACCGATGCCCTTCACATGACAAAGTCCGCCACTGGAAGCCTTGACAAAGCTTGCAATCTTTTTCGCGATATCCACGTCATGAGTTTTGAGGTTTACATTAAAGGCCACGAGGAATTTCCTGGCTCCCATGACAGTGGCTCCGGCAGTAGGATGGAGTGACGGGCCTCCTACATCGGGGGTTCTTTTGGGAAGGCGGCACTCTTCCTTGAGAGTCTCGTACTGCCCCTTCCGGATAACTTCCAGCCGTTTTCTCTCAGGGCGCCTGGCAGAATCCTCGTAGAAATACACGGGAACTCCCGTGGCTTTGCAATATTCTTCTCCATAAGCATGAGAAAGAGCTATGCATTCATCCATGGTTATGTTTTTAATGGGCGTAAAAGGTACTACATCCACCGCTCCTACTCGGGGGTGTGCGCCTTTGTGGGTGTTCATGTCGATATGCGCTACTGCGCACTGAGCTGCTTCAAGAAGAGAGGCGCAGATAGCTTCCGGCTCCCCTACCAGGCTTACCACAAGCCTGTTATGATCTTCGTCCGCTCGATAATCGAAAAGGTAGCATCCGGGAGTATCCTTGAAGGGCTGCACGATTTTTTCGATAAGCCCCAAGTCTTTACCTTCACTAAAATTGGGAACACATTCAATAAGCTGTTTTGCCATAGTCACAATACCTCCGTTGGGAAATTTTATACGGATTAGAGAGCGTTTTTGTATGAAGGTCAGGGTATTTCAAATTACGGGAGAAAATCTTCTCACTCTCCAAGCGTGCCGTTTTTGATTACAGAGCTCCTATTTCATTTTCCACCGCTTCTGTGATAGTTCCCTTCTCCACAAGAGATATCATGGAGAGAATGTCTGGGTGAAGATACCGATCCTCCTCTACCGAGGAAACTTCGTTGCGGATAGTTCGATATGCCGCCAGGGTGCCTTTTCCAGGCCGAAGAGGCTTGGAAAACTCAAGTCCTTGAGCTCCCGACAGAAGCTCTATGGCAAGAATTTTTTTGACATTTTCCACAATGGTAGCGGCCTTTCGGGAAGAATACATGCCCATGGAAACATGATCTTCCTGGTTTGCCGACGTGGGGATGGAATCCACGCTGGAAGGATGGCAGAGCACCTTGTTTTCCGAAACGAGAGCCGCCGCCACATATTGAGGTATCATAAAACCACTGTTAAGCCCACTTTTATTGACGAGGAAGGGGGGAAGTCCCGAAAGTTTATGATCCACCATTCTTGCGGTCCTGCGTTCGGAAATACTTCCAAGCTCCGCTGCGGCAATACCGAAAAAGTCCATGGCGATAGCTATGGGTTGTCCGTGAAAATTTCCTCCACTCAGGGCTTCTTCGTCTGCCGCAAATATGAGTGGATTGTCTGTAACAGAATTGATTTCAATTTGAATTTTTTGCTTTACATATTCGAAAGCATCTCTGGAAGCTCCATGAACCTGGGGAACACAGCGCAAGGAGTACGCATCCTGTACTCGGTGATGTTTATAGGTTTCGATGATTTCGGAACCCTCGATAAGCTTGCGCATATTCGACGCCACCAGTTTTTGACCCAGGTGAGGACGAAGATCGTGGGTTCGGGGATCGAAAGCATAGGGTACTCCGTGAAGGGCTTCAAGGGAAAGAGCTGCGGCAATGTCCGCTATCTTTGCGAGTGCCAAGGCATCTGCCAGGGCCAGGGCGCCTACGGCGGTAAGCGCCTGGGTGCCGTTGTTGAGGGCCAAGCCTTCTTTGGGTTGCAGGGCAATGGGTTCCATGTCGAGCGAGTGCAATACGTCGAGAGTATCCTGATCTTTTCCCTGATAGCGGACTTTTCCATAACCCAGGAGAGTGATGGCTACGTGGGAAAGGGGGCAGAGATCTCCGCTGGCTCCGACAGAGCCTTGGGTAGGGATCAGAGGGTGGATTCCTCGGTTGAGATATTCCACCAGACGTTCCAGGGTCGGGAGGCTAATGCCGGAAAAACCTCGGGTAAGGGTGTTAATTCGCAGCAACATAATGGCCCGCACTACCTCTTCGGGGAAATACTCTCCGGTACCGCAGGCATGGCTGAGGAGAAGGTTTGTTTGAAGTTGTCGGCTTTGATCCTTGGGAATGACTACCGACGAAAGATCTCCAAAACCTGTGGTGATCCCGTAAATACTTTTCTCCTCTCGTACCCAGGAGGCTACTTTTTCCGCTCCCCGCTGTACGAGGGCTACCGCTCCGGGATCCAAGCTAACTCCGTAGCCTCTTCTGGCAACTTTATATACATCCTCAAGAGACAAGGAATGCCCGTTAAGCAGAATTTTCTTTGCTTCCATTCGCTATCATCCTCCTCGGGTTTTTCTTTACGTTCTTTCTTGTGAGGGATTTCCTGTAACAATATGTGAAGGAGTTCCGCAAAAGTTGCACTTTCCTTCTTTACTTACTTCAACATCTAAAGCATTATAACACGAGCGTATTACGATGTCATTCCCGCACTTATGGCATGAAGTGGATTCAGGTATACCAGTATTGCCGAGATAGACATACGAAAGGTCTTCCCGGGCTTCTTCGCGCAAGCGGTTGAGAAGCTCCAGGGAAGGAGGTTCTCCCTGCCAATGATAGGCTGGAAAGGCCCGGGTAATATGAAGAGGTATGAAGGGGGAAAGGGAGGCTATCCACCGGATGCAGGAACGGAATAAATTATCTTCCGTATTGATTCCTGGAACTACAAGCCAGGTAATTTCCACATGGATGTCTTGTTCGACGAGGATCTCTATGAAACGCAGGGTCTGGGGAAGGGAGCCTCCGAGAAGGTTTTCGTAGTGTTTCTCGTTGAAGGATTTTATATCCACATTGCACGCTCCGAGAAGAGGCGTGAGTTGCCGGAGAGGTTCTTCTCGCATCTGTCCGTTGGTAACGAGAATTCCATGGCCTTTCCGTTCCTTCCAAAGGAAAAGGCAATCCCGGACAAATTCATACCATACCGTAGGCTCGTTATAGGTGAAAGCTAGAAGGGAAAGCCCGCGCTCCACTCCCGCCGCAACAACTTCTTCAGGAGAATATTTCCGGAAACTCCGGGAGGAAAGTTGTGCATAAACCAGAGAATGATTTTGACAATAAGGACATTCCATGGTGCAACCCCGAGTTCCGAGGGATAGCACCGAAAAACCTGGAAAGTAATGGTAAAGGGGCTTTTTCTCCACCGGATCTACTCCCCAGGCAAGGGGTTTTCCATAAACCAAGGACTCTAAACCTTTTTCCGGGTAGTGTCTGCGATTTTGGCAGAATCCCGTCTTTCCGGATGAAATCAGGCAAGAGCGAGTACAGAGGTCACAGCGGATCGCATTCTCCTCCCAATGCCACCAGGAGGCAGTATCATAAGAACCTTTCACTGTGCAACTTTCTTCACTCTTCATAGCGTTGTACCCTAAAGGACATGATACGCAGATCCTCCAAAGAAGAGTCGAAGATTCCCGCTTTTTTCATGGCAATTTCCAGTTGTTGCTGCGGAGTGTGTATCCCTTCCAGGTTTGGAAGTAGCACTCCCCTGCGCTCTCCCCGGGAAACGATAATCCCCAGTATTTTGGGATTCAACGCATCGAAGGAGGTTTCTTGGGGAGGTTCCAGGAGATCGCAAGAGAACGTAAGGGAGGGGAGTTCTTTTATGTGTACGGGATGAAATCGAGGATCCTGGAAAGCTGCAAAAAGAGCGTTTGCAATAAGTTCTTCCATGAGGCAGGAGTAGGAGGGAAAGAGAGTTCCCATACATCCTCGAAGAGATCCTTCCATGCATTTTATGGAGACAAAACAAGCCTTCGGCATGCGTAGCTCCGGTATGTCCTCTTTCAGGAGAGAGAAGGCTTCGGGAACATCGAGAACTGCGTGTTGCTGCAAATAGTAGGTTACCGCATATCGCGCAAGGGCAGGGTAGGAAAAGGAAGAGTCGTTCCAGGGAGAAGGCACATCGTGGTTTCTCATTTTATGCCTCTTCTTTCCATTGTGGAAAATCCCCTTTACGAAAGGCCGTGCAGTAGCCTACCCCGAAGGGAGCTTCGTAACTGAGTACCTGAAAAGGGCGGTCCTCCACAAGACCGAGGGCACAAAGCACCGAGGCCAGGCCGCATTCCTGAGCGTTTTTCCGTTCCTCCGGGGAAAGCTCTCGCAAAGGGAGGCTCTCGCCTCTTTCAAGACAAGATACCACCATATGATCAAAACGCTCCCCCCAAGGATGGTATCTTCCCGGTGCCGAAGGAGTAACCCCATGAGAAAGATCACCGCTTGCAAGAAGTCCCCAGTTTTTCTGAGGTAAAAATTTAATGAGAGCTCTGCCTGCATCATACGAATCCTTGGGGGAAAGGCCTGCGGGGTTCATGACTACGAGAGGAGGGAGAGTTTTCCAAAATCGGGAAAGGTAATAAAGGGGTACCGTACATCCATGGTCGAGGTTTCCTGAAAAATCTGGGAAGAATGCCAAGGGGATCTTCGCTTTTTCGAAAAGTTCCTTGAGGACATCTGCAACTTCGAGAAGGCCCGCAGCGACAAGCCTTACCGAAGGAGCACCGAAATCTTTAAAAGAACCTTCGTATTTTTCGGCTGCTCCAAGAAAAATTTTCCCCGGGACGAAGGGAGCATGAGGCGAGAGAATGAGAAGGATTTCGGGTTTGGAAAGCTCCTTCCCCAAATCCAGAAATCCTCGAAGGGTACCTTCTGCCTCGAGTTCCCTCCCCCTCCCGACCTCGGGCACGACTACCGGCGGATGTGGGGCAACACAAGTCCAGATCCACATGCAGATCCTCCTCTCTCCTCGGGTTGAAGATCCTGGGTGCTTTCAAAATTTTACAGGATCATCATAGCATCTCCGAAGGAATAAAAGCGATAGGCCTTTTCCATGGCCTCCTTGTATGCCTCAAGAACCTTCTCGTACCCGCCGAAAGCGGAAACCAACATGAGAAGGGTACTTTGGGGAAGGTGGAAATTCGTAATCATGGCATCCACAACCCGGAAGGAATACCCCGGGTAGATGAAAAGGCGCGAAGTTCCCCGGCCCGCCGTCAAATTGCCCGAGGCGGCTCCGGTTTCCAGAGTGCGGACCGCGGTGGTTCCCACGGCGACAACCCTTCCGTTTCGTTGTTTTGCTTGCTCCACCGCCGTGACCGTGGCGGGAGGAATTTCGAAACACTCTTCATGCATCCTATGGTCTCGAATGTCCTCAGCCTGAACGGGACGAAAGGTTCCTAACCCGATATGAAGAGTGAGAAAAGCCAGGGAAATTCCCTGTTGTTCAAGTTTTTTCAGCAGGTTCTGCGTGAAATGAAGCCCCGCAGTAGGAGCCGCTACGGAACCCAGCTCCCGGGCATAAATGGTTTGGTATTGTTCGTCCTCCGCCTGAGAATCGGTGATGTAGGGGGGCAGAGGCACCATGCCGTAATTCTCCAAGAAGGTGTGTACATCCAGGTCTTTCGGAAACTCCACCATTCGGAGTCCTTCTTCGGAAGAAGCTGGAGCAACAATAACCGAAACATTCTTATCCAGAAGGACTCTGGTGGGTCGTTTCAGTTTTCTCCCCGGGCGAACGAGGGCTTCCCAGAGGTGAGGGGCATTTTTTTGAGGGTGAAGAAGAAAAATCTCTATCCGCCCCCCACTCTCCGCTTTTTCTCCAAAAAGGCGAGCTGCGAAAACCTTGGTATCGTTGAGAACCAGGAGGTCTCTCGGACGAAGGAAATCCCCCACCTCAAAAAATCTCCGGTGATGTAGTTTCCCCGTTTCTCTTTCCAGCACAAGGAGTTTCGACGAGTCTCGAGGGTATACGGGATTTTGAGCAATACGCTCCTTCGGAAGTTCGAAGGAATAGTTTTTTGCTTGAAAGAGATCTCTATTCATATAGGGTATTCTACCTCATTTTAGTGTACTTTTTTTACAGTTGTTCCCGGGTAATAGTGCGTCAAAATTTTCTCCCAGGTCCATCCCCTCTCAGCGAGAGCCTTGGCTCCCCACTGAGAAAGCCCTACCCCGTGCCCCCATCCCTTTCCAAGAAGCTGAAATAGCGAAGGTCCGGAAGAAAACGTGGGAGTTTGAGGAATCGAAGAGCCCGGAAGAGCACGCTTTTTTTCGAGATAGCTCCTCTGTTTTTCAGGGTGCAGAAGCATGTCCATCAACTCTTCCGTGGAAAAAACTCCCTGCTGGGTCATAAGGGAAAGTTCTTCCTGTTCATTAAAGGAAACCGAATCTTTCGGAGATACGGAAAGATTTGCCTTTCCCGAGGACTGTATCTGGAAATTCGTACTTTTCAGGTTCTTGCTTCCCAAGGCCATGCGGAACTGGTGAGCAGAAACGTTCCGGCTTCCCGAGCTTCCGGAAATCTGAAGGGTTATGGCCCTGCCGTGGGAATCTCGCTTTGCCACCTCCATGGAGTGGACTTCTCCTACGGAAAGGTTCATTTTCCTGAGAGTCTCCCCTACCTGGCGTGGAGTAAGGGAAAGTTCCCAGGAGGAATAGGGAGACGTATACGCCACGGGTTCCTGTCGGGAAAGCAAATAAGGAACCGATCCACCCCAGACATCTCGGACATCCGCTGTACTTCCACCGCTATCAGAATGATAGGGGGTAAGGGCATATTTTCCTTGATAAAAAAGAACCATTCCTCTCGTCTCTTGAATGGCCCTGTCTATCCGAGAATCTTCCGCATTTATGCCACGGTAGACTTGGCAATGGGGGGTGGCACAGATATCGAAGTGCTCCGCCCCATGTTTTCCTTTATGGGACATGGCATAGGTCCGGGCCACTACCGCTTGGGCTTTGAGGAATTCCTGGGGCCACGCGGGGTTGGCTTCCATTTTAAGGACTCCACGAAGATAGGACTCCACGTCAATTATGTTTATTATGGAAATTCCCGAGGCCCCTTGGCGCATCTCCAGGGATCCCCGATAGGGATGGTTTCCCCATGCCACGGGAGCGGAGCCTTGAATTTTTACGGGGAGCGAGAGAGTTTTCCCTTTTACTACCACCGTATTTCCCTTGAAATACTTTACAGGAACGGATCCAGAAAAGGAATGACGTTTTCCCTGGGCATCCACTAAAGTATAGCTTTTCGAAGACGAGAGAGTTCCTCCCGCCACGGATAGGGCCACTCCTACCCGAAGAGTTGTTCCTCCGGATGCTCCCCAGGAGGGAACGATTGGAAAAATCAGAAAGGATAGGAGGAAAAAGAAGGCATATATATATGCCCATGGTCGCTCTCGGCAAAAAAACATACAAAAACTCCTTCCTAAAACTTCAAAACCCTCTCATTTCGGAAAAATCGCATGAAAAAGGATATCCCTGACAGAATAAGACTCACGAGAATCATGGTGGTAAGGGGGAAGAAAAAAGCTCCTCCCTTGGTTCGTATGGTTATATCTCCTGGAAGCCTTCCCAGGGATAAGGAAACATGAAAATGCTCTCGGAGGCAACAGATCCCCCCGAGGAAAAAACAAATCGTTCCTATCAAAAAAAGTGTTTTGGCGAGAGAAGGCAGAGAATTCACTCCTCTTCTTCCCAGGAAAAGACTTGCTGGGCCTGGTTAATAGAGGGAGGAACCATGGAAAAGAGGAAAAAGGCGTTTTCCGTAGCTTTTCTTCCCCGGGGTGTTTTTTCGAGAAATCCTTGGCGAATGAGAAAAGGTTCGTAGATATCCTCCAAGGTCTGAGGCTCCTCGTTTACCGCGGAAGCGAGGGTGGAAAGTCCCACGGGGCCTCCTCCGAAAAGCTGCACGATGGCTCCCAGGTATTTTCGGTCTCCTTCGTCGAGTCCCTGTTCGTTGATACCGAGCATTTCGAAGGCCCTCGTGGTCACCTCCAGATGTACCGTTTTTTCCCCCCGTACCTGAGCGATATCTCGAATCCGGCGAAAAAGCCGTAAGGCTACTCGAGGAGTCCCCCGGGAGCGGCGACCGATTTCATGGGCTGCCTCTTCCTGAATGGATATATTATGTTTTTGTCCTGCCCGGAGAACGATGGATGAAAGATCTTCCGGACTGTAAAGGTCGAGCTGTTCCACAATGCCGAACCGTGCCCGCAGAGGGGATGTGAGAAGTCCCAGTCTTGTGGTGGCTCCGATGAGAGTAAAGGGAGGAAGCGAAAGCCGAATGGTTCGGGCAAGGGGGCCCTTGCCCACCACGATGTCCAGGGCAAAATCTTCCATCCCCGCATAGAGAATCTCTTCTACATTGGGAGGAAGCCGATGAATTTCATCGATGAAAAGGACGTCTCCCGCTTGGAGATTGGAAAGAATTGCCGCAAGATCTCCCGAACGTTCGAGGGCCGGGCCTGAAGTAACCCGCATCTCCCCCCCCATTTCACGGGCGATGATTCCCGCCAGCGTGGTTTTTCCCAGCCCCGGAGGCCCGTGAAAAAGCACATGATCCAGAGGTTCCTTCCGTTGATTGGCCGCCTGAATATAGATAGACAGCTTTTCCTTTAAATTTTGCTGTCCCACAAAATCCTTGAGAACCTGAGGACGTATGGGAAGAAGTTCTTCCTCTCCGGAAAGTGCGGGAGATCCCACAAGGCGCTCCTGATGGCTTTCGAAAAAATTCATCGTTGCAGCCTCCGCAAAGTTTCATGAAGAAGAGTGCTTTCATCGGGCAAAGAATTCTCTTTGCCGCTCAAAGCCTCTTCCATGGCGACCTGGGCTTCTCTTCTGCCAAAACCCAGGGAAAGCAGGGCTTCGAGAACCGTATGGCGTACGGCAGTCCCTTCGGCTGAAGAAGTTGCTCCCGCCCCTGTTGAAGGAGAACGGAGAATCCCTTCTCCTAGAGCTTTCACCACTTTCTCCGAAAGCTCGAAACAGAGGCGCTCGGAAATTTTCTTGCCAATTCCTGGAAGAGCCGCGAAAAGAGAAGCTTTGGAATCCACAATAGCCTCAAGGATATCCTGGATTTGCAGAGAGGACATGATGAGCATGGCCATACGGCTTCCCACTCCTCGCACCGAGGTGAGCATGGAAAAGAGAGTTCGTTCATTTTCATCCGCAAAGCCGAAGAGGAGAAATCCTGCATCTTCCTGGGGTTGCAAATGCACGAAAAGAAAAAGAGGCTCTTCCAGTATAGCCATATCGAAAACCGCTTTGGTGCAAAAAAAACGGAAGCCCAGGGATTCTCCCACCTCGAGAACAAGCTGGCCCCGGTCCGCTTCCAGGGAAGTGACGGTACCTTTACAGTAATGAATCATGGTTTTCTCCCGGATCATATGACAGGGGTACAAAAAATCATCCTGTATTTGCAGCATTGCAGCACATGGTTTTTTCCCGGATCCTCGGGAAAGGTCTATCCGCCTATCCTGTGATTATGACGACAGAAAAGGATTCCCGTAATGGCGATGGCGAGACCGTCCGCCGCATCATCCGGCCGGGGCAGCTCGGGGAGGTTGAGGAGGCGCTGCACCATTCTTTGAACCTGCATCTTTTCGGCTGTTGCAGTTCCGCAAACCGCAATCTTCACATCCCCCGGGTTGGGTTCCAAAAGAGTTTTTTGTTCGAGCGCTGTCAGGAGAAGTATAACCCCCCGGGCTTGCCACACCATTTCTGCGGTGGTTTTATTTTTGCCGAAATAGAGCTTTTCCACCGCCACGCAATCCGGAGAAAAAGAGGAAAAGATCCCTTCCAAGGTTTGGTAAACCTGAAGAAGCCGCTCTTTCATGGGAGCCTTCGAAGATGTTTCCAGACAGCCATAGGAAAGAGCCTCGAATGTGGAACCCTTGAGGGATACTACGCCATATCCGAGGCGCCCCAGGCCCGGGTCGATACCGAGGCAGATCATTTAGTTTTCCAGGGAATTCATGATATCCTCGGAAATATCGAAGTTGCAGGATACGGACTGCACATCATCGTGATCGTCCAGAACATCGAGAAGGTTAAGAAGCTTTCCGGCCACACTTTTGTCGGTTATGGGCACCGTGGTTTTGGGAACCTGCTGCGCTTCGGCGGATTCCACCTTATATCCCGCCTTTTTCAAAGCCTCTGCCACAGAGGTCACCACGCCGGGATCCGTATAGACCGTAACTGCCCCATCCTCGGAAGAGAGGTCGTCTCCTCCCGCATCGATAACTGCCATCATAAGTTCTTCTTCGTCTACGTATCCTTGAATTTCTATGACTCCCTTACGTTCGAAAATCCAGGAAACACAACCAGCCTCTCCGAAGTTTCCTCCGTTTCGGCTGAGAAGAGCCCGTATTTCCGGGGTGGTCCTGTTTTTATTGTCCGTGGTGGCTTCGATAAGCACTGCCACTCCCCCGGGGCCATAGGCCTCGTACATAACTTCTTCGTACACGGCTCCTTCGATTTCACCAGTGCCTCGCTTGATAGCACGTTCAATGTTATCGGAAGGAACCGAAACCGCCTTGGCTCGTTCAATGGCGGTTTTAAGTTTCATGTTCATGCCCGGATCTCCTCCGCCCTCCTTGGCGGCTACGATAATTGCCCGAACAAGTTTCTGGAACGCTACGCCACGCTTGGCATCTTGCGCAGCCTTTCGATGCTTGATATTGGCCCATTTGGAGTGTCCTGCCATAGAAATGCCCCCTCGTGTTGAAATGAATGATTTTTATGAGTTTTTTGGGTTATTCTTCTATTTTGCAAAGAGGCGGTATTCTGCGCTTATGTTGAGAACGCTGAAAAGCCCCTTCCACAAAAGATTGTACCTCTTGAGAGACCTGCCGTTCAAGAAAATAATTATCCAGTTCGTCGTAGGTGACTCCCATCTCCTTTTCATCGGTTTGCCCCTCCCAAAGCCCTGCAGAAGGGGGCTTGATGATTATCTCTCGAGGAACTCCCAGGGAGGTCGCAAGAGCTCGAACCTCTCCTTTGAGAAGATCTCCCAAGGGGAGAAGATCCACTCCGGAATCTCCATGTTTTGTGAAGTATCCCACCGCAAGTTCCACTTTATTTCCCGTGCCGCAGACGAGAAAACCATGTTCCTGGGCTATGGTGTAAAGCGTTATCATCCGTAGCCGAGGCTTGATATTCGCCAAAGCAAGGGAAGAAGAAGGACTTTTTTCTTTAGGAAAGGCACGAAGGAGGGTGTCATAGGATTCGGAAAGATCCACCTGTATAACCGCAATATCCAAAGCTTCCGCAACTGCGAAGGCGTGGGTAGCATCCAGGGGATTACTGTGACAGGGCATGAGAACTCCGAGAACGTGATTTTTTCCGAAAGCCTTGCGGGCAAGCCCTGCCACTACGGCAGAATCAATGCCGCCGCTCAATCCGAAAACACATCCCTTTCTTCCGGAAGAAGCTCCCTGCTCCTGGAGCCATGTGACTATTTTTCTTTCCAAAGCTTCCGAATCCCTGTATGCTTTCATTATCGGATCCTCCTTTATATGTGGTGTTTGACATTCAAGAGCGTATTGTAGCATAACTTCCGGTAACCCTTTCCATTCTCTCCAAAAGCTTCGGAAGAGAGGAGCATCTGTCCGAAAAGAGGTAGAAACGTCATGGAAAAAGCGCTTGTTTTTGACGGTTACGTGGATGAACCTTCCTGTTTCGGAGTACCCCCTTATATCTCTCCCTATGTCCGCTATGCCTTTGGGCTTCTTCGGACATGGGGATTTGACGTGTCCTACACGACCGTGGACAGATGGAGGGAAACCAGGCCCGAGAATCTCTGGAAAGAGGCTTCGTATATTCTCCTTATCACGGGTTTTACCGTACCGGGACGATATCGAGGAGGAACTCCCCTTTTACTCCAAGAGCTTGAAGAATTGGTTGACCTTCCTCGAAGAGGAAGGCTCTTTTTCGGAGGATCCATCGTTCGAGGGTATTCTCTTCAGGGAGGGCGTCCCGCCAGGGAAATCGGAGATTTTTTCCTCCGGGGAGATTGTTTTTCCCGGGATCCCGTAGCTTCTTTGGCTGTCTATCTCCGAGAGGGGCGCATAGACCCGAACGCCAGGAGCAGTTACTGTGATCTGGCACGTTGGGCCGTGGCAGGGGCTCCTCTTGTTTTACAGCATCCATCCTATCCTCGAGTTATAGCGGAACTTGAGCTTTCTGAAGGATGTAGCCGGGAAGGAAAACATTGCAGTTTTTGTACGGAGTGGCAGGGATCTCCCTACCGAGAACGCCCCGCAGAAGATGTATTTCAAGAGGTTCGTGCTCTCGGGGATTGTGGTGTCCGAGCTTTCCGGCTTGGCAAGTGCTCCGACATCCTTACGTATGGAGGCAATGCACAATCTCGAGGCATATGCCCGAATCCGGCAAATCTGAAAAAACTCTATGATGGAATTCACACTGCCTGCCCAAACCTGGAAGTTCTTCACACGGACAACTGCAATCCCTTGACGATTGCCCGGTTTCCCGAGGAATCCCGAAAAGCCGTTGAAGTTATTGCATCCAGAAATACCGAGGGAGACTGTCTCTCTCTGGGCATGGAAAACCTCGACCCTGACGTGTGCTCTCTCAATAACCTCAAGGTTACCTTCGAAGAGGCCCTTCAAGCAGTCCGAATCATTAATGAAGCCGGAGGGTGGCGGGACCGCCCACGGGGACTTCCCAAAATTCTTCCTGGGTTGAATTTCCTTCTCGACCTTCCCGGGGAAACTGCGGAATCTCTCGAATATAACCGCCGTTTTCTGGAATGTCTGCTTCAGGAGAATCTGACCGTGCGGCGAATCAATATCAGAAGAGTGATTTCTTTTTCCCAATCTCCGGTATCTGAGCTTCTTCGGAAAAATCCTCCTAAAACGAAACTGCGGCAAACCCGACGGTGGAAGGAATGGGTCCGGGAAGAGATAGATACCGTGATGTTCCAAAGGTTTGCCCCTTTGGGAACCGTGCTTCGAAAGGTTTTTACGGAAAACCGATCAGGACGATGTATTTTTGGACGACCTCTGGGGAGCTACCCCCCCCTGGTGGGAATCATGGATGAAAACCTTTCTGAGGATGCAGAAGTGGATGTAGCCATAACGGATTACGGGAAACGTTCTCTTACGGGCGTACCCTTTCCTCTTTCTCTCCCCGCCTGTTCCCGGACAAACCTTCTCGCTCTTCCCGGAATCGGCAAGGCCCGGGGGGAACGGATCTTCCGCGATCCCCGTAAAAAGGATTCTCTCTCATTAGAAAATCTTTTAGACGATCCCTCTTTGGAGGCAAGGCTTTCCATGTATTTTATCCCCGAAAAAGAGGATTAGACAAGGCGGCCCCGTGCCTAGGTGCAGATACAAGGAAGGAGAAAGGCAGCCTCTCACGCCACCTTTCTCCATTGAATTCTTTACTGCCCGCTTCTCAACTCGGCTGGAAACTACTTCTTTTTATCCACCATTTCTTTCAGAACCTTGCCGGGTCTGAATACAGGAACCTTCTTCGCGGGAATCTTGATGACCTTCTTGGGATCCTGGGGATTACGTCCCTGACGCGGTGCCCGATCCCGGACCTCAAAGGTTCCGAAACCTACAAGCTGCACCTTGTCTCCCCGGGAAAGCGCCTGCTCAATGGCGGAGAAGACCGCATCCACACACTCACTGGCATCCTTCTTGCTGCTACCGGTCGTTTTGGCAACTTCATTTACCAAATCACTCTTGGTCACGCGAAACACCTCCTACAGATTTGGGACAAAACCCTCTGATATCAGGGCTGAAGTCGCCCTTTGATTCATTATTACAGTTTTTGTTAGGAAGGTCAAGGGTTCTTGCCATCTAATCTGAGCGATTTTTCCATTTTATTCTAATAGGTACTCCCGAATAGTCCTCGAGAGAGCGCAATCGTTTCTCTACATGCCGCTCAAATTGCTTTGTCACGATATCCTTGTCGTTTACCACAAAAAGGAAAAAAGGAGGAGCTGTAGCCGCCTGAGTACAGTAATACAGTTTCAGGAAACGCCCCTGCCCGTTGCTGGGCATACGCTCGAAAGCCATCAGCTCTCGAAGCAACACGTTGAGCTTGGATGTGGCGATTCGATTCTCCCGATGTTCGTGAACTCGGAAAATTGCCTTTATGAGATCCCCCATATTGCGTCCTGTTTTGGCGGAGACGAATACCATGGGTGCATGCTGAAAGAACACAAAGGATTGCTTCAAATATTTTCGCATGTTATCTCCGAGTTTAGGATCTCCAGGAGCGAGATCCCATTTATTGACCACAAAGACCAAGCCCTTTCCTTTTTCGAGCACATGGCCGCATATTCTTTTTTCGTTTTCTGTGGCAGGCTCCTCCCCGTCCATAACGAGAACTGCAACCTGACAGCGGTCAATAGCGTCATAGCTGCGCACCATGGAATAGTATTCCACCGAAGAGGAGATTCGTGATTTTTTCCGAAGTCCCGCAGTGTCGATAATGCGCAAGGGCCCTGAAGGTGTTTCCAGGATCGTGTCAATGCTATCCCGGGTTGTCCCGGGAACGGGACTTACAAGAGATCGCTCTTGCCCTGCAAAATAGTTGAAGATACTTGATTTGCCCACATTGGGGCGTCCTACGAGGGCTACCGAAAGTATGGAAGAATCCTGAGAAAGTTCTTCTTTTTTCTCTCCTTCGACGGATTCCAGCATATGGGAGATCATCTGAAGCAGTTCGTCCACGTTTCTATTGTGTACCGCGCTTACCGCAAGAGCCGATTCAAATCCGAGGGGAGCGAACTGAAACTCTCCGTTATATGTCGGAGAATCCGCTTTGTGGATCACCAATATGATAGGTTTGCCGCTCTTTCTCAAGAACATTGCAATGTCGTGATCTGTGGGCATCAGTCCAGTTTGGGCGTCCACAAGAAAGAGGATGAGGTCGCTCTCTTCTATGGCAATTTCGGCCTGTTTTCGTATTTGTGTATCGTAATCCTTACTTTGTTCTCCAAGAATTCCTCCTGTATCTATCATGTAAAGAGATTTTCCCTGCTGCTGAATCTCCGCATAGAGCCTGTCTCGGGTTATGCCGGGGACATCGTCCACAATGGCATGCCTTTTCCCGAGGAAACGGTTAAAAAGCGAGGATTTTCCTACATTGGGTCTTCCGATTATGGAAATTACGGCCATGGCACACTATTCCTTTCCAGAAATACATTCACATGTATATGTAAAAATCAATCTCTCCAAATACGAAGAGTACAAGCCTGTTTTCTTTTGACATGAGGGTTCTGTATGTTAAAGATCTTGCGAATTGTCTCAAAAACTGAGGATGTTCTGGCACACTTTATCCAGAGAGTTTCCTCGGGGTTTTCCTGGGTTCCCGGAAAAAGCGAAAAAGGAATACCCAATTCCTCCAGATTTTTTGCCAGCAAGGTCAGCATTTTAGGGCTTGCAGAAACTTCGATCAATGTTCCGTAGGGAGGGAAGGAAAAAAGTTCTCTTTCTCGAAGTTCTTCGGCCCAGAACTTTTCCCATCCCTTTTCCAGAGCTCCCTGCCAACCCTTTTGAGGATTCCGGCTCTGGAGAAAAACTCTTCTCGAAGAAGTTTTCTCGCTACCTCGCCAGCAGGATTCCCAAATCATGCGGAAAGCTTTTTCTCGAGAATTATAGGCGGATCTTCGAGCTTCAGCATCTGCATCAAGCCAGGCTATGAGAGAAACTGAAAGAGTGTCGCAGAGAGAAAGGGCTTTTCTGGTCCCCAGAATGATTCCTCCGGATGCTCTGATTTTTTCGAGAGGAAGCCCTCCCTGTTTTCTATTTCTATCGAAAAGAAAACAGGGTATTCCCTGTCCGAGAAGAGATTGAAGTTTTGCATGAAAACTCCGAAGCCCCGCTCCCCGATAGGAAAAAATTTCTCCCCGACAATGAGGACAGCATGATTGGGCCGCTTGGGAGTTCCCGCATCGGGAACACCGAAAAAGTCCCGTTTTTCCCATTTCCAGTATACTTCCACAAAGGGGGCAGATAAAGACATGCCCGCAGTCATCACAGAAAAGCTCTCTATTTTCATCGGTTCTGTCGAAGATCCAAAGAACCCCTTCTCCTTTTTTCTGGGCTTCCACGCTTTCTTCCAGAAGCTTTTTCGCAAGAGGAATTTCTCGTTCCGTCCCATCCAGGGCAAGTGAAATCCCTTGGGCCGTATGGGTAAAAACAAAGGATCCCTTCGGGGGATCTTTAAAAACCGGATGGAGTTGTAAGAACACTCTGGAAGAAGGCATCCTTCCGCCAAAGTATATATGGCTCGAAAAAAAATCTCCTCGTTTTGCAAGGATCGACCGGGCGTGAAAAAAGGGCGGCCTTCGGTACTCGTAGGCTCCGCTCTCTTCTTGGTCGATGACGATAAAGTTTATCTTGGGAAGAGGAGCAAAAATAGATCCGAGAGACCCTACGAGAAAAGAGATATTCCCTTTGCGAAGATCCTGCCATAAAAGAAATTGCGCTTCTTTTTTCGCTTTCCCTGAAATATCCCAGAGAGCTCCTTGATTTTGAAGCCCTCGTTCTCTCAGGTAAAGCCAGAAAGAACGAGCCTGTGCAATCTCGGGGAATACAAAGAGTCCTCTGGGGCAGGAAGGAGTCTCTTCTAAAATTTTTGCGTACATTTCATAACGCAAAGAATCCCTGCCTTGGTAAATGCAGGAATAAGATGGATTTCGTAGAACCTTCAGAGGATTCTCCGGAGTGGGTTCCACGGGCTTGCCCTTCAGAATTTCTTCGGGGAGGATCGCCTTTAGGGCCATGCCAGGAGAGCAAAGGTAGCGTCGGGAAATCCACAGGGAAAGTTCCCAAAGTTCCTTTCCCATAGCGGGGGCCGTTTCAAGGAATTCTCCCGCTTCTCGAAGGGTATATTTTTCAGAGGAGCTTTTTCGGGAAGCCGCCTCCCGGGAAAGGAAAAAGCCCACTCGCTGGCTCTTTCCCAGGGGAACCTCCACTCTGGATCCAGGAAGAGGAACGGGGGACGGAAGTTCTCTGCAGGCATATGTCAAAGGAGTCCACCAAGGACCTGGCACGAAAATAGAAAGATAGTTCATGAAAGCGGAAATTTCATGACGGCTTTATTCCGGCCAGGAGTTGATACTATCGAGAATGACCGCCGCAACCTCCGCCTTAGTTCCTCCGAAAGAATGCGATTTTCCTTCTTTGCCAATAATTGTCACGGAGTTATGAGAAGAGGCGAAGGCGCTGTTTTCTCCCCCTACAGGGTTTGCCACGATATAATCCACATGTTTTCGTCGCAGTTTTTCCGAGGCATTTTCTAATAAATTTTCAGTTTCTGCAGCAAAGCCTACCAGGATCTGGTTATCTTTTTTGAGCATTCCTGCCTTTGCAAGAAGATCTGGGTTTTGGACAAGCGCCAACTCAAGAATCTCCCGGGTACCTCGTTTTATCTTCTGAGAACTCTTTTTCTGGAAACGGTAATCTCCTACCGCCGCAGCCATAAAAAGGATGTCGTATTCCTCCCGGAGAAGGTCCATTTGTTCTTCCATTTCCTGGGCACTTACCACGGGAATATGCCGAAAACCGTAAAAATTTCCCTCACAGAGAGGCCCTGAGAGAAACGTCACCTCTGCACCCCGATACCATGCCTCTCTGGCCAAAGCATATCCCATCTTTCCCGAACTGGGATTGCTCAGGAAACGCACAGGGTCGAGGTATTCCCATGTGGGGCCCGCTGTAACGAGCACTCTTTTGCCGGCAAAATCTCTTTTGGGAGCGAGAGCTCGCCAAATTTCCTCGAGAATGTTCGAATTTTCCTGCATCTTGCCCTTTCCTACGGTTCCGCAAGCAAGACGCCCCTCGCCGGGCTCCACCACCCGATGACCGAGATCGGCACATTCCCGGGCGTAAAGAGCTGTCATGGGATGTTCCCACATGTGGGTATTCATGGAAGGAAAAAGGAGTCCTCTGTGGGGGGATGCAAGGAAGAGAGCCCCTAAAAGAACATGAGACTCTCCCCGAGCAATGACCTTAAGAGAATTTGCCGTGCAAGGAGCTATCACGAGAAGATCTGCCCAGGCAGCCAGAGAAACGTGAGGAATGGTCCATCCTGTGGCATCGTTCAAAAAATCCTCTTCCTGAAAAACCCGTTCCTTGGTAAGAGTGGCAAAAAGAAAGGGAGTTACGAACTTCTCCGCTGCCTTTGTAAGAAGCACCCGAACCGTATTGCCCTCTTTCACGAGAGTGTGAACCACCTCGGGCATCTTGTAAGCCGCTATTCCTCCGGTGACACAGAAGAGGATGTTTTTTCCCCTTTTCCAGGAACACATGATATCTCTACCCCCAAAGGGAGCTAGAGGGTCTCCTCGGGAAGATGAATACGCACCTTCCCTTCGAGAAGTTCTCTGGTGGCCAGGGAAATGGCCTTTTCCGCCCCGTCAAGAAGCCCCTGTCCTTTCTGTTCGCTTATCTGACGCGCCCTTTGGGCGATGATCGACGTCAAGGCATATTTATTTTCAATAGAGTTTCCCGGAACAAAAACCTTTTCATAATCAAAAAAAATCATGCTTTATCTATCCTTTCTTTGTTCTCAGATAATGTACGAGATCTACAAGATCGGCCGCAGCGACATCCACTTCTTGATTAACCAAACGATAATCATATTCTCCGGAATGAGAAATTTCCTCTTCCGCATTCCGAAGACGTAAAGAAATTTCTTCCGGAGATTCGCTCTTTCTTTTTGCCAGACGTTTCAAAAGTTCTTCCTGAGACGGAGGCATAACAAATATGAGCACCGCTTCGGGATAGGTCTTTTTTACGGTAAGTGCTCCTTGAACATCGATTTCCAGAAGCACGTCCCTTCCTTGGGCGAGATGTGCTTCCACCTCTTTCCGGGGAGTTCCGTAATAGTGATCATGTACCATGGCCCATTCAAGAAATCCTTCCTGCTCCATAAGGTCTCGAAAGGTTTTTTCCTCCACAAAAACGTAATCCCTGTGAGGCACCTCGTTCTGCCGAGGATTTCGGGTGGTCCATGATACGGAAAAGTGCAGGTCCGGTATCTTTTCGAAAAGGATTTTCCGCAGCGTCCCTTTTCCGGCACCGCTCGGGCCGGAGAGAACGAAAAGAATCCCCCGTCTCTGGTTATTCATGTTGAATTGGTAGCGCTCCTTCCTCGTCATAACGGTGTGCCAGCGTTTCTGGCTGGAGAGCGGAGAGTATGACATGCTTGCTGTCAGTGATCAGCACAGACCGAGTCTTTCTGCCCTGGGTGGCATCAATAAGAAGTCCTTCCTGCCGGGCTTCTTCCTTGAGCCGCTTCACAGGAGCTGAAGAAGGGCATATGATGGAAATAACCCTGTCCCGGACCACCATATTTCCAAAACCGATATGCAAAAGTCGGGAATTCATGTGCATCACTCCACATTCTGTATTTGTTCTCGAATGCGCTCCAATCTCGACTTAATTTCCACGACTGCCCATCGGATGTCTCCGTCGTTTGATTTGGACCCTATAGTGTTGACTTCTCGGTTAATTTCCTGAAGAAGAAACTCTACTTTTCTGCCCACAAGGCCCTTATCCTTCATGGCGAAGTCCATCTTCTCCACATGACTCCGGAATCGGCAAAGTTCCTCCGCGATATCTTGTTTTTCCGCAAGAATAGCCGCTTCCTGAAGAATTCGTGATTCCTCAAAACCCATATCCGGAAGAAGATCTTCCACAAAGCTTTTGAGCCTCTCCCGCAGAGTTTGGGCTATTTCCTTGCGCAACACATTCCAGCGTTCCTCAATTTTTGTTACATATTCCTCCGCCTCAAGGAGATTGCGTTTCATGTCCTCGTAAAGATGTTCTCCTTCAAGGGAGCGCATGGCGTTCCACGAGGCAAGAGCTTTTTCGAGTTCTTCCAGAACATGGCGTTTCAGCTGTTCGTAAAGGTCTTCTCCAAAGACTCCCTCTTGATCAAGAACCCCCGGAAGGAGGAGGAGAGAATCTATGCGCACGTCTTCGATAATGTGGTACTTCTCCTGTATTCTCTGGATTTTTCGAAGGTATTCTCCAAGCACATCCTCTGCAATGGGCACCATGCGTTGTTCCGAATTCCAGGAGAAAGCCATGCGAACCTGCATCTTTCCACGAAAAGATTCTTTTCGAAGTCTGTTCTGGATTTCCTGTTCGAGAGAGGCCAGATCCCTGGGCAACCGAATCGAGATGTCCTGATATCGATGGTTTACACTAGAAAGAGCGCACTCCAAAAAACCCCAAGGGAGTTGGGCTTGACTTCTTCCATAGCCGGTCATGCTTTTCATGGCAATCATTCCTTTTTAGAGAAAAAACGCTCCAGATAGTTCAGAAGAAAGGGAAGGCCTTCTCCGGATAGGGCACTTACGGGAAAGACAAACTCCTCTTCCCGCGCAAGAAAAAGGTTATAATGTTCCCGAATTTCCTCCGATAAAGCGTCGATTTTGTTGATCAAGCAGATTCGAGGAAGTTTCCACGCCTTGATATGGCATAGCGTTTCCCGTACAACCCGATAGTCTTCCTCAAAAAATGGACTTTTTCCGTCCAAAACCAGTAAGAGTATCTGGGAAGAGGTTATCTCTTCCAAAGTAGCGTGGAACGACGAGATTAGTTCTGGGGGAAGATTCCGGATAAATCCCACCGTATCCGAAAGAAGAAAGGTGCCGCCTCCGGGAAGAATCGCCTTGCGAACCGTGGTATCCAAAGTGGCAAAGAGTTTGCTCGAGCCGTGGCTGTCCGATTTTTGAACAAGCCTGCCGAGAAGGGTGGTTTTTCCACTGTTGGTATACCCCACCAGGGCTGCCAGGGGGAGATCATTTTTAAGCCTTCTTCTGCGGCGATATTCTCGCTGTTTTTCAATTTCCCGCAGTTTTTTCTCTATGTTTTGTATGTTCCTGTCCAGCTTCCGTCGGTGCCTGGCATATTCCGTTTCTCCGGGCCCCCGGGTGGCGATGCCCCCTCCGAGACGGGACATCTGATGTCCCAGTCCCTTGAGATAGGGAATTTCATGACGGTAGCGAGCGAGGGCTATCTGGAGTTTCGCTTCTTTCGTGAAGGCCCGGGCTTCAAAGATCTGCAGAATGATTTCCGATCGGTCCCACACCGTTTTTCCAAGAAGCATTTCCAGAGAATACCTCTGACGGGGGGTGAGAAAATCATCCACCACAGCTATGGATGCCTCTAAAAATTCCATGGATGCTTGAATTTCAAGAATTTTCCCTTTTCCGACATAATAGCGAGGGTCCGGGGCATGTCTGGACTGTACAAAAAACTTCAGCAAAGTACAGCCAATACTGCCAAGAAGATCCTCAAGTTCTTGAACCTGATGATCCAGGAAAGCTTCGGAATTTCCGGAATCTCCAAGTACAGTGAATGCGACAACTCCCCGTTGAATTGTCGCACCCTCGTGAGATTTTTTCACAAACACTCTCCCCGCACACAAAACAGTCAGGCACTCTCTTTCAAGAAGGAGCTATGGAGGCGATCAGGCACTTTACCACTTCGTCTATAGTGAGGGATGTGGTATCCACTTCCAAGGCATCCGAGGCTTTTCGGAGAGGGGATTCTTTTCGGCTCGAGTCCAAAGAGTCCCGTTCAACAATATTGCTTAGCACCTCTTCATAGGAAATCCGAGAAAGAGCGTCCTTTTCATGAAGTTCTCCATGCCTTCTCCGAGCCCGTTCTTCCGGAGAAGCAATGAGAAAGAATTTAAAGTCCGCCTGAGGAAAAACCACGGTGCCCATGTCGCGCCCCTCCGCTACGAGTCCCGGCTCGCGGGCTTGCTGGCGCTGCAGCGTTACAAGGTGTTTCCGTACTTCTGGAAGTGCGGCATATCGGGAAACCTGTTGAGAGACTTCGGGGAAGCGTATTTCTTCACTTACGTCCCTGCCGGAAAGATAGAGATGATCTCCGTGGAATGTAAGGTCCAGTGTTTTCAGGAGAGTCTCAATTTTTTCCGTCTCTTTGGGTTCTACGAAATTTTCCAGAAAGCAGAGAGTAACCCCTCGGTACATGGCTCCCGTATCAAGAAAAGGAAGGCCAAGTTCCCGGGCTACCCTTCTGGCTACCGTGCTCTTTCCGGACCCAGCCGGACCGTCAATAGTGACAATAAGCATGAAGGCTACACCTTTTCAAGGTGAAATTCTTCTTCTACCTGCGAAATAAGATCCACCGATTCCGAGAGAAGCGATTCAAAATCTGTAATTCCAAGGCGTTCGAGAGATCCCGAGGAGATATTGCTCTGAAGGCCGTCTGCACCAAGCCCTAACCCGAGCATAAGGCAGATTGCATTGGCCACGTGCACCACATCCACGATTTTACGTAGCTTTACGTCTTCTACGTCAAAGGCGTCCGGTTCATGATGATACCGTGCTACGTACTGGTAGGATTCGGGGAGGTTCCACTGCTCGATAATCATGCTTGCTACCTGAGCGTGGTCGAATCCGAGCACATCTTTTTCGGCATCAACGAAGGCAACGCCTTCTTCTTCCACCAGGCGCACGATAATGCTGTACCCGAAGCGGACAAAATCGTTGAGTACGATTTTGCCGAGATCATGAAGTATTCCCGCCACGTAAGCTTCTTCCGGGTCGGCTCCGAACTTTTGCGAAAGATGTTTCGAAACGTAGGCCACTCCCAGGGAATGAACCCAGAGCTGTCCCCGGTCAAGGGCATAGCCGCTGAAGGAGCTTTCCATAAATTTGTAGACTGAAGCAGAAAGCACAATACTCTTTACCGCTCGGAATCCCAGGAGAGCGATAGCCTCAGTGACGCTGGTGATTCTTCTGGAAAAACCGTAATATGCCGAATTTGCCAAGCGCAAAATCCGAATGACCAATCCTTCGTCCCGGGAAAGCTTGTCCGCCACGTCACTGGCACTGCTGTCGGGATTATCCAGAACTTTCAGTGTATCAATGACAAACTGGGGTAACGAAGGAATTTCCTTTACCCTTTTGAGTACCCGCTTTTGTATAAGATCTTTTGTTCGATCATCAATTCCCTGCATGGTACAACCTCCCGCATGGATTCCAGTTTAGACCGAACCCCCATAGTGTATCATACACCATAGCCGCTTTTTGGAAAACGTTCGGTATTCTCCGGAACGAAGATTTTCCAAACTGAGCTTTCCAAAAGCAACACGCCTCAGAAGAAGAACTTTATTCTGGTGGTGCTCTGCCATAAGGCGGATTTCTCTCTTCAAACCTTCCTGAAGCACCAGACGTATCCAGCAATTTTCAGGCTTCTTGGAAAGGATTTCCAGGGATAGAGGAATCCGATTTTTTCCCTCTAGAAATACGCCGGCTCTCCAGGATAGAAGATCTTCTTTCCCCAGGGGATATCGCAATAACACCTCATAGGTTTTTGAAATTCCCTGGCTCGGATGTCCCAAGGAATGGGAAAAATCCCCATCATTGGTGAGAAGCAGAAGGCCCTGGCTGTTTTTGTCGAGACGTCCCACGGGAAAGGCCCGGGCCTGGGTTCGGAAGAACTCTGGAAGAATCTCGTATATTGTAGCATTATGAGGGTCCGACATGGAACATACGTATCCTTCAGGTTTGTGAAAAACTGCGTAGAGAGATTCCTGGGGAACCAAGGGGATTCCCTGAAGGCAAATTCTTTCATTCGGAGAAACGAGGGTTCCCGGAAAAAGGACAGTCTTTCCTTCTACCGAAACAGATCCTTCTTCTATCAGAGCTTCTACGGAACGCCGAGATCCCACCCCACAGGAAGCGAGAAATTTGTTGAGCCGCATTTTCTCCTCGAATGCCACGATGTTCTCCTATTCTTCTTCCTGGAGTTCCTCGAGGGAAGGGAGATCCGTAATCGAGTTTATGCCAAATATTTCAAGAAAAAAGTCCGTAGTTCTATAGAGAAAAGGGTTTCCCGTCCCCTTCCGCCTTCCTGCGATACGTACCAGGCCAAAGCGCAGAAGAGTATCCATTACCCGATCACAGCGAACGTTTCGGATTTCCTCAATTTCCCCTCTGGTTACAGGTTGATTGTAAGCAATGACTGCAAGGGTTTCCAAGGCAGCTTTGCTGATCCGAAGCTTTTCTTCCCCCGCTTGAATCCGGAGTTTTTCCACCATATCGTGATGTTCCGGGGCCGTAACTACCTGCCATCCTCCCCCAAGCCGGACTATGCGGAGGGCGTGTCCCCTTTGATAATGCTCCTGGAGATCTTTGAGAAGGGCCACGACCCGGCTTCTCTCCTCCTCCATCAGTCCGGCGATTCGTTCTTCCGAAAGGGGTTCCGGAGAGGAGAAGAGAAGTGCCTCCAAAGCATGTAGGCCTGGATTTGCGAGGCTATGCTGAGGACACATGGATGTTTCCAAATACCTCTTCCTGAATGATCACGATTTCCTCCTTGCGGCACATTTCAAGAAGAGCCAGGAGAGTGAGTACCACAAAACTCCTGGATCGTTCCTTTTCCAGAAGATCCCGAAAAGAGAGGGGGCCATTTCGATCGAGGAGCCTCCGAAGTTCCTCCATTCGGGATTCCACCTGGCCTTCTTCAGGGATGGCTGCGGGGATCCCCTCCCAGGAATCGTCCATATCCTCCGAAAAATCCTGGGAGAGATTTTCTACTTTGCTCTGATGCTGTGCCAGAAGATCCCACCATAGCATTCCCAAGAGATAGAGATCTCCTGCGTCGAAAAAAAGAGCTCCTTCATGAGAGGTGCGGGGAAAGCAGAGCTGTCGCTCCAACAAAAGCTTCTCAAGAACGGATGCGGCTTTTCGATAGGGTTTATAGGCCGCCACGAGGCTTTCCACGGGGAGGTTTTCCTCTTCATCTTCCCAGCTTTCTTCTACCGTCGTTCTGGAAGGAAGAAGGGACAGAGCTTTCCCGTGAAGCAGCTTGGAAGCAAGGTAAAGAAAATGGAGTATCTCCCGAAGTTGGAACTCTTCTTTTTGGCGAAGATAGGCGGTGTAAAGAAACACTACCTCCGAAAGACGCACTTTAGAAAATTCGAGGCTTCCGGATTCCACAAGTTCGCAGAGAAGATCAAGGGGGCCCGAAAATCCGTGGGTTTCGATTTCGAACATGGAACTTACCGGGATTTCCCCCGAATAAGCCCCATGGAGGAAATAACCTCTTCCATGGTTTGAGAAGCTACCTTGCGGGCTTTGGTAGCTCCTAAAAGGAGAAGATCCTGAAGCTCTGCGGAGTTTTTGGCAAAATGTGCCCGTCGTTCCTGGATGGGGCCTAAAACCTCAAGTATGTGGGCGTTAAGCTTTTTCTTGCATTCGATGCAACCGATTCCCGCAGTTCTGCAACCATGATCAAGTTCGGCTTTCTCCGCCTCGTTTTTGTTGAAAACGATATGAATATCCCAGACGGGACATTTGGCAGGATCCCCCGGGTCCGTCTTGCGCATTCGGGCGGGGTCGGTCTTCATGGTACGCAATTTTTCCCAAAGGATATCAGGCTCATCGGAAATGGTGATACTGTTCCCATAGGATTTGCTCATCTTACGGCCATCCGTTCCAGGAACTTTAGGAGTGGGAGTAAGTATCGTTTCAGGTTCCGGGAAGACGGGGCCGTAGAAATTATTAAATCGTCTGGCGATTTCTCGAGAGAGCTCCAGATGAGCGGATTGATCCTCCCCAACGGGAACCTTTTCTCCCTTGTAAACGAGAATATCTGCGGCCTGGAGAACCGGATAGCCTAGAAAAGCGTAGTTGTTGAGATCTTTATAGTCGATATTCTGTTTCTGTTCCTTGTATGTGGGATTTCGCTCCAGCCATCCCAAAGGAGTGATCATGGAAAAGGCCAGGTGCAGTTCCGCATGTTCCGGTACATGAGACTGGATAAAAATAACGCTTTTTTCAGGATCCATGCCGGCTCCGAGCCAGTCAAGAAAAACTTCTATGCAGTTTTGCTGCACCATGCGGGGATCCGCATAATCCGTCATGAGGGCATGCCAATCTACAATGGAGTAGAAGCATTCGTTTTCTTCCTGCTCCTGCAAAGCTCTCCAATTATAAAGAGCTCCTGCAAGATGCCCCAAGTGAAGCTTTCCTGTCGGCCGCATTCCGCTGAAAACACGTGGCATAACGAAAGACACTCCCCTTCTGTTCTTCAGAAAACATTTCTATCGAATTTTTCTTTCTCTGCATTTTAATGCAGGTTTGCGCTTCTTCAGCATGACTCCCAAAGGAGCATAGCAGGTTTTTCCCAGGATTGGAACGGAATATACGAAAAAGAAAGCCCCCGTCCCCAGGAAGTTTCCCATGTTTGAGCTATAGCGAAGAGAGCCGCTTCTTCCATTTCGCCATGATCCACCTGAAGAAGTGACAGACCCTCCTGAAGAGCTTCAAGTCTGTGATGGTATTTTACATCACCGGTGATAAAAAGATCCGCTTTTTTCTGCAAGGCTTCCTTCCAGAAAGAGCTCCCTGAACCGCCCAGAAGAGCCACCCGGGCAAACTTGTAATCCTGATTTTTATGTGGTGAAAGGTAGCCCTTTACCCAGGAAAGGTTCCAGCATTTTTGAATTTTTTCTCCCAGAAGCGGCATGGAAAGAGGTTCTTCGAGGATTCCCGTGAGGCCGTCTCCTTCGAGAGGAGAAGATCCCTGAGAAACGAGAGGAGCACTTTCTTTCAGAGAGAGCAACTTTCCCAAGGCTCCATTGATGCCTCCAAAAGCTCGATCAAGGTTTGTATGCAAAGAAAGAATGGCAAGATCGTTATTGAGTGCGATTTTAAGAGCCTTTCCTTCGGGGGTTTCCGTACAAATACGTTCCAAGGAAAAGAACGGAGGATGATGGGTTATGAGGAGGGAGCATCCATCCGCTGCAGCGGCAGCCACGGTAGACGGAAGAACATTCAGAGCAACGCCGATCCTGGATATTTTCTGCCGGGAATCTCCCACGATAAGCCCCACATTATCCCAGTTTTCCTTGAGAGAAAAGGGAGCTTCTTCGTTGATGCGCTCCAGAATTTCCTTTATGGCTATACCGTACATGGCGGCTCCTTTCCGGGGTAATCAAAAACAAAAAGCCACCGTGGAAGGTGGCTGTTTTTTCGGATGGTGGGCCCACCTGGACTCGAACCAGGAACCTTCCGGTTATGAGCCGGTGGCTCTGACCAATTGAGCTATGGGCCCTTTCATGCATAGAGAGAAACTTTTAAACAAGCAACAGTGCTCTATTTTATACTAATACACCCCACAGGGCAACTTTCAGCTGCTTCTTTGACGCACTCTTCCGAAGCGTCACCGACTACCTTCGCTTTGCCCGCAGATTCGTCAAGTTCGAACACCGAGGGACATATCTGGACACATACACCACATCCGATACATTCTTCCTGGTCAATGCTTACAGTCATAAAGCAGCCACCTCCTCCCGTTGGCAGATTTTAGTCTAGAAATCCAAAAGCGTCAAATATTTCCTTTCGTTTGTCTCCTTGAGGAAGTGTTGTCGGATTGATCCGTTTCCAGGGAAACCCTTGCCCGATCATCTTTTTGAACATCCACCTCGAGAAGAGCGTAAAACGATGGCAGGGGCATGCGTTTTGTCCCCGGGGCGGCCGAGGCGAGAAAAACACCTACTCCCGCCACTTCAAGATCCGATTCTCGAGCGACCTGAAGCATTCCCGCCACGGTGCTTCCTCCGCGCATGAAATCGTCAACGATGAGCACCTTTTTCTTTTCCTTGAGTTGCCGTACTCCCATGTACATGGTTCGCACATCTCCTCCCATGGCGGGATAATGCACGGCTATGGCAGAACCGTCGCTCGGGCGATTGCGGAAGCGGCAAAGTACCAAAGGAACGCCCAAGGCATGAGCAGTGAACATGCCCAAGGGAATTCCCTTTACCTCGCTTGTCATCACCGCATCCACTTTATGAGATGCGAAGTGTGTGGCGAGGATATACCCGAGACGGAAACAGTAAAGGGGATTGAAAATGATGTCGCTGTAGTAAAGAATGCCTCCGGGAAGAACCCTTTCGGGGTCTTCGAGGAGAGTGATGATTTCCCGAAGCCACTCTTCTCTTTTTGCATTCCCGAGAGAGGGTCGGAAAAAGGCCCCCCCGTTTCGTCCGCGGCCTACCTCGACCAAACCGTACCCGTCTTCCTCCACTGCCTGAGCTAGAAGAGAAATATCTTCACTGATAACGGTTTTGGAAACTCCGAAAAAATCGGCTATTTTCGTAATGGAAAACTGTCTCGAAGGGTGCAGGAAAAGTTTTGATGCAATCCGAAGCATTCGTTCCATTCTTTTGGCTTTCATTGGTTACCACGACTCCAGATAAAGGGTTTTTTGAATCCAGGAAAAGGTTGTCATCCCCTGGAAAAAGGCTTTGATTTTCTCCGGTTCTCCTATCTTTGTCCTGGGATAAATGGCGAACATGGAACTCCCGCTTCCGGATACCCCCCAACCGAGAGCTCCTTGGGATGAGGCGAGAGAGAAAAAGGATGCATAAGCATCCCGGAAAGGAAGCACCTCAAGAAAATCGTTCGGAAAAAGCCCGCAAATTTCGCCCCGCCGAAGTTTTCTGAGAAGGGAGAACATTTCTTCCCTGGCCGAGGCTTCGGAACTCCAGGAAAAAGTCCCCTCGGCCTCCCTTTGATCCAGATCTCCATAGGCCTGGTGGGTGTTCGAGGACCAGGAGGGGAAAGAGAGCACCACCGCATAATCCATATCCATATGCAAGGGCTCGATTTTTTCACCTATTCCGGTGAGGAAGGCCCAGCGATGAGGAGAATGGAGAAAGGGAACATCTGCTCCCAGAGCGGCGATTTCCGAATCCTCTAGAAATATGCCGTATCGCCTTCGAATCCAGTTTAAAAAGCTTGCAAGATTGCCGCTTCCTCCTCCTACCCCGGTCCCGGGGGGAATGACTTTCTCCAAGATTATCTGTTGAAAAGGAAGGGACACATCCTTTTTACGCAGAACCTCAAGAGCCCGGATAAGAATATTGGTTCCCTCGATGGGATGGTTTCGGGTGTAGGTCAAATCTTCACTGAAAGGCTCTTCTCCGGAGGAAGGTTCGAGAAAGCGCATCATTTCGCCGCAGCGTATCTTGAGAACTCCCGAGGCGAGGGAGTGATATCCGTCAGCTTTTTTCCCTGTAATACGCAGGGTAAAATTTATTTTTACCGGAGAGTGTACGAGAAATTCGTTCATGAAAGACCTCCCGGGGATTCTTCTCGTCTTTTGCGGAGAATTCTCTTATCTCCCACCCTTCTCGTATACCCTCGGCTATCCAGGTACTCCAGAAGAGGGAGTACATATTTTCGGGAACTTTGAAGCGCATCCCGCACTGCAGAAAGAGTTATTTCTCCTGCAAATCCTTCGAGAATGGCAAGAACCCGTTCTTCCTGAAATTTGGCAAGAATCATGTTATCTCCGATAAGAGCGACCTCTTTGGCTGATTTTGCCTCTCCAAGAAGGCTCTCCAGGGATGCGTCGGAAAGGCCCAAAGCATCCCGGACTTCCTCCACCAAGGGAAATTGCATGTCCTGGCATCGGCAGAAGTCCAGAAGGAGTGGAAGTTTTTCTTCATAAAGGGCTTCGATATCCAAGGTAAAATCCTTATGACGAAAAAGGTCTTCCTGAAGGAGAAGTTTTTCGCTTTGCTGTACGATCTCCTCTGCCACAAGTCGAAGAATCCGAGGTTCCTTGAAAGGAAAATGTGAGGAAAGAAGTTTGTCGAGGGAAACGCCCCGGAGTTTCTTTTCTCGGGAAAGTTTCTGGGAAAGCTCGTTTTCCATTTCCTTTGCCGCTTTTTTCAGGCACTCCCTTCCGATTATCAGGGGATTTTTTTCTCCAAAGACATAAAGAATGTTTGCTTTACGAAGATCTTCCAGAAGTTTTTCAAAATCTTTCCGGGGAATCTGAAGGGCCGAAAGAAGAGATTTTTCTTCGAGATAGCCCGTTTCCTGAAGAAAACGCAAGAGATATTCCTTAGGGAGTTTCATCTTTCGGGAAAGCTCTTCCGTGAAAATCCCCTGTTTTTGCCGATCCTTGCTCCCTTGAGCCTTTTTTCCGTAAGGAAGAATTACCTCTCCCCCCGCTATGGTCCGAACAGGGCTGTAGCTTCGCAGAATGAAACGCTGTCCTCGCAACATGGCCTGAGGTGCTTCCAGAACGAGTTGAGCCGCCAGAAGCTCACCCGGAGCGGCTTCTTTGCGATCGAAAAAAACCACTCTCCCCAGGGTTTCGGAAGTTCCCATATGTACATGTACCCGCTGCCAGTGTTCCATTCCATCTCCCGGAGCAGAAAGCACCCGAAGCATCACGTTGCAGCATAGAGAGGGAACCAGTATATCCGGAGGAACGAGCACATCGCCTCGTTCCAGCACATCCCCCTTGGCTCCGGAGAGATTGATGGCGATGCGCTGCCCTCCCACGGCCCGGGGAACTTCTTGATTATGTACCTGAAGCCCTCGGACACGTAAAGAATATCCCTTGGGCACCACCTGGAGCTCGTCTCCCGTATACACGGAACCTCCCCAGGCCGTACCGGTTACCACGGTGCCAAAGCCCTGTTTAGGAAAGACCCGGTCTATGGGATAGAAGAAAATGCTTTGGAGGGAACGAGAAGGAGCCTGGTGTACCATGCTTGTAAGTTCCCGAAGGAGTTCTGGAATGCCCTCCCCCGTATGAGAAGAAAGAGGAACCAGAGGAGCTTTTTCCAGAAAGGTTCCCTCCACGGCATGGCGCACATCCTCTACCGCCAACTCAAGAATTTCTTCGTCCACGAGATCTTTTTTCGTAAGAGCTATAACTCCGTGAGAAATCCCGAGAAGAGTCAGAATATCCAAATGCTCTCTGGTCTGAGGCATAACTCCCTCATCTGCGGCCACCACGAAAAGAACCCCCTGGATTCCTGCGGCTCCTGCCACCATCTGACGTATAAAGCGCTCATGCCCAGGCACATCCACCACACTGATCACAGTTCCATCGGGCATGGATAGAGGAGCGAAGCCGAGTTCAATGGTGATACCCCGCTTCTTTTCTTCTTTCAGACGGTCACAGTCATACCCCGTCAGCGCTTTTACCAGAGTAGTTTTTCCATGATCAATATGCCCTGCGGTACCCAGAACAAAGGGATATTCTTCAGAGAAGGAGTTATTTTCCGCATTGCTGTTCATGAGGACACGCTCTCTTTCACGCTTTGTACAAGGGAATCCATGTTCTCGGGTAAAAGGGTTCGCAGGTGAAGAATCAAGGTATTTTCTCTAACCACCGAAATTACCGGGGAGACTGCAAAACGCAGCCGTTTCTGGAGAAGAGAGGGAGAAAGGCCGGGGTATGTCAGAGAGACTCCGAAGCCTTGGAGCGTCGTACCGGGAAAGGAGCCTCCTCCAATGGTGTCTTCCGTAGGAACCACTTTGGTGATAACGTAAGGAACCTCGGAATCCAGCCTTTGCCTAAGATCCTCCGCCCGTTTTTGGAGAAGCTCCTCCGGAGCGCCAATCATGGCGAGAGTGGGAATCTCCATCTCCCGCCGGGTAAGATAAAGTCGTAAGGTTGTTTCCAGAGCGGCGAGGGTCATTTTATCCACCCGAAGAGCCCGATAGAGGGGATGCTGGCGAAGCTTCTCCACCAAAGCTACCCGCCCTACCACGACACCTCCCTGAGGGCCTCCCAGAAGCTTATCCCCCGAAAAGGTCACGAGATCCACTCCCTGGGATATGCAACTGCTTACGGAAGGCTCATGGGAGCCGCAGAAAGGAGAAAGATCGATAAGCGTGCCGCTTCCAAGATCCTCCATGAATATCTGATCTTTTTCCCTTGCCAGAGCGGCAAGCTCTTCTCGGGTTACCGAAGAGGAAAAACCGAGAATCTTGAAGTTTGAAGGGTGCACCTTGAGAAGAAGGGCGGTTTTCTCCGAAAGAGCCTCGGCATAGTCTTTCAGATGCGTCCGGTTAGTGGTACCCACTTCCACCATCGTAGCTCCGGAAAGGGACATGATTTCGGGAATTCGGAAGGAGCCTCCGATTTCCACAAGTTCTCCCCGGGAAACGAGAACTTCCTTGCCCTGGGCCAAGGCGGCAAGAGCAAGAAGCACCGCCCCCGCATTGTTGTTTACCACCAGGGCCGCATCGGCTCCGGTGAGCTGGCAGAGAAGCCATTCCACGTGGGTATGCCGATGTCCTCGTTCTCCCTCATGGAGGTCATATTCCAGGGTGTTATACTGGGAAGCAATTCGGCGCACCGCTTCCACGGCTTCGGGATGAAGGAGCGACCGCCCCAAATTGGTGTGTACCACCACTCCCGTGGCATTTATGAGAGGAATCATTTGAGGAACGCTACGGCGCATGCAGAGGCTCTCCGCCTCTTTCAGAAGAGATGCCACCGAAAGATTTTCCAGCTCTCCGTGCCGGATCTTCTGACGTGCGTAGCCGATCACCTCGGCAATGATACTCTTTACGGCATCTCTTCCTATCTTCGCCTCCGCCGGGGAAACCCAATCTGCAGAAAGAATTTCATCCATGGAGGGAATCTGTCTCAAAAGAGCACGTCTCGATGCATCAAGCAAAAAAACCACCCCGTTCAGAAAGATAACGTTCCCTGTCTCAAAAGCTATGGCTATTATAATACTGTTTTTTCCTGTATTCTAAGGAAGTCCCTGAAGATATTTTCGATAAAAGGAGTCTATGTGCCCATGTTCATTGATGCTCGCGGAAAAAGTTGTCCTCAGCCGGTGATTCTTACCAAAAAAGCCATTGAAGAAGGACATGATACCCTGACGGTGTTTGTGGATTCGGATATTCCCGCCCAGAACGTAGGGCGTCTTCTCGAAAAATCAGGTTTTTCCTTTTCTCGGGAATCGGGAAATCCTGGCATAGCCCTCAAGGCTTTTCGAAAAGACGGATCCTTAACCGAACCGGGACCATCCTTCTCGGAGAGGGCAGAGTCTTTTCCGGAAGGGGGTTTTGTTCTTGTTATATGCCGCCGTATTCTCGGAGGAGCGGATCCGGTTCTCGGAGAAGTCCTTATGAAAGGATTTCTGAGTACCATAGCAGAAAAAGAGCGGTTGCCCAAGAGTGTTATCCTCATGAATGAAGGGGTCTACCTCGCGGAAAAGGGATCGTCCACTCTGGAAAGCCTCGAAAAAATGCACCGCCAGGGAGTGGAACTCCTCGTGTGCGGCACCTGCACGAATCATTTCGGAATTACCGAACATATCGGAGCAGGAACCATATCGAACATGTTTGACATTACCGAGGCCATGATTTTGGCTTCCCGGGTTATAAGCATTCCCTAAAAATATCCCAGGGGGCTATGAAAAATTCTCCATAGCCCCCTGGGATAAAAAATCAGGCTTCGTCGTCATCAACCTTGAGAAAAGCGAGGAAAGCCTCCTGAGGTATGAAAACCCGGCCGATCATCTTCATCTTCCGTTTTCCTTCCTTTTGTTTTTCCAAAAGCTTCCTTTTTCGCGTAATGTCTCCACCGTAGCACTTGGCCAGCACATCTTTCCGGAGGGCCTTGATATTCTGGCGCACGATAACCTTCTTTCCTATGCTCGCCTGGATGGGAACCTCGAAAAGTTGTCGGGGAATCAGATCCTTGAGCGCTCTTGTCACCGCAAGTCCTCGGCGATAGGCAAAATCCCGGTGGCAGATGAAAGAAAAGGCGTCCATAGCTTCCGAGGCGATGAGGATATCCACTTTTTCCAGCGCCCCCGGGAAAAATCCGATATGTTCGTAATCCAGGGAAGCATAGCCTCGAGAAACAGATTTTAATTTATCGTGGAAATCAAAGATAAATTCCGCCAGAGGGACTTCATAGACAAGGCGAACTCGCTCTGGGGTAATATAGTCCATGGATTTGAAAATTCCCCGTTTGTCCTGACAAAGCTGCATCACCTTTCCCACGTAATCCGGAGGAAGAAAGGTGGTAAGGCGAATATAGGGTTCCCGGATTTCTTCAATCTCCCCCACCGAAGGAAAATCCGAGGGACGATGTACTTCGAGAACCTCTCCATCGGTCTTCTCCACCTGATAGATAACGTTTGGCGTGGTCGCCACGAGATCCACTCCATACTCTCTCCGGAGTCTTTCCTTGGCAATATCCATGTGCAGCAACCCCAGAAAGCCACAGCGGAAACCGAAACCCAGGGCCGTGGAGGTTTCGGGAATAAATTCAATGGCACTGTCATTAAGCGTAAGCTTTTCCAAGGCATCCCGAAGATGAGGATAATCCTCTCTTTCCAGGGGATAAAAGCCGCAGAAAACTACGGGTTTTACCCGTTTATATCCCGGGAGCGGCCTCGGTGCGGGAGAGACTGCGGATGTGATGGTGTCTCCCACCCGGGCTTCCTCCAGGGACTTCATGTTGGTAATCACGTACCCCACTTCTCCTGCTTCAAGAACCTCTATGGGTACCATGCCGGGAGAGAAAACTCCAATCTCCTCTACGTCTCCTCGCTTTCCCTGAGCCATAAAGACAATTGCATCTCCTCGGCGGAGCGTTCCTTGAACTACCCGGATATAACATACTACCCCCCGGTAATTGTCATAAACGGAATCGAAAATGAGGGCCTGTAAGGGTTTTTGGGCATCCCCCCGGGGGGGCGGCACGTTCCGTACCACCGCCTCCAGAATATCGTCGACTCCCGTGCCGTCCTTGGCGCTACACAAAAGGAGATTATCCGTATCGATACCGATGAGTTCGTGTATCTCTTCCGCCACCTTTTCAGGCTGTGCCGAAGGGAGATCGATTTTGTTAACCACCGGAAGAAGCTCAAGCTCCTGATCTACCGCAAGATAGGCGTTGGCCATGGTTTGGGCCTCCACCCCCTGGGCTGCATCCACCACAAGAAGAGCTCCTTCGCAAGCCGCAAGGGATCGGGAAACTTCGTAGCTGAAATCCACGTGACCAGGAGTGTCGATAAGATTAAATTGATACGTTTGTCCATCTTTGGCAGTATACTTCATGCGCACCGGGACGAGCTTGATGGTAATTCCCCGTTCTCTCTCAAGTTCGAGGGAATCGAGATACTGTTCTTTCATCTCCCGAAAACTTACGGTCTGTGTTCTTTCCAGGAGTCGATCTGCCAGGGTGGATTTTCCGTGATCCACATGGGCGATGATGCAAAAATTTCTGATATATTTGGAATTCAAGGGAAACACCTCTTCTCTGCGTATGAGCTCTTTGGAGCGTCGCTCTTCTCGGTACAGCAAAAGAAAGCAACAATCCCTTCGTATCAGGACTGTTGCTCTGCTGATCCGGACAGTGCGGTTCTGCCATATTTTTTGGTGAAATGCGAGAGGATCATTCAAACCAGCAGCAGCAATGCGTCATCAAAAACCAGAAACAACTCCGAGGAACGAACCCTTTTCCCTCGCAGCTTCACGTTCACCTTACCTGGCATCTATTTGAAACATGCTTGGAGATTCTATCACATCCGAAGCTTCCTGTGTCTACTCCGCATATATCCGGATTGATAACCCTCATCATTCCTTGCAACAACTCTTTTTCTGAAGTACAATACCTCTGCCGTTAGGGAGGGCTGGCCGAGTGGTCGAAGGCGGTTGACTTGAAATCAATTGAAGCGTAAGCTTCCGGGGGTTCGAATCCCTCGCCCTCCGCCATAGGGTATAACGTGGTCATCGAGGAAAACGCCAAACCTCGATGGCCACTTGTTTTTTGTCTTTTTACCTTTTCGCCTTTATCGCCATTTTCGCCTGTTTCGGGTATACTTTTTGTACCCGGTTTGTACCAGCACGAATCCGGGTACAAATCGGGTACAAAAGGAGGAATCCTGGAATGGGGCTTACGGATATGGAGATACGGAAGGCAAAACCGGGGGAAAAGAGGTATGTTCTCCGGGATTCCGAAGGGCTTGCTTTACGGGTACATCCATCGGGTAAAAAGACCTGGATCGTGCGCTGCATGGTAAACAGAAAAAACCTGGCTAAAACCATAGGAGAATATCCTGCCATGGGTATTCGGGAAGCCCGGGTGAAAAGAAACGAGCTCCGCATGGAACTACAGCGCGGCGATACGGACGAGACGGGAACCTTTCGCACTCTCGCGGAAGAATGGTATAAGACAAAGGTGGAGCCTATTCGGGTACCTCGCCATGCCGAGACCGTATGGTCTCGGTTGGAGAGGCTTATTCTCCCATATCTTGGAGACCAATCCCCCCGAGCGATAACCGCCCCGGAGCTCCTTCACGTTTTACGCCGCATCGAGGCGCAGGGGCACATAGAGCTTGCACACCGGACATGCCAGATAGTGGGTCAGGTTTTGCGCTACGGCATCGCCACGGGGAAGGCGGAGCGAGATGTGGCGGCGGATCTCCGGGGCGCTCTCATTCCCAGGCAGGCGGAACACTACCCCACTATTACGGATCCCCGGGAAATAGGGGCGCTCATGAGGGCAATTCGGGGTTTTTCCGGGTCTCTTATCGTGCGTTGCGCCATGCTTTTCCAAGCGTATACGGCGGTTCGCCCGGGGGAACTGCGCCATGCGGAATGGAAGGAGATTTCCGGAGATCTCTGGAAAATCCGAGGCGAAAAAATGAAGATGCGGCGGGATCACCTGGTACCCCTTTCGGCGCAGGCTCTTTCAGTTTTACAGACCCTGCGCCCCATGACCGGGGAAGGCCCTTATCTTTTCCCCTCTTTCCGTACTCCTCAAAGGCCCTTTTCAGATGCTACCGTGAACGCCGCCCTGCGGCGCCTCGGGTATTCTCAAGACGAATTTACCGGGCATAGCTTCCGCTCCATGTTCTCCACCATGGCCAACGAAAACCAATGGCCATCGGACGTTATAGAAAGGCAGCTCGCCCACGTGGAAAAGAATGCGGTGCGAGCTGCCTATAACCATGCGGAATTTCTGGACCAGAGAAAGGATCTTATGCGCTGGTGGGGGGAGTGGTTGGACGAGCAACAGCGGAAAGATGCCTGAAAGCACATCGAACCTGGTGAGGGGTGAAAATTTTTGCCTTTCGCTGATTCCATGCGCAAACTTTCCGATATGCCTCTTCCTCGGTTTGTGCGGGGGAAGAAATTTCTTCCTGCTCCAAAAGGTTGGCATGGGAGAAAGAAACCCAGTGAACGGAAGAGAGGAGCTCCATTCCGTGGGGGGTTTCAAAACCACGAATTATCCCGGAGACTTTCCCCAAAACCTTGCTCTTTTCGGGGTTTTCCCGGAGTACCTTTTTTGCTTCGTTTATGGCCTCCGGGAGGAGGGTTATCTCTCTTCCCGGGTTGTTGTCATCTCCGCAACCCTCGATATAGTGTCCATCCATGTCATGAAGCATGTGAGAAAGATTCTCGGCATAAGGACCGTATGGCCCCGCAGAAAAAGCGAGCCCCATCTTCGCCCCGGCTTCTTCAAGAAAATATCCAAGCTTCTGGGCCTCTAAAAGGCTAAGCTCGTAATCCTCCCGGGAGTATTGGTGCATGGCCAAAAGCAAAAGTGCCTTTGCTACCGTGAGTTTCGGTCTTGCGGTGTTGATGGGCATGTCTTCGGGGTTTGGAGTTCCCGCTGGTTCAAAAACGAGCACATCGACATGGGGTATTTTTGCGAAAGCCTTTTCTATGAGAACCTTGACTTGCCCCCAATCCAACCCGCCGAGCCCACACCCCAGAGGGGGAACAGCAATGGACCTGATGCCCAGTTCTTGCACCACTTGGACAAGGTTTTCCAGCCCGTCACGGATATACCACATTTTTGAAGATTCTTTCCAATGGTTTTTTGTGGGGAAGTTGATGATGTATTTCGGGCTGAAGAGATGTTCCGATAACGTAAAGACAAAAACTTTTCCGGGGGTAATTTCTTTTCGGTCACAGGCCTTTTTGTAGGCCTTGAAGTTTTCGGGATAGCTTTTTTTGAATTGCAAAGCGATTCCTTTTCCCATAACGCCAACGCAATTAACCGTATTGACAAGAGCTTCCGCCTCAGCTTTCAGGATGTTTCCTCGTCGAAAAGTCAGCATGCCTTCCCCCTCCCTTCAAAACTTTAATAGTACCAGCTTGGCACAACTTCTATCGGAATGTTTGCAAATGATGAGTTTTGCAGAATGCCAGAAACTCTTTCTCTCATAGTATTATCGCAAGTGATTATCCTTCGCACAAGAGCAAAGGGGCACTTTTGGTAAACAAGAAATTCCGCCTGTTTTCTCCTTTTTATATCTCCATCATCCCTCGTGTCTTGCCAATACATGGCATAGATAGCCTTCCAGTCTAGTTTATCAAGATCCTTGAGATCATCGAAGAAAGCCGTAAACTTCTTGTTCGCCTGCCCATCGGAGAAAAGAAATAGCGGCATTGTCGGGGATTCGAAATCCTGAGCGCATAAAACGAGGTAGACGATCTCGCTTTGGATTCCTCTCTTGGAGTTGACATAGAGCATGGGGGAGCGAGGTCCGAAGTAGAAGGGGACATAATCGTGAAGGCAAGTGCTGGGGCAATCGCTGAGGTGATCTACGGGCATGGCGAACGTGCCTCTGTAGCCTTGTACCCCTTCATCATGAATAGGTTCGTAGGCCTGATTGGAAGGAGCATGATTTTTTGCGCATAAAACGCCATTTTTTATGATGGTCGAGAGATTGTTTATGTGAACGATGCGGAGTATCGGAGTCGGAACCACGACGCTGGAAACGGAGTCAATGTCATATATTTCTAATCCTTTAGGCAAAAAACCACCTCCCAGCTTTTGTTTGTTCAGAAGCTGGCGTCGTGGAGCCGCCAGTATTCGGGGGTGTCTTTGAGGTAGGGGTTTTCTTTGGCGTAGTCGATGGCTTGTTTCCCCGTAGAATTCTTTGGCCTTGCGTTGGCCCCGGAATTGAGAAGTATAGATATAATTTCAGGGTTATTTGAAAAACGTGCTGCCGCCATTAATGGGGTGACTGTTTGCATTTCAATATTGGGATTGGCTCCCATTTCGATTAACTTGGATACTATTTGGGGGGATTTGTTCGCTCCTACTGCGAGTAATAGTGGCGTAATGCCTCCATTGTCTCTTGCATTCACGTTGGGGGTTTCCTCAAGGATGTGCATTACGACACCATCATTCGGGTTAAAAAGTATGGCGCTCATAAGCGGCGTGCCCCCATCAATTGTTCTTGAATCAATGTTTGCTCCGTTTTGCAATAAAATAGAAAGAACTTTATAGTTCGGATTATTTGCAGCAGCATGATGAAGCGGAGTAAATCCATTTTTATCTCTTGCATTTACCGAAGATCCGGCATTAATTAGGGTTTGAATTATTTGCGGGTTTATGTTCCCAAAAGCTGCGGACATCAAAGGAGATATGCCTCCCGTAGTGGGAGCGTCTACTTTTGCCCCTGCTCTCAAGAGAAGAGAAATGACTTCGGGATTAGGGTTATTCCCTGTCGCTAATATCAGAGCAGAAAAATGCCCTTCAGGTGTAACTCTATTGACATCTCCGCCAGCAAGAATCAGCTCGGATAAAACATGATGATTTCTGTTCCCGTAAGCAGCGCACATTATTGCAGTGACACCTTTTTCGGACATGGCATTTACATTCGCCCCTGCCCGTAACAAGAAGGAAACGACTTCAGGGTTTGGATTGCTTCTTGTTGCAAACATGAGTGGGGTAAGTCCTTCGTAAGTTCTTAAATTTGGGTCAGCGCCTCCCCTTATAGCTTCAGCCACTTCGTTATATGTTCCATATGCGCATAGCTTGAAGAAATTTTCTTCCGAGGCGACTTGTTGCTCTGAGAGGATATATTCGAAAGGGTCTTGGAAGGGTGTTTCAATCGCTAGCGTTTCCTTTTTCCCACACGCAATAAGGGAAAGAACCAAGAAGATTACGCAAAGCTTTTTCATCACAATCCCCTCCTTGGCAAACTTTGAAGTGCCATGACCTCTCCGAGGATGGTGAGCCATTCGAGGTCTCGTTCTTCCCTGGTGATCAGGATGTCTTCATACTCGGGGTTTGCAGCCCGAAGGATTACCGAGCCATCCGGCTTGGGGAAGAAGTACCGGATGAGCCATCGTTTGGTGTTGCCTCCGTAGACCGCCAGGACTACGTCTCCGTTTCCCAGATCCGAGTAGGGTACCACCAGACAGAGGGCCCCATTCAGGATTCCCGCCTGTTTCATGCTATCCCCTTCAGCCTTGAGGCAGAACATGCCTTCCGTGTAGGTGATTCCCAGAGGTTCCAGTGCCCAGGGAACCATTTCCGTGGCGTAGGTTTCCAGGCATTCGTAACAGATTCCCTCTCCGCAGCAGGCCGCGAAGATTTCAGGGTCCAACAGCGGTACGGGGGTGAGGGCATATTTCCGGAAAGGTTCCGATCCTCCCTGGAGTTCCTTTCGTGCCATAATTCCCCTTTTTTCGAGGGCCTTCTCGATATTCCAGGAGGGGGCAAGATCCCTGACCAATCCCGGCCAATCCAGGCAGAGTCCCAGCATTCCCGTGGGGACGTCGTCGCTGTTCGCACTCCCCCACTCTATCTGTTCACGGGCTTGTTCTTTTGTAACCGGGGAGGGCATCCCATCCAGGAGTTCCGAGTAGGAGATTTTCAGGGCTTCCCGGATTTTTCCGAGAGCTTCGAGGGAGATTTCTTTTTCTTCGTTTTCCCATGCTTCGAGGGTTTCCGGAGAGGCGTCTATTTTTCGGGCGAGTTCTTCGAGGGTGAGACCGGCTTTTTGCCGGGTGGTTTCAAGCCGGGGACCGAGGGATTCCCCTAAAAGCTGTGCCACGGTAATGCCAAAAATCCTAGCAATCTTTTGTTTGTCTGTATCAGAGGGGTTCCGTTCTCCTGCTTCCCATCGATGGATTGTGCTTTTAGTGACACCAAGTTTTTCCCCTAACTCTACGGCGCTCATGTTTTTTTGTTGTCTCAGTTTTTTTAATCGTTTACCGATCATTCTTTTCACCTCTCTCCACAGTAAAGATACCACTTTTGCGACGTTTGAACAGTTGACATTTTTGCGCCTATCTCTCTTTTTGCCCCTTGCAAGTCGCAAAATTTGCGTTTATAATGGGCTTAAACAGGAAGGGAGGTTCCCGGTATGCGACTACGAGAAATAAGAAAGAAAAAAGGAGCTGATCCCGTGATGCTCGCTCATGCTTGTTCTACGTCGTTGAAAAATTTCTATCGATGGGAACAAAACCCCAAAAAAATTCGCGGAGCGAAACTAAAAATCATTGCGGATATTCTCCACTGCTCCATCGAAGAACTCCTAACGGAGTAGCAAAGAAAGGAAGGCATAACCATGAAAAGGAAAAATCGCATCCTCCACAAGTTTGGGATCCATCACGACGGAACCCGGTACGTCTTCAGCGCCTGGGGAATAGGGGCCTGGATCAGCCGAACCCTCGGCCCAATCGCATACAGGCACATCAAACGCTTCGGGACGGAAGAACAGAAAAAAAGCCTTTCGCTCTGGTGGGACTACGAAGAATTGGGAATCCTCACGGAAAAGGCATACGGCTACGAGCCGGGAAAAGTAGGGTTCCTGGCCTCCCTGGCAGCGGGAAGATTGGTATAGCCAATGCACATCGGGGAAAACATCCGGAAGGCGAGAGAGAGAAAGGAGCAAAGACAAGCTTCTTTGGCAAAAAGAATCAACACGGAGTAGGAAAAAGGAAGGTAGGCATAGCAATGGAAAACATGATGAAAGACAAACTCTTTGAGGCAATGAAGAAAGAAGGGCTTGCCCCCAAACGGAGGGAAGCCCTCGTAGCAGACGGGGATATGCACCGGTATCAAATTGATGGAGACCGCCCCAACATAAAAAACGGAGCCTATCAGGTCATCCCGGAAGAGAACATGGCGTGGTTCATGACCTTCCGGGAACAAAAAAAACACATCGTAACGTTTAGCGTTGAATCTCCGGAGGGGTAAGGGAAGCCCCCACAATCTGATCCGCAAACAGCGTAAGAGCGGGAAGTTTGAGCGTTGTTTTCAAGTCAAAAGTCTGGATCTCCACATTGTTCAACGAAATGGCCTGGGTTGTCCAGGGTTCGTACGGTTCTCCGGCAGGGCTTTGCTCGACAAGATTGCGTGCAGAGGAATACACATTATCAAGTTCTTTCTGGGTATCGGGTGAGAGGAGAGAGCTATCCGTACCATCGCTGCTTTTCAGGGGGAGTTCTCCCGATATGATCCCCGCTGGAGTAAGAAAAAATATGCGTTTCTCTTCGGTAAAGTGCCCTGCAGTCAAAAAAGAAAAAACGAGAGCTTCTTTTACGAGCATGAGAAATCTCCTTTCGGGAACTGAAAAATAATTAAGGCGGAACCATCCGGAAAAGTGTAGCACAAAATAAATAAAGGGGGGAAAAGCAATGGCGAGAATGGCCCTCAACCTTGAATACGGTTTGTATGAACGCGAAGGGAAACCCTTCTGTACAAGCCGCCAGGTAGCGGAAACGTTTGAGAAGAGGCATAACGATGTCTTGAGAGATATCAGAGAGCTTGATTGTAGCGAAGAATTCCGACTGCGCAATTTTGCGCAGACGCATATCACCTTCGAGATGCCGACCGGAGGTAAGCGGCGAGATCCTCAAATTCTTATGACCAAAGACGGTTTCATGTTTCTGGTTATGGGATATCGGGGCAAAAAAGCGGCAGCATTCAAAGAAATGTACATCGAGCGATTCAACAAAATGGAGATCTTCATAGAAAGCCTTCTTGCCGCCAGGATGGAACACCCGGCCTTTACCGAAGCCGTAATGCTTGCCCACGACGAGCCGAAAAGCTACCACTTCATAAACGAATCCGACATGATCAACCGCTTGGTATTGGGGGTATCGGCGAAGCAATTCCGAGAAACCCGGAAAATGCAGAAGGGCGAAAGCATTCGTCCATACGTAAAGGAAGAAGAAATTTCTACCATCGAAATGCTGCAAAAGGTGGATATAGGTCTTTTGGCCGTAGGGATTTCTTACGAAGAAAGGAAAACCATTCTGCGGAGCTACCTGAAAAAATGGAAGGACAGATCCAGAGGGAAGGAGATTGCATCATGACTCTTGAAGCCATGATCTCTGAACAGTTTACATCGAGGCTTGTGGCGGAGGCGGTGCCTCTCGTCAAAGATCTTTTGCGGGAGCAACTGGAGATCCTCCGGAAGGAGCTGCTTCCCCCGAAAAACATCACCGCCAAGACGGCGGCGGAGATGTGCGGTGTGAGCCTTTCGTCCTGGTACGACCTTGTGAATGACGGATACGCCCCGAAGCCAATCCCCTTGAGCGATACGCTGAAACGCTGGGATTTGCGGGAGGTGGAAGCGTATTTGGAAGCCCGGAAAGCTCTCCGGGAACGGGAAGTTTCTTAATAGGAAAGGAGCAATGATTATGCAGGCAATCTGGATCGTAGTGTACCCCGTGCTGGGGCTGGCGTTCTGCTGGGGTTTCCTCCGCACCGCCGTGGAGATTCACGAGTACCATATCTGCCGGAAACACACGCTGTTGAGGAAACGGGCAATCCGGGCGATCCGGGGAGGTATGTAGATGCGCCTTTACCGGAACGATGCGGGGGCGGAAAAAGAGAGAAGGGCTCCCCAGAAGAGGAGCCCCCGCACTATAGGCAAGACAAAGGCGTTGCAGCGCCTTGATTCATTGTACCCTGCCCGCGGCGGATCGTCAAGCAAAAGCGACAAAAGGATTGCACGATGAATCACGATCCACGCGAGATAGTCCAGAAACTTTTGGATGCCATGCGGGAACACGGTCTTGCCCCTTCGCCGGGGCAGGATCTTTTCCCGGATGGCCTTTTGCATCGCTATCATATCGACGGCGATAAGCCCCGGACGAAGAACGGGGCGTACCAGATTTTTCTCGACGATCACCCCGCCGCCTGGTTCAAGAGCTGGCGGGATCCGGATGCGACACATACGGTTTCCCTGCACTCCTCTACCCTGACCACGCACCAACGGGAACAGATGCGGGAAGCCCTGGAAGAGAAGAAGCGGGAGCGCTTGGAGATTCAGGCGGATCTGGCCAGACGGGCGGCGGATGAGGCGCTGCACTTGTGGTTTCAGGCCGGAGAGCCCCGGGGGGAGAATGAGTATCTTATCCGGAAAAAGATTCCTCCTTACGGTTTGCGGCAGTACGGGGATGCCCTGCTGGTTCCTCTGGCGGATGTTTCCGGGAAGCTCCAGAATTTGCAGCAGATTTTCCCGAACGGAGGAAAACGCTTTCTGAAGGGCGGAGCCGTGAAGGGGTTTTTCTGCTTTCTTACGGGAGCTACGGGATCGAGCGGGGCTGATCCCATCCTATTATGCGAGGGATGGGCCACCGGGGCTACCCTCCGCGAGGCTACGGGCTGGCCCGTGGCCTGTGCGATGAATGCGGGGAATCTTTTGCCCGTGGGTACCGTGCTCCGGGCACGCTATCCCGATAGGGACATTATTCTTTGCGCAGATGATGATTGGCCTGGCCCCAAGATTATGGCCGCCCTGGGGGCGAAGAGTATGACCCTGGAGGATCTGGACCTTGCGGAGACGGGGATTTCGCGGCATTCTCTCGCTCTCTGGACCCGCACGAGGACAACGCCCCCTCCGAGCGTCCGGGAGAAGCTCGCGGCTCTTCTGGATATTCAGAAGGTGAAGCTGGGCAATCCCGGCATAGAAAAGGCGCAAGCCTGTCTTCTCCCCCTTGGAGGGGTGATGGCGGAGCCCCCGTTCGGGGTAGAAGACCCCGGCACGGATTGGAACGATTACGCCGCTTTGTACGGTACGGCGGCAGTAAAGGCGCACCTGGAGAAGGTTCTGGAGGATCACCGGGCGGCCAAGGGGGCACAGCAGGAGGCTTCTGCGGGAATCCCCTCTCCCTGGGAGATTTTTCCTTCGATGTACATTACCTCGAAGGGCAAGCCTCTGGGGATCATTGAAAATCTTCGGGCTCTTTTTGCACACTTCGGCATTAAATGCCGTTATAACCAGGTGACGAAAGATCTTGAAATACTTTCCCCGGGAGAAGACGCTCAGGGAGATATTGCGGAAAATGCGGCCTATGCCCGGGCGGTTTCTCTGGCGGCGAAGGTGGGCTATCCTACCCAGAATCTGGGAGATTATCTCTATGCCCTGGCGGAGGAAAAGGAGTACAACCCCGTGCGGGAGTGGATTCTTTCTTCTCCCTGGGATGGGGTGGAACGGCTTTCCCTTTTCCATGAGACTCTCATGGCTTCTTCCGGCTTTTCAGAGAATCTGAAAAAGACTCTCATGACAAAGTGGCTTACCGGGGCGGTGGCCGCCGCCTTCATGAACAAAGGCTTTTGTTCTCGGGGAGTGCTCGTTCTCCAGGGCCCCCAGGGGATAGGTAAGACGAGCTGGTTCCGGAACCTCGCTCCCCATGAAAACGGATGGATCGGGGAAGGACGTATTCTGGATCCGGCGGATAAAGATAGCGTGCATAGTGCCGTGTCGTATTGGATTGTGGAGCTCGGGGAGCTTGAGGCAACATTCAAGAAGGCCGATCTTGCCCGATTGAAAGCCTTTATCACGAATCAGGCGGATAAGATCCGCCTCCCCTACGGCAGAAAGCACAGTACTTTTGCACGGCGCACGGTGTTTGCGGCAAGCGTGAACGATACACGCTTTCTTCTGGACGACACGGGGAACTCTCGCTGGTGGGTGATCCCGTGCAATAACATCAGTTATAACCACGGCATCAATATGCAGCAGCTTTGGGCGGAGATTTACCATTGCCACTATCGCCCCTTTGAAGAAAAGGATGGACGGCAGTATTTGTGGTGGCTCTCTCCGGAAGAAGAAGCACAGCTGGCAGAATACAACCATGACCACGAAGCGGAAGATCCCGTAGAAGAGGCCATTCTGAGCCTCAACGAAAAGCTCGATCTCGAAGCTCCCCCCTCGATATGGGTTGAAAGAACTGCCTCTGAGATGCTTCAGAAGTGCGACAGAATACCGGTAACCAGGTCGAACGTGACGAAAGCCGGGAAAGTCCTGCGGAAACTTTACGGAGCGCCCAAAAAGACCAAGCGGGGCAATGTTTATTTCATGCCCCCCGCAAAGAACGACGTCTACAGTTTATACCGGCAATACTAGAAGCCAGATGTCGTTTTACAAAAAAATAGATTAAAAGAACTTTGAAAATTGCTTTCATTGTTAATTTTTTGCGTTTTTCCGGGTGGAACCTTTTGAGGTTCCACCTAGGTTCCACCCCCCAGGTTCCACCACATCAAACCCTTATAAACACAGGGCGTACCCCCCCTATGGTGGAACGTTGGAACCTAAATAGAGGAAAAAGAGATAAGAAAAAAGAGGGGGAAAAGGGAGGCTCCGGGAGCCTCTAATATGAGCCTCATTTCATGGAAGTGTATGAAAATGACGTCACAGGTTCCACCTTTGTCACCATCCCTTGCGATGACTGGCTTGAAGGTGGTGGAACCTCGGGTGGAACCTCGGGATAAGAGGGGAAGACGAAAGGAGAGGGGTATGTTGAAGGATGGCGGCGCGATTCTTTGGGTACGTGAATTGGATGAAACGGGAAAATTTTTTAGAGTCTTCCATCCAGAGGGATGTTGTGTCTGTTACGTCCCGAATACGCATCGGTGGGCGGAATTCTTTTCGATTCTTCTTTCCAGAACTCCAGCCTTTTTGAACGAGCTTGTCGAACAAAGGAGCCCCTTGATACCCGCCCTTATAGAGGAACTTGCCGGAGGGAATGAACATTCCCGGGAGGTAGCGGTAAATCTCGAAGATCGGAGTCGTGAATGGAGGCGGAAAGATGATCTGCAATAATTTCCCAAGATCCGAAGGAATCAAGCACGATCTCGGAAAACTCCGCTACGATCTCATCCCCCCGGACGCTCTGGAGGAGCTCGCCCGGGTCTATACCTTCGGAGCGGGCAAATACGGAGACCGGAACTGGGAGAAGGGTCTCCGCTGGGGAAGGGTTTTCGGAGCGGTTTTTCGGCATTTTATCGCCTGGGCGAAGGGGGAAGACCGGGACGAGGAGACGGGATTGCATCCTCTGGCCCATGCCGCCTGGGGGTGCCTGACTCTGCTTTCCTATGCCAAGCGCGGCATCGGTGAGGATGACCGCCCTTCGAGCAAGACCGCCCCATCCCCCGGTGGGCGAGGTTGTAGCTGCCATGAGTAAGATGGACAGAGGGTTCCGGCCTCTCAGCAGACACGAGAATGCGCTTATTGTCTCCCTCCTGGAGCGCTACGAATCTATGGAATCCGAGCTCCACGCCCTGAACGCCGCCTATGCCCGCTCAGCCTATGCCGCCGTATCCCTGGGGGGATCTCTGGCGTGCGGAGGAGAAACTCTGCCTATCCAGGAGAGGATTCTCACGCAGAAGGAGAGCGATCCCCGGCTTCGGATGCTCCAGGATTTTACCTCCGAAATCAAGCGGGTATTGAGCGTTCTTTGCCCGGAAGAGCGGGAGGTGGTAACGCTCATGTATCTACATGGCCTCTCCGCCCGGGAAATAGCCTCCAGGCTGTGCATGGTGCCGCGCACCGTCTGGAGATATCGCAATAGGGCCTTTGCCCGCCTGGGGGCGGATCTCCTCCCGGTGATAGCGAGGTATGACTGGCGATGACGTTGACGGAGAGATGCCTGGAGGCACTGACGCATATAGGAAGAGCCGCCACATCTGCGGATATAGCCCTGCTCGCCGGGCTGAATTCTGTCCAGGTGAGCGTTCTGCTTAGGAATTACTCGAAGAAACATGGATATATCGGGATGAGCTATGGAGTCGGGCACGGTGGGGGCGGGAAGGTGGCGTTCTTTTATTTCCGAAGCTGGAGGAAGAGACAACGGGAGCCCCGGAAACTGCTTTTCCGCCCCTTCGGGGATCCCATGGAAGCGCGTTGGCACAGGCGGAAGATTCCGGAATACGGATGCGAAGCCTGGGCGGAACTGGTCAACAGGGATCCTCTGGATCTTTTGTTGAAACTCGGGATGACGGAAGGGGCGTAATTATGACTACCACCACTACCACCATGGAATGCAGGGAGTTCCTGGATCTCGGCTTGCTTTTGAGGATTCGGAGCGCCTTGTTGCGGCTCTTGGCGGCGGAACGCCTGGAAGGGCGGGATTCTCCCCCCTTCCGAAAGGCTCTTGCGGACCTCCGCCTTCTGGCACAGGAGATGGAAGCTCTTGATTTCTGATGACATTTGTCAACATTATGTGATGAATGTGGAACGGAGGAGGAAAACTTATGAGCCTCGCAAACATTTGCATATGGCTGGGGGTGGCTCTTGTGCTCGTTGTGGCAGCCCTTTGGGACATGTATCGCCGGTGGAGGAAGACTCTCAGATGGCTTGTGGCCGAGAGCAAGGAAAACAGAGAACTGAAAGTATATTTGCGCGAGCTAAAACGGAATTTTGACGTGGTTTGCGAGCAAAGAGACAAAATATGGGACGATTACGAAAAACTTAGGAACTCGTGGTTGATTCCAATTACCGAGGAGGTTAAAAAGTGAAGAGAGTAAAATTTATGGTAGGTATAGAGGGCTTAGGTGTTCTGTGTGAGGTACTTAACGCAGAGGATTTATGCCCTTCAAATCCGAATAGCGAGGACTTGAGCGAAAGGTATGAAGCCGACATGTATTCCTGGGGGGATCCTAAGATTTTTTGGGATGTGCAAGAAGCTGGTGAAGATGAATCTCTCGGGGTTACGAGCGTAAAGTTGTCACAGGTGTGACACGAAAAAGGTGCTATACTCTTATCATCGCAAGAAGCATGCGAAACAGCACGAAAAAGCCCCTTTCTCTCCCCCATTGAGAAGGGGCTTTTTTCGTGCGCTCCGGTCGGTTCTTGTCTGGTGAAAAGCCTTGCAAATACAGGATTCCCCTGTAAAAATCCCCTTGGAAAAGGAGGCCATGAGATGCCCTTACTGAGAGGCGAGCACGAACGATTTTGCCAGGAATACATCAAAAACTATGACAGCATAGCCGCGGCAAAAGCCATATACGGACAGCAGAATTACAACTCCGCCCAACGGCAGGCCCACCGCCTCCTCCGGAGGGAGGACGTGCAGGAACGCATCCGGGAGCTTAACGATAGGATTTGCGAGGAGGTGGGGCTTTCCCGCCACCTGGTAGTCCGCCAGATCGTGGCTATCCTCAAGGCGGATCCCCGGAAGATCGCCCGGTGGGCTCGTACTTCCGGGCGTTTCGGAGGAGGCGACGAGGAGGACGAAAGATCCGGGCAGAAATTTCTGTTTGACATGGAGACGAAGGGTTCCGCAGAGCTGGACGACGAAACCGCCGCAGCCATAGCGGAAATAGAGACCACGAAAAGCGGCATCAAGATCAAGACCCACAGCAAGACCGCCATCCTCAAGTTGGCCGCAGAGATCACCGGACTTTTGACTACTCCCGCCGCAGGGACCGAGGACGATCCTCTGCACGTGGCCCATCATACCGGGATTGCTCTTCTGCCGGATCAGGAGGAGATATCCGAATGACCACCGAAAGCAACCGCACGCAGCGCACCCGTTGTCAGGTTTATTCCCGGGTGGTGGGTTTTCTTACCCCTATTTCTCAGTGGAACAAGGGAAAGCGCGAGGAATGGGGAGATAGGGTTACGTTCGATCCGGACCGCTCGCATCTTCGGGAAAAATGAGGAACGTTATCTGGCAACCGAACCCCGGTCCCCAGACGGAATTTCACCGCCGGGGAGAGTACGAGGTTCTCTATGGAGGAGCCGCCGGGGGGGGCAAATCGGATGCTCTACTCATCGAGGCCCTTCGTCAGGTCCATGTTCCGGGATATAAGGGTATCCTCTTCCGCCGGAGCTTTCCCGAGGCGGAAGAGCTGATTGCTAAAAGCATGCTCTACTACCCCCGCATCTTCCCCCAAGCCCAATGGATTCGCAGCAGGAAAGAATGGAGGTTCCCGTCCGGGGCCTCCATTCGTTTTGGGTACCTGAAATCCCTGGGGGATGAGCTGAACTATCAGGGCCATGAATATCAGTACATCGCCTTCGACGAACTCACACACTTTCCCGAGAGCCAGTATTTATACCTCTTTTCTCGCTGCCGGACCTCGAATCCCGCTCTTCGGTGCTACATCCGAGCCGCCACGAACCCCGGCGGTCCGGGGCATCTCTGGGTAAAGCGGCGCTTCGTGGATTGCGCCCCTCCTCGGGAAACCTTTCGGGATCCCTCCACGGGACTTACCCGGGCGTTCATTCCGGCGCGCCTTCAGGACAATCCCAAGCTCCTTGAGGTGGATCCGGAGTACGTCAGCCGCCTCATGATTCTTCCGGACGCCCAAAGAAAGGCGCTCCTGGAAGGCGATTGGGACGCCTTCGAGGGCATGGTGTTCAGCGAGTGGAGCAAGGAGAGGCACGTCATCAAGCCCTTCGATATCCCCCCCACCTGGCACAAATGGCGGGGGCTGGATTGGGGCTTCGAGGCTCCCTATGCCTGTCTTTGGATGGCCTGCAACAACGACGGACAGGTCATCGTTTACCGGGAGCTCTACGGCATGCAGGATGGCAAGCCGAACCAGGGCACCCGGGAAACCGCCCAGGAAGTGGCGGCGCGCATCCGTGCAATAGAGCTCGCCGCAGGAGAGGAGATCTACGGCAGGGCGGACCCCAGCATTTGGGCATCCTCGGGGCACCAAGGCCCTACCATCTACGAGAGTTTCGCCTCGGAGGGAGTGCACTTCCAGAAGGCGGACCATCGCCCGGGTTCCCGGCTCCACGGGAAGATGCAGATCCACCAGCGCCTTCGGGGCTGGCGGTACGGCACTCCGGAATGGAAACCCGCCCTGCTTATCTTCGATACCTGTTCGCATCTTATCCGCACTCTGCCCGCCCTTCCTCCGGATCCGCACCGCCCGGAGGATATCGACACCAAGGCGGAGGATCATGTATACGACGCTCTCCGCTATGGATTGGAAGAGCGGCCCTGGACTCCGCCCCAGGAAGTTTCCCCGAACCGGGACGGATGGGCCGATATCTGGGATGACCACAAAGGAGGTGATGCCGCATGGCAAGCCGTGTAAAGGACAACGCCGCTACCGTATCCATGGAATGCTTTCTCCCCGGAGGTTCGAGATGGACCGCCGTGCCCGTGGACGTGCCCGCCCCCGGAATTCTGTACGGATCCCGGGGTAACGAGGGGATATATCTGCTTCCCCAGGTCGTAGCTCCTGGCAGGAACCTGGTACTCATGTACTCCTCCACGCTGACCCGCCTTATTGCTGGGGATGATGCAGGAACGATAGTTCCCGTATCTTCGGAGGAGCCCAAGCCCAGAACGAAGACGAAACGGATTGAAGCTCATGCCGACGCAGAAGACGAGTAGTTTCCATGAAATACGGGACTGGTTCCGGTCTGCCGTTGCCGCGAATGCCTCCTGGAGGGAGGCGGCTCTGGAGGATATCGAGTTCTACGCCGGGGAGCAATGGGACGAGGCTTCCCGGGAGGCTCTCAACAAGGCCAAGCGCCCCGCCATAACCATCAATCATATCCGGCCCCTCATCAACCTCCTCAGCGGCTACCAGCGCCTCAACCGCTACGAGCCGGACTTTCTCCCCCGCACGGGGGACGATGTGGAAAAGTGCAACGTCGCCAAGGGGATTACCAAGTATTTGTTCGATACCAACGAGTTCGATTATGAGGAGTCTCGGGTTGCCCTGGATGCGTTTCTGACCGGTCTGGGGTGGTTCTATCTCTCCTACCGGGACGGGGAAATCTGCTTCAAGCGCGTGTCCCCCTTCAATGTGTACCCCGACCCGGAGAGCCGGGAGGAGGATCTTTCGGATGCGGAGTGCATTCACTACGCCCGCTGGACTTCGAAACGCACTCTCAAGAGGCATTTTCCGGATCATGCCGATGTCATCGAGCTTGTGGTGGCTCGGTACGATGCGGACGAAGGCGGGGACCACCTCGGAGAGGATTCTCTCTGGTACTCCGCCGAGACGAAGAAGGTCCGGCTTATCTCTACGTGGTACCGCTCCTTCCGGGAAGAGAAGATCTGTTCCTTTCCCCCGGAATTACAGCTCCCGGACACTCCCTTCGAAGAGGTTCCCCCGGAACTTCGGGAGCTTGCCCGAATCCGCACCGAGAGCCGGGAAGAGATTCGGGTGGCGTCACATATCGGGGATCTCCTTCTGGAGGATGTGCCGTCCCCGTATTCCCACGGGAAGCTTCCCTACATCATGGTTCCCGCTTATTGGCTTGGCGAGGGGGATACCCCCGCCGGAGTCGTGCGGGATCTCAAGGATCCCCAGAGGGAGATGAACAAGAGACGCAGCCAGCTCCTGCACATCATCAACACCATGGCGAACCGGGGATGGCTGGTGAAGAAGGGCGGTCTGGATTACGCAAACAAGACCAAGCTCGAAAAGCAGGGCTCCACTCCGGGGGTGGTCATCGAGTACAACGAGACGGGCAGTGCTCCGGCTCCGTTTTCCACCGATACCATCCCCTCGGGATTCTTCCAGGTGGACAAGCAGTATCAGGAGGATCTTCAGAACATTTCGGGGATCAACGAGGCCATGCTGGGTACGAACGTTCCCGCATCGGCCTCGGGACGTGCCCTGGAACTGCGTCAGCGTCAGGCCGTCACCAGCCTGGCCATGCTCTTCGACAAGCTCAGAATGGCGAAAAAACGGCTCCTGAAGCAGCTCTGGGGAGATCCCAAACACCCCGGACTCCTGCCACAGTTCTACCGGGAGCCCCGGGTATTTCGCATCGTGGGGGAATCCGGGCAGCCTGATTTCGTCCCCGTCAACCAACCCCAGGAAACCGTGGATCCCCGAACGGGCATGGCGGTACAGCAAATCCTCAACGATCTTTCCACCTTCGAATTCGATGTCGTGATTTCGGACACCCCCGCCACGCCGAGTCAGAGAGTGGCGGCCTTTTACGCCCTCCTGGAGATGGCAAAGGCGGGGCTCCCGGTACCTCCGGACGTTATCATCGAGGCCTCGGATCTGCCCCAGAAGGAGATGCTGAAAGAACGTCTCATGCAACAGCAGCAGATGGAGATGCAAGCCCGGCAACAGCAATCCCAGGGAATGCCTCCGGGACAGCCCGGAGCGCCGCCCATGGGGCCGCCTTCTCCGAACCTCCCGGATATTCTGGCGGGAGCCCGGGGAGGGTAAGAACTCGGAACGTTCCGAGAAAGAGGGTTTTCGTAACCCTGTACAGAAAATGGTGATATGCGGAAAGCGCATCTCACCATTTTGTATATTCGAAAGGAGCGAGGCAACGTATGGATAGTCACGAGGACATGACCCAGGAAGATTACGCAGGAGTGGAAGAAACCCTGAGTGCTCTGCTGAAACAGCAGGATCCCCAGGAACCCCAGGAGGAACCGGAAGCTCCCCCCGCAGAAGAGGCCCCCCCGGAACCCCGGCAGCCGGACCCGATACAGGAGCGCCTCTCCCAGTACGAGCAGAACATGCAAAGGCTCTACCAGAACGAGTATCAGGCCGCCCAGACCATCCGGCAGCAACAGGCGGAACTGGCGGCTCTGCGGGCTCGGATGGAACAGTTCCAGCCCCCCCAGAAGTCGGACAAGCTCCCGGAGGATCCCATGGAGCGCCTGGTGGAGGAGCGGGTGCGGGCTCGAATGGAACGGATGGAGGAGGAATTCAAGCGGCGGCATCAGGAGGAGATAGCCCCCATCCAGCAGACCCTCCAGCAGCAGCAGGCCATGAGTGCATGGCAGCAGAGAGCCCAGCAGTCCCAGGAGGCGGCCCGTCAGCGGTACAAGGATTACGACGACGTGGCTCTGCTCGTCGTGCCCTGGCTCCAGCAACAGCAGCAGAGAGCGGCTTTGGGAGACCCGAACGCCCAGGCCATGCTCAACATGGTTACCACGTCCCCGGATCCCGCAGAGGTGCTCTACACTCTGGGGCTCCGGTTCCGCTTCGAAGCGGAGAAGGCTCAGGCGAAAAATCGGCCCGCTCAGCCTCCGAAGGCGCCTGGGGCGAAGGTCTCGCCCGCCGGAGACGGCAAGGAAATTCAGATGCCCCGGGGGGCCGATATCCCCGGCGGATCCGGCGGCGGATCGGAACTTGACCTGAACAATCTGACCAGCGCTCAATGGAGCAAGCTCCCGGAGGATGTCCGATCCCGGATCCTCCGAGGAGAATAACCGAACCATATAAGGAGAGTGAATCATGGCTACCACCAAGTACCCCCCGAATTTAGTCCAGCGAGCATGGGCTCTGGACCTCTGGAAAGAGGTTATGGACGAGATCTATTTCAAGAAGTTCATGTCCGAGGGATCCGACAGCGTCATTACCATGAAGACGGATCTGAAGACCAAGAAAGGCAACAGCATCACCATTCCTTTGCTGATGAAGCTTCAGGGTACGGGCATTGCGGGAGATGCGACGCTGGAGGGCAACGAGGAGGCCCTGACCTACTACGACATGGAAGTGACCGTAGGCCAGCGCCGCCATGCGGTGCGGTCCGAGGGTTCCGAGGAGGAGCAGAAATCCCAGCTCGATTTTCGGAAGAATGCGAAGTCCGCTCTCAAGATCTGGATGCAGGAGCTCATTGACGGTTCCATTTTCTCGGCTCTCTGCTCCGCTCCCTCCCCGAATCGTCTTCTCTTGCCCACGGGGTGCTCTGCGGTTTCGGACATTACCGCCAGCGGCAAGCTCACCACTACCATGATCCGGCTCGCCAAGCTCCGGGCGAAGATGGCAACTCCCAAGATCCGCCCGGTGCGGGTGGACGGCAAGGAGTATTACATCCTGCTCGTCAACCCCTATGCGGCGGACGATCTCAAGCAGGATGCCACGTGGCTTCAGTCCCAGCGGGAAGCTGGTATCAGGGGAAAGGAGAACCCCATCTTCTCCGGAGCTCTCGGCGTCTACGACGGGGTGATCCTCCACGATCACGAGAATGTGCTCCTCGCCGCAGACGGGGCTTCCGGGGCTCAGGTGGCCTATAACGTGCTGCTCGGAGCCCAGGCGGGAGCCTATGCGGTGGCAAAGGAGCCCTTCTGGAAGGAAAAGGCTTTCGATTACGACAACCAGAAGGGCGTGGCTACCGGGTTGATCTACGGAGTCCGGAAGAGCGCTTTCAACGGCGAGGATTTCGCGGTCATCACGTGTCCCACCTCGGCGGCGCTGCGGTAAAGGAGGCAGAAGAAAATGAAGAAATTTGCAGTTGTACTCCTGGTGCTGCTCTTCGCTCTCCCGGCTTTGGCGGCGGTCCCCCCGGGAATTGAAGCTCTTCGGGGATATCTCATCACCGGAGGCGGCAATGCCGAAGAGTTCGTGAGTTTCGTGAAGGGGCAGTACGGGGACTACACCTTTACGGTGGTTCCCGAGGTCGCCACCGTGACCAGTCCGGATCTGAACGAGGGGCCGGTTCTGGTTCCCGTGACGGTCTCCCTCGTTACCGCTGACGGAGAGCTTCACCGCTGGTATAACGGCCCTCTCAAGATCGCCGTGAGCGATGATGATTCTACCGGCGCGGCTACGTTGTCCCCCGCCACCACCACTCCCACCATGACGAACGGACAGTATACGGTGCTGCTGGTTTTTTCTGACGCCGCCTGGACCGTGGGAAAGAAGGCGTGGATTACCGCTTCGGATCCGGATACCACGGGGTTCGGAGGGTGGCCCGCCGGCGACGTGGCCGGGTATGTGGCTGTTGTCAGCGGCGATATCTAGGCGAAGGAGGGGGCGGGGTTCCCGCCCCCTCGTCCACACTACAGCAGATCGGAGGTTGCCATGAGTACCACCACTTCGTTGCTCCTGGCCTTGCGGGTAAAGCTTCGGGATCTGGGGGAAACCTCGTACTCGGATTATGAGCTCCTCCGGAAGCTGGAGGAGGGAGACCGGGAGATCCGCCGTCTCGCGGCGATCTACAAGCCCTCGTTTCTGGCGGTGCCCTATGCGGGGACGTGCGTTCCCGGAGAACGCCTCGTGACCATGCCGCCCCATACGCTGCTCCTGGAGGTGGTTCTGGATGGAAAGCCTCTGGAGGCTATCGACATGGACGAATTCGCCGCTCTGGCGGGCACGTCCCCCGGCAAGCCCCGGAAATTCACCCCCTTCGGAAAGGTGGCCTTTCGATTTTCCCCCGCCCCGGATCTGGCCTATGTATTCGAGGCATGGCATGTCCCCACCGCTGCCCCCCTGGTGAGGGACGAGGAATTGCCCTGGCCTTCGGAGTTCGACGATCTCCTTTTGGACTATGCCCTGGTGCGGATTCAGGGCAAGGATGGCATGGAATTTTTCGCAAAATGGCATGATGAGGTGGTGCAGCTCCTTTCGGGCTCTCCGCCCCGTCAGACGTTGGTGGAAGGGTACTTCCGGGAGGGATAGCCATGACGTGCGCGGAATTTATCGAGCACCTTCTCCGGCCCCGGGTGCACGATCCGGATAAGGCGGGATACTCGGACGAGGAGCTGCTGTCCGTGGTGGAGGCGTCGCTCCTCCACCTGTATGCCACTGCGGGAGCTTCCGGAAAAGGAACCTTCGTCAAAGACCATACCGTAACCCATTACGGACAAGTACCCGCAGATTTCGGGGGTTTTTGCGGGCAATATCCCATCCGGCAGCAACGGGGGCGGTTTTACCTCCTGACGGAAGAAAGCTCCCTGGATGTGCGCTATAATCCCGCCCCTCCCCAGGGGCTCGGCCTGGACTCCGAGCTCCCGCTCCCCGGGCGATTTCTTCCCCTGCTTTTAGACGTCGCCGCCGTGCGCGCCCTGAACCGCAACGAATTCGACACAACCCAGGATCAGGCCGTGGCGAATGCCCTTCTTGAAGGCGTGGCGGGGATGCTGGAGTAATCCATGGCCTACTTCGACCGTCATGCTAACGACTTCCGCCAGACCACGCAGCTCCGTTTCGGGGATTTTTCCGGAGGGGTGAATACCTCGGTATCTCCGGAGTTCCTCCAGGCGAACGAGCTTGCCGAGGGCCGGAACTGGGAGTACGAACATCTCTCCGGGGCTATCCGGGTACGGGACGGCACGGAGACGAAAGTCTCTCTCTCGGGAACCCCCACGGCAATCTTCTGGGCTCCCGTGTTCGAGCGGTATCTGGTATCCGAAACCGTGGGAACCGAACATAGGCTTTACGCGGTGCATCCTGCGGGCTGGACGGAGACTCTCGTAGGAACTCTTTCGGGAAAGGAGCCTCCCATGTTCGCTCCCTTCGGAGATAACGGGGAGATTCTCCTCGCTTCCGGAGGGGCGCTCCAGCAGATCTCTTTCGATCCCGAAAGCCCCACTCCCTGGACCCTTGCGGCCGTTACCGCTCTCTCGGGATACGAGGCGGACGCCTATTCCAACGTGCAGGAAGATTGTAACTACGTGTGGACCCGGAACGGGCATATCGGAGTGGCCGCCACGAGCGGGGATATCATCCAGTATTCCGGCCTCGGAGACCCCGCGAAATGGAACTGCTCCGCCTCCGGAGCGGATCGGGCGTATATGTTCGAGGTGGGGTACAAGGAGGGGTTCCAGACCGTGGCGGTGGCTCCTCTCTCCACGGATCTCCTCGTGTTCAAGGCCGCGCCGGACGGATCCGCCGGAGTGGCATACCGCGCCATAGGGGATCCCTGGGATGATACGTTCTCCCTCGTGGCACAGAGCCATGACGCGGTATGCGTGGCTCCCCGGGGGGCCATTGCCGTGAAGGATGAGGCGTTCTATCTCGACCGCCGGGGGCTCCTGGCCTTCGGGGTATCCGCATCCTATGGAGATGTGGCCACGGTGGAGCCAGGGCAGAAGTGCAATTCCGCCCTGGCGAAGGCCGCCACCTGGGACGGCTGGTGCTACTCCTCCCTGACGAAGCGGGTGGTGCTCATCAATCCCGATAACGGGGATACCCTGTATGCCCTCTCCACGGTGACGGGAGGCATCTTCCCCTGGGTCTATCCCTGGAGCGTCACCGGGGCATGCGATAACGGATCCCGCATCGTGATCGTTTGCGGGGACGGAAAGCTGCGGGAAATCGGAGAGGGATACTTTACGGACGATGGCGAGAATATTCATGCCATCATCCGGACCGGCACGAGCTCGAATATTTCTCCGTATTGCGTCAAGAGCCTTGGTGCGGGATTCGTCACCGCCGAAACTGCCGTGGGGGAAATCAAGATGGGTAAGGTGATTCGCCCCTGGACGACCTCCGCCGGCGGAGATATCGCCTATGCGGATGACGATGTGGCCCATTCCGACATGGATCCCCTGGTAAACCGAGCCCGCTCCCTGATCCGGTTTCTGTGCAACGCCCGGGTGGAAGAGGGATACATTAGGTTCTCCGTCACATCCGGACGGGTCACGCTGCGTTTTCTGTTCGCCCTTACTGCGGAGGTGGGATAAGCAATGGCATATGCACTCGGTAACAGCAGTAATTTCTATAACCCCCCCGATGAATCCATCACCACGAACATGGTTCTGGAGGACCATTATAAAGACCTGGTCGCCATGGTGGAGATCCTGAACCGGCTCCGGAAAATGGCGGGGGAATCCTCCCCGGATACCTACGATGTGCGGGCTTCCCTTTCGGAGGGGCTCTTGAAAATCGAATATTGGAATGGCTCTTCCTGGATAAGTGCTCTGGAGGCCGACGAGTTCACCGTGGGAATCCTGCACGTGGACACTATTTCCGTGGGAACCCTGGAGACTGCGGGGGCGGAGTTCTTGACCAAGGGAGAACTGATTAAATGGAGGTATCTGTTGCGATGAAGACCCTTATCGCTCCCTGGGTTATCAACCAGGGCTCTTCGTTCTACGAGCACTACGGGCTTTTCGACGATGAGGGAAACCCCCTCTCTCTTCTCGGATATTCCGCTTTTGGCGAGATTCGCGAAGATTACGATTCTGTCAGCCCTGCGGTGAGCATGACCATCGAGAGCGGCAGGCTGAATCTGCATAACGGCGTGCTGACGGTGCGGCTCCTTCCGGCGGACACGAAAAAGCTGAAAGCCGACAAGGACTATGTGTATGACATAGAGCTCGTGGTTCCCGGAGGGGACCGTTTCCGGATCGTGGAGGGGGTTGCGATGGTGCGCCCCGAAGTCAGCAAGGAGGGATAGAGATGGCTGCGAATTTTACCCGCTTGAACCTGGCCAGCTATGCAAATGACACATGGACAACCCTGAAAACTCCCGCGGGAGCTGCCTATAGCGTGGGGGCTGACACGGCAACGACTGTGTCGAGTCTGCATATAACGAACAATTCCGGCGGAGCCATAACGATGGGGCTGAAGATCCTGGACGGAGGGGACAATCTCGTACACCACATTACTCCGGAAGGATTGTCTGTGGACGTAGCATCGTTTCGGGCGAACGGAGAGTTCAATCTTGTCACCGGCGACAAAATCCAGGTCAAATTTTCTGTAGCGGGTTGTAGCATTTTTGCAAACATAGTAGAGGAATGACATGCGCCCCTGGTTTGAAATTATAGGGAGCGCTTTTCGTCTGCGAACCTCCGGGTCTCCCGAGGTGACCGGGACTCTCTGCCCTGGTTTGTCGAAGCTCTATAGCATTCCTGACTTGTTGGAGACCACTCCAGGTTCGGGAGTTTATGACCATTGGACGGGAAGGCCTCCTTTCAGCTATTGGTGGGAATTTCTGTCTGCCTGGGGAATTATCCCTGGGAGTAATCCGAGATCGTTGACGTTGAGAATCGGCGGCATAAATTACCCCGTGGTGATCTACGAGTATGACGAAGACACCACGCTCTCCGGCTCTATCGGGAATTCAACCAATGACTCCCATGGAGTGGTGGTGATCTGCCATGGCAAGCTCACCCTCTCCAACGTAACCACCGCGGCTCGTAAACGAGGGCTCTTTATCTGGGGAGACGAGGTTGTGGGTACTGCGAATATGACGCAGAAAGGCGCTCATGCTACGGGGCAAAACCTGTATTTGTATCCAGGAGTTACGGTGCCCGCCGCCGCAGGTATAGGGGGAACGGCTTATGCTTATCGCCCTGATGGGCATTCTGGAAGCAGCGTTTATGCAGGGCCGAATGCAGGAACGGCACCTTCGATAGGTTGTGGCGGAGGCTTTAGTGGCAAGGCTTGGGCCACACGTCCAGGATCTCCTTGTGATCCTGATACTACAGGGGGAACGTCTCACGCATACGCAGGACAGGGAGGCAGAGGTACTTCGTATTGCGGAGGGGCTGGCGGCGGAGGAATAATGGTGATGTGCTATGCCAATACGGGAAGCTATACGGGGCGGGGAGAAAATGGTTCCGGCGTATCTACGGGAGGGCAATACTGGCAAGCTGATGACCAGAACGGAAAGTATAATCCGTATTCCACTACGTATCGCGGCAGTTCCGCCGGCGGCGGTTTGCTCGTGGTTACTGGCAGGATTGTTTCAGGAACATTTACTGCTTTAGGGGGCAATTCATCTCACTCGTACTGCGGTAATGCCGGTGGCGGTTGCGTGGTGGCTTTAGCGAACGAAATAGGCAGCGTCTCTAAATCCGTCGGCAATGGCGGGTATCTCATTCAGGAGGTGTGACATGCAAGTCATAAGGTTGAGTAATGCCGCCACTCCTCCTGACGTTACAGCGATTACGCCGGCATCTTCTGCGGGTCAGGGTATTCAGGTCGTCAGGCTTACAGATGCCAATGCGCTTCCTGATGGAGTGCCGGCCATCCGTACCGCGAGAGTGCCCTATAGGAGATTGCGGGGAAGTTACGTTCCGGGGACCGAGTATAGCGAAGGCGATGAGGTTATAGTCTCCTCCGGATCGTGGTATCTCTCGCTGCAAAACGGCAATACGGACGAGCCCGGCCCCGCATCCCCGAACTGGGCGCTCTCGAACATCAAGATTGATGTGGAGTTTGCCCCGCTGGATCATACCCACGACGGCGTATATTCCCCCGTCGAACATGACCACGCGGGAGAGTATGCGCCCTCATCGCATAACCACAACGCGCTCTATGCCGGGTTGTCCCATGCACATTCGGAGTACGCCTCTGCATCTCACGATCATGACGGGGATTATTCCGGCATAGATCATACGCATACGGGTTTTGCTTCTACCGATCACGCTCACACGGAATACTCGCTTACCACTCACGACCACGATGATGCCTATGCGGGGATGCTCCACGCTCATACGGAATACGCCGACACGGACCACGAGCATACAGAGTATGCGGCTGCATCTCACGATCATGGAGGTATATACGCAGAGGCGGAGCATGCTCATACCGGATACGCCGCCGTCGAACATGTTCATTCGGAATACGCCGAGGCTGAACACACGCATACGGGATATGCCTCTGCCTCTCATAACCACGACGAAACATATGCTGGGCTGGACCATACACACACCGGCTTTTCAGCCACGGACCATACCCATGCGGAATACTCGCTTACCACTCACGACCACGACGAAGCATACGCCGAAGCTGGACACACGCATACAGGGTTTGCCTCCTCCGACCACGACCACGACGAAACATATGCCGGGTTGGTCCATACTCATACGGAGTATTCCGCGACATCTCATAACCACGACGATGCCTACGCTGGACTGGAGCATATTCATACCGGATATGCGATCGCCTCTCATGACCATGATGAATCCTACTCCGGATTGGATCATACGCATACGGGATATGCCTCGACATCTCACGATCATGACGAGGATTACGCCCCCTTGGCAGCCTATGCGCCCCTGGATGGATGGCAATCCTTCGGCAATGCGACCGCCACATCAGCCGCTGGATTTTCCGTTACCGACAATGCGGCGAACCAGGTGATTTTTGTACCGGGACGGCCTTTGAAGATGGTTTCCGGGAGCACCACCACGTACCATATCATCGAGGACTACACCACGGGAGCCGTGACGCTCTCCGGGGGCGTGCTCACGGCGAGTACCGAGTACGCCGTGAGTTACGGCGATTTCCCCCGGCTGGTCAAGATGGACGTGCACTTTCCCGGAGCCTTTGCGGAAGCCGCTACATCCACCGCCATCGCGAGCCTGCTGAAAGATCCCCTCTACTGGGATCTGGGGCCGGGGGTGCTGTGCGCCGTGAAGCATATTATCCAGGCCGAGGACAGCGCGGCGACGACTACGCAGCCAGCCATCAACGTATCTCTCGGGGGCACAGACGCTCTTTCTGCCGACGACGAGACCGCCACGACGCGCCAGATGACAACGTGCAATGCCGAGGTCGAGTATGGCGACGTGGTGGAAATTGAGGTTGTGCAAGCCACGGGGGGGACTCCGGGACATGACGCGGAGGGGCTCTCGATTTCCTTGCTCTTCGTGCTGACATAGGAGGCTGCAATGGGGTTTGTAATCAGGCGCTCGCCACGCATACAGCAACCGGCGGCAGAGATCCCGATAATAGGGGTGCAAGACATAGGATCACGACAACAGTATGGAGCGGTGTTGAGACAGGTGTGCGTTGGCGAGGAAGGGCTCCAGGCGGCGACTCTTGGAGAATCCTTTTTCAACAGCCACCCTTCGTATCAGTTTACCGAATGGATCGACGGGGGGGGAAACTATTTTCGCCGGATTCCCATCTGTTACTGGTGGCGAGGAAGTCTCCCTAACGTTTCAGGCTCTGGAACCAGGTGGACCATGTTGCTCTCTCCTACTCCCGTCACATGGAATGACCTCGTTTTTTCGGCCATTCCTGGGGCATTCCAGCGGAATGACGCATGGATGGATCAATTCTATTATGGCACCTACCGGGGGCACAATGCGGGAAACGATACCATGGGCTCCGCTCCGGGGCAAACGCATTGGAATGGGATTTCTCTCTCCGAGGCTCGTGCGGCATGCGAGGCTAACGGCGAGGGATATCACACGCAATCCGTTTTTGAGTGGCATGACATTCTTGCGCGTATGGTGATTGAAAAAAATACCTTCGATCTTTTCCCCCGAGACATTCGGAATATCCCGGAGTCATGCCAATGGCGCGGCATTCGAGAGATGTGCTATGCCATCAGCACGGGTATTGAGGGTGAGTGGGTGGACGGCATCAAGAGAGGCTCAAGTAGCAGATACGCGTACTGGGCTCAGGCGGGAGGGAGCTATTATCAATCAGGGTTAACGATGATGTCCGGATCGGGCGTCTCTGACAGCCTGAAAAAGGCAAACACTATCTACGGTGACGCCGGGGTAAACGCAGGGTGGCTGTTCCTTGCCAGCTCTTTAGACCAGTATAGCTTTGTACCCTGTTATTCTGGGTATAACAACACTCTCAGCAATACTGTGGGGCTTGCTAATTTCCGCCGGTCTAAGGTTTACACCGGAGCATTTTCGATAGAGTTCCAAGTCCAGGAATCGTTGTACTTTTCGTCATATTCCGCCGCCCGTCTGGCGAAATGGTGATGCCTGAAAGAAAGGGGTGTTACATGAAAATCTATGTGGACCCAGGCCACGGCGGCACGGACCCCGGAGCCTGCGGAAAGACCCAAAGAGAAAAAAACGTAACGCTGGAAGTGGCCCGTAGCCTCCGGGATCGATTGGAGGAGATGGGCCACACCGTTTTGCTTTCCCGGTACTCGGATGCGGACGTGCCGCTCAGCTCCCGCACCTGCAAGGCCAACGAGTGGGAGGCGGAGGTGTACCTGTCCATTCACTGCAACGGGGCGGCAAACCATCAGGCCCACGGGTTCGAGGTCTGGACCTCCGTAGGACTCACGGAGGCGGATGCGTTAGCCTCTCACATACTGGAGGCGTGGAGATTCCGTTTCCCCTCGGTACGTCTCCGTCAGGACTGGGCGGACGGAGACGGCGACAAGGAATCACAGTTCTGGGTACTTGCAAAGAGCCGAATGCCCGCCGTGCTCGTGGAGCTGGGGTTTATCACGAATCCGAACTTCGAGGAGCAGACGGAAAACCCGCAGATGATCCAGGCTTGGGCGCGGGCCTTGGCGGAGGGGATAGGGAGATGGACCCATGGACGATCTTAGCCGCTGTTGGGATTGCGTGCGGGATCTGGTGTTCTTCATCGTTCCGCCCGCCCTGATCGGCATGGCGGGGAGCCTGGTGCGGTATCTGCGGAAGCATCGGCACGAGCCCTTTTCCTGGGGCTCTTTTTTGTCGGGCATGGTCACCGCCGGATTTATCGGGGTGCTCATGTCCTGCCTCGGTCGAGGGCTCGGGCTGAATCCTCTGGTGGTCTCCGCCATGGTGGGCATGGCGGGATATTCCGGCGGGCGGATTCTGGATCTCGGGCAGGAAGCCCTTTTCCGGTGGATAACCCACCGGGGAACAAAATAAGGAGGAATGGAAATGGATATTCTTGTGGAAACCGCGAAAGCCTTCTGGCGGGATGTCAAGACTACGAAGGAAAGCATGGACGAATTCGAGGAATGGAATTCCGTGGGAGAGATTCTGGATAACCTGAAGACCGTGGCGGAGCTCTTCGGGCGCGCCATGCTCTGCGTGGAGACTGCGGTGGTGCAGACCGGCAAAATCCTCACTTCGGAGGAGAAGCGGGCCGCCGCCGCCAAGGTGCTGGATGCCATGGTGCCCCTCCCCGGATTCGCGGAGCTTTTGGACGGCCCCGCCTTCGAGTACGGCCTGGGGTTTATCGCCTCCTTCTGGAACAAGAAGGTGGGGCACGAATGGCCGACGGAATAGCCCGCAGTTACGAGCATTGGGTGGCGGTCTTCGAACGGCATGCGGGGGTGCGATGGCATCCCCGTACCGTGTTGTACCGGAACGAGGCGGGAGAATGGCGCTCCGCTCTGGCGGAAGAGGTGGAATACGAACCCACCAGGGGGATCCTTACGTATTATTTCGATGCGTCCCATCCCGGAATTATCTACCTCGGCAAGGTGGTGGGGGACGGCCGGTATTGGAGGACGAGGATCCACGAGCTCGCCCGGCTGCACGGGTGCGATGTGATCGAATCCATCACCTACCGCAACCCCGAGACCTGGAAGCGCAAGTACAACGGCGAGATCCACGGACATATTATCCGTTGTCCCGTGGAGGGATTCATGAATGATGAGGAGGTGCTTTTATGACGCGGATCCTGCTTCTGGTATATCTCTCTGCCGCCATGCTCGCCAGGCCCTTTCTCGCCCCCTTCGGGAATCTGCTTTTTCCGAAAAGAAAGGAGCCCTGCGGTGGATAGTCTCCTGATTTTGTGCGGTTATGCCCTCTGGCTGCTTCCCTGGACCTGGATCCACGAAGGAGGGCACTATCTCGCGGCGCTCCTTCTCGCGGAAGAAAAGATCTCCTTTTCCCTCTGTTTCGGCTCCCTGGGAAAGCTCCGGGTTCCCCGCTGGATCTGGGCATTGCCTCCGGGGCTTCCCAGGTATAAGCGCCTCGCCATCTGTTACGCCGGATTCCTGGGGGAATTTGCCGCCGGGGGGCTGATCTTTTCGTTTTCTCTGCTCTGGGGGTGGATCTACTTCGTGGGGGCCTTGGCCCACCTGGGGTTGTATCCGCATTACTCCGGGGATCTGAACGATTTCACGTATCCCAATATGGAATAAGGAGGTTGCCATGACCATATTACTACTCCTCCTGGCTATCTTCGTGCTCCTCCCCTTGTGCCGTCCTCAGAAAGCCTGGGCCAAGGGGGGATCTTCCACGCAATCCACCAACGTCTCCATTCCTCCGGAGCAATGGTTCGAGGCCATCGCCCGGGAACAGCTCTCCCAGAGTGCTTATAACAAGGCCCAGCAGGGCCAGAGCTACTGGAACATGGCGAACCAGATGATGGGCCTCCCCGCCGTGAACTATGATGCCCCCTACCCCGCGACCCCTACAGGCCCCTTCGAGTGGACCCATGACCAGAACCAGGGTTCCTCCTGGGGAAGGGGCTGGGATGGCAAGAACCTTGCGGCGCCGTCGCTCTTTCAGGCACAGGGCCAATCCGCCATTCCGGGGGCCTTCCAGGGGAGCGCAAGCACCGCACGGGGCGGAGGCTCCGCGCCGAATGTTGGATATGCCCCTTCCCGTGAAACGGGAGCCCAGTACATCGGCAGATCGGACGGCGGACCTTCCACGGGTTCCGTCCGGTACGGCATAGGTCCGGACGGACAGCGGCATCCCAGGGACACGGGGATGAATCCGACATGGAATACCAGCCCCGCCATTCGCCCCGAGACTCCCGCATGGCAGGAACGAATGAACGTGGGGCTCATGCAGGACTTCGGCCAGGGGCTTTTGGGAATGGATGCGAACCTAGGGAGAGCGAACACCGCTCTCGGCAATCAGGGGGGCTCTCTCAACGCCGCCACAGGGGCTTTCAACAAGGCGGGAGGTTATTTCGACCAGGCGTCGGGAGCCTTCAACGCCGGGAACCAGTACGCGGGGCAGGCGGCTTCGGCGGCCCAGGGATCGCAGAAATATTTCGACAAGGCCGCAGGATCCGCCGACAAGATGGCGGCTCCGATTTCCAAGCTGGGAGCCCTGGGAGATGAGATGCAGTCCACTCTTCTCCAGGGGAAACTCCCGGACAGCTACCAGGAAAATTGGATCAAGGGCAATCAGCGGGGGTTCGATGAGATGATGGGCTTCAACCTCAACAGCCTCGCCTCTCGGGGGGTAATCAACTCCTCGGTGGCCAATCGAAGCCTGGGAGAGGTCAACGACCGCATCAACGAGAGCTATGCCCGGAACTTTTTGGATTCCATGGCATCCCAAAGAGCTAATTACGATAGCACCGCCGGGAAATATACGGACCAGATCGGAGGGCTTACGAGCCAATCCGGAGCCTACAGCAACGCCGGGCAGGGCTATATAGGATCCGCGAACGCTCTTTCCACGGCGGGACAGACCGCCAATGCTTCGGGGCAGGGCATGATGGGAGCGGGACAGGGATACCTCGGGGTAGGCCAGGGACACCTCGGCGCCGCCGAAGGATGGGGACAGAACTTTACCCATTCCCTCACCAACGCCCAGGCATCCATGCTCCCCTACCAGACCCGCCTCTCGGGAGCCCAGGAAATGATGGGTATCGGGGATACCATGGACAACGACCTCAAGAACCTGTATTCCATGTGGAGCTCCCACCGCTACGGCGTGCCGGGAGATACCATAGTCAGCCAGGGTAAATAAAGGAGGCACACGCAATGGCGATGGATCCCATGATCTTTTTACAGCCCCTCTTCGGCTCGCTCCTCTCCGGTCTCTTCGGAGGCGGGGGGGGAGCCCAGGCCATCTCCCATCCCAAGGGAGGGGCGGCGCAAAACTATCAGCAGTGGCAGGAGCCGGAGAGCGAAAACTACAGCTACGCAAACCCGGTGCAACGGAACCTTACCGCTCTTCTGCCCGCTCAGCAGCAGCCTGATCCTCTGGCGATGTTCTATCAGCATGGAAGGCGGTGGTAAACCGTGGGAGTGGCAGTAGTACGTCGGCAGCCCTCCTTTCTGGAGGAGCTCGGACAGCGGCTTATTCCGGCCCTCCTGGGACAGGCCATAGAAGACGGCAAGCGGCGCTCCTATGCCGCGGCGGAACAGGGGCTGTACCAGAGCCTCTTCGATCAGGTACGACAGGCTCCGGGGGCTCCTCCTCTCGATGTGACCCCGCAAACCCCATCAACCCCCTGGGATAAAGCCTACGGAGTTCCCCAGGGAGGAAATGACGCCTCCTGGCTCGACACGTGGGACCAGGCGCATCGAGGCACCAACGACCCCATGGCTCTTCTGGGGCAAGCTATTCAGAGCGACTTTGCCAAAAAATACGGAGCCGAGGGAGCCATGAAGGGATTTCAGAGCATCATGGGGGTGGTGGATGCGCAGCAACAGGCCCAGGCGGCCGCCGCGAATCGTTCGGGAATGGACAGCCTCGCCACCCACATGGGCTCCCAGAATTACGACTACCGGAGTCCTCATCAGGTTATGCCGGATTGGATGCGCTTCGGCATGTACGGAGGCAACCAGGGAGAATTTACGGATATCCTCCAGCACCTCTCCCCGAACATGAAGTTCCAGGAGATGGATCTGGGGGATCAGAAACTTGCCGCCGCCTTCGATCCCGGTACCGGGGCCTTTAACCCCCTTTTGCAGGCCCCCGTGGGGGTAAGCCCGGATACCAGATACGCCCAGAACGCCCAGACAGCCCGGAACCGGGAAGACTGGGCGCTTCGGGCGGCGGAACGAAGGGCGGATCCCAAATATCAGCTTATGGTGCAGGCCCACGAGCGATACCAGGCGGGGGACCGCACACCGGAGGTTATGCAAGCCCTTAACCTTGCACAAACGGCATCTTCCCAGAACGACGATTTGTTTTCGCCGTCAGAGTTAAACGCCGAACATCGCCTTTGGACTGGAGGGGTGGATCCGTTAACGGGAAGGCCTCTCCAAAGCTGGACAGTGGAACTCTACCGCCGGGGAGTTTCCTCACAGCAACTTAAAGCCTATATTCTGGAAAGTTGCCGTGCTAAGGGGAAGGGGCTGCGCGCTGCGGAGCAAGTTTACAACAGCATAATCAACTCCCCCACTGACCCTTATTTTATCCCGATGGAGGAAAGAGCCCTGCAGAGGGAAGAAGACCACGTCGCTCTTGCCAAGGACTTACTTGCGAAAGGGTGGAGCCCCGAAGAGATTTTAGCGGAGGCCTCAGACACTCCGGAAGCATACCGGATTATCCGAAAATTCTTCTCCGGCAAAGACAACTCTCCTTTGATGGGTAGGAATTAAAAGTAAAGAAGAGTCTCCTTCCGGTTGCCGGGGGGAGACTCTTTGCACATATAAGGAGGATTCCATGAGCCTTTTTTCGCAGCTCGATCAGCAATTCCAGAAGAAAGCCCTGGCGGAGCCTGATAAAGAACCGAGTCTTTTTGCACAGCTTGACCGGCAATTTCAGGGGAAGCCCTTGGGGACTCCTTCGGAAGGGGGGAGTCTTTTTGCACAGCTTGACCGGCAGTATCAGCAAAACGAGGTGGTCACGGCACCTAAAAAAAGTCTTTTTGCAGAGATAGACTCTCTGTATTCAAAACCACTACCCTCTCCGGCCCCTGAAGGGCGCTCCCGTCCTCACGACCGATCTTCCCGGAACCCCCTTTTCGCCCCGCTGGCACACGATACGGAAAGCAACGTCACGAACGCCTTGAATAATGCCTATAAAATGGCCGGCCCCGTCATGTGGCTTCTGAATATGCTGGATCGCCCACGGGCGACTCTTGCCGCCACCGCCGGAGCATTGACGAGACAATGGGGGGCCGACAGAATAGGCAAGGCTCTTGCGGGGGAAGATCATGTTTCCTGGGAGGAGTTCCTCCCGAAGGAAATCATGAGCCCTGGATCTTCAGCATCTTGGGGAGTGCTGGGATCCCCCACGGCGGAGCTTATGGGACGGAAACTCATGGATTCCTCCTATGCAAAGCCCACAAACCTGACCCCCTGGCTGGGCTTTGCCGCAGATGCCCTGCTGGATCCCCTGAACTTCGTATCCATGGGGGTGCTTACGAAATCCGGCACCTCCGGGAAAATGCTCAAAAATCTGATGCAGGCTCACGGAGACGACATAGCCAGAGCCACGGGAATCAGGGACGTTTCCGAGATTATCCAGGGGCTTTCCAAAGGGGACGAGGCCATTCTGGGGGTGCTTCGTGCCAAGGAGGTGCCGGAAAGCTCTCTGAGTCTTGCTCAAAAGGCTTCGGAATATCTTGCCCCCACCCTGCGCGAACAGGCGGAACGGGGACAGTGGGCCCTGGCGAGGTTCGGCCCCTGGTTTACCCCGAAATCCGTAAACCTTCGGGCGGCCAATACCATGGGAAAAATCCGGGAAGGCATCCCTAAAACCATAGTGGGGAAAGCCCTTATCAACCGCTCGGGTAATGAGCTGTTTGATGAGTCTGCCCGGAACCTTCTGATAGAACGCCGGGCAAGCGAGACGGATCTTCTGGAAAACATCGCCTGGCTGAAAGATACTTTCGAGAATCTTCCCGAAGGCGAACGTTTTACGGAAAAATTGGCGGCTCTGGGGGATATCACGAGGCAGCACAAGTTCGGGATGGCCCTCCAGGGCCGCTATAACAACGCCGCCGCTTTTCTGAAGCAAATCCCCGAGGAAGTGCGCAATATGGACCTGTGGGAGGTGGCGGCCCTCCCCGATGGACCCACAAAAACTCATCTCATGGATCTTTGGAAGAGAATGGATCCCGTGGATGCAAACGCGGGACAATCCTTTATGCACGTTTTCGAGCGGCGGGTACGCCCACTCCATGGAGATATGCCCGAAACGCCAGGAATGAAGGAATTCGCGGAACAAGTGGAAGCTCTGCGGGACAAGTACGGGCTGGAAATGGACCAGGCAGGTATTCCGTATAATCGCATATCCCAGGTAAACTATATCCCCCACGTGGGGGCGGAGAAATCGGAAAAACTTTCGGGGAAAGTTATGCAGTATCTGGAAGAGGCCACGCCGCGCCCCGTAGATACGGGCCGCTTTTCCGTGGCGAATACGCCCCCCATCTCGGTTTCTTCCGTGCCGAAAGATGCCGTTATCGTTCCCGAAAAAGTCGATAAAGAGGGCTTTCTGCCTAAAATGCTCGGGAAAATCTATAATACCGATGCCCCCGCCATAACCACGCCGCACCAGCTGAGCCGAAAGATGAAATGGATAACGGACCCCGAAACGGGGCAGGAGTTTATAGGGCACACGGAGTTCTTTGCCCTGAGAAACGGTATACCCGAAGAACAGGTACTATCCCGGCAGGCTACTGCCATGGAAATACATCATGCCCTTGCCAAATCCGGAATAAAAGACCCCCTTTTCGAGACAAACCCCGTTCAGGCGCTTCTGGTGGCGGAGATCGAAAACGAACGGGCCATCTTCGGAACGAAAATGATGGATTGGGTTTTAAGCGAAGTAGGAGAGGATGCCCTGCATCTGGGGGGGAAGGTGCGAACCCTGGCGGATCATGCGGAAAACGGGGCTCTTCCCCAGGGAATGAAGGTTTACATTCCGGGGCCCCCGCGATTTGGATCCAAGTGGGGAAGCGTGCATTCCGTAAACTGGGCGGAAGGAACCGCCAAGGTGCACATCCAGAGACCCAAAGTAAAAGGAGACGTGCACCTTTTTAAAGAGATTCCTCTCCATCAGCTCGTAAGCCGGAAAGACTTGGAAACATCCATCGAGAAAGCCGCTCGAAATACCGGAAAAGATAGTCGCTTCGTGCGACTTGCGTTGAAAATGCCCTCCTCGTACATGGAGGAGATGAGTGTTTCTCAGAGGGTACGCAGCTATGTTCCCGATGAGGCGATAAGCAAGCTTGGACAGATGGATTTTCCGAAGAATAGAGTTCCCGGGAATGTTCCTTCCATGAGCCATATTCCTTCTGATGAAAAGAAGCTGCTCCGCATGAGCCTGAAGGAGATGGAGAAATTTCAGGGGAAGGAATTTGATTTTCATGGAGGAGCACGTATTTATTTTGCTCCTGGTTCTGGAGATGAGACTTGGGAAAATTATGTGCGACATCTTATTTCCGGAGGGAGTGGGGGGGATTCTATACGGAGAGACAGGGTGACCAATCTTTTCTATCTTGAAAAAGTGCTTCAGGATCCCGATGTCGTTGTGAGGCAGAAGAACGGGAGGCTCCTTGCCATAGCAAGCTTTGAGGAGACGAACGAGAAGGGGAAAAACGTTTATCGGAACATTGTTCTTGAAGCGGGGAAAGATGGAAAAGTTAGAACCGTGACAGCCTTTCCTCAACTGAGAGGAGATCACTACAAGAAGATTGCGAACAGCGAAGATTTTGAGTTGCTGACCGTATCTGACCGCATAAGAAAACCCCAAGGTATCGCACCTGATAACCTTGGGGGCCAGACCTCGGCTTCTCAGCTGGAAGGTGCTGCGCTCCACCGAGCGGGAACCTCGACCGCAGAAGGGAGCGACCCCTCTTTGGTGAGGAGGAGTATGATACCTCCGGAAGAGGGCGTTGTCAATACAATTTCCCCCTCCCGGGAAGCCTTTGAAATAATACGGAATATTCCCGTACCGCCAGAAAAAGCCCGGGTAATCGAAGGAATCTGGAAAGCTCACGTAGCTCCCCGAGAGGCAATGAACGAGCTGGAAAAAATCTGGAAGGGATATACCAGCCTTTGGAAACGGTACACTCTTTTTCCCTTCATGGAATACCATGTGCGGAATGTGGTGGGAGATCTCTGGAACGGGTGGCTTCAGGGGTGGGATGCCCGAAGCATGGCATCGGACCTCTATGCAGCCATGGAGATTCAAAAGGGGAAAAGCTTTTCTCTCACCACCGGAGTATACGGGAGGCTTTCCGGAGAACAGGTTCTTCAGGCGGCGAAGCACCAGGGAGTAATAGGCTCCGGACAGTATAGCGAGGTGCTGAAAAAGCAACTTTTGAGCGCCCGGGATTCTTCGAAGGCCGCCGGTCCTCTTCTCGGCTCTTCATGGCAGGATGATGTCACAAGGGCCTGGGGAGCTGGAGAGCGCCGTGCGGGGCAGCTTGTCAGTGATATGAAATTGCAGCCCGGGGCAACCCTCAAAAGAGGCGTAAAAAAAGGAGGGGCTCTTGCACGAGATCACCTGGTGGATTTACAATGGGCCATGGAGGCGGGAGGCTTTTTAGAGGATAACCGCCGCCTGGGGCTTTTCCTGCACCGCCTCAAAAAAGGAGATTCCTATTCCGAAGCGGCCAAAGCCGTGACGAAGGCCCTTTTCGACTATAACGATATCACTCCCATAGAAAAGCAGATCCGTACCTACGCCATTCCCTTTTACACCTGGTTCCGGAAAAATATTCCTTACCAGTTAGAAATGCTGGCGAGGAAACCCGGGAAAATCGCCCTGCTGCCGAAGATAAAGGGACACATGGAAGGATATCATGATAGCCGGGTACCGGAGAGCCTGGTTCCGGAGTGGATGAAGGACGGCTTCCCCATCAACATGGGAAGAAACGACCAGGGGCAGGAACGCTTTGCTTTGCTCCAGAACTGGATTCCCACGGTAGATCTTTTTTCTTTTCTCACGGATCCGTCCGGCATGGGGCAATCCGTGCTCAGTAGCCTGAACCCCCTTGTAAAGGTTCCTGCGGAACAACTTCTGAACAAGGACTTTTACTTTGGAAATTCCATAGATACGCTTCGAAATTCCGAAGATCCCTGGAGGATGTTCTCTGGTAACGAAAGAACAAACTATCTCGGCCAGGATATGTCTACCTCCATGAGGAAGTGGTCCGAGCTCCTCCCCATAACAAGATTGCTTTCCACGGCGGACCGGCTGAACCCCATGGGGGTCTTTGACGCCCCTTCGGGATATTCCCCCGCGGCGATCAACCCGGATGCCGTGAAAACAAGGCCCTGGCACACGGAAATGACTACGGGAGAGAAACTTACAAAGTTCCTGACAGGGTTGAAGGTGTACCCCGTGGATGTGCAGAGACAAGCTATGTTCGAGATGTTAGGGGTCCAGAGGTCCGGCTCGGAGCCAGGGCTTACCGAGGGGAACCTCATGAAGCTCTTGAAGCGGGCGTATATGGAGGGAGACCAGAGAACGGCGGAACACTACCGGAAACTCCTGGAAGAGCTACATCGTCAGATGTTGGAAAGACAAAAAGACTATCGGAGATACAACGAGCACCGGAGGCAACTTCAGTAAGTTTGTGCTTTTTTTGTACCCGAACAACGAAAAACCTTGTGAAACAGGGGTTTTAGAATCCCTCGCCCTCCGCCATCCGAGAAAATGTGACCGCCGAGGAAGTTTATAAGCCTCGGCGGCCGTTTATTTTCATGATCATGTGATTATGTTTTGTTTTTTGGCTGATCTATCGGAAGTGTATCACAGTAACGCCTACTCCCCCCTCGTGGTGTTCTCCCAAAGTATACGAGGTAACATAGGGCAGCGATTTACATATACGATGAACCTCCCGGCGCAGGATTCCCTCTCCCCGACCGTGGATGACGGTTACCGCATCATATCCTAAGCGAAAGGCCTTATCCAGATATTGTTCCAGAAGAGGAATCGCTTCATCTACGGTCATACCCCGAATCATGAGGCTACTACTCACCTGATCTTTCGGCGCCGCCGCCGAAGAAGCGGCGTAAGAGGATCTGGAAGAGCGTTTCCCCGAGGGAGCCGGGACGGAACGAACCTTGTGAAAAGGTACTTCGATCTGCATTCCTCCAGCCTGAACGGTTATCTTGTTGTTTTTTACCTGGAGAATCTCACCCTTTACCTTACTGTCTATAATCTCCACGAACATTCCCGGAACCGGAGTTTTTTCTTCTTTTACGAGAGATTTTCGCCGAAGCCTTTTCTCCTCTCGAAGATCGATACTCTTCTTCAGGTTTTCCACCTCGTGCCGGGCTTTCTCTTTTTTCGAAGAACCTTCCTCGTCGGATCGAAGAGAACGAAGGAACTCCTTCGCCTTTTCTTCGGCTTCTCGAAGTATTTTCCGGGCTTTTTCGTCGGATTTGCGCAGGATACTTTCTTCAGAGTTCCGAAGAGAGTCTATTTTGTTCTGAAGATACCGCTGTTGATCTTCCACTTCCTGAAGGGAGGTAAAAAGATCCCGCTCTTTCTTTTCCAGAAAGAGCTCCTTTTCAAAAAGCCGATTCTCTGTAATTTCCAGGGGATCGCTTTCTTCCTGGGCAACTTCTCGGGCCCGTTCCAGAACTTCCTTGTCAAGGCCATATCGTTCCGCAATGAGTATGGCGTTGCTCTTTCCTGGAATGCCCACTATGAGACGGTATGTAGGAGAGGCAGTGGCGGGGTCGAATTCCATGCTCGCCGTTTCTACACGGGGAGTGGTAAGAGCGTATCGTTTAAGGGGGTTGTGGTGAGTGGTTGCCAAAACAAGACTTTTTTTCCCAAGAAATGCTTCGAGGATGGCAATTCCCAGGGCGGCCCCCTCCTGGGGATCCGTGCCCGCTCCAAGCTCGTCCAGGATAACCAGGGAACGTTCCGTGGCGTCTCGAAGCATGGCGGCAATGTTTTTTACGTGTCCACTGAAGGTGGAGAGGCTTTGAGTGATGCTCTGCTCATCTCCGATATCCGCAAGAATTTCGTCGAAGGTGCCGATTTTCGATCCCTCTTCCAGAGGAGAGGGGAGACCGAACCATGTCAGGAGTACCATGACGGCCACCGTTTTCAGAGCCACGGTTTTTCCTCCCGTATTCGGTCCCGTAATAACTACGGATATATTTTTTCTGCCGCAGACAAGATCCAGAGGAACCGCATGACTTTCAAGAAGAGGATGCTTGGCTTTTCGTATGTCGAAAAAAGCCCCCTTTTCAACAAAAGGAAGAATCCATTTCTTCTCCGCCATCATGCAGGTAACCCCGTAAAGCGCATCCAGGAAAGCCATAACTTCTTCCAGAGCGCATACCGCCTTTTCTCGAGCGAGAATAGCCTCGGTAAGCTCCCGGAGTATGCGGCGTTCCTCTTCGGTCTCTTCCTGAGCTGCCATGGTAAGCTCGTTATTCAGGGAGACCAGCCTGGAAGGTTCCATGTAGGAAGAGTTTCCGGAACTTGAGGAATAGAGAAGAATCCCCGGAAAGGAGCTTACATGTTCTTTTTTGACAAGCACCGCAAAGCGCCCGTCTCGAAAGGCGAGAACTCTCTCCTGAAGTTTTCCCGAAAACCCCGGGTCATTCAAAAGGGCGTTCCCTAGGGAGCGGGCTTTGGATTTCATGTTGCGGATTTTCAACCGCAACGTTCCAAGCTTGGGAGAGGCGTGATCGTAAAGTACACCATCCGCATCAAGAACTCCAAGAAGGGCATGTTCGTGTTGAAAATCTCGGATTTTTCGTATGTGTTCTCCCAAGTCGGGATATTCTTCCTGTCTTTCGCCCAAAAAGGACCGTAAGCGAATGCCCAGGGAAAAGGCGTGCTGAAAGAAGAGGAGCTCTTCCCCAAAAAGAAAACCCGATTCTTTGGCTTTCTCCAGGAGATTTCCGAGAGGTTCCACACCTTCTACCTTGGGAAACCCTTCTTCTCTTTCGGAGCATTTTTTGTACTGTTCCACCATGCGATGATGTTTTACCAGGGATTCCCATCCCTGAAGAGGCCGAAGATCTGAAAAATATCGCACTCCGAGAGAAGTGCGACAGTAGGGAGCAAAAAGTGCAAGAATTTTATCGAATTCAAAGATTTGAAGTACCCGGGATGTGACAATCAATTTCATTCTCCCCCTTCATTCGGCGCGGGAGGAGCCTGCAGAGGAGAGAGAAGAGAAAAGGGAGATTCCTCGCTGGAAGAACCCGTCGAGTCCCCGGGAAAAACCATACCGTGGGAATCCATGTATTCTGAAATATGAGGCCATATAACGGAGGCGACTCGCATGGAGCGGCTTTCCACGAACCAGCTTTGGGTAAGGGGAAGACGTATCATGGTGCCCAGAACGAAAACGAGAAGAAGCAATGCGGTTCCCTTGACGAGTCCCGAAAGAATCCCTCCCAGGCGATCCAGAGTACCGAGATAGGCGAACTTTACGATAAGGCGTATCATTCTGTAGATAAGGGAAGAACCCAGATTGATAGCTATAAATATGACTGCCATAATGATGATTGTCACCATGGAAAGCTTGTCAGGCGGTACGGATCCGCTCAACTGCTCCGCCGCGATGGGGCCGAGCTTCCATGCTAAAAAAATGCCTCCGAAGAAGCCTATGAGGGAACAGATTTCTCCGGTGAGCCCTCGAAGAAATCCCTTTACTCCAAGATAGAGAAAAAGTACTGCAAAAAGACCGTCAAAAAGATCCGCTCCGGACATGATTTTTTCCTACTCGTCATTTTCGAGAAAAGTGCTGCAATTTCTCGATATTTTATCCAGAGTATATGCGAGTTGAAGACAAGCGAGAAGCATTTTTTCATCCTGCTTGGCTCCGGCAGGAAGAGTATTGATCTGTTCTTTTACGATTCCGGAAATTCTCGTAAAAGTAGCTTCATCCAGTTTGGAGAGGATAGTGTACTCCCGTCCGAGAATATGAAGCGTATGTTTCTCCTGTCCCTGATCTTGCGTTACGTTTTTTTCCATAACCACGCTCCTTGGCTCGCCAAAAACACCGCTCCTCTCCCCCCGCAGTTCTTGGAAATACGGAGGGAGAGACAGGGAGTTACGCAAAGTTTCCCGTTTGGTTTATTTTCTCAAATCGTTCCACAAGGGTTTTGATTTTCTGCTCTATCTGACCCTGTTCCTTCAGGAGGTGCATGGCTTCCCGCTCCTTGGTTTCCAAAAGGCGCTGCTGCTCCTTGCGAAGGCGAATAAGCTCCAGATCTTTTTCCTGAATGGTTTTTTCGTAAGTCTCTATTTGATGCAGAAACTCCTGACGCTCCTTGCGGAGATGGTTCATTTTTTCAAGAGCTTTTTCAACGACCTGTTCCATTTCCTTAAGCTGCGTGTGCATATGAATTCCTCCAGGCACGTGGTTTTCTTCTTAGCGAAGAATGTATCCCGAAGATTCCAAATTTTTGCGCAGATGGACATGCTGCCGATCCACCTCTTCGTCGCTCAGGGTTTTCTCCGGGTGGCGATACAAGATGGAAAAGGAAATGCTTCGCTTCCCCGAAGGAATGCCCTCTCCTTCGTAGACATCGAAAAGCAGAACGCTCTGGGCGTTTTCCCCTTTAAGAGTCTCGATTTTTTCCAACACCTCGGATGCCGCCATATTTCTGGCGTCCACGAGAAGCGAAATATCCCTGTACACGCCAGGGTAACGTGCGGTATATCCGAAGGCCTTCTTCGGAGAATCAAGAAGAGGAGCCATCTCAATCTCGAAGGCGTATACGGGAGCGCCGAGATCGAAAGCGTTTTCTATGCGAGGCTTGAGTCGGGCAATATAGCCTATGGGAGTGTCTCCAAGATAGATATGCCCCGTCTGCCCCTTGTGCCCGAAGGGCTCCTGGGCCTGCCTGAGGGAAACATGGGCATTGGCGCTCTGGCAAAGAGCAAGGAGATCGCCCTTGATTCGGTAGAAAGTTTCCTCGTCCTGAAGGAGGTTTTTGCGTTTTCCCGCATAGACGATACCCCCCATAAAAGGTGGCTCTACGTGATTTTCTCCGGATCGCAGAAAGACTCTACCCGATTCAAACATGCGGATAGGATCTTTCCATCCTCCCCGAACGTTCTTTACGAGGCTCTGAAGGAGTCCCGGGAGAAGAAAGGTACGCATACAGGAAAGTTCACTGCTTATGGGGTTCATCACCTTAATGGGATGGTTTCTCGGATCCTCTTCCGGAAGAAGCAGAGCCTGAAACATATCCGGAGCCACGAAACTATAGGTGATGACTTCGGAATATCCTCTGCCCATGGCTACTTCCCGGAAACGGGAAACCTGTGCCATTTCGGGAGTCATGCTTCCCGGCGCATGGAGGTTCGAGGGAATTCTGGAGGGGATGTGGTTGTATCCCTCCACCCTTCCCACTTCCTCTATGAGATCCTCCTCTATGGAAACATCCAGGCGTTCTTTAGGAACAAGATAGGTTCGTCCCTCTTCGGAACGTTCCATCTCGCGAAAACCCAAACGTTCCAGAATGGCTCCTGCGTCATCCATGCGCTGATGCAGGAGAATTCGCTGCATTTTTTTTCTTGTCAGTGTAACCTGAACCGGTTCGGAACAGGGGATCCCTGCGGCGTGTACCCGGTATCCTCCCTCTCCGGCTTGCCACGTTTGAAGAAGATGCAGACAGTAGTGCAATCCGAGAAGTGCCTTTTCCCGGTTCACTCCCCGGGCGTTTCGATAGGAGGCCTCGGAGTGAAGCCCCATCCTCCGGGAGGTGGCTCCCACCATTTCACGATTGAAAATCGCCGATTCCAGGGCAAGAATTCTGGTGGAATTCCGGATTTCGGTGCTCTCTCCCCCCATGACTCCTGCAAGACCCACGGGAAGATTGCCGCTGGTAATGCAAAGGTCTTCGGGGGAAAGAATCCGTTCTTTTCCATCCAGAGTCTTCAGGCGTTCACCGTCCCGGGCGGTTCTTACGGTGATTTCCTTTTCCGGAAGAAGATCCGCATCGTAGGCATGCAAAGGCTGTCCCAGGGCAAGCATGGCGAGATTGGTGGCATCCACTACGTTGCTGATGGGGCGAATGCCGTGTTTTACCAAGCAAATTTGGGCTTCCAAAGGGGAGGGAGCGATAACGAGATTTGTAAGAAGCCCTAAAGCAAAGTAGGGGCAAAGATGATCTCTTTGAGATATGCCCTTGAAGAAAAAGGGCCATTCCCGATCTCCTTCGGCATATTCTTCGAGAGACACAAGGGAACTTTCTTCTATAATCCCCCGGGCTTCTCGGGCCATGCCGAGCATGCTTAGAAGATCTCCCCGATTCGGAGTGATGGAAACATCCAAAATAAAATCATCCAGTTCGAAATGTTTCTTAAAATCTACCCCTAAAGGAGTTTCTTCAGGAAGAATGAATATGCCATGCTCCTTCTCCAACTCCGGCAGCCCCAGCTCCTGTGCGGAAAGAAGCATTCCCTCCGAGGCCAGGGAACCAAATTCTCGAATTCCGAGAACATCCCCGCCGGGAAGAACGGATCCCGAAGGACCATAAGGAACCATTTGTCCTTCCCGTACGTTCTTTGCCGCGGTGATGCAGGATGCTTCGCCTTTTCCCGTGTCGAGAGAGACCACTTTCCAAGAGGATTTTTCGGGATGCTCCCTTATGGAGAGTATGCGGGAGGTCAAAACTCCCCGGAGATCCTTCCAGGGTTCGCGGATCTCCTCTATCTCACTTCCCGTGAGGGTCATGCGTTCGGCAAACGTCTGTACATTTGCGGAAAGATGCACGAACCGGGAGAGCCATTTCCAGGAAACAAGCATAATTATCCCATCCTCCCTTGAGTCAGGAAGCCCATATCTCCTTCGAAAAGGAGACGCAGATCTCCGATTTCGTATTTTAGCATGGCAATGCGATCGAGCCCCATGCCCCAGGCAAAGCCGTTATATTTCTCGGGATCTATTCCCCCATATCGAAGAACGTTGGGATGCACCATGCCAAGCCCGCATATCTCCAGCCACCCTGTACCCTTGCAAACTCTACAGGCTCTGTCTTTGCCTCCGCAGATAACGCAGGAGATGTCCATTTCGAGAGAGGGCTCCGTGAAGGGGAAGTAGCTTGCTCTATAGCGCACGTTCAGGGAGCGTCCGAAAATTTCCCGCGCAAAAATGTCCAGGCATCCCTTGAGATCTGCCACGGAAATATCTTCATCCACGATAAGCCCCTCAAGCTGATTGAACATGGGCGAATGGGTGGGATCGCTATCCCTGCGGAAAACCCGGCCGGGACAGACTATTCTCAAGGGAGCCCCCAACTGTCTCATGGTACGGACCTGGGCCGGAGATGTATGAGTGCGGAGAAGCATGCCCTGTTCTACATAAAAGGTGTCTTGCATATCCCGGGCCGGGTGAGACGGAGGAATATTGAGGGCTTCAAAGTTATGAAAATCATCCTCAATTTCCGGCCCCGATGCCACGGTAAAGCCAAGTCCCGCAAAAATCTGCACCACATCCAAGGTAACCTGTACCACCGGGTGAAAGCTCCCCCAGCCTCGGGAAGACTCGGGAAGCGTCACATCTAGAAATTCCTCGATTTCCTGTTTTTCAAGCTCCGCTCCTTCAAGATCTTTCTTTTTCTGCTCATAAAGACCTTCGCATTCATCCCTAAGAATATTGATGTTTTTTCCGTAAGAAGGCCTTTCTTCGGGAGGAAGAGAGCCGAGGTTTTTCATAAGCCGCGTGATTTCTCCCTTTTTTCCGAGAAAACGATTTTTAACTTCTTGAAGAGTCTCCATAGAAAGGGCACCTTCAAGAGTTTTCAGAAACTCTTCTCGAACTACCTTCATGTGCTCTAGCGCATCCATGAACTAAATCCCCCTCATCTCATCAGGGTTTTGAAGCCATACCTTTGCTTTTTCGCCTTCGAAAAAAGAGTGCTGTATATTCCGATCGAAAGAACATGACTTCACCTCTTGATATACCAAAGAACGATGGTATTATACGTGTTTCTGAAATTCAATTCCACCAAAGCTTTTTCTCTTATGGCAAAAGAAATTTTCCGAAGTTCTTCCGGGAAGTTCTACCGAGAAATGCGAGAATATTTCTTTCCGCCATCTCTCTCGACAAAGGAATTTTTCTTTGCTCCAAAGTTTTTCTGCGTGCAATCAAAAAGCTTTCGCATAAAAAACGACTGAAGCCGGAGAACGCAACGGAGGATAAAAAAAGGCTCCTGCCCATATGTATCAGCAGGAACCTATGCTATCTCTCGCCTATATGCAACTGCTATTTCCGGGCAAGCGCACTCTTCGCAGTTTCCACCAGCTGAACGAATGCGGGCATGTCGTTTACGGCGATATCCGCGAGCATTTTTCGGTTGATTTCGACCCCCGCCTTTTTCAGTCCGTCAATCATGGAACTGTAGGTGGTGCCATTCATGCGAGCCGCTGCATTGATTCGCACGACCCAGAGCTTGCGGTATTCCCGCTTTTTCGTCTTCCGGTCCCGGTAGGCGTTGGTAAGGGACTTCAGAAAAGCTTCCCGAGCTCTCCGATACACATTCTTTTTACGGCCAAAATACCCCTTGGTAATGGAAAACAACTTCTTGCGTTTTCTATCGCTTGCGCTTCCGCCTTTAACCCTCGGCATGGCTTGTCACTCCTTCACAAACTATAAATGATCTCAGAACCTGAAATATGTCCCGTGCCTATGCGTAAGGCAACATTTCCTTGATGTTGCGAGCCTGGCTTGTCCCTAAAACTCCAAGCTCCTTCAGGCGGCGCAAGCGTTTGGCGTTCTTATTGCGCATACGGTGTCTCCGTCCGACCTTTGTATATGCAACCTTTCCCCCTCCGGTAACCCGAAAACGCTTTTTCGTTCCGGAGTGAGTTTTCTGCTTTGGCATGGAAATCCCTCCTAAAAATTTTCTTTCCCCGAAGTTTCCAAAAAAGGCAATCTTCGTGCCGAAAGATAAAAATCTATTCTTTTTCCCCGGATTTCAAAGGCTTCTTGGGGATAGGAACAAGCATCATTCGCATAAAGCGCCCCTCCATGCGGGGCTGCATCTCGACAGTGGCAATCTCTTCACAATCCTTTGCCACTTTTGCGAGAACTTCTTTACCTTTATCCAGAAAAGCCATTTCCCTTCCGCGGAAAAACACGGAAACCTTTACCCGGTGCCCCGCATCGAGGAAGCCCTTTATGGCCTTCGTTTTGAAATTATAATCGTGGACATCAATTTTCGGACGCATCTTCATTTCTTTGATGGTTTGAACCTTCTGTTTTTTCCGGGCGTCCTTGTCTTTCTTCTGCAACTGGTACTTATACTTTCCGTAATCAAGAATCCGACACACGGGGGGCGAGGCTTGAGGAGCAACCTCCACCAAATCATAGCCTCTCTCTTCCGAGAGTTCCAGCGCCTTTTCCGTGGGCACCACGCCCAGTTTCACCCCTTGGTCATCAATGAGAAGAACCTCAGGACACCGAATCTCTTCGTTGATACGAGGTTCGTCATTAGGTTTCTTAGCGATAACAGCTCACCTCCACATAAAAATAAAAAAAGGGGCTACGCCCCTTTTTGATGTACAACACAACAATTGCATCTTGTTTGTGAGTACCAGGCAGCGTTCTTACCAACTGGTGAGGGCCAAGCCCTGCTTGTTTGTCTGTTTCCCCGTAGAGAGCGACGTTTATAACACGCTCCAAGAGGGCACTATATCATAGTCCTCGATAAATCGCAAGAAAAAGGCGTGAATTCCCGGGATAAAAGATCCTGCATTTCTTCCAGACTCTTTGATCCGAGATCGCCCTGAACCCTTTCACGGACTGCCACGGTCTTCTGCTCCTGTTCCCGATCTCCGAGGACGAACATGTAGGGAACTTTTTCCATTTGAGCATCCCGAATCTTTTTGCCAAGTTTTTCGTCTCGGAAATCGATCTCCGTACGGTACCCTCGGGAGCGAAGGTTTTTCTCAACTTCCCGGGCATAGGTCAGATGATCATCGCTCACCGGAAGGATTTTTACCTGTACGGGAGCCAGCCAGAAGGGGAAAGCTCCCGCATAGTGTTCTATAAGGATGCCGAAAAATCGTTCCAGGCTTCCGTACACCGTTCGGTGGAGCATCACGGGGCGATGTTGCTGACCATCCTTGCCCACATAGGTCATATCGAACTTTTCAGGCATTTGGAAATCAAGTTGGATAGTACCGCACTGCCAGGTTCTTCCCAGGCAGTCCTCGAGATGGAAATCTATTTTAGGGCCGTAAAAGGCTCCATCCCCTTCATTGATGCGATAGGGAGTTCCGGATTCTTCCAGAGCCTCCTGAAGAGCTTTTTCCGCCATATCCCACATGGCGGGATCTCCCATGGCTTTTTCGGGGCGTGTAGAAAGCTCTACGGTGTATTTAAAGTTGAAGACTTTGGAGTATATATGATTTTCAAGATCCATGATGCCCAGGATTTCGTCTTTAATTTGCTCTGGAGTTACGTAAAGATGTGCGTCGTCCTGAGTGAAGCAGCGCACTCGCATAAGTCCATGCAACACTCCGGAACGTTCATGACGGTGCACCGTGCCAAGTTCGGCCATGCGGAGAGGAAATTCTTTATAGCTCCGGAGCCTGCTGTTATAGACCATGATGCCGCCGGGGCAGTTCATGGGTTTAATGGCGTACTCCCGTTCGTCTATTTCGGTGAAGTACATGTTTTCGCGGTAATGATCCCAATGTCCCGATTGCAGCCAGAGATCCTTGTTGAGAATGAGCGGCGTTTTGATCTCGCAGTATCCTCGGCGGATATGTTCCTGCCTCCAGAAATCTACGAGCTGATTGATGATCACCATGCCCTTGGGATGAAAGAAAGGGAATCCCGGCCCTTCCGGATGGAGGCTGAACAAATCGAGCTCCCGACCGAGTTTCTGATGAGCTCGGCGCTTGGCCTCTTCGAGTTTCGCAAGATAATCCTTGAGAGAATCCTTATCGGGAAAGGCGGTGCCGTAAATTCTGGTAAGCATGATATTGTTTTCATCACCTCGCCAGTAGGCTCCCGCCAGGGAAAGAAGCTTTACCGCGCGCAAAAAGCCTGTATGGGGCACGTGAGGGCCTCGGCAGAGATCGACAAAATCTCCTTGGCGATAACAGGAAATCGTGGCATCTTCCAGAGCTTCGATAAGTTCGATTTTGTACGTTTGCCCCTGGCCGGCGAAAAGATCCAAGGCTTCCTTGCGAGGAAGCATTTCCCGGGTGAGGGGCATTTTTTCTTTGGCAAGGCGAGCCATCTCTTTTTCGATTTTGGGAAGATCTTCTTCGGTAATTTGTCCCGCCACTTCGAAGTCGTAGTAGAAGCCGTCTTTAATCGCAGGACCTATGGCATATTTGGTCCCCGGAAAAAGATTAAGTACTGCCTGAGCCAGAAGATGAGATGTAGAGTGCCGAAGAATTTCCAAACCCTCGGGACTATTCAGCGTAACAGGCTCTACCGTGGCATCTGCCTCAAGGAAAGTGTTTAAATCCCTCAGCTCTCCATCGACGGTTACCGCAAGAGCGTCTTTTCCAAGGTTCCAATGTCGCAGAATTTCTCCTGCAGTTGCGCCGTTTCCTTCGAGTACGTTCCCCGCAGTATTTGAAAAACGGGCCATATCATCGCCTCCTCAACATATATGCACAGAGCACCCCCCGAAGGGGAATTTTTACTATCCACGCATTGTAGCACATTCAGATTTCTTCCGGCCTTTTGCCTTTTTCCGGCGGAACATTTTTTACGTAAATTGACGGGTTGTACGAAGCATATTTTCTCGAAAAAATACGCATAAAAATAAGTAAAGTAACTCCGTTGTTCCTTAATACTCTGGGGTAAATGCGGTGTGGAAACTAAAGAAAAAAGTCTCTATTCATCATACGCGCCGGAATATATTGTGACAAATAGGCATAGAGTGCTTTATAATAAAAAGGGTTTTTGAATAAAAGTTTTGCGCCCCCAGTAAAACTAAACCAAATTTCTGTGTTTACCGTTTTTTTCGATAAAAAAGCTTAGTTTTCTTTCTTTTCTAATATGCATGTATTTTTTCGCCTTTCTTGCTTTTATAGACACGCCATGGGTTTTTCCTGGCATGATGTCGAAAAAATACAAAAAAGTGCTAGCCTAGAAGGCCAAAGATCACTATAATAAGCTGATAGTATGTAATGTGCGAAGGGCATCTAAAAGGTGGAATATCTTTGATGTAATGCCTGGCAAGGAGGTGGCAAAAAACAAGAATATATAACCAATAGGTTTTGCGCGGTGTGGGCTTTAGGTGGTGGTTTTCTTTTTTAGTTTTTTTGCTCTTATTCCTGCGTAAGGAGGGGTTTAGCGTATGGCTTCCAATGGAAACAGCGGTGGTTTTGCAACAAGGTGGGGCCTGATTCTCGCCGCTATCGGCATGGCGGTCGGAACAGGCAATATCTGGCGTTTTCCTCGTATGGCCGCCAAGATGGGCGGAGGTTCCTTCATCATAGGCGTGGTTATCGCCATGATTCTCTGGGCGATTCCGCTACTTATCGCAGAATCCGTATGGGGCAACAAGACCCGTATGGGCTGCGGGGGATCCTTTAAGAAATACGTCGGCGAAGGGTGGACCTGGGCAGGTACTGCGGTAGGAATCATTTGTGCAGGCATCGCCTTCTATTACGCGGTGGTTCTCGGCTGGTGCGTCCGCTATCTGGTGTACGGCATTCAAGGTGTTCTCGCTTCGGCGGACTCCGCCCAACTTTGGGAAACCTTTTCTGCTGCCAAGGGCGCAGCGGCATGGTCCATCAACGGTGCTGCTCCTTGGCACCTCATCTCCATGCTTATCGTTCTCGTGGTAACTCTTCGGGGAATCGAAGCGGGAATCGAAAAGGTCTGCAAAGTCCTTATTCCCACATTGTTCGTGCTTCTTGCCGTTATCATGGTCCGGGCGGTCACCCTCCCCGGAGCTACCGCGGGACTCCAGTTCCTCTTCCAGCCCGACTGGGATTCCATGCTTACCGGACGTCTCTGGATTGAGGCCTTCACCCAGGCCGCATGGTCCACCGGAGCCGGCTGGGGCCTCATGCTCACCTACTTCGTCTACACCAAGAGCAACGAGGATACGGTGCTGAACGCCACCACGGTCTGCTTCGGCGATACCAGCGCGGGACTTCTGGCGGTTATGTGTGTGGTTCCCACGGTTTTCGCCCTGGATCCCAATGCGGCGGAATTCCTTACGGGTACCGGTAATAATGGTCTCGTCTTCGTGCATCTGGTAACCCTCTTCCAGCAGATGCCCGCAGGCCAGATTATCGGAATTCTCTTCTTCCTGGCCCTTACCGTGGCAGCTCTGAGCTCCACCTTCCCCATGCTCGAACTGGTGGCGCGATTCTTCATGGATGCTGGCTTCCCTCGGAAGAAGGCTCTTCTCGTGGGTGGCGTGATCATGTATGCCCTGGGAGTTCCCTCCGCCATGGATATCAACTTCCTGGATAATCAGGACTGGGTATGGGGCGTGGGACTTCTCGCCTCAGGACTCTTCTTCTCCCTGGCGGCCATCAAAATGGGCGTGGACAAGATCTGGAAAGAAGACATCGAGCCCAATGCGGACCTCAAGTGGCCCTGGCTCTTCAAGCTTATCTATCTCTTCCCGGTGTGGTTCGTAATCATTTTCGGCTGGTGGATCTATCAGGCCGCGAGCTGGTATCCCGGAGAATGGTGGAAGTTCTGGCCCGTGTACGATTTTGCGGGATACACCTACAACTTCAGCCCGGGAACCATCTTCTTCCAGTGGGCAATTCTCTTTGCGGCGGTCTATGTGCTTCGGGGATGGCTGAACAACAAGCTCATGTATCAGTTTGACCCGCAGAACCCCGAAATCCCCAAGAAGGCCTTTTAAGGCTTGGGGCCAGAGAAACCCAAGGAGGTTATGCATATGTCTTGGCAAATAAATATGGTCATTGTGCTGCTCGTGGTATGGGGAGGCTTTGCCCTCTGCATCAAAAAAACGATGAGTTCCGAGGCGGAGAAAAAGTAGCACTTCTCAGTTGTGCTTAGGAACCCAAACGATTCAGACAGACGGAATAATGCGCCCCCCGGAAAAATTTTTCCGGGGGGCGCATTATTCCGTCTCTTGGTTTTACTTTAAGGGAAGCTCTATCTATCGCCGCTCTCGGTCGCCTCCCCGACGGGGGCCGCTGCTGCTTCTGCGATCGCCGCCCCGACCTCCGGAGCCTCCCCGTCCGCCGCTTCCCGAGGAAGGACCACGGTTCTCTCTTTTGGGAGCTCCCCCGCCCTTGCTTACAAGCTCTTCGATTTTCTTGTCCCTATCCTCTTCGAGCTTGAGGATATCCGCATACTCTTCTGCATCCAGGGATGCCTGGTCTCCAAGGATACGCCGGCGACTCAGGTTTACCCGTCCCAGATCGTCGATTTCTTTAACTACCACGAGAACCGGATCCCCAATGGTGAGAACTTCTTCGATGCTCGGGATGTGGTGAGTGCTTACTTCGCTTACATGGAGAAGCCCGTCTTTACCGGGAAGAAGCTCCACAAAGGCGCCGAAGCTCATCATACGCACCACTTTCCCGACGAAGATCTCTCCTTCCTGAACATCCCGAATGATTTCGTTGATCATGGCAATGGCCTTGGCAGCCACCTTTTCGTCCACCGCAGCCACGAAGATTCTACCGTCGTCTTCGATGTCGATCTTGGCACCGCTTTCGCTCACGATATTGCGAACCGTTTTGCCGCCAGGGCCTATGACATCCCGGATTTTTTCAGGATCGATCATGAGGGTGGTTATCCGAGGGGCGTAGTCCGAAAGATTTTCCCTGGGAGCATCTATGGTCTGATTCATAATTCCCAGGATGTGCATCCTGGCCTCTTTCGCCTGCCCAAGGGCCTGCTGGAGAATCTGCCGGGTGATACCTCCCGCCTTATTGTCCATCTGGAGGGCCGTAACACCATCGGCACTTCCCGCCACCTTGAAGTCCATGTCTCCGTAGTGATCCTCCAAGCCCTGAATATCCGTGAGCACCGCCACCTGATCTCCCTCTTTGATAAGTCCCATGGCAATGCCTGCGCAGGCCTTGCCAATGGGAACTCCCGCATCCATGAGGGAGAGGCTTGCGGAACATACCGAAGCCATGGAACTGGATCCGTTCGATTCGAGAATATCCGAAACTACCCGCATGGCATAAGGGAAGTCGTTTTCCTGGGGAATAAGGGGCTTTATGGCCCGTTCCGCCAAGGCCCCGTGTCCGATTTCCCGACGCCCGGGGCCCCGCATGGGACGCACTTCTCCCACGGAATAGGGAGGGAAGTTATAGTGCAGCATGAAGCGTTTTGCAGGCTCATCGTGCTTGAGTCCATCGAGAATCTGATCGTCCGTTCCGAGCATACCCAGAGTTGCCACGCCAAGGGATTGAGTCTCTCCCCGGGTAAAGAGGGCAGAACCGTGTGTGCGAGGGAGCACGCCGACTTCACATGCAATGGGCCGAACTTCGTCAAGTCTGCGTCCGTCGGAACGGAATTTTTCCTCCAGCACCAGGGTGCGCATGGCCTTTTTCACAAGGCTCTCCACTGTCCGGGCGATATATCCCTTGCTTTCGGGATAGGTTTCTTCGAAATGCTCCAAGGTCTTCTGCTGAATTCGGGAAAATGCCTCTGCCTGAGGCTGTTTTTCGTGAATCCGCACGGCATTCTTGATTTCTCCGTAAAGCTCTTTTTCAAGATATTCGTCGATTTCCTCTATAATGGGGAGCTCGGAAATTTCGAGCTTTTCCTTGCCGATTTCCTGTCGGATCTTCTCCTGGAAAGTCACGATTTCCTTGATAGCTCCATGGGCAAGCTCCAAAGCATCCACTAGAATTTCTTCGTTTACTTCCTTGGCTCCCGCCTCCACCATGGTAATGCCGTCCATGTGTCCTGCCACGACAAGATCGAGAGAGCTTTCGAGCATTTCGCTCTCCGTAGGGTTAATCACGAGATTTCCTTCAATAAGCCCTACCCGCACTGCTCCTACGGGACCGTCCCAGGGAATTTCCGAAATGGTAAGGGCCATAGATGCCGCATTGATGGCCAGCACCTGAGGAGGATTTTCCTGATCCACCGAGTGCACCGTGGCAACCACATGCACGTCGTTCCTCATATGCTGGAGAAAGAGAGAGCGAATGGACCGATCGATAATCCGAGCGCTCAGGATAGCGGTCTCCGAGGGGCGTCCCTCCCGTTTGATGAATCCTCCGGGAATTTTTCCCGCCGAGTAAAAACGCTCTTCGTAATCCACGAGGAGAGGGAAAAAGTCCAGTCCCTCTTTTGGATTGGGGGATATGCATGCCGTAAGAAGCACCACCGTTTCACCGTGGCGTGCGTGAATCGCCGCAGAAGCTTGCTTTGCCATCTTCCCCGTTTCGAACGATAGGTGGGCGTTTCCCACTTGAAGCGTATAGGTTTGTACCATAAACTATTCCTCCTGATTTATATTCTTTCCTTCTTTTGATGACCCTAGAAGCATACCACAAAGAAAACGGGAAGAGAGCATTTCGTGCTCCCTTCCCGTCAAAAATTCATAGCAAAGCTCCAAGAATTTTCCGGCCCAAAAAGCGAGAAAACCCTTTAGTGACGCAATCCCAAACTAGTGATAAGTCCCTTGTAGCGGGGAAAATCCTTTTCTTTAAGGTAAGCAAGGAGCTTTCTCCGTTTTCCCACCAACTTCAGAAGGCCCCGACGAGAGTGAAAATCCTTTTTATGGATCTTCATATGCTCCGTGAGCTCTCGAATCCGGTGGGTAAGAACCGCTACCTGCACCTCGGTAGAACCCGTATCGGCACCGTGCACGCGATACTGCTCAATAATCTCCTGCTTTTTCTCTTTGGTAATCATGTCCAACACTCCTCAAAAATAATCCCTGTTCCACGTCTCAGGCTTTATCCTTGAAACCTAGAAGAGGGTTCGCCCATGATAGCACTCTCCTCTTCCAAGTGCAACTTCGGAAAAGCTCTTCACACTCGGAAAAAGTATTTTCATACCAGTATGAGAAGCGCAGGGAGAGAAATCTCTCTCGTTATTTAAAGAGAAGGTGCGGGAGCCATGTAACCAGCTTGGGAAACACGATGCACAGAGTCAAACACACTAGTTGCGTCGTTACGAAGGGAACTATGGAACGATAGATATCACCCATGGTAACTTCTTTAGGAGCAATTCCCTTCATCATGAACAACATGGTACCAAAGGGAGGCGTAAGATATCCCGTTTGAGTGTTTACCGCATAAAGAACGCCCAGCCAGAGAGGATCGAAACCGTAGAGCGGAAGAAGGGGAAGAAGAATCGGAAGCGTGATCATCAGGATACTCCAGGCATCGATGACAAGCCCCAGGAGGAACCAGACAACCTGTATGGCTATAAGCATGGTCCACCAGCCTATCTCATAGGTTTCCACAAGCCTGATAACCATACGCGAAGCTCCCAGTCCCATATATACGGCAGCGAAAGCCTGGGCGGCGAAAAGTATCCACATCATGAAACCCTGTACCTGTATGGTGGTATATGCCACGCTCTTGATGAGATCCCAATTGAGTCGCCTATGGATGGCGCTACATACGAAGGCGCCGAAGGCTCCTACGGCGGCCGCTTCCGTTGGGGTGGCAATACCGCTGTAGATGGAACCCAAAACGGCACTTATGAGAAGAAGCGGAAGGATAACCCCCTTCAGAGATGCTATCTTGGCTCTCCAGTCAGCCCGCTCTTCGGGAGGAATGGCGGGCCCCAAGGCGGGATTGAGATAACACCGAATCAATATGTATCCAATGATAAGGGCGGAGCAGAGCATGCCCGCTCCCATTCCTCCGGCAAAAAGCTCGCCTATGGACACCTGGGCGATGGTACCATAAAGCACCAGGGCAATGCTGGGGGGAATGAGCGGTCCCAGAACGCCCCCGGCCAGAATGCAGCCCGTGGCCATTCTCTTGTCGTATCCGCGCTTAAGCATGGCCGGAAGGGCCATAACACCCATGACCACCACTCCGGTAGAAGCTATGCCGGACATGGCTGCAATCAGCGTGCAGGCCAGAACCGTACCGACCGCTAAGCCTCCCCGAACGCCCCCGGACCAGCGATACATCATTTCGAACAAATCTTCCGCTACGCCGGAACGTTCCAAAACCACCGCCATCAATACGAAAAGAGGAGCTGCCACCAGCGTGGTGGTAGACATCATGGAGTAGGTTCTGGCAACAATGATAAAGAGAGATTCGGGGCCCCAAAAAATCGTGGCGAAAACCGTAGCAAGTCCTCCCAGAACAAACGCCACGGGAAGACCTGAGGCCAGCAAAAGAAACATGCTGCCAAAAAGAAAAATTGAAATAACTCCTATATCCATAAGATCACCTCAGTTTTCAGCCGGGGCTTCGGTATCCATCACAGGCATAAGTTCACGCCCCGTGATGGCTAGAAAAATGTCTTTGATTGTTTTCGTCATTCCCTGGAGGAGCATGCAAAACGCCGCAAGGGGGATGGTCCATTTTACGGGCCATATTGCAGGCCCCCAGGTGCTATCGGAAAATTCCGAAGCCACAAAGCTTTTCCAAGCCCAGGGCATGCTTTTCCAGAGCAAAACTCCGACAAAAGCATAGAACATGGTCCAGGTAATCAGGTCGATAAACGCTTTTGTACGTTTCGAAAAGCGCATGTAGAAGACCTCAACATTGACAAAGGCATCATGTTGCAAGGCATACGCCCCGCCCAGTACGAAGTGGGCTCCGTAAAGCATGCAGGATGTTTCGTGGGCCCATATGGTGGGCCGGTTAAAGTAATATCTCATCAAAACTTCGTACACCAGCACGAGCATAACCGGATAAATGAGAAAACTGACAAGCTTCCCCATTCTGTCATTCATTTTGTCTACAAACCTGATAAAAGCGGTTAAAAAGTGCAATCCCCTCACCTCATTGGAAGCTTCGGTTGCTGAAAAATCTAGGGAAAATAACAAGAAAAACCCCCTCCCCTGGAGAGAGAGGGGGTATCCGCAATAGCTACTCCTTTAATTTATGTATCCGTAATCTCTCATGAACTGCTTGATGATTTCCACGGCTTCGATAACTCTTTTGTCCTTCGGACCCTGTTCCGCAGCGACTTTATCCAGGTAAGGCAGGGAGAATTCGTTGGTTATTCTCTGCACGTCTTCATCGCTGAACTCCATGTAGGTGGTTCCCCATTCTGCAAAGGATTTGTTGAACATTTCCTTTTCCTGCATGGTTACGGCATCCATATAATCGGTGTTGAACGCTTCGGCTGCTACTTCAACGATGGCCTGAAGATCTTCGGGCAAAGCATCCCAGGCTATTTTGGAAACCCAAAGCTCCATTCCCTGAGGTACCTGCATGGCGGGACCGATAAAATAGGGACATACCTCGTAAAGCTTGAGATCCCGATAAAGCCACCAAGCGGTGCCGCTGCCGTCAAGAGTACCCATGGCAATAGCCATATAAGTTTCCGGGTGCGGGAGCATAACAGGGGCAGCCCCGAAATGTTCCACACAGTCAGACATAGAACCGAAGAAACGCACTTTGAATCCCTTGAGGTCTTCCAGAGAATTCATAGGTTTGTTGCTCCAGAAGTAGGTGTTGCCCACGCTGTGGCTACCGAGGAACTTGATGCCCCGCTCCTCCAAAGCCTCTCCTACAAGTCTGTCGATTCCCCGATGATGGAACAGCTCGTTAAACTCATCGTTGGTTCGGGTAACGAAAGGAGGCATATTAGGTGCCGACATCCAGCCCATGGGAAGAGATCCCCGGAAGAAGAGTGAGCTGGTATTCGCTATCTGGATCATGTTCGCCTGGAGGGCCGCATCTACCTCGGCATAACCCACGAGTTCACCGGCGTAGTGCAGATTTATCTTCAGCCTGCCCCCGGACATTTTATCTACTCTTTCGATAAAGGGTTTGATGGCGGATTCAACCGCAAGAGAGCCCGGCGTATGGTGGCTCTGGAACTTCCATGTAAAGACTTCCGAATCCCTTGCCATGGCAGGAGACGTACAACCAAGGGCCAGTAAACTTACGGTCACTGCTACGATCATTCCAAATATAACCAGATTTCTACGTTTCATCGAAACACCTCCTTCAGAATTAGTCCAACGCAAACATTTTTTCAGACACCACTTTTCCCCCATGCATCACCTCGCTTTTCTTTTCTATGCTATCAAGGTAACATTCCCTTCCGACGGTTGTCAAGGCATGTATGCCCAGTGGAAAAGGGATTATAGTGCCTATTTCTGAGGATACGTGCTCAGATATCGTTCTCCTCCATCGGGAGCTATCGTAAGTATGGTGCCCCGAACCGTGCCTTCTTCGAGAAGCTTCATGGCTCCCGCAAGGTTTGCCCCGGTGCTGAAACCGCAGAAAAGGCCGTGTTTCCTGGTGAACCAGAGGCTTTTCTCAAGAGCCTCTTCGGTGGAAATCGCAATAATTCCATCCAGAATCGAAAGATCACAATTTGCCGGAACGAATCCCGCACCGATTCCCTGAATACCATGAGAGCCCGATGTTTTTCCAGAAAGAACCTGGTTCTCTTTGGGTTCCAAGGCAAGTACCGAAAGCCGAGGGTAGCGTTTTTTCAATCCCCGGGCAATACCGGTAAGAGTGCCCCCCGTTCCCACTCCCGCTATAAAAGCCGAAGGAGGCTCATTCCTTTCGAAAAATGCCACACATTCCGGGGCCGTAGTCACCTCGTGGGCCCAGGGATTGCCGGGGTTGGAAAACTGATCCGGCACAACTACCCGGGAATCTTCGGCAGCCATGTCTCGGGCAGTCTCGATGGCACCGGCCATGCCGAGATTCCCCTGAGTGAGCACCAGGTCCGCTCCGTAGCACTCGAGAAGCTTTCGTCGCTCCAGAGACATAGTTTCCGGCATAGTGAGGCGTACAGAAAGTCCCAGAGCTCTTCCATAGAGAGCCAGAGCAATTCCCGTATTTCCCGACGTGGGCTCTACGATGATGGAATCCTTTCGGAGTTTTCCCAAAGAATCAAGAAAACGAAGCATTCCCCAGGCGGCCCGATCTTTTATGGAGCCTCCGGGGTTGCCCTTCTCTATCTTAAGAACGATCTTGCCCTTTCCATGAGTAAAAGAATAGAAGGGGGTCTTTCCCATCATGCTTACCACATTCAGGGAATCCAGGGGGCTTATTTTTTTGAAAGACATCATGAAGCCTTTCCTTTCAGTGAAATCCCGGGACGTTCTTCCAAGAGAATTGTCCGGAGAGACTCATATTCTTCTTCGAGTCTCTCCAGACGAGCGAGAAGCTCCCTCGGGCTCCGGAGCCTTTCGGAACCCACTTTGACTACCGATGCGGGTATGCCTACCACGGTACTTTCCGGAAGCACCGAGTGCAATACCACCGCTCCGGCTCCAATATGGGAGCCCCGGCCAATGGTCAGGTTTCCGAGAATCTTCGCTCCCGAACCTATAATCACATGGTCTTCAATGAGGGGATGTCGCAAAAAATCCTTCTCATTTCCCGTAGCTCCCAGAGTAACTCCCTGGTAAATAAGAACTCCCGAGCCTACCCGGGCAGTTTCTCCAATAACCACACCCATGCCGTGGTCAATAAAAACTCCCGCTCCGAGACGAGCGCCGGGGTGGATTTCTATACCCGTAATCCATCGCATTATAAGGGAAAGAAATCGGGGAAGAACGGGAATCTTCAGGATGTGAAGAAAATGGAAGATCCGGTGCATGGTGACGGCCCAATATCCGGGGGTGCAGCAAAAAATCTCAAGAATTCCACGAATACCTCGGGGAATTGAAGGATCTCTGCGCCGGATAGCCATAAAATCTTCTCGAAGTACATGCATCACTTTTTTCACGGTACAATCCCTCCTTGAGGAACCCATAAAAATCGGGAGAACCCGCCGCGGCAGATTCTCCCGATATGCACCATAAAAAAATGGATCCTATGCCTCTGTATGGCTTTCTGCCGCAGCTTCTGCTCTATGGCCCGCCGCAGCACGATAAGCCGCAGTGGAAACTAAGAAGTTTTCCACCCGCAACAACAACAAACAGCAAAGGATACGCAATGTCTCATAAGAAACCTCCAAAAATAAAAAATTTCTTACCGTTAGCCGGGAATATACGAAAAAATCGAAACGCTGTCAAGCCCTTTATTCTTCAACTACTCCATCCGGAGAGAGACGAAGAAGGTGCGCCCTTCCCGTGAAATAAGAAGTACCAGAGCGTTATCAACTCTCTCCATGGCTCGCTGCCAGGAGACCGTATCGCTGATTGCGCGGCCATTGACTTCAAGAATTCGATCTCCCTCTCGCAAGCCCACTTTTCCCGCTTTGGAGTTGGAGAGAACCTTGCGAATAACCATAGCTCCAGGAAGTCCTTCTTTTCGAGCTTCTTCAAGGCTCAAAGGTTCCACGGTGATCCCCAGGGTTTTTTCAAGGGATTCCAGGGGTTTGGCGGAATTTTTTTCACCCTCTCCAGGGAGAAAAGCCAGACGCACCGGCAACGTGACGGTATTCCCATCCCGAAATATGTCCAAATCCACGGTGTCTCCCGCAAGATGACTGCGAATCAGGAAAACCAGATCCTGAGAGCTTTGCACCCTCTTTCCGGCCACTGCGGTAATGATATCGCCTCGGCGGAGCCCCGCCTTTTCTGAGGGAGAATCCGGCACGATATCGCTTACCAAGGCGCCCCGGGGCGAATCAAGTCCGTAGGCTTCCGCCACTTCTTTCGTAACGGGCTGAATCATGGCTCCGAGCCACCCCCGGTTTACCTTGCCGTACATCATGAGATCCTGCAATACCTGGCGGGCCATATTCGAGGGTATGGCAAATCCTATTCCCTGGGCAAAGGGAATGATGGCTGTATTAATTCCTATGACCTTACCCTGAGCATCAAGAAGGGGGCCACCGCTATTACCGGGATTGATAGCTGCATCCGTCTGAAGAAATCCCTGAAAATGAACATCCCCTGCGTGAATGCTCCGGTTCTTGGCGGAGATCACCCCCATGGTTACCGTATGCTCCAGTCCGTAGGGATTTCCTATGGCAAGTACATATTCTCCCACTTCGAGAGCATCAGAATCCCCGAGATCGAGCGTGGGGAGGTCGGAAGCCTGGATTTTCAAAACCCCCAAATCAAAGGTGGAATCCGTACCCACCAGCTCTGCCTCGAACTCTCTCCCATCGGAAAGCGTAACAGTTATAGCGTCTGCTCCATTAATAACGTGGGCATTCGTAAGGACGTATCCTTCTTTGTTCACAATGAACCCGGATCCGCGCCCTCTCATGGGAACCGTGCGGGAATACTCTTCAAACTGCTTACCGAAAAATTCACGGAAAAAGGGGGAAAGATTTCTGGTAACCAGGGTTTCCGTATCGATGTTGACGACCCCAGGAGAAGCCTTTTTGATAATATCTACAAAGGGATTGGCTGGATTGGGGGCCGCCTCGAGAAGGTTCGTTCCGACGAAGCCGAGCAAAATGGCGAGAGTTCCTCCAAAAAGAATCCTTCTGCCCCAACTCCGCATACCGTATCGCCGCATGGCAAACCACCTCCTATAAAATCTTCGATATGCTCTATTTTATACAGGCACCTTCAAAAAAGGGATGGGAAAAATTACGGAAAAACCGCAGTAGTCCGCAGCAATACAACAGCAATACAAAAAAACAGGCAGCCTTTCCGTCAGGAAGGCTGCCTGTTTCTGTAAAGGGAGAAGAGAAGCCATACAACTCCCCAGAGGGCTATTCCTCCGGAAAGAAGCATGGAGTTAAAGATTTGTTCAACGTAAAAATCTTGGCGCAGATGATCCAGGAAAAAACGCATTCCTCCGTAGCAAACCATGAAGAGAGGCCACATAAGAGCTCCCTTGCGTGTTTCTCGAGGGAATTGACGAAGAAAAAAGGATTCTGCCAGAAAAAGGGCCCCAAGAATACCCAAAGCCCCCAGGGAGTAGTAAAGCTGCACGGGATAGCGAAGAAACGAAGGCGGGTCGAAGGGGAAATGCACGCCCCAAGGTAGTCGAGCTTCTATACCGTAGCAGCAGCCGTTCAAGAAACATCCGACGCGGCCTATCATAACCACCGTTATAGAGGGAATACTTGCGGCTTCCGCAGGAATCCACCAGGGAATGCCCGCCTTGCGGGAACGGAGTATTCCAAAAAGTCCCGCTCCGAGAAAGGCGGGAAGTGCCGAAAGCCCTCCCTCGAAGGGAGAGATGATTTTCAGGGGATGAGCGGAAAAATAGTTCCAGTTATCGAAAACGCTTCCGGTCCGAGCCCCCACATATACCCCGATAAGAGCCCAGAATACGATAGCCGCCGCTACGAAGTCGGAACACCCGTATATGCGCACCATTCGCTTCCGAGACCACCAGACTCCCACCATTAAAGCTGCGGTCCACAGCACGTAATAGCTGTGGACCGGCATTGATCCCAAAGAAAAAAGAACCTTATACATTATTTGGTTTTAGCGCACTCTGCGGGAACGGAAGGAACCCCTTGAGCTGGTTCCGGCGGAGGATCTCTTGGGCCAAATAACCACGCGTCGGGAGGGATCTTCTCCTACCGATCGGGTTTCCACATCTTGCCGTTCCTTGAGGGCGATATGCACGATTCGGCGTTCCCAGCTCGTCATGGGATCCAGAGAAATGGGGCGGCGTCTTTTGCAGGCCTCCTCCGCTGCGGCAAGGGCAGACTCCTCCAAACCTTTTTGGCGGATTTCCCGGTAGCCGTCACTATCCAGACGAACCCAGCCTCCTTCAACTTCGTCTCGGAGCATGAGGTTGAGAAGGTATTCCAAAGATCGAAGCGAAGATCCGTATTCTCCCAGAAAAACATCCTTATCCTTTCCCCGGATTTCAAGGACGTTCTCTTCCTCATATCCAGGTTCTACGGAAGCTCCCATATACTCCGCCATATTTTGGAGGAGGGACCAAGCCATGAGCACTTCCCGGGGAGCCATGGGGCGGACCTGGTATGTATTCTTTTTACCAAAAAGACCGAAAAGCTTCTTCCCCTCATCTACAAGTTCTACGATCAGATTCTCCGGAGGAAGAGACAGACGAACAGAAGCTTCCTGAAGCGCTTCCTCTGAGGTGGCACTTTCCAAAACAAGCACATCATGTTCAGACATCAAAGACCATACCTCCTCTTCTGCGTATACAAGCCCACTACCCTTCAGAGCAGAGCGGGCTCAGCCGACTATGGGCCCTTGACACACAAATCAGGATCTTTTGGGCCTCTCCCGGTGCAATGCAGGCTTTTCCTGCATTTCCACCGTGGTTTTCATTTTGATTCTCCACTGCTGCACCACTCCCATGAGAGAGGAGGCTCCCCAATACAGGAGAACGCCCCCGGGAAGGCTCAGGCAGATAAAGACCAGGAACAGAGGCATAAACCAGTTCATGAACTGCATGGAAGGATTACTTGCGGCGGTCATCTGCTGCTGGAACCATGTAAGGAACCCGATAACCACGACGAGCAAGAGGTTTCCCAGGTAAGCCCCGACGTTTACAAGCCCTCCGGGATTCGCCATCACCGCATTGGCAATCTGTCCAAGGCCGATTCCATCGGCGCTAATCCCAAAAGCCACTCCCATGGCACCGTAAAGAGATTGATCCAGGTGCATGCCGAAGAACGAGAGGGCCTCCTTGGTGAGCTGAAGAGTTTGCGTCAAGAGTTCCTGATTGTTCAAAACCCGGAAAAGAAGAATAAGGATGGGAAGCTGCACCAACAGGGGCAGGCATCCCGCCGCAGGATTGACGTTGTTATCCTTATAGAGCTGCATGGTTTCCTTGTTGAGCTGTTCTTTATCGTTGGCGTACTTCTCTTGAAGAACTTTTAACCTCGGCTGGAGCTTCTGCATCTTCTGCATGCTCACGAGTTGTTTGTGATTAAGAGGATGCAGAAGAATTCTCACAAGAACCGTAAGTAAGATGATAGACAATCCGTAGGAATGAGTAAGACCGTAGAAGAAATTCAAGATATACAACATTAAATCTGTTCCCGCATTCCAGATTCCACTCACTGGGGGTCACCGTCCCTTAGTTTTATTATGGTTCGTAGTATATGGAGAAATTTCCTGGCCCCTCAAGAATACCACCATGGGGCTATTTCTCTTTCGAGTCTCTTTTCGGGGGTACAGGATCATAGCCTCCGGGATGCCATGGGGCACAGCGGCATACTCTTCGCAATGCCAGAAGGATCCCTCGGAAAAAACCGAAACGTTCGATAGCCGTGTAGGCGTACTCCGAGCAGGTGGGGACAAAACGGCAGTTTGTTCCGAGGTAGGGAGAGATGCATTTCTTATAGATTCTGATAAGGATAAGGGCAATTTTTTGGGGACACCGGGCAATCCACCTGATTCCAGGCATGATTTGGCCAATTCTCCTTCATAAATCCCCGGGAAGCGAGAAGGCTTCCCATTTCATGGTACATAGTGCAGGCCTTTTCTTCCAACCCATGTTTTCGTACCATTACTATAATCCAATATCCTTCTTTCACCCACGGAGCGAGACGGCGCAAAGCTTCGCGGCACATTCTCTTCCCCCGGTTTCGAAGGGGAGCGCTGCCCATCCGTTTTCCTGCCACCACCCCGTAACGAGATGGACCTCCGTGGGGGGCGCAAACATAAATGAACCGCACCAGCCGCCCTTGAATGCGCTGGCCAGTGCGGAACACTAGATCGAATTCCCAACGAGAACGAATACGACAAACCGAAGAAAAAGAATAACGTTTCACGCGTTTACACGGCCAAACGCGCTCGGCCTCTGCGTCTTCTGTTCTTCAGGATGCGCCTTCCGCTGGCAGATCGGGACCGCACGAGGAAGCCCATGGCCCGCTTCCGGCGCGTATTATGCGGCTGATATGTGCGCTTCATTAAGAACACCTCCTCAACTTCAAGTTAGTATGGAAAGCACTTCCGAGATTCTTTCAGGAAGATCAACCGGGATAATATAACACAGCCCCCGGTTTGGAGCAAACTTTTTGAGAGGAACTTTTGATGTCAGAATCTATCTCTCCCTCTTCCGCATATCCGAAGAGAGCTTGAGATGCCGTACACGAACCCGGGGAAGAGCTTCCAGAATATGCCACTCCCTTCGCTGCACCACCCGACCATCGAGAATAACCACTCGCCCTTTGTCGAGATGAGAACGAACCAGCCTTCCCACCGCCTGCTTCAGGAGCATAATTGCCCAGGGGAGAGTTTGCTCGGGAAAGGCCCTTTTACCCAATGCATCATTCTGGGCCTCCACAAGAGGATCCTTGGGATGTGGAAAGGGAATGCGATCAATGATTACCTGAGTAAGTCCATCTCCGGGGATATCTACCCCCTCTCGAAAAGAAACGGTTCCCACAAGAACCGACGAGGCATCCTCCCGAAAGAGCCGGAGAAGCTCCGACCGGGGAAGATCGTCCTGCACAAGCACTCTGTAGGAACGGGGTTTTTCAAGGAGTTTTTCTTTAACGATTCCGAGAAGTCTCCGGGAGCTTACCAAAAGCAGGGTGTGTCCTCGGTTATCTTCGATAAGGCGCTCGGCGGTGCGCGCAAGAGTATCGTCGTAAGAGGGGTCCACCACCCGGAGGCCCATGTCCACCACCCACAACTCCATCTGTTCTTTCAGGTTGAAGGGAGTGTCCACCACCAGGGTACGGTGAGGAATTAATCCCGTCTGCCTCTGCCAGTAATCGAAACGACCTTCCACGGCCAAGGTGGCGGAAGAGGCGATCATACAGCCTCCATGAGAATAGTCAAGCACTTGACGTATCCAGGGAGCGCAATCGGTAGGAACGCTCTGAAGGCTCCGTCCATCCCACCAGTAAGCCCATTCGGGATAATGGGACACATTGCAACACCAATCACCCTGTCGGGCAAGAGCGGAAGCCTCTTCAAGCCAAAGCAGCAAAGCCGCTACATCTTCTTCGGGATCTTCTCGGGAAAACCTCTCTTCCAGGGGACGCAGAAGATGAACGATCCTCCCCATGCGTTCCTGAATATGGTTGCTCCGATTCTGGAGATCTTCCAAAGGTTTTTTGAAGGTTCGCGCCTTGCCGCATTTCCATAGCGCGGTTTCGAAAAGCCCTTCGAAGGCTTTCCTGAGCATTTCAAGCTCTTCCCGGAGATCTCCGGAGGGAAGATGCTCTTTCTCTGCACAATGCGCCAATTGCGTAAGTACTCCTGGAGCAAAAAGGCGGTTCATTTCATCCAGAGAAAGGGTTTTCGAGATGGAACTCCTGGCAGCCTCCATGAGATGATGGGCTTCGTCGCAGATGAGAAAATCGAAGGGTACCGGAAAAGGCATTCCCGCCCCTAGGGTGTAGGCGAAAAAAAGATGGTAGTTCGCCACCACCACCGCGCTATCCAGAGCCCTTCGAAGAGCTTTCTGGACGAAGCACTGCTCCCATTCGGCGCAGCGTCTCCCGAGACATCCCCGGCTCTTGGCGGCGATTTTCAGCACTCCGGGATGCGAAGGAGGAAGTGAAAGCTCTTCGAGATCTCCCAAATCGGTTCGCTTTACCCAATCCAGAATCAGGGACGAAGCGCTTCCCCGATCTCCGGAAAAAGAGAGGATTCCCTCGGTGCCGAGCTCCTTTGCCCGGGAGCGGCAGACATACCGGGATCGCCCTTTGAGCAGCGTATAGGGAAGATAGATGTCGAGGATATTCATCAGCTGGGGAAGATCTTTTTTCAGAAGCTGCTCCTGAAGAGGGATGCTTCCGGTGAGGACTAGAATTCTCTTTTTCTCCGTCTCTGCGCGCAGGAGAGCCGGAGCAAGAAGAGCGAAGCTCTTTCCCACCCCGGGGGGAGCCTCCGCCGCCAAAAGTCCTTCTTCGGCAGCACACATATCCCACACCGCCTGGGCAAGCTCTTGCTGAGGGGGTCTGGGGAAGTAACCCGTAAAATTCTTTGCGAAGGCTCCGGTATCGCCAAAAAGGGTGAACATTTCTTTCCCCGGGGCCTTTTCATGTGTTCTGGAAGGTTCGATGACAAACACCATCCCGTAAAGAAGGTTCGAACATGTCCGGGGATTTACGTTTTCCCAAACCTTGTCATTATACCCTAGACTTCGTCCGAGCTATACCCGTCAAGCTCCCCGGAAGCGATCAGAAAAATCCAATCCGAAGAAAGAACGGAAAAATCTCCCGGAGGATTCACGAAAATCCGGCTTGCATAATGGTTTTGCCTTTCCACAGCCAGCACCAGCTCTCCCGCAGTTTTTTTCCGTTCCAGGAGAAGATCGGCGTAGGAAAGGTTGTCGAATTCTCGAGGAATCCGAACCTTGCGGAATTCGTTGCGGACATTCGATGTGAGGAGTTCGCTGATAACCCCTTCCAGGCCGGGAGTTACGATAAAATGCGCCGCTAAATGGCCTATGTATTTTTCTCGAACCACCACCTCGGATATTCCCTCGTCCCTGAGCAGCTGCTCTCTCCGAAGATCCTCCCGGATAAGCTCCACGATAAAGGTGGGCCTGGAATTTCCCGCCATGCGGCGCAGCGTGAGAGCTCCCAGAATACTTCTGGCATCACGATCCTGGTCTTTTCGAGAAATGGATTCATCGGCGAGAAAAATTACCGTGGAGGCTTCCGGAGCTCCTGCCTCTTTGAGTACCCCAGGCAAAGTCCAGTCTCCCCGGATAAAGTGAAGATCCCTGCACTCTTCGAGTTCTTTACGGGGATCGGCCTCCGCAACGAGAGTAAGGGTACCCTTTCGGGTATGCCTGTTGCAGTGAAGTTCATGCAGCAAAAGCGGAGCTCCCCTATTCCATCCACAAAGAACCACATGTCCCTCTCCGGAATTTTCTTTCTTTCCGAAGGGACGGGAAAATTCTTCCACTTCGGAATTGCGTCGCTCGATAACGATAAAATCATCCTCTCCGGATATGCGATGTTCCGGATCGGGGTTTACAAGTACCTTTCCGGGATCTTCCCGAGAGACCAGAGCCAGGGGAAGGATGTCGTCGGTTTCTTTCAGATTTTTCAGTACCTCAAGATACGTGCGTCCCTCGTAACCAAGAGAGGAAATTCGGGTAAACTCGCATCCCCGTTGAGCCGTAAAGAGCTCGTCGAAAAAGGAAATCAATCCCGAAGCGTGGGCTCCATGAGCGAGAAGACGGGCAATGTAAGCTCTTCCTTCCAGAACATCTTCCACCCCTGCCATCTTGAGAACCGCCACTTTCTCGGGAGTTTTTTCCAAAAGCTCCACGCAGGTTTGAATGTTCCCATCCCCCGATGCCTTTTCCAGAGTAAGTGCTGTAAGAATACTCCGGACGTCTCTATCCTGATCTGAGCGGTCTTCTCCGTCATCCGCAAGTACCACCGCTCCCCGGGCATGGGCAAGGCGAACCTTTTCAAGAGTATCCGACACGGAGTAGTCCTCGGGATAAAAGAAAAAGCGCTTTCGATCCGAAAGGACGTCTCCGAGATCGGGCTCTTCCCTTTTAGTCACAAGAACCACCGCCACATCCCGGGCTTTTGTCATAAGCTCCCGTATCAAAGTTTTTCCCGAAGAATTCCAGCCGCAAAGAATAATGTGCCCCTGAATGCGATGCCGTTCCAGGCTTCCCACGTGAAATCCCGTGCGAAGCCTTTGAATTACCAGGGCGGAAACTACTCCGGTAAAAACCGCAAAGAGGGTAAATCCCCCGAGCATAACAAGGATGGTCACGATCCGTCCTTCGGGAGTTACCGGATCCAGGGAAATAGGCTCCCCCGCCATGAGAGTAAAAATGCTGTACCAGAGGGCATCGGCAAAGCTTTTCACCTGGGGTTCCACCAAACGGATTCCCAGGGCTCCGAAGAAAAAGATCATGATTAGGGAAATAACGATCAGAAGGTTTTCCCGAAGCCCCTCACCGATATAATGGGCCATGGATTCGCATTGTCGGGCCATGACGTTTCCCAGCCGCACCAGCCGCAGAAGGCGGATAAGCCGAATAAGCCGCAGGCGCTGCAATGCTTGAGGATGTAAGGTTCCCAAAAAGCCGAGTCCCCCGAGAACTCCGAGGAGGGAAGGGAAAACCGCCAGAGTATCCAAAAAAAGCCGCCAATCCCGATTTTCTTTTTTTTCGAACCCCCAGCGAAGAACCATTTCTATGCAGAAAAGTATATCCACCCCGAAAGAGAGGGAATACAGAAAGGAACTCCACCGGGGAGAAAGAGCGAAGGTGTCGATAAAAACGAGAGAAATGCTCAAAACGATGAAAAAGCCAAGTAGAACTTGGGTGATCGAAGCATCCAGAAAGGCCTGAACCCTGGGGCTGAAATCAGATCGTAAGGACATGGAAGCTCCTTTCAGAAAAGAACTTTTCAAAAGTACCAGAAAAATCTCTCGAAAAGCTCATCTCTTTTCTTTAACGCACCTTCACGCTTTCCTTTTTTATGGTAGAATGAGGAGGTTGCTTGATAAAAATAAGCATGTTAGAATGACTTTTGCTCAAAGAAAAAGGAGGTGAAAAGGGGTGCCTAATAAGAGATCCGCAGCAAAGCGCGCTCGTCAGGCCGAGAAAAATCGGCTTTATAACAAGTACTGGACCAGCAGAACCAAAACTGCCGCAAAGCGGTTGAAAGAAGCTGTTGATCAGGGGGACGCCGCCCTTGCCCAGAGTCGGCTTAATCAGGCCCAGGCTGTCGTGGATAAGGCGGTTGTGAAGGGTGTAATGCACAAGAACACCGCCGCTCGCCGGAAGGCTGGTTTTGCCAAGCTTGCCAAGAGTCTGGCCGGTGAGGCATAGCCCACAAAAACCTCCTCCCTGCTTCGGTTTTCCGCTGTTGCGCCATGTGGCAGCGGCTCACGGCAGAACACGAAAGACACGAACGAAGGGATTCCGATATAAAGAGGGGATCCCTTTTTCGCTTTTTAACCTTTCCTGTTTTGCCTTACTTCCGAAACTCTTCCGGAAGCGGCAAACAATTTCAAAAGCCCCATCTCAAGCCCCCTCCACCCCGGTCCTGTTCCAGCCTTTTCAGCGGCGCTCAAAAAAATAAGACACACCGCAAAATCGCAGAGAGATCTTTTAGAATATCTCTGGAGGAGCTCCCGACCCAAACGTTTCTGGTAGTTTCGAGCTCCAATGGATCGCAGTGCCTCTTCCTGGGCATCCCGGGAAGGATGAAGGGCCATATACATGCCCACCCGAATTCGATTGTACAGAGAGGTAAGGATAAAAAGAAAGGGCTGTCGTCTCGCCAGGTTCCGAAATCCTTCGAGAGCTTCGGGAACCTTGCCGTAACAGAGATCATCCAGGAAACGAAGCAGATCTTTCTCGCCTTCATCCACCGAAAGAGCAGATACCTCCTCAAGAGAAAGGGGGACATCGTAAAAAGCCAGGGAAAGCTTGCGGAGTTCTCCCCGAATTTCTTCGGCATCCTCGAATCGCTCGCTGATAAAGGCAAGAGCCTCGGGAGAAAGCATTACCCCCGCAGAGGAAGCGTTTCTGCGGATCCACTCGCTCCGTTCCCTCCCCCACCGAGGCATCTCCTCTCCCTTTCGAAAAACACAGCGCTCTTTCGCGGCGGCGGAGAAAAAAACTCCCCAATTCTTGGAATAGAGCAGGAGAAACACCGTATCTCCCGGAGACTCCTCGAGTTCCGAAACAAGGCTTTCGGGGAACTTGCCGAGCCTCTCCGCCCCCTCCACCAAAACATATGTCTTAGAGGAAAAAAGCCCCCGGGTAGATCCGGAAGCGAGAAGATCCCCCCAGGAAGATACTTCCTGCACGGTTCCTCCAGGTTCGTAACCCAGGCCTTCCAATCGTGAGCGCTCTTCCTGAAGAAGACGCCGCTGGGAAGTTCCAGCGGCGTCCAGAATTACGAGATGAGACACTGTTTATTTCACCACCACGTTGACAAGCTTGTCGGGCACTACGATGATTTTGCGGATTTCCTTTCCCTCCAGCCTCTTCGCTACGGCTTCCGAGGAGAGCACCGCCTTTTCGAGATCCTCTTTCGAAAGTCCCGCCGCAAGCTCGAGCCGCTCCCGGACCTTACCGTTTTCCTGGTACACCACAGTAATGACGTCTTGTACCAGAGCATCCTCCTCATAGGAAGGCCATTCGGTAAGAGCAAGGCAGGGAGAATTTGCCAGCATTTCCCATAATTCTTCACAAATATGGGGAGAGAAGGGAGAAAGACAACGAAGAAGAGCTTCCACTCCTTCCCGCATAAGGTGCCACTCTTCGGAAGATTCCGGCGTATAACCTCCCAGGGCGTTGCTCAACTCCATAAGACGGGCCACGGCGGTATTGAACTGCCGCTCCTCTCCGATATCATGCCCCACCTGCTTGATGGTGTAGTGGATAATCCGTTTCAGCTCCCGAGATTCCCGGGAAACGATCTTTTCGAGAGGCACGGCATCTCGGGAAACCTTGCAAAGAGGCTCGAGATTATCCTCCACCAGCCGCCAGACCCGCTTGAGAAAGCGATGGGCTCCCTCCACTCCCTGCTCGGACCAGTCGAGATCCTTCTCCGGAGGAGAGGCGAAGAGAATGAAGAGCCTGGCCGTATCGGCACCGTATTTTTTGATAATTTCATCGGGATCCACCACGTTCCCCAGGGATTTGGACATCTTGCGGCCGTCCTTGATCACCATTCCCTGAGTAAGAAGATTCTCGAAGGGCTCCCGAACGGAAAGATATCCCAGATCCGCGAGTACCTTGGTGAAAAAGCGGGCATAGATCAAGTGCAGACAGGCGTGCTCGATCCCTCCGATGTACTGATCCACGTTCATCCAGTAATCCGTATCTTCCTTGAGGAAAGGGGCCTGTTCCGTCCAGGGGGAGGCATAGCGCAGGAAATACCAGGAGGAACACATGAAGGTATCCATGGTATCCGTCTCTCGCCGAGCTTTGCCCTTGCACTTGGGACACTTGGTTTCCACCCAGCTCTCAAGCTGCGGCAGAGGGCTCTTGCCTCCCTCGAGAAGTTCTACATCCTGGGGAAGCAATACCGGGAGTTTCTCCTCCGGCACGGGAACCATACCGCACTTTTCGCAGTACACCACCGGAATGGGAGCTCCCCAGAAACGCTGCCGGGAAACGAGCCAATCCCGAAGGCGGTAGTTCACCTCCAGCTTTCCAAAACCCTTCTCCTCCGCCCAGGCGGCCATCCGGGGAATGGCTTCTTTGGTAGGCAGGCCGTCGAACTCCCGGGAATTCGTCTGGATACCGTCTTCCTCGTAGGCCTTTTCCATGCTCTTTCCATCCAGGGGAGATCCATCCGCCGGAGCGATAACCACCCGGACGGGGATATCATATTTCCGGGCGAACTCGAAGTCCCGCTGATCGTGGGCGGGAACTCCCATGATGGCCCCGGTGCCGTAATCCATGAGAATATAGTTGGCGATCCAGATGGGCACCTGCTCACCGTTTACGGGGTTCGTGGCGTAGGCCCCGGTGAAGATTCCTTTCTTTTCGCCTCCCACGGCGGTACGCTCGATCTCGCTCTCCTGAGCGACCTGCTGCACGAAGGCGCGGATAGCCTCTCCCTGCTGGGATTCTTTTGCAAGAACCTCCACCAGGGGATGCTCCGGAGAAAGGGCAAGAAAGGTGACACCGAAAATCGTGTCGAACCGGGTGGTGAAGGTTTCCATGGGAGTGCCGTCCTTGAGAGCGAAGGAGAGCCGCACTCCTTCGGAGCGACCTATCCAGTTCTCCTGCATAATCCGTACCCGTTCGGGCCATCCCGGAAGCTTTTCCAGGTCATCCAGAAGTTCCTGGGCATATTTGGTGGTCTTGAAGAACCACTGTTCCAAAGCCTTCTTCTGCACCGCCGTGCCGCAGCGCCAGCAGTGGCCTCCGTCGATAACCTGCTCGTTGGCGAGCACCGTGGCGCAGTCCGGGCACCAGTTCACCGGAGCATGCTTCCGGTAGGCCAGGCCCTCCTTGAAGAACTGCAGGAAGATCCACTGGGTCCAGCGGTAGTAGTTGGGATTGCAGGTCTCTACTCGGCGGCGCCAGTCATAGCTGCACCCCATGCTCTTGAGCTGGCTGGTCATGTGCTCGATATTTTCCCAAGTCCACTTGTGGGGATGTACTCCATACTTGATGGCGGCGTTTTCCGCAGGAAGGCCGAAGGCGTCGAATCCCATGGGATGCAGCACGTTATACCCCTTCATCCAGAGATACCGGGAGAGTACATCTCCTATGGAATAGTTCCGCAGATGCCCCATGTGAAGGGCCCCGCTGGGATAAGGAAACATTTCGAGGCAGTAGAACTTTTCCTTGTCCTCATGGGACTCCACCTGGAAAACTCCTTCCTCTTCCCAGTAACGCTGCCATTTCTTTTCGATGTCGTTAAATGCATACCCCACGCCGAATTCCTCCTTATCGGGCGATTCTTCCGAAAGTGCAAATACAAAGTGCTCCTCATTATAGCCATGAAAAGAGGGAGATGCAAAAGGACTTTCCTTCGACAGAAGAAAAGTCCTTTTGTCATAGATTTTATTCCAACGCAGATGGATTATTCTACAGAGGGCACCACTCTTACCGCTTTTCCTTCTTCCATAAAAACGATGACCGGGCGGTCCTTATACCTTTCCAGAAATTGCCGGGGAGAAAGCTCTTCTTCCTGGGGCCCCAAAAAGGAAGTTATGTTATACACCCAGGAAACCCTGTAAACGTCGTTGCCATAGAGGAGACGTATGTAGGGAGGTTCTGAAGAAATGTCAGAAAGTTTTCCGTATTGCTGCTCTGTAAGAACTACCTCAGGTGGTTTCTCTTCACAGAAACCAGCCTCCGGAAAAAGGGCAAAAACGATGATTGCCAAAAGAAAATAAAGAACGTGCCGTTTTTTTCGTTCCATAAAAAACACCTCTCTTTAGAGCGCTGCATAAATGTTTTTAAAGAATTTCTTAAACTTTAATCACTTGGAATTTTTCCAAAATCGCAAGGCGGTTTCATCGAAATGAATAATTCCAAGCTCTCCCGCCCTCGTATCCTTAAGTCCCAGGAAGAAACTCGCCACTTCATCTCCCACGAGGACATCCTGTGCTCCGGCATCTTCAAGACCCTCCCTCAAGTTCTCTCCTCCGCCAGTGCCTTTCTGGAAGGTAAGTATCACCTGCGTGCCGGGCTCTTCGTTCCGGAAGGAGTCGTACACGGAAATTCCCCCGATACGAACATTTTGGAATTCCACATACTTTTCATCGGTTCCTTCAAGCCAGTCCGAAGCGCCGTTTTGCGCGTTCAGCACAAAAAGCTTGGCATTCCCCGACTCCGCCACGCACCTGTCTACGACGTCATCGGGAACAAAGGTCGCCACGAAAAGCCTGCCGAACATGTCCGACAGGGCCGGGGAAGCGGAAACATATTCACCATCCCCAAGAACGATCTTCCATCCCCAGTATTTTTTGCTCTCATCCTCTTCGTATCCGCAGGAGGAGTTATCTATTACGAGAACCTCATCTCCGTCATCCATACCCAAAACCTTGAGGTTTTCCATGGCAATGGGGGTATCCGTGCAATCCAGGCCACATCCGGCACCGTCACAAAAAGCGCTTACCTTGATGCCGAAGACATACTGATTATCGTTGGTGAGGTTTCCCGAAGGAGTAATAACATCCTTGGTTCCTCCAAAAAGCCAAACCGCATCGCCAATACTTCCTATGGGCATCTGATAGGGAATAGCCACGGGAGAGCTATCCGTGAGATATACCGGAATTTCATGCTCCCACTTATCCATGGCAAGTTCTTCTTTCGCGGCATCATCGTAAAATTTGATACAGTGAATATACCCGTCGCTGTCGGGAGCATAAATTCTGCGGACCGTATCTCCCCCTGCAGAAATCATGGGGCTTATGGGAGCATAGATCATTCCCATGGATGCAACTTTTTCTCCGAAATAGGGAGCCGAGGGGCTATATTCCGGGGTAATTCCCTTTCCCCAGGCGGCATAAATACGTCCATCCTCGAGACCGAAAACATAGATAACGCATCCTCGCGCTGCCGGATCGGCTTCGAGGCGCTCCCGGAGCCCTCCTCCCATAAACCCCACGCTTCGAGGAGTTTTGCCGGATTCCAGGCGAAGCCTTCCCATGAAGGGGGTGCTCAAGGTAAAAGCGAGATCCCCGTAGTGTTCCATAGAGCGCTCTGTCAAATACGCATTCGAACAAGAAGGGGCATCATCCGATGCGGCATAGTAACGTTTCGTCTCTTCGTCAAAGAGCCCTTCGAGGGTGGGGCAATAGCGAAGCTGTGCAGTCGCACTGCCCTCTTTTTCCCCTGCCCAGTGCAGCAGGGCTTGAATGGGATAGCTTTCTTCTTCATCGGGCAGGAAGGGATTGAGTTGTCCCGTTTCAGGATCCACCGCAGCAGCATTTTCTACAGCCCAGAGAAATTGGGGTTTTGCGGGATCCGTAATTTCCAAGGCATACATGCCATATCCGCCGTAGCCGAGGCACCCTAAAAGAACCGTACCATATCTGGCATTATCTCCGGTTCCCATAAGAACATCTTCCACCGTAAGGGGGCCTCCGAGAATCTCCCTAGGCACCGCTCTTTCGGCCTTCTGGGGATCATTTCCATACCAGGACCACCGCCAGAAAGAGGGTTCTCCCTCGTCCATCTGCCGTTCCGCCCGCAATCCCGCTATCCGAGCCCACCGCAGAGCCTGGGGAGGAATGAAGGCCCAGCGTTCTTCTCCGCTATCCACATCGAAACAGTGCAGCATGCCTTCGCTGGACTGGATATACACACATTCGTCCCTCTCGTCATGTTCATCACGAAAATCTATATATTTTTCATCTCCCCATAGTGCCTGAGGGGGGCCTACCACGAGAAGACCGGAGCGTTCCATATCCGCCAGAGGGCTTTCCCGGGGGAGCCAGTTGCTGCAGGATTCTCCCGGTGTCGAGGGGGTTTCACCCCGGTACCAGCGGATAAAACATTTGGTCTGTGTTCCTATTTCCGGAGCATCTTCATCAATGAGAGTTGCGTCGGAAAGGGCGTAGCGGATACCCAGTTCCTGGGCTACCGCCTGCCAGTTGGCGGCATCGAAAGCTGTCAGGTTGGTTCCGGGATACCGGCTTCCCCCGCCATGCCAGTTTGCCGTAAGCACCGTACGGCTGGAGGGGATTATTTTCGAGGAGGCCTCCCATACAACCTCATCCTTCATCTCCCCCAAAAAGTTTATATTGTATTTTTTTAATGTTCCCGTCCATAAAGCATTTTCGTGATATTCACGTCCTGGGATGTACACAAAACCCTCGGATCCCGGTATTCCGGGCCGGGTTACGGGAGTTCCTCCGGAGCCGCTCATCTCTTTGATAGTTGTCAGAATATCTTCAAAGGCCGCAAAAAGATCGTCAAAATTATCCGCATAGTAGGCGTGGGCAGGAATTCCGTTCTCTATGCCGTCAAAACCGATATCGGCACAGAGATCCAAGTCGTCGCGCAATAGCGTATTGTCTGCGGAATTGATAAAACCGATAACCATGGTCCGAACGGGATATTCCATTAGTTCTCCGTCTTTATCACGGAAATTTTGCGTTTTATCGTAAAGATCCTTTACAGCTTTTGCTGGAGAAGGTGCGTTGGGATACCATCGGTTTCTGTAATAGCTGTCCGCTCCGTCGGTCATGACGATAACCCAGTTGGCCTGGCAATACCCGTCATACTCCCCGCTCAGATCTGCAAAAAAATCATACGCCGAAGAAGGCGCTGTCTCGTTATAGATTGACGCCGCAAGCGGGGTCGCTCCGTCTGCCCGCAGTTCTCCGTTTGCTTCGGCACCGTCCACCAACGCCACATAATCTTCCCGCATTTCTCCGGTATCAGGATCTATGGCGGGGTTTAGAGAGATGCGCGGTGTCCCCATGCCCCGCATGTCCTGATTGTCCGTACTGCCGCCTTCCCATTTAATGAGAGGAGCCTCTTCAACCCAGCGATATTCATACCAACAGTTCCACCGTGGTCTGCAAACCTGCACTCTTTTATACTTTTCATAGGCATACCAATGTTTGTTCTCTCCCGTATAAACGCCTTCAGGTCTGTAATCCTGGGCATATGTGGCGAGGGCAATATTGATTCCCGACATGAGATCTTTTTTCAGCGAAAGGCGATAGAGCACGTTGCGAAGTATGTAAAGCCTGCTATCGTTGGGAACAAGCAAATGGTTGTACGGAGGGTTCTCTCTGGGGTTGACATATGTATATTCGTCATCCCCCTTGTAGACGAGTAAAGGATGGTAGTTCGAAGCAACGGAAACATCATTGTTCGACGTATCCGTATCATAGCCCCAGTAATACTCCCAATCCTCTTTGTCGCTGCCTACTTTCCACGGCCGTCCCCCGTCCCCATCGGTCCAGGTTCCGGTTTTATCCTGAAGCATGGATCCGCTGGTGTCGATGAGAAATAATATGTTGGGAGGATATCCCTGGGCATAGTCCGAATTCTCGAAGAGGTTTTTCTCCCAGGAGTAGCTCGGCACGGAACCGTCGAAAGAAGGATTTGCAAAAGCAGATCCTCCGGTGACGCCAAAAAGCAGTATCACCCCAAAAAGAAAGCGAAGATATTTCTGTCCTTCTTTTTTGTTTAAAAAACAATTTTGTTTCATGGCATCTCACCTCTTCCATGTTCGGGTTCTCTCGTAATGGTCAAGCTTACTCCGCTTTCGGCCGGGTTCGGATTACCCCAATAGAGGAAGTTCGGCTTACCGGGTTCCCCTTTTCGGTCTCGCTTGTGGCGGTGCAGCGAATCAAAAAAGCACCCCCCCAGGGGTTCCCTATTTCCGGTGAATACGAAGTTCCCCCCGTAGCATTCTCCATGGTCATGCCTGCAACCTTCTTGACAAGAATTTTCGGGGGTAATCCCTCGACGTACTGTACCGCCCCCCCTGTAACCTCGCGGTAGTTCAAAGCAAAGATTTGCCAGGAAGCCGTCAGGTTCGAAAGCTCCCCGGTGCCGGAAGGATGAAAATCTACGGAGTAAAGAACTCCATCCGCAGAAATAACAAGCTCTTTTTCCCACCAATTATCGAGGCCAGCCCTAAGTACCGTGATTCTCCCGGGCATGTCATCCGCGCTGGTAAGGCCTCCGATAAGTATATCCAAAGAGGCCAGGCCTTGCTGGAGCCCCTCCTGGGTAGCATCGTAAAGAAGGGCGTTCTGTTTGGCCATTCTCGTGGTTTTCGTGGCGTTTTCCACAATCCAGAGAGCCGCCCCGGTAAGAGCTCCTCCAATAAGCATGACCATGAGGACGAAGGCCAGACTCATGCCGAGGTGTTTTTTCCGGTTTCCCTTAACTGAAGAATTTTTCGGCATTCTTTCGAAGATTTTCAATTTCGGATCCTCCATATACGTCCCACCGCCACGTGGCGGTAATGCCGTTCCTCCGACGTAAGAGGTTGTTTGCTCGATGGCCATGCCGGAGGCGGCTCGACCTGATGGCTCAGTTTTTCCTTTCCCCTCGCCAAAAGTACTACCTGAAGAAGCCGGGAGCTATCGTCCCAGTTCACATACATCTTCGAGATATCCTGAATTTGCATCTCCATGACTTTATCTCTGGAAAGAACAAGATTCCCCTTATAAATCAGAAATTCCACGCCTTTCAGCACGTAAAGGCTGTCGAAGAGGTGCACCGTATCCATGGATGTACACTGAAGCTGCAGATCTGTATTCGTGGAAGGCGTGGCGGTTACCCTAAAGGGAAGGCGTGAGCCAGGAAAAACTACCCAAGAGTCCTTGGAAACGAGGTCACTCAAGGATTCTCCTCCGCCAAAGGAAGAACCCGCCTGTACCGTAAGAGAAGCGCTCGAAGTTCCTATGTTTTTCTCTTCCGTTGCCCCTATGGCGGGCACGGTGGCTCGGGCGGCGAGAACTCGCAGCGCCGTATCACCGGAATATGTACTGATCGGACCATTCCAATTTTTCCAGGCTGGCGTGGGAGCGATATTGAAAGCCTCCTGAAAATCCGCGCTCGAAATACTGGGCATTCCCATTCCCGCCTGAAGCACGTAGGATTCGATGAGGGTAAGCCCCATCTCTCCGTTCTGTTGGGCCGCCGCAAGGTCGTCGTGCATATTGAAGTTGCGGAAAAAGGCCACAAAAAGGAGGGATACGGCCCCCATAATGATGCCCCCGATGATAAGGGTTATGAGAAGCTCCACCAGGGTCATTCCTCGTTTTTTCGAAGGCTTTATTCTTCTCCTGTTCATGCTGCACCCCCTCTTTCCCTGAAAGGGGAAGGTTTTTCCATCAATCTTCCCGTACCACGAGATGGCTGCTGGGCCCTAACTCCCGGGTGAGCCGAAGCGGTTTTTCCCGGCCCAGGACATTTGTCCAGGAGACCTCCGCCATCGCGTAATCCGGGCTTGCTCCGCAGTCTGGATCGATATTGCCCGTGTGATAAAAACCGAGGGAAATTTCATAAAACCCGGTAGGGTCCAGATTCAAAACAAATTCCTTCTCTGAAGCATCGAAACTGGCAATTCCTCCGAAGGCCGATGTGCAGGGAGCGCCATAGTTTGCGGATTCCGCAAGCTCCAGGGCGGAGGAAGCGAAAAACGCCGCCTTGGCCCGCTGGTCCGAAAGCAGCAGCGCCCGGGTGGTGACCACGGGCACCGCCGCCAGGGAGAGCAGGGCGATAGCGAGAATGACCAGGGATATCAGGGTTTCTATGAGAGAAAATCCTCTGCTGCCCTTGAGATTCCTCATGGCCTTCCTCTCCCCTCAGGACTTGGAAGAAAGATGCTTTTCGAGAAAGGGCTTCATCATGTCCATGGGAATGGGGAACAGGGTGGTGGAGTTGTTTTCCGCCGCCACTTCCCGAAGAGTCTGGAGATAGCGCAGCTGAATGGTGATGGGGCTCTGTTCCATGATTTGGGCGGCATCCAGAAGTTTCCGGGAAGCCTGAAGCTCTCCTTCGGCATTGATGATCTTGGCCCGGCGATCCCGTTCCGCCTCGGCCTGGCTGGCCATGGCGCGCTTCATGCCTTCCGGAAGTTCCAGTTCCTTCACTTCCACGGCACTCACCTTGATACCCCACGGGTCGGTCCGTTCGTCGATGATCTGCTGCAATTCTTCGTTGATTTTTTCCCGGTCCGAGAGCACCTCGTCCAACTCCGCCCGGCCGATGACCGCCCGGAGAGTGGTTTGCGAGAGCTGACTCGTGGCAAGCATGTAGTTTTCCACTTCCACCACGGATTTTGCGGGATCCATGACCCGAAAGTAGAGCACCGCATTTACCTTGACGGGAACGTTATCCTTGGTGATAACCTCCTGTACCGGCACATCCAGGGTCACTACCCGAAGATCTACCTTGAGAACCCTGTCGATAAAGGGAATCACGAAGATCAGCCCGGGGCCCTTGGTAGCCACCAGGCGACCAAGACGAAAGACCACCGCCCGCTGATATTCCGGTACGATGCGAATGGCGGAAAAGAGGAGAATGAAGAGAAGAAGAATTCCCCCAAGGCTGCTGCCGATGGTCCATAAAATTTGCTGAATATAGTACATGCTGATCCCTCCCAGTCTTTTATTCTGCTGCATTTACTAACAGGCACAACATATATTTCCGCTTTTTATCAGGAAGTTGCCTCTTCTTCGGGGAAATTCTCGTTCTCCGGAGCTACCACCAGAAGAAGCCCTTCACTGCGCACCAGACGCACGGAAGCTCCCGGCGGGATAGTTTTTCCCGAGAGGCTTACCGCCTTCCAATATTCTCCATGATAGAGCACCATGCCCTCCGGGTCTAGAGGCTTGATTACTTTTCCTTTTTCTCCCTGAAGCCCTTCGTACCCCGAACGCACGGGTTTTTTAAGCGACCGCCAGACGCCCCAGGCGGCAAGGAGGAAAAAGCCCGTGAGCACCGCCGCGCCTCCGATCATGAAGGAAAGAGAAAAGTCCAGAAGCTCTCCTCCCGGTGCCCGGAAGAGAATGAGACCTCCCACCACCAGGGCCACACTTCCCATAAGGCTCAATATTCCCACCCCTCCCACGAGCAGATCGAGAATCATTACCGCCACTCCCGCCACAAGGAGAACTACCCCTCCCCAATTGAAGGGAAGCATTCGAAGTCCCAGGGCACCGAGAAGAAGAAGTACCGCCCCGGAAACCCCGAGAACAAACCCTCCGGGTGAAAGAATTTCGAAGACCACCGCATAGAGTCCCGCAATAAGAAGCAGATAGGCCACATCCGGCCGGGTCACCAATTCCAGAAGCTGTAGCCGGAGAGACATGGGACGCTGTTCCACCCGGTATTCCCGGAGATTCAGCACCACTTTTCTCCCTCCCAGAGAAATTTCCCGTCCTTCCAAGCCTGCAAGAAGAGAGTCCAGGTTTTCTGCAAGAAGATCCGCCACCCCTTCCTGAAGGGCTTCGGGAGCACTCAGAGAGAGGCTGTAACGCACCATACGCTCCGCGGTTATCGTGTTTCGTCCCCGTTCCTGGGCAAGGCTTCTCATATGTGCCGCAAGATCGTTGGTAACTTTTTCGTTCATGGTGTCCGAAGGAACATCTTCCCCTCCGGCGGTAACGGGATGAGCTGCCCCTACGTTGGTTCCCGGAGCCATGGCGGCCACTGCCGCAGCTTGAAGAATAAAAGCCCCTGCGGAAGCTGCCTGGGCCCCCTGGGGGGAAACCCATATCACCACGGGAATGGGAGCGACGAGTAGAGTTTTGGTGATACTGCGCATGGAGGATACCAGCCCCCCGGGGGTGTCGAGTTCCAATACCAGCAGAACCTCTTCTTTGTACGAAGAGATTTCCTCCAGCACCTCCTGAAGATGGCGTTCCATGGGAAGCCCCACGGAGCCACGAAGAGGGGTTACCACCACCCGGGTAGCGGCCTCTGCGGAAAGAGTGAAGAGCAGTGTGCACAGCAAGATCGCAGAGGAAAGAGTCTTTTTTTGAAAGGCGGGTCTTCGAAGTTTCATAGAATCACCTCCAAAGCCTGGGTAAGATGAGAAATCCGTACCACTTTGTGTTCCATATCCGGGGGGATGGAGGCTCTTTTGCTTACGTAAGCCTGGGAAAATCCCAGCCGGAAAGCTTCTTTAAGGCGTTGTTCTCCCTGGGGAATCGGACGGATCTCTCCCGCCAGCCCCACCTCTCCCAGGAAGCAAGTTTTTTCGGGAAGAGGACGCTCCGCCAGGGAAGACGCCATGGCGAGAGCCAGGGGAAGATCCGCTGCGGGATCTTTAATGTTGAGCCCCCCGGTAACGTTAATGTACATGTCCGCTTTTTGGGAGGCATAGCCGCAGCGCTTTTCCAGCACCGCCAGTAAAAGCTGCACTCGACTGCTTTCTATTCCCCGGGAGGCCCGTTTGGGATAGGGAAAGGGGGTTTCGCAGGCCAGAGCCTGAATTTCCATCACAAAGGACCGGCTTCCCTCAAGAACCACTCCGAAGGCTACTCCGGGAATACCTTCCTCCTCCCGGTTCCAGAAAAGAAGCCCCGGATCGTCCACGGGAAAAAGACCTTCCTGACGCATTTCGAAAAGCCCCATCTCCTGGGTGGAGCCGAAACGGTTCTTGGATGCCCGAAGCATGCGAAGGCCCTGATGTTCATCCCCCCCGAAGGTAAGCACCGTATCCACCATATGCTCCAGAAGTTTGGGGCCTGCGATGGCTCCCCCCTTGGTAACGTGCCCGATGAGAACCAAAGGAACCCCCCGAGCCTTGGCAGCGGCGATACATACTCGGGCGCTTTCCCGCACCTGGGTGGGGGTTCCAGGCCAAGACTCCACCTCTCCCAATCTCATGGCCTGAACGCTGTCCACCACGAGAAAATCATAGTTTTCCAGGGAGGCGAGAAAAAGTTCGGGGTTTTCTTCCGCACAGAGATCGAGAGAGGAAGAAAGAGCGCCTATGCGCTTCGCCCGGGAAGCTACCTGGGAGAGAGATTCTTCTCCGGAAACGTAAAGAATGCGCTTGCCCTCCCGGGCCATAGCCCCGCATACCTGAAGAAGCAGGGTGGATTTCCCTATGCCCGGATCTCCCGCCAAAAGAGCCGCGCCTCCGGGAACCCATCCTCCTCCGAGAACCCGATCGAGCTCCTCCATTTCGGAGGAGAGCCGGGAGACTTCCGGAATATCCACTATCTGAACGGGAGAAAACCCCCGAACATCCCGAGGAGCGATAACCCCTTTTTCAGAAACCTGCACAACCTCTTCCTCTTCGAGAGTTCCCCATTTGCCGCAGCGGGAACATTTTCCCGCCCAGGAGGAAAAGACTCCGCCGCAGTCGGAACATACGTATCTGGAATAGCTCTTTTTTTTACTCAACCCTCGTATCCTCCGTTCTTTTCCCTTTGAAAGGACTCTCCTAGGCTTTGTCATGAGCATTTCGAAAAGTTTTTCTAAATTATACATCCATGAGGATAGGCAGTCGAGAAAGTCTTTACATTATTTCAAGCCCATGATATCATCCCCTCGTTGCAATAGCCTATCGCTTTAGCATACTACTACAAGAAGGTGATCGTATGGAATTTCTCAAGGTTCCCGAAAAGGAATTTTCCGCGGAAGATCGACAGTCCCTTTCCCGGAACGTGGAAATCCTTATCCGGAATATCCGAGAAAGAGGGTGGCCCGAAGTGGAGGCCTGTTCTCTCCGGTTTGACAGGTATGAAGGAACCTTTCGGATGTCTCCGGAGCAGATTTCTCAGGCCGTTTCCGCACTCCCTCCGGAGCTGCGCAAGGCTCTGGAAGTAGCTATAGAGAACGTGCGGGTTTTCCACCGACATCAGAGAGAGATCTGTACGGATACGGTCTGGGAAACGGCTCCGGGCATTTTCTGCGGCCTTCGGTTCGTGCCGGTGGAATCCACGGGGGTTTATATTCCCGGAGGGAGATATCCTCTTCCGAGCACTGCCATTATGGGAGTTGTCCCCGCTCAGGAGGCGGGAGTTTCTCGAATTGCCGCCTTCTCTCCTCCCTCGGGGCCTTCGGGAATTCATCCGGTAACCTTGGGAGCTCTGGGGCTTCTCGGAGTGCGGGAAATCTGGTGCCTCGGGGGCGTACAGGCCATTGCCGCAGGGGCCTTGGGAATCGCTCCGATAAAAAAGGTGGATATGATGGTAGGCCCTGGGAACGCCTACGTCACCGAAGCCAAACGCCTCCTTTTCGGAGAGATCGGTATCGACGGCCTGGCAGGGCCCAGTGAGGTTCTCGTGATTGCGGATCACACCGGGGATCCTGAAATTATCGCGGCGGATCTTCTTGCCCAAAGTGAACACGATCCTCTGGCGAAGGCTACCCTTCTTTGCCTGGATCGTTCTCTTGGAGAGAAGACGCTCCGGGAAACGGAAAAGCTTCTCCAAGAGCTTCCTACCCGGGAGATAGCCCGGGCTTCCTGGAGAGATTACGGCACCATGGCGTTCTGCTCTCTGGAGGAAGCGGTGGATTTTGCCAACCGAACCGCTCCGGAACACCTGGAGCTTGCCCTGGAGAATCCTTCGGCCCTTCTTCCCCGTTTTCGGGCCTACGGAGCAGCGTTTCTCGGGCATCGGAGCGGAGAAGCCTTCGGGGATTATGTGGCGGGAACGAATCATATCCTTCCTACCAGCGGAGCCGCCCGCTTTTCCGGAGGCCTCTGGACCGGAACTTTTTTACGGCCTCTCACGTCATTGCGGATCGAAAGAGACTCCCTCCAAAGGCTTTGCGATGCGGGAGAAGCCATGGCGGAAGCGGAAGGTTTGAAGGCTCACGGAGAAGCCATGAAAAGAAGGAGACGATTTGTATGAGTAGAATTCCCCAGGGATGCCAAACCCTCGGCGGCTTCCGGGCGGAAGGGGTGAACCGCTGCAGAGAGAGCTTTTTTGCCACCTTCTCTTCTCGGGGATATATGTCTTTCCTTCCCTCGGGGCTTCAGCTTCTGGAGTCGGTATGGGAAAAATATCCCCCCTCTTTCCGAAACCGCCTGGTACCCCTTAATTCTCCCTATGCGGAACCCTCGGTTCTCATGGGAGATCCTACCCTGGCGGCTCTGGCCTACATGAGCGCTCATCACGCTCCCCACGAGCGACCTCTTCGGCTTTGCTACGCCCAGATGGTCTACCGTCGGGGAGAGAGTCCCGAGGATCCTTTCGAATCCTATCAGGTTGGGGCGGAGCTTCTCGGATGGAACGGTCACGGAGCGGAGGTGGAGATGCTCTCTCTCATTATGGAGAGTTTTGAAAACCTCGCCATTCCCCTTCCCACCATCGTGTTGGGGGATGTACGGATTCTCAAACACCTCTGTACCGCTCTTTCCCGGGAGGAAGAAGCGAGAGTTCTCGCCGCCCTGAGCTCCGCCTCCTACAGCGAATATTACGGAGTGGTGGAACATCTTTCTCCGAAAAACGGCACCGCCTCGTTTCTGCAAGCCCTTCCCCATCTCAAGGGAGGCGAGGAAATTCTCGAAAAGGCCAGGAGCCTCTGTCCGGAGCTTCCCTTAGAAGACCTTCAGGATATTGTAACCTCTCTGAAGGATATGGGATACCGTAAAAATCTGCGGCTGGATCTTTCTCTCTTTCGAGAGATCGGCTACTACAGCGGCCCCGTGTTCGATCTGTATCTTTCCCGGGAAGGGCGTTCTCTGGGAGGAGGAGGACGATACGACGGGCTTCTTTCGCAGTACGGCATTCTGGGCCAGGCTCTGGGATTTAATTTGGATCTGGAGCGGATGGCCCGAAGCATTCCCCAGGCCTCTCGGAGAGAAACGGTAATGGTGTGGGGAGGCCAGGTTTCACCTCCCAAGGCTCTTGAATATGCCCGAAAGATGGCGGCTTTGGGAAAGAAGGCAGAGATGAGCTGGCACGAAAATTCCGAAGCTTCCCGGGAGCTTGCCCGGATACGGGGATACTGCTGGTGGCTCGATGGAAAGACGGGAGAGCTTCACGATCTGGAATGCCCCGGCGAAGCTCCTAAAGAGCGGGAAGAATGGACCAAGGAGGAAACATCATGCTGACCGTGGCTCTTCCTACGGGGCGGGTACTGGAAGATGCCGTGGAAGTTCTGGAGTTTCTGGGAATACCCACGGAACTTCTGAAAAACCGCGGAAGAAAGCTCATTCTCGAAGATTCCTCCTGGAGGTTTATTCTCGCCAAACCTATGGACGTTCCTCTTTACGTGAATCGAGGCATAGCGGATCTCGCCCTGGCGGGAAGCGACGTGCTTCTGGAGCGAAAGAGTTCGGTGGTGGAAATTGCGGATACCGGAAAAGGACGGTGCCGCCTTGCCATAGCGGGGCCCCGGGAGGCGGCGAAACGCTTCGAAAGCCATGAAAGTTCTCGTGCGGGACTTCGGATCGCCACCAAGTACCCCCGGGTGGCGGAAGCCTATTTTCAATCTCGGGGTATTCAGGTGGATCTCCTCCACCTTTCGGGATCCATCGAGCTGGCTCCCCGGCTGGGCATGGCGGACTGCATCGTGGATATTGTCCAGACCGGAAGCACTCTCAAGGCTAACGGCCTGGTGGTTATCGAAGAAATTTGCCCCGTTTCCCTGCGCCTCGTGGCAAGCAGAAAAAGCGTTCATCTCCGGTGGGAGCGCTTCGCTCCCTTTCTCGAAGCCTTTCGGCGGAAGAGCCAATAATGGGCCCTCGTTGAAAATGAGGGCAAAGAACCTGAAAGACAGAGCGGGCACGGGGAATATTCTCTGCCATAATGCCGAAGGAGGAGACACGACCGGCAAAAATACCTTCCCGCAGCGAATCTATACGGGAAAATCTCTTCCCGTTTTTTAGAGAAAGGATGCACGATCTTCCATGACCATAAAACGGTATGAGCGGCAAACGAAAGAAACTTCTTTGAGCCTTGAACTTGCCCTGGAACCCGGAGAGGTTTCGGTATCCACGGGGTGCGGCTTTCTGGACCACATGCTCCACCTCCTGGGGCATCATGCGGGATGGACGCTTTCCCTGGAGGGCCGGGGAGATCTGCATGTGGATGCCCATCACCTTACGGAGGACGTGGGAATCCTTATGGGTTCCGCACTTCTGGAGCAGATGAAAGAGCGTTCGGGCTTCCGGCGTTACGGAAGCATGCTCCTTCCCATGGATGCTTCCCTGGTTATGGTGGCGCTGGACATCAGCGGTCGGGGAGGACTCTTCTGGAACGGCAGCTTTCCGACCCCTTCCTGCGGGAATTTCGACATGGAACTTATCGAAGAGTTCTGGAAATCCTTTGCCCGAGAGGCCCGAATCACCTTGCATATTCGCCTTTTGGAGGCGGATAACAGCCACCATGCGGCGGAAGCGACCTTCAAGGCCGTGGCCCGGGCCCTGGGAGAAGCCCTTTCTCCTTCGGCAGTTTCCGAAAGTACCAAGGGGTGTCTGTGGTGATCGGTATTATTTCCTATGGAGCGGGAAATTTAAAAAATCTCCAGCGGGGGCTACACTTCGGGGGGTTTGCCGCAGCTATTCTGGAGAGTCCCGATGAAGCTTCTGGGGTAAAACTTCTTATCCTCCCCGGAGTGGGAGCTTTTGCTCCCGCCATGGAGGCTCTGAACCGTTCGGGTTGGTCCGACAAACTCCAGAACTGGCATGAGGCAAAGCGTCCCCTTCTGGGAATATGCCTGGGTATGCAGCTTCTCTGTCGGGAGAGCACCGAAAAGGGACATTCCAAAGGCCTGGGCTTTCTCCATGCCTCGGTGGAGCTTCTTTCAAAGGCTCCCAAGCTCCCCCACATGGGATGGAACTCCCTGGAATGGAAGAGCTCAACGCCTCCGATTCCCTCCACGAAACCGGAAGAAACTTTTTACTTCGTGCATAGTTATGGCGTTCTTCAAAGCCCTCACACTCTTGCCGACACCACCACCGGAGAAGTCACGTTCGCCTCGGTACTCGGCAAGGAAAAGGTTTTGGGCATGCAGTTCCACCCCGAGCGAAGCGGCCCCGAGGGAATAGGCTTTCTCGCGTCGGTGGTGCGTCAATTTCTCGATACGGAATGGGAGGGAATCGCATGATCCTCTACCCCGCCATCGATCTCTATGAACAGCAGGTGGTACGGCTCCGGCAGGGACGCTTTACCGAACAGACCCGGTACGGCATGGCTCCGGGAGATCAGGCCCGGGCATTCAAGGAGGCGGGATCCTCCTGGCTTCACGTGGTGGATCTGGAAGGGGCCCAGAAAGGCTTTCCCTGTCATGTGGATCTTCTCAGGGAACTTGCGTCCACGGGGCTTTCCATTCAGTACGGCGGAGGAATCCGCACGGAAAAGGATGCGGAACGAGCCCTGGCTTCGGGAGCATCTCGGGTAATGACGGGAAGCATGCTTCTGAAAGCTCCGGACGGAGGAAAAGCCCTTTTCAAGACCTTCGGAAATGCTCTCGTTCCCTCCCTGGACATCAAGAACGGCCGGGTAGCCTACGGAGGATGGGAAGAGAGCACGGACCACGGAGGGGGATATTTTTTGGAACACCTTATGGATCAGGGGTTCCGCACCTTCCTCGTCACCTCGGTAGAGCGAGACGGTACCGGCAAGGGGCCTGATCTGGAGCTCTACAAGGAACTTCTCAGCCTCCGGAAGGATGCGGAAATCCTCGCCGCCGGAGGTATCTGGAGTATGGAGGATCTCGAAATGCTGGATAAGGCCAACGTACCGGGAGCGGTGATAGGCAAAGCCCTCTACGAGGGAGGCCTGGATTTTCAAGAGGCTCTCCGGAGGTGGCCCCATGCTTAGAAAGAGAATTATTCCCTGCCTGGATGTTCATGAAGGACGAGTGGTGAAAGGAATTAATTTTGTCAACCTTCGGGATGCGGGAGATCCCGCCATTCTGGGGGAGCTCTATCAAAAGGAGCGGGCGGATGAGCTCGTGTTTCTCGATATTTCCGCCTCCGCCGAAAGACGGCGTACCATGGCCCGATGGGTGGAAGCGGTGGCGCAGCGGCTCTGCATTCCCTTTACCGTGGGGGGAGGAATTTCCTCGGCGGATCAAGCGGTGGAACTGGTGCGCCTCGGGGCGGATAAAATTTCTCTCAATACTGCGGCGGTACGGCGACCCGAGCTTATTACGGAATGCGCCAGGCTTCTGGGAAATCAGGCGGTGGTCTGTGCGGTTGACGTGCGCAGGAAAAATGGATCCTGGGAAGTGGTTATCGAAGGGGGCCGTACTCCCACGGAAAAAGACGCTTTTACCTGGATCGAAGAGGCGGAGAACCGGGGAGCCGGGGAGATTCTTCTTACTTCCATGGATCGGGACGGTACTAAAGAAGGCTACGACACGGAGCTTCTCGAAAAGGTCTGCTCCCATACCTGTCTTCCGGTGATCGCTTCGGGGGGAGCGGGAGAAAAAACCCATTTCCTGGAGGCCTTTCAGGCAGGAGCCGAAGCGGCTCTGGCGGCATCGCTCTTTCATTTCGGTCTTCTTCGTATAGGAGAAGTCAAGAACTATCTTCAGGAACAGGATATTCCTGTGCGTTTGTAGAAGGCCGGGGATTACGGCGTCTTCGCCTTCCATAGCATGAGTTGGAATACGTAAATAAAGGGGAGAATACGGCCATGAATTACGATGCACTTACCTATACTGACGAGGGGTTGATTCCCGTAATCGTTCAGGACGTACTTTCCGGGGAGGTTCTCATGATGGCCTGGGCCAATCGGGAATCCCTGGAACGTACTCTGGAAACCGGGGAAATGATCTTTTTCAGCCGTTCCCGCCGGGAAATCTGGCACAAGGGTGCCACCAGCGGAAACCGGCTTCTTTTGAAGGAGCTCAAAGCGGATTGTGACGAGGATACGCTTCTTGCCCTGGTGGAACCTCTGGGCCCCGCATGCCATACCGGGGCGGTTTCCTGTTTTTATCAAAGCCTCTGGGGAAAAGCACGGGGAAAGAGCTGGTTCCTGGGAACTCTGTGGCGGGCTCTTCAGAAGCGCCGCAAGGCTTCTCCCGAGGAAAGCTATACCGCTCGGCTGCTCGCCCGGGGCCCTTCCCGGGTGGGACAGAAAATTGGGGAAGAGGGCGTGGAAACCGCTCTGGCGGTGGCTCTCCAGGATAAGGAAGCCCTCCGATACGAGGCGGCGGATCTGCTCTACCACCTGCTGGTAGGGCTTATGGCTTCGGAAGTTTCTCTTGAAGAGGTTCTGACGGAGCTGGAATCCCGTCACACCCCTTCGGAACCCGATTCCGGAGGGTCTGCCTCTTCTTCGGAGAAAACCAGCTAGGTTTTGCCATGAGATTCTTCCCAGGGCCAGAGAACCTTTCGTCCTTCCTTTTCTCTGAGTGCCAGAAGAATTTCTTCAAAACTCGGTTCTTCCAGAAGCATGCGGGAACAATTTTCTTTCTTGAGGCTTTTTAGGGAGTGGGAATCCGAAGAGCGCACCACCGTACGCCTGGGAAGACGGGGGATCCACTCCCGGGCCTCCCGGGGGGAAAGTCTGCGGGAAAGCTCGACACCATCCGCCGGGAGATCTTCGGGGATGTCCCCGAGCACCGACACGTAGGAAAAAGACGCCCGATCCACGTGAGCAAGTACGGCAAATCCTCCGTGGTAATGTGTTTCATCTATCACTTGGTTCACGGAGTATTGCACTCCGTGAACCAGAAGAATTTTCTCTTCTCCGAGAATGTTGTTTTCTTCGTCCACATAGAGCTGCTCCCCGAAAATCTCGGAATCGTTGAAGATATCGAGAAAACCCTTCCGAAGCCAGTTTTGAAAAGACTCCGCGGCGTCCAGATCCGGAAAGACCGTTACCACGTGAATATCTTCCTCGGTTTGCACCTCCAGCCCCGGAAGCACTCGAAGGGGCTTCCCCTTGGCGGCTTGCGTCACCGCCCTGACGTTGCCGCAGCTATTGTGGTCGGTAACGGCCAGGCATTCTATTCCCGAAGCTACCGCCTGCTCCACTATGTCCGGGGCCCCCATGTCCAGCCCTCCGCAGGGAGAGAGCACCGTGTGTACATGGAGATCCACCACATATTCCCGCAGGTTCCGATACACCGCTCTACCCCTCGAGGCCCAGGGCTCCCATGCGAGCACAAAGAGAAAAGGCGGATTCTTCGGAAACCCCCAGGGCGATTCCTTCCTGAGCACAGCGGGAAACCATCTGGGGGTCCGGAGTTTTTCCTCCTCCCACGATAATGCAGGGTATTCCCCGGAGCACCGCCACGGCAGCCACATTAAGGTGCCCCAGGATGGTGACCCAAGCGGCGGATTCCGGAGCGTTCCCCATGACGAAGCTCAGGAGATCTCCCGTGACTCCCCGGGAAAGCTCTTTTTCCTTATCTCCTTCGCAGAGAACCTTTACGGGAAGGCTGGCAAAAAGTTCCTGAATGGTCATTGTTCCTTATCTCCTCCTCGGGTTTGCATGGTATGTGGCAGATTTTGGGAAAGAGTGCCGATTTCGGAAGCCAGTGAGGAAATTCTCTCCCGGAGCTTGAAGATGCAGTCCGTGATTTCCGCTTTTCCTCGAACGATATCCTCCGCCAGAGCAAAACAGGAAGGTCTTCCGCAGGCGCCGCAGTCGATGTGGGGAAGTTTTTCATGCAGAGCGTTGAGCTTTTTAAGCCGTGCCATGGCCTGGGGAAGATCCTCTCCCAGGGGAAGCCTGGAAAGGGGTTTTACTTCTCCTTCCAGACGCCACTTTCCGGATTGATAGTGATCGTGCAAAATCGTGCGGTACTCCTCGGAGATTTTCCATTCCACATCGATATTGCGAAGCCGGAGTTCGGAAAGAAACCGGGATTCTGCATTTCCTACCCCTCCGATACAACCCTGGGGACAAATGCGGCATTCCACGTAGTCCAATCCTCGAAGGCGTCCGAGTTCGATATCCTGAAGAAGATCCAGAGTATTGCGCAGCCCCGAAACGGAAAGGGTACGAAGAGGTTTCTCCGAAAAGGCTTCCACGTGACGAGCCTCCCCTCCCCGCATGGCCCAGAAGAGCCAACGCATATTGTCTCCCTGAGGAAGGGGGTTTTTTACCTTCACCCCCGCTGCGAGAAGATCCCGGGCCACCTTTTTGATGGATACCGCATGAGAAAAAGCGCTTGCCGCTCTCCCCAGGGGAGAATGCACCATGGTGATTTTTGCAGGGCAGGGCACCATGAGGCAGAGTCTCGTATCGGGATTTTTTGCCTTCCAAAGCTGGGCAGCCACCTCCAGAGGGTTTTCTGCAGGAACCAGCCTGCCGATGAGCTCGGGGCAGCGAACCTGGATGAGCCGGATTACGGCGGGACAGTAAATGGAGATCATGGGAAGCTGTTCGGGAGATGCCTCCTGAAGGTTTTGGGCAATGGCATAGGCCACCATGTCGAAAGCCAGAGGCACTTCCTCGGTGGCCATACGAACTTCGAGGTTTTCCAGGGCATGGTATACCAGGGAAGGTTTCCAATAGGGGGCAAACTGAGCATGAAGAGTGGGATCCGCAATGAATGTCGTACTTTTATGAGAACGCAGAAGTCCCCAATCGTCTTCATTCATGCTGAGAGCCTTTTTCTTGCACGTTCGAAGGCATTCACCGCAGTCGATGCAAAGCTCGGGAATCACGTTTACCACGCCGTGAATAACCCGGATCGCTTCAGTGGGACAGGATTTTATGCAATTCACGCATCCTTCGCAGAGATTGTCGTGAGTCTTAATCCCTTTAAAAGAAATATGATTGTCCTCCATGACAGCAAACCTCACTTTTAGAAGACTGGACGTTATGGCAAAAGCTTTTGAAGCTTTTACCGTATGTATCTCTCTCGAGAATTATCCCGGAGAGGCCTTTATTTACATGCTTCTTTGCTCAAATAGTTCAACCGTCCTTTTCGGAGGGAGAGGAGAAGAAAAGGACAACCTTGATGGTAGTTCCCTTTCCCGGGGCGGTTTCTATCTGGAGATCATCCGCATTGCGTTTGATGTTCGGAAGCCCCATACCCGCTCCGAATCCCATTTCACGAATATGATCCGGAGCGGTGGAAAACCCCTCCTGCATGGCAAGATCCACATCAGGAATTCCCGGCCCCTCATCCCGGGCGAGAAGCTCGATTTTTTCCTGATCGATGGAAGCCTGGAGGACTCCCCCGCCACCGTGAATAACCATGTTCATCTCCGCCTCGTAGGTGATAACTGCGGCTCGCTGACAGATCCTTGAAGAGGCTCCCAGCATTTTAAGGGTATCCTTGATCTGCATGGAGGCCTCCCCCGCCGCAAGAAAATCGTCCGCTTCCACGGAAAACTTGACGACGTAGGGAGAGGGCACGGGATCAGACTCCCCGGTCGGGTATTTCACAAGGGATGATGCCGGCACCGAAAAGGATGCCGCACGTTTCGTACATGCTCTTGCGTACCAGAATGATGGGGACACCTACCTTTTGGGCAAGCTCCAGAGTACTTTCCTGAGGACGCTTTCCCCGCACGAAAACGATGGCCGGAAGATCCATCATTTGAGCGGTACGCACGATCTGAACGTTTGTAAGCCCCGTGATGAGAAGAGAACCGGGCTTGGCAAAAGCAAGAACATCGCTCATCAGATCCGCTCCGTAGGCGTTCTTGACCTCCAGAGAATCCGCCAGATCTTCCCCGCACAAGATCACTCCATCCAGAAGCTTCACAACATCCCCGATATTCATTCTCATGCCTCCTTTTGGCATACTTCTCAAGGACACCTTTATAAGGCGCTCCTTACCTTTCGCTTCTCGAATTTCCTCGACATGTTAAAGATATCACAATTACTCGGGGAATACTGCCGATCGAACTCTGAATTCTTTTATAGGATCCCAGCCGGACCCGGAAGAAAGAAGAAGGGTCACGGCTCTTCCCAGAGGTCGGTGGGTGCGAGGATTGATCGCGAGAATTTCCTCTCCGAAAGGGATATTCCGAGCCTCCTCGAGAGTCTTGGCGAAAAGAGATCCTGGCACTTCCGGGGCATTGTCCAGCCCCCAAACGAACCATGTTCCCAGGGCATAGGCCCGAGCCATAAGAGGCATGTGACGGGGGCGCTGGTGGAGAGCGAACCAAATTTTGCTTCGAAGTTCCCGGAGGGTGGGATCCCGATCGATCCGCCACTGCTGGGAGACTGCGTAAATATTGTGACGCATCTCCAGCATGGGATCCAGATCTCCCGCATGCCATAGTGTAAAGGGGTTTCCCATGGCCCGGAGAGTTCTCCAGAGATCGAGGGCCTCCATAAGCCCCATAACATTTACCAGCACCGAGCCCCCCGCATGCTGTGCCTCCAGAAGGGCGGGGCGCATATCCCTATCCATGGCCCCGGCACTCCAGAGAGGTATGGGAATTCTTTCCTGCTGTGAAAGCACTTCTCCGAGATAGGTGGAGCTTCGGCGCAGCACCGGATCAAGACGGTCGGAGAACAAGGCGATTCCCGTTTTCGGAGCCGTGAGAAGAGGGGCAAGGTGGCCAAAGGAGGCCACCCGGAATCGGGAATAGAGATCCAGGGCAAAGATGTACTCCAAGGGAGGACCATATTCCTGACGCAGGGAAATCTCTTCGCCGTACGCAAGAATCAAGGGGAGTTTCACCTCTTGATATACCTGGAGAAGCTCCAGGTTATGGCTATCCGGAGCAAAGCTCAGGGCTCCCACAAGGGATTTTTCTTTCTTCCACTCCTCTACCCTGGGTTTGCCCAGGGAATAGAGATCCTCCCGCAACATGGGAGCCTGGTAGACGAAGCGGATGTCATGATTCTGGGTTCCGTAGTGCCGTTCGTTTACCTCCTGAGCCACCATTTCGAGGGCGGCCCGGATGGAATCCCCCTCGTCACTCTCCCATCCCTCCGAAGGAGGATAGACGAAAATCTGCCAGAGCCATCCCTCTTCGAGAGAGCGATCCTTTCCGGAAGCCTCTCCCGAGAGAGGCCATACAAAGACGGTGCATAGCAGAATTCCCCATAATATCTTCTGAAACAACGGGATCCCTCCTGTCGTGAATTTTCGACCTTTCTTATCATACCCTACTTTCTCAGATCAAGTGTACCCCTCCTGTCCCGGTTGTTCTGATGAAGCATATCTGGAAGAATTCAAAGAATTCTTCCGCCCAAGGCGTTTCTAAATTACACGAAGCTAGGGCGGATTTGGGCTTGTTTACACAATCTTCCGGAAAACTGGGGTCTCCCCTGTGAGGGATGTCCGATCTCCTGTATCATATCCCTGTAACATTCTGAAGTGAGATTTTCAAACCACCTGAAATGGGGCTTATTCTATGATTTCCTTCGGGGCGGCGGTTCTTCTGGTGCTGGCTGTTTTTTTGGGTATCGGTATTTTCTCGGGAAAGAATACCCGGGGAGAAACCTTTTCCCTCGGGGGAAGGGCCCTCTCCTCCCGAGGAGTGGGGGGCATCATTCTGGGGGCTCTCGTGGGAGGGGCCTCCACCGTGGGAACCGCAGAAATGGCCTACGTTCACGGCTTCTCCGCCTGGTGGTTTACCCTTGGTGGGGGGCTGGGATGCCTTTTCCTGGGACTTCTTTTCGCATCCCCTCTTCGAAAAACCCAACTCACCACAATTCCCCAGTTTCTCGCGGCCCGGTTCGGAAGAAATGTGGCACATACGGTGCTCCTTGCCACGGTGATGGGCACGTTTCTCTCCGTGGTTGCCCAATTTTTTGCGGGAATGGCCCTTCTTCGGAATCTTTTTCCTCTTTCGGAACTTCAGAGTACCCTGACCATCGCCCTGCTCATTCTCGGATTCCTTCTCTTCGGAGGACTCAAGAGCTACAGCGCTCTGGGAGAGGCAAAAATCCTCTTTCTTTACGGAGTACTGGGAATATGTGCCATAACGGCATGCGTCAAGGGAACCCCCGAGGTAGATCTGCTTCGGATTTTCAGCCGTGAGAGTTCCTACGGCCTCCTGAGCCGGGGAATACTCAAGGATCTTTCTTCGGGATTTTCTCTCATTATCGGGGTTCTCAGCACCCAAATCTACATCCAGGCCCTTTACGCCGCCCAGGATGAAGGCACTGCCCGGCGAGGGGCTTTTCTCGGGGCGCTTCTCATGCCTCCCCTGGGGATTCTGGGCATTCTTATCGGCCTTTCGGTACGCTCTTTGGGAGTGGAGCTTCCTCCTTCCCAGGTACTTCCCTATTTTCTTACGACCTTTTTTCCTCCCTTCGTATCGGGGCTTCTCTGGGGAGGTATTCTCATTACCATTATCGGATGTGCCGCAGGGCTTTCTTTGGGAATGGCTACCAACGTGATACACGATCTTCTTCTTCCCCGGCTTCCCCGGAAAATAATCGAGAAGACCTCTCCCCTTCTTCTCGACAGACTCGGAGTGCTTTTCATCGTGCTCTGCTGTACCGGAGTGGCTTTGACCTCGGGAAACGCCTTTATTCTGCAATGGAGCTATATCAGCATGGGACTCCGGGGAGCGGGTTCCTTTTTTCCGCTCTTTTTTGGAGTTCTCTTTCCCCGTTTTCTCCCCCCTCTTTGGGCCCTGGCGTCCTCCCTGGGAGGCATAGGAGGAACGTTGCTCTGGGGAGGTTTGGCCCGGCAGGGGGAAACGTCTCTTATGGTGGGCTTTTTTCTCTCCGGAACCATCGCTTTGGCGGGAGGAGTATGGCAATTGATACGAACTGAAAAAGGAGGGTTCCCGATATGACGTGGAGCGGCAAAAAACCAAAGGTTTTAGTAACTCGGAAAATTCCGGAAAAAGGATTGGAGCTTCTTCGAAACCGGGTGGAACTGGATCTTTGGGATTACAACGACATTCCCATCCCAAAAGAGGAGCTCTACGCAAGAGCTCCGGCTTTGGACGGCATCATTGCCCTTTTGAGCGACTCCATGGATGGAGCGTTCTTCTGCCGGGCTCCGAACCTGAAAGTGGTGAGCAACTATGCGGTGGGATACGATAATGTCCAGGTAGATGAGGCAGTCAAGCGAAATATCGTGGTTACCAATACGCCCGATGTACTTACGGAAGCCACGGCAGACCTTGCCTTCGCACTTATTCTGGGAGCATCCCGGCGTATCGGAGAGGCGGAACGCCTTATCCGGAAGGGCGAGTGGAAGAGCTGGGGGCCCACCCTTCTTCTGGGGCAGGATGTGTACGGGGCCTCTTTGGGGATCCTAGGGCTTGGACGCATAGGAAAAGCGGTAGCCCGGAGAGCCGGGGGCTTTTCCATGAAAATTTTTCATACCGGCCGGTCCCGAGAAGACGATGCCGAAACGGGATCCCGCTGGCTTCCTCTGGAGGAGCTTCTGGCTACCTCGGATATCGTCAGTCTTCACTGCCCTCTGAACGAGAGCACCCGGCATATTATCAACCGGGAAACTCTGAACCTCATGAAGCCTTCGGCGGTTCTCGTGAACACCGGCCGAGGAGGACTCGTCGATCAGGACGCTCTCTACGAAGCTCTTTCCGCCAAGCGCATTGCCGCGGCAGGGCTGGACGTCTTTGATCCCGAGCCTTTTCCGGCGAATCATCCGCTCCTTTCTCTCGAAAATGTGCTTGCCCTTCCCCATATCGGAAGTGCCAGCATCGCCGCCCGGGAGGGCATGGCAGTACTGGCGGCACAAAATCTTCTGGCGGTACTGGAGGGAAAGGAACCTCCCTGCCAGGTCGCTCCGTAGCGGCGACGTTTTCGGCTTTTTTTCATTTGGTGATCGGAGCGGCTCTCTGTGCCCGCCCCGATCACCAAATGGCTTCCGGGGACATGCGGCATGATTCTCTGCTATAGCCCGGGGAAGGCATAAACGTATCCGCGGGCAGCCAGGGGCACCTTCTCCGGAACCCTTTCCCCTTACATTTTTTTCTTTTCTCTTTTTTTGTTATCCTTTCTGAGGTATCCTTTATTCAAATTTTTTGACCTCTCTTTTCTCGCACATTCAAGGAAGAGTCGAATATACGCCGAAAATTGCACGCTTTTCTGAATACGGTGACTTTCCCTCTTGATTGTTGACAATTTCAGTTATTACGTAAATAATGTCAACATATCCTACAAAGGAGGCCTTTTTATGGAGAAAAATATCTTTCTTTATGAGGGCAAGGCGAAGCGCATTTACAAAACCTCGGAACCTGAGGTGTATCTCATTGAATATAAGGATGATCTCACCGCTTTTAACGCAGAAAAAAAGAGCACCCTTGCGGGAAAGGGGCGACTCAATAACAGGATAAGCTCCTATCTCTTTACGTACCTTGAGAAAAAGGGCATTCCGAGCCATTTCATCGCCCAGGTTGACGATGTGCGGCATACCGCTAGAAAGGTAACCATCCTCCCCCTTGAGGTAGTGGTACGCAACATCACCACGGGCTCCCTCTGTAAACGCCTCGGGGTGGAAGAGAATCAACCCCTCCCCCGCCCTCTCGTAGAGTTTTACCTTAAGGACGATTCGCTGGGAGACCCCATTGTAACGGAGGATCATGCAGTTCTCTTCGGTTGGGCATCCCAGGAAGATCTTCAGAAAATAAAAGAGACGGCCCTCAAAATCAACCATCTTCTCCGGGGTCTCTTCAAGGAAAAGGGTATTATTCTCGTGGATTTCAAGATAGAGTTCGGCAAAACTTCTTCGGGAGAGCTTCTACTGGCGGATGAAATCTCTCCCGATACGTGTCGCTTCTGGGACGAAAAAACTATGAAAAAACTTGATAAAGATCGTTTTCGCAAGGATCTGGGAGATGTCCTCGGAGCCTATCGGGAAATTCTGTACCGTCTTACGGGAGAGGAGCTGTAACCATGACCTTTCGTGCCGAAATTATCATTACCCTCAAGGAAGGAGTTCTCGATACGGCGGGAAAGGCTGTTTCCCTTTCTCTGCGCCATCTGGGACATCAGGACATACGAGAGCTTCGGATAGGTCGGGTTGTCACGGTTGTCCTGGATAGCCTTGACGAAGCTACTGCCAAAGCTGCGGTGGAAGCTATGTGCTCGGATCTTCTCGTGAACGACCTTATCGAAGAGCACCGGTATTTCCTGGAGAAGATCTGAGATGCGTTCGGCGGTAATTATCTTTCCCGGAAGCAACTGTGATCGGGACGTTCTTCGAGCCCTGGAGGAACATACCCGGGGATCCGTGGAACCCGTGTGGCATGCCGCCAGAGATCTTCCGGAAAATACGGATTTGGTGGTTCTCCCCGGAGGATTTTCCTACGGCGACTATCTCCGCCCCGGAGCCATGGCCGCCCGATCCCCCATCATGGAGGCTGTAAAGGACCATGCGGAACGGGGAAAGTACGTTCTTGGCATATGCAATGGCTTTCAGGTTCTTACCGAGGCAAGGCTTCTTCCCGGAGCCCTGCTTCCCAATAAAACCCTCTCCTTTATCTGCCGCCCCTGCTACGTGCGGGTGGAAACCACCGGTTCCCCCTTTACATGCTCTTATTCCAGGCACAAGGTGCTTCAGTTTCCCATCGCGCATCATGAAGGGCTCTATTTTCTTCCGGACAGGCAAATAGAGGATCTCGAAAAGAACGGTCAGATTATTTTCCGTTACGTGGATTCCAAGGGAGCTCTTTCGGATGAAAGCAATCCCAACGGTTCCAAAAACAATATAGCGGGGATCGCCAATGCCAAAAGAAACGTGCTGGGGCTCATGCCGCATCCGGAACGAGCAAGCCATGCTCTTTTGGGAGGCACCGACGGCATCGGCATGTGGCACTCCATACAATCCTGGATTGAGGAAAGGGAGGGAAGATAAATTGGATTATTCCGATGTCGGCCTGAGCCGTGAAGAGTATGACGCCCTGGTGGAATTTCTTCGGCGAGAGCCGAACGAAACCGAGCTGCGCCTCTTCGGCGTTATGTGGTCCGAGCATTGCAGCTACAAATCCACCCGTCCCCTTTTAAAGCAGTTTCTTACGTCAGGCCCCACGGTGCTTCAAGGGCCCGGAGAAAATGCGGGTGTGGTGGATCTCGGCAAAGGTTGGGGATTGGCCTTCAAGGTGGAAAGCCATAATCACCCTTCTGCGGTGGAGCCCTACCAGGGAGCCGCCACGGGAGTGGGAGGCATTATCCGGGATATTCTCGCCATGGGAGCCCGGCCGGTGGCTTCTCTGGACGGTCTCTTTTTCGGTTCTCCCGAGGATCCCCGCAGTAACGCTCTGGCCCGGGGAATCGTGAAGGGCGTAGGAGGTTACGGTAATTCCGTGGGGGTACCCACAGTGGGAGGAAAGGCCTTCTATCACGAAGGATACAATAAAAATCCCCTGGTAAACGCTTTCTGCGCAGGAGTGGTGAAGCTGGAGAATCTCGTGAGCTCTCAAACCGCCAAGCCAGGACAGAAAGTTCTTCTCCTTGGTGCAAAAACCGGACGGGACGGCATAGCCGGAGCGGCCTTCGCATCGGTGGAGCTCAACGAAGATACTCGACAAAGTCGTCCTCAGGTACAGATAGGCGATCCCTTTACGGAGAAACGCCTCATCGAGTGCTGCCTGGAACTTCTGGAGCGAAAACTCATTGCCAGCATGCAGGATATGGGTGCTGCGGGAGTGCTTTCCTCTTCCAGCGAGGTAGCTTCCAAAAGCGGCGTGGGAATGATTCTCGATCTCGATAAAGTTCCCCAGCGGGAAACGGATATGCAGGGGTGGGAGATCGCACTTTCGGAATCCCAGGAACGAATGCTTCTCGTGGTGGACCCTCCAAAGATTGGTGCAGTGGTGGAAATTGCAGAAAAGTGGGATCTCGATTGTACGGAATTCGGCATAGTCACCGAAGCTGAAGAGTATGTCCTCAGGGAAAAAGGAACCGTGGTAGCCTCCCTGCCTCCGGACCTTATCGGAGGTAACGCCCCGGTAATTCATTGGGCCGCCCGGGAGCCCGAGGATCTCGGAGTGCGCAGCATCGTTCCCCCCATGGCACCTCCGGAAAACTGGAACGAGTTATTGATTTCGCTTCTTCGGAGCCCTTCTTTGGGAAAAAAGAATTGGATTTGGGAACAATACGATTACATGGTACAGACCAACACGGTAGAAGGCCCGGGAAAACCCGTAAGCGTGATTCGAATTCCTCCCTCGGAAAATTTCGTGGCCTTTTCCATGGAGGCGGACCCCTGGAAATGTTTTATTTCCCCCTATGACGGAGGCGCTGAAACCGTAGCCAAGGCTCTCCGGTCTCTTGCCGTGGCGGGAGCCTCCCCCCTGGGGCTTACGGATTGCCTGAACTTTCCCTCCCCCGAAAAATCCTCCCAATTCTGGGAGCTGCAGCAGTGTGTGGCGGGAATGGCCGAATGCAGCAAGGTTCTGGAATGTCCCGTGGTGTCGGGAAACGTAAGTCTGTATAACGAATACCCCGGAGGACGCATCCTTCCTACTCCTCTCGTGGTGGCGGCGGGATTGCTTTCTTCCATAGATAACTATATCCCTGCAGGAAACTGGAAGCAGCATGACCGAGTCTTCCTGGTGGGAGAACTTGAGGTTGCTTTTGGCGGAACGCATTACGCCTATGCGAGAACAGGTTCTTTTTATGGCCCCCTCCTCCCCTTCGATCCGGAAATGGAAAAGGACTTTTTCTCCCGGGCTCTGGAAACCGCCGCAAAAAGAGCTGCCACCAGCGGAAGAACCGTCGCCGGAGGAGGTCTCGGAGTGGCTCTCGCAAAGGAGGTCATCGCCTGCGGCCTGGGGCTTCATGTTGCCATTACCGCCCCGGTGCATCTCGAGGCCTTCTATTTCAGCGAGGGAGGCCCTCGGGCGATTTATGCGGTTCCTCCGGAAAAAGTGCCGGAATTTCTCTCTATCTGGGAAAAATTTCCTCTCATGGAACTCGGCACGGTGCGAGGAACCCATCTTCACGGTATGGGAGCTTTTAACATCCCCGTAGCGACTCTTCGGAAGGTTTGGGAGGAATAGCTTTTATGTGTGGAATTTTCGGAGCCTATTCTCCCAAGGGATCCTCGGTTCTCGAAGAAGTGTATCTGGGGCTTTACGCCCTGCAGCATCGAGGGCAGGAGTCCGCGGGAATCGCCTGGAGCAATTCCGGCGGCACCATTGGCGCTATGAAAGGCATGGGGCTTGTTCACAAGGCCTTGGACCAAAACGCCCTGGCAGAGATGTCTTCCTTTGCCGCTATCGGACACGTACGTTACTCTACTGCGGGAGGATCCTTTTCTGCCAATGCCCAGCCTCTTACGGCCACCTACGCTCGAGGAGACGTGGCCATCGCTCATAACGGCAACCTTACCAATGCCAACGGAACCCGGCAGCTTCTTCAGAGCCGGGGAGCCATCTTCCAGTCCACCGGAGATACCGAGGTGATTTTGCACCTCATGGCTCACCAGTCTCACAAGCCTCCTCTGGACGCTCTTCTCTCTTCTCTTCGACGCCTCCGAGGAGCTTTCAGCCTTGCGGTGCTTTTGGGAAACCGCCTCGTGGCTGCCCGGGATCCCTGGGGATTTCGCCCCCTGGTTCTGGGAAAGCGGGAAGACTCCTGGTACGTAGCCTCCGAAAGCTGTGCCCTGGATATTATCGGTGCAGAGTTGGTGCGAGACGTTCGCCCCGGAGAGGTTTTGATTATCGACCACAAGGAAGTTCAATCCCTTACCATCCCCCATGCGGCATCTCGGCAACATCTCTGTTCGTTCGAATACGTTTACTTCGCTCGTCCGGATAGCGTGATAGATGGGGTTTCCGTCTACAATGCCCGCAAAGAAATGGGACGTCGACTGGCAAAGGAGAACCCGGTACCGGCGGATCTTGTGACGGGTATGCCCGACAGCGGCACCATCGCGGCCATAGGATACGCCGAAGGAGCGGTCATTCCCTACGAAAAAGCGGTGGTCCGAAACCGTTACGTGGGAAGAACTTTCATTCAGCCTACCCAACGGGTACGGGAGATCGGGGTGCGGATCAAACTGAACCCCATCGGAGAGATTATGCGGGATAAGGATGTGGTTATCGTGGATGACTCCCTCGTTCGAGGGACTACATCCAAGAGAATGGTTCGGATGATCCGGGATGCCGGAGCCACCAAGGTACATCTTCGCATCGCCTCCCCTCCGGTGCGTTTCCCCTGCTATTACGGCATCGACACCCCCACCACCGAGGAACTTGTGGCGGCACGCATGGATCTTCCCGCTCTGGAGAAATTGGTGGAGGCAGATTCTCTCTCGTACATTTCCAAAGAAGATCTTCTGGCATCTATCGGAATAGACCCTTGCCGCATGTGCACCGCCTGCTTTACTGGAGAATATATGGAGGAGAAAGATCATGAGCCTGAGCTATGAAAGTGCGGGAGTAAGCATTTCCAAAGGGAACGCCTGGGTAACCATGATTAAGGAAATTCTCCGAAAAAGCCCTCCCTCCCCGAACGTTATCGGTGGCATCGGAGGATTTTCGGGGCTCTACAGCCTTACGGACGATCTCTATCTTGCGGCGTGCTGCGACGGGGTAGGCACCAAAATGGAACTTGCCAAGGCTTGGAATACCATGAATGGGCTTGGACAGGATTTGGTGGCCATGAACGTAAATGATCTGGTAACCTGTGGGGCCAAACCTCTTTTCTTTCTCGATTACCTCGCCTGCGGCGTTCTGGATGCAGCCCGGTACCGACCTATCATGGAGAGCATCATTGAAGCCTGCAAAGCTTGCGATTGCGCCCTTTTAGGAGGAGAGACCGCTGAAATGCCCGGCGTGTACTCTCCCGAGGGGTTTGATCTCGCAGGATTTTCCGTGGGAGTGGTTTCTCGAGAAAAGGTGATTACCGGAGACCGGGTGATTTCGGGGGATCTTCTTGTGGGATTACCAAGTTCGGGGGTACACAGCAACGGATTCAGCCTGGTACGAAAGGTGCTCGAACAGATTTCGGAACCCCGAAACCTTTCGATTCCGGGAGAACAATCCCCCCTGGAGGATTTACTCCTCCGCCCCACCCGGCTTTACGTGCGGCAGGCCCTGGAAGTACAGAAGCACGTTTCCCTCAAGGCCATGGCCCATATCACCGGGGGCGGATTGGAAGAAAATATTGCCCGTATATGCGGCCATTTTACCCCTCATGTGGACTATGCTTCCTGGGAACGGCCTCCTCTCTTCCGATGGCTTGCCTCCCAGGGAATTTCCGAAAGAGAAATGCGCTCAGTTTTCAATCTCGGCATGGGATTCGTTTTCGTCTGTTCCCCCAAGGAGCGAGAGAAGCTTTTCGAAATTCTCGAAGAGCTTGGGGAAAATCCGTGCGTTATTGGAGAAGTCCGAAAAAACAACGATTAGCCCACATACATGATTGCAGATAGAATCCAAGGGCAATGATGTACTGCCAATAAATTTCTACCAAAAAATGTGTAAAAGAAAGAAGGAGAAAACCTTATGAACCAGAACTCCTCTCACCCCTCCTCCATGGCCATTCTCATCTCCGGAAGAGGATCCAACATGTGCGTTTTGGCAGATAAAATAGCTTCGGGAGAGCTTCCCGCAAACATCTCCTTCGTGGGAGCGGATCGAGAAAAGGCACAGGGTTTGGAAGCTGCGCGTATCCGTGGGCTTGCCACCCGAGTTTTTTCCTACGAAGAACTCGGAAGAGAACGGGCGGAGAACGACCTCATTCAGGCTCTTCTCGAAAGCGGTTCCACCTGGGTGGTTCTGGCGGGATTTATGAAAATCCTCTCCGCCCGGTTTGTGGCGGAATTCGGAGGCAGGATCGTAAACATCCATCCGTCTCTGTTACCCGCCTTTCCCGGGGTGGATGCCATCGGCCAGGCTCTGAAATACGGTGTCAAGGTTACGGGAGTTACCGTACATTTGGTGGACCGCAAGGTAGACCACGGTCCCATTTTGGCCCAACAGGCGGTATCAATTACCGACGGCATGGATCAGGAATCTCTGGAGCAAAACATTCATGCGGTGGAACACGATCTTTACTGGCGAACCCTCAAGAACCTGTTTGAAGGACGGTATGTGGAATATGGAAGGAGACGACAGCTCCATGATGAATAAGCGCCGCGCTCTTATCTCGGTCTGGAATAAAGAGGGAGTTCCCGACTTCTGTGCCTCCCTGGTGGAAGCGGGATGGGAGCTCGTTTCCAGCTCGGGGACCGCCAAAGCTCTGGAGAAAGCGAACCTTCCGGTAACCGAAGTGGAAGAACTTACGGGATATCCCCATATCCTGGGAGGGCGGGTGAAAACCCTGCATCCCGCTATTTTCGGTGGAATCCTTGCCCGCCGGAACCTTCCTCAAGACCTCCGGGATGTAGAAGAGTTCTCCATCCCCCTTTTCGACCTCGTGCTTTGCACTCTCTATCCTTTCGAGGAGAAGGCCCGGGAAGGACATGAGCTTTCGGTGCTTCTTGAACATATTGATATCGGAGGAGTGACTCTTATCCGGGGGGCGGCAAAAAACTATCCTCATGTCATCGTGCTTACGGATATCCGAGACTGTTCCACGGTACTCGAGGAGCTCAAGGCTTATGGAGATGTTTCTCTTTCAACCAGGCAAACCTTGGCACTGAAGGCTTTTCGCGCCACCTCGCTGTACGACAGCACTATTCTTGCAGGGCTTGGGGAAAGCCTTGGATGTTCCGAAGAATCCTTCGAGGAGGAGCTCTCTCTGGGACTCCGCAAGGCCAAAACGCTTCGATACGGAGAAAACCCGCACCAGGAGGCGGGGCTCTATTTGCCTCCGCTGAAGGAAGTTCCCTGGACCCTTCTGGGAGGAAAACCTCTTTCCTACAACAATATTATAGATCTTGATACGGTCCTTCGAGGGGCAAGCCTCTTTTCGGGAGATTGTGCCTGCACCATCGTGAAACACACCACTCCCTGCGGCATCGCCCTGGGAAAGAACCCCGCAGAGGCTTTTGAAAGAGCCCATGCCTGTGACTCCGTCTCCGCTTTTGGAGGCGTGGTAAGCTTTACCCGTTCTCTGAACGAGGAGACGTGCCGAATCCTGGGAGAGTATTTTCTCGAAATCCTCGTAGCTCCCGATTTCGCCCCTGAAGGATTGGCATATCTTCGAGAGCGTCGTCCCAACTTGCGGATCCTTCGATGGCAGGGAGGGCGCCTGAGCTCTCGGGAAATTCGCAGCACCTGGAGCGGCTATCTGGTCCAGCAGGATTGCCTTCCGGAACTGCCCTCCCCCGAAAGAGGCACCTGGACGGGAGCGGAACGGCAAGATCTCTGGGAGGATCTCCTGTTCGGATGGAAGGCCGTAGCTCTCTGCAAGAGCAATGCCATAGCGGTGGTAAAAGACGGAGAGACCCTGGGCATGGGGCGAGGTTTTACAAGCCGGGTGGATGCGGTTGCCTGGGCCCTGAAACAGGCGGGAGACAAAGCTCGGGGAGCGGTGCTCGCTTCGGATGCTTTCTTTCCCTTTCCCGACAGCATTGAAAAGGCCGGAGAGGCGGGAATTACAGGAATTATACAGCCCGGAGGCTCCAAGAAGGATGCCGAAGTTATCCAGGCGGCAGAACGCCTTGGAATGACCATGTTCCTCAGCGGATGGCGTACTTTCCGACATTGATCCCAAGTTATCATCATCGGTAGAGAACTGGAAAAACAACTATTTTGCGGAAAAATCAAAGCCCCCATCCCCCAGGTGCCGGGGGAAAGGCGTTTTTACAGAATAGTAACGTGTAAAAAATGCCACGCCAAACAAGAATGATTTGCAAGTCACGTAGACTATAAAGGAGGAAGCCGACATGAAAGTACTTCTTCTCGGGGGAGGGGGCAGGGAACACACCTTGGCCTGGGCTCTCCATCGCTCGCCTCACGTAAGTTCCATCTACTGTGCTCCAGGGAATGCGGGGATAGGAGAGATCGCCACCCTTTACGACGTGGATCCCGCCCAGGGAGAGGAGGTTCTTCCTCTGGCGAAAGAGATCGATCCCGATTTCGTGGTAATCGGTCCCGAAGGCCCTCTGGTATCGGGAGTTTCGGATCTTCTCCGCCAGGCGGGATATCCGGTATTCGGTCCCGGTCGGGAGGGGGCCCGTCTGGAGGGAAGCAAAGCCTTCTCGAAAACCTTCATGGCTTCTCATGGCATCCCTACAGCTCCTTTCGACATCTGCACTACCATGAAGGAGGCCGTGGAGGCTCTCGAAAAAAGAAATGCCCCCTATGTAGTGAAGGCGGATGGGCTGGCGGCGGGAAAGGGAGCTTTTCTGCTCGACTCTCTTGAGGAGGCTAAGAAAACCTGCGAATACCTTTTGGTGCTTCAAGGGCTTGGAGAAGCAGGAAAGACTTTGATCATCGAGGATTTCATTCCCGGCTGGGAAGTAAGCATTCTTGCCCTTACGGACGGCAAAACAGTTCACATTCTCCCTCCTTCCCAGGATCATAAAAGGGCTTTCGACGGAGACAAGGGGCCCAATACGGGGGGCATGGGGGCCTATACTCCGGTACCCCAGCTTACCCAGGGAATGTTTGAAATCATTCGGGAACGTATCGTACTTCCTACCGTGGAAGGCCTCCGGAAGGAAAATATTCCTTTTTGCGGAGTTCTGTACGCAGGAATCATGATTTCCCAGGGGAACCCTTACGTATTGGAATTTAACGTTCGTTTTGGAGATCCCGAAGCCCAGGTAGTGATTCCTTCTCTTGACGTGGATTGGGGACATGTGCTCCACGCCTGTGCCACGGAAACTCTCGAAGAGATTTCCTGGCCCGCCCGAAGCGATGCCGTGGCCGGGGTAGTCCTCGCTTCGGGAGGCTATCCGGGGAGCTACGAAAAGGGCAAAATCATGAACGGCCTGGAAGAAGCTGAAGCTCTTGAAGGAGTACTTCTCTTCCACGCCGGTACCACCCTGGATAACGAAGGACACGTAATTACCGACGGCGGCCGAGTCTGCACCGTCAGCGGCCGGGGGGAGAATCTTGCGGAAGCTATCTACCGAGCTTATTCTGGAGTGAAATTCATCGATTTCGACAAAAAACAGTATCGTAAAGATATCGGATACCGGGCCTTGAAGCACCGTCCCCAGGTAGGAATAGTACTGGGCTCCGCCTCGGACCTTCCCAAGGCGGAGGAGGCCCTTAAAATTTTCGAACAGTTTCGAGTATCCTATGAAATTACCGTGGCTTCCGCCCACCGCACCCCCCGAGAAGTAGCCCGGTATGCCGAGGGAGCCGAGGGACGCGGCATTCAGGTACTCCTTGCTTTTGCAGGCCTTTCCGCAGCTTTGCCGGGGGTGTTGGCGGCTCATACACTTCTGCCCGTCTTCGGAGTTCCCGTGGACGCGGGCACCCTGGGAGGCATGGATGCTCTTCTGGCAGTGACTCAGATGCCTCCCGGAGTTCCCGTGGGATCCCTGGGCATTAACGGAGGAAGAAATGCGGCTCTTCTGGCCTGCCGTGTTTTGGCTCAAAAAAACGAGGAACTTCGGGAGCAGCTTATCCGGTACAACCAAGATGCGGCAGAAAAGGTTTTTACTTCCAGGGAAAAGCTCGGCACTCATCCACAGCCCCCTCAGGATGCTTTTCTTGGCTAATCCCACGCTCTACAGAAAATGGTCCGCCCTTCTCCGGGAGGAGTTCGGCACTCGGGTTCACAAGATATCCCTGGACCTGGGTGCCGGTTGCCCTCACCGGGAAAATCTCCGAAAAGGAGGATGTATTTTCTGTGATTTCCGAGGCGGAGGAACCGGAGCCCTCCTCCAGGGAATTTCCCTGGAAGAACAGATTCGGCGAGGGGCATCCATAGCCATAAATCGTTTCAAGGCAAAGAAAGCGATTCTCTACTTTCAAAGTTACTCCGCCTCCAACCTTCCCATTTCCAGGCTCAAAAAGGAAATCGAAAGGGCCCTCCAAGAAGCATCCAAGTATCTTCCCGTGGTGGGCCTCTCCTTGGGAACCCGCCCCGATCTCCTGCCGGAAGAATTTTTTTCCCTTCTTCAGGAATTCACGGAACGGGGGTTGAAGATCTGGCTGGAACTTGGCGTTCAAACTACTCAAGAGGAAGGACTTCTTTTCCTCCGTCGGGGACATACCCTTGGTACGGTAGAAGAAGCTCTGTACCGGGCCTCTTCCCGGCGAGAGTTGCGCCTTTGCGCCCATTTGATCGCGGGAATTCCCGGGGAACCCGAAGACCAGCTTCTCCACTCCATTGACTGGCTCGTGTCCCGGGGAGTTTTTTCTTTCAAATTTCATCCTCTCCACGTTCTTAAAGATACTCCTTTAGAAGAGCTTTACGAAGAAGGCATCTTTGCTCCCCTTTCTCTGGAAGAATACGCTCGACGGGTAGCCAGGGCACTCCATGCACGCCCGGAAATAGTGATACAGCGCCTTACTGCAGATGCCTACCCTCCCTTTCTCGTGGCTCCACACTGGATGGAAGATAAACCCCGGGTGGTGCAAGAGATCGAAAGAAACCTTAAAGAACTTCACGAAAAAACAGACATGGAGCCCCTCTGTTAAAGAAGGGCTCCATGTCGTTACGAGGTTTTTTTAATCAATTCCGGCTTTTTACTCAGGATGCCTTGGGAAGATCAATTTCGTTCTCGCTTTTGGCGATTACCGTAGCCACACAGGCATCTCCCGTAATGTTGAGAGCTGTCCGGAACATGTCGAGCACCGCATCGATTCCGGCAATCAAGGCTACACCTTCCAGGGGAAGCCCTGCCTGGGTAAGCACCAGGGTAAGCATGATGAGCCCCGCTCCGGGAACTCCTGCAGTTCCGATGGAAGCGAGGGTGGCAGTAAGAATAATGCTGATCTGCATGCTACTGGTGAGTTCAATGCCGAAGGCCTGAGCCACGAAGAGGGCACACACTCCCTGATAGAGGGCGGTTCCATCCATATTGATAGTGGCTCCCAAAGGTAGTACGAAGGAAGAAATCTTCTCGGAAACTCCCATGTTCTGAACACACTCCATGGTCACCGGGAGCGTGGCGGAACTCGACCGGGTCACAAAACCCGTGAGAGTGGCCTCTTTGACTCCTCCAAAGAACCAGAAGGGAGATTTCCTGGTGAAAATGGTGACCAATCCCGAATAGACTATCACCGCATGGATAATACATCCTCCGGCTACCGCAAGAATAACCTTGCCGAAGGGAAGAAGCACGCTTGCTCCATACTGGGATACGGTTACTGCAATAAGAGCAAAGACACCATAGGGAGCGAAGAGCATCACCATATGGGTAACCTTATACATAACGTCTGCGGCAGATCCCATGACATCCACCACAAACTTGCCCTTCTCTCCCGCAAGAACTGCGGCAATACCGAAGAAGATAGCAAAAATAATTATCTGGAGCATGTTCCCGTCCGCAAGGGCCTTGATAGGATTCGTGGGGAAAATGCTAACGATAACATCCACAAGCCCTTTAGGGGCAGACTGGGCTTTGGATTCCATGGAAGCCACCTGAGATTTGATGGTTCCTTCTTCAATCTGGTATCCCTTTACTTCGGCGGAGATAACTTGTCCCGATACGTCTCTCTGGAGGTTCATGCCTTCTCCGGGTTTAGTGAGACTTCCAATGCCAAGGCCGATGGTAATGGCTACTGCGGTGGTGAGAAGGTAGAGGATAATGGTTTTCAAGCCTATTCTTCCGAGGGTCAGAGGATCTCCGATGGAGGCAGTTCCCACTACAAGGCTGGTAAAGACGAGGGGAACGATAAGCATTTTAAGAAGGTTCACGAAGATAGTTCCCAGGGGTTTTACCACCGTCACCTTATCTCCCAGCAAAAGCCCCGCTCCCACACCCAACACAAAGCCTATGGCGATTTTCCAAATTAACGGAATTCCTTTTTTCTCCTTCAACGATAATTCCTCCTTATGAATGATGTTTGTTGTTGCTTTGCGTGCAATCTCGCCCCTCTCGCTTCATGTACAGTGAGCCTCACCCCCCTTTTTATCCTTCTGAAAGATTTTTTATGTCAAAGCTTTTTTTGCTGCCAGAGCAGGAGAATTTGTTTCGCTCACATCGTCTATAATACGCATTTTTTCTTTCAAAAACTAGTCTATCTTCCAAATTTTGATAATTAAAAATATATTTAAAAAGAAACTGCGCGAAAATAATTTTTCCTCTCAAAAGGTCATCCTTTCGAATACCCTGCGATGGTATAATGGAATAGGTCTAAAATACTGCAAATGCAAGCATGAAAGAAAAATTCTCTGAAAGGGATGTCGTCTTTTATGGAAAACTGCGGAGAAAAATCGGATTGTATCTGTTTGAGAATGCTTGATACGGCATCGGAAAAAGAGATAGAGGCTCTTTACCGGGATGCGGGATGGTGGCAGAATGATTGGGATTCTTCCTTTATCGCTCCCATGATCAGGGGGAGCTTCCTTTTTGCCGGGGCCTTTTTCCAAGGGCGCCAGATCGGCATGGGGCGAGCCCTCTCAGACGGCGTAAGTGACGCCTATATTCAGGATGTGGTGGTCTTAAAGGAGTTCCGGGGAAAAAAGATCGGCTCCCGAATCACCGTGTTTCTCGTGGAGGAACTTCAACGACGAGGAATCGACTGGATAGGTCTCATAGGAGAACCCGGAACCAAAGATTTTTACGAACGTCTCGGTTTTCAAGAAATGAAAAACTTTATTCCCATGAGGTTATCATGAAAAATATATTTTCTTGGAGCTCCCTCGAAATAGATCATAAAAATGTTTTCCTGGAACACCTCCCCCCTCGGGGATTTCTAAGCTGTGAATACAGCTTCGCAAATCTTTTTCTATGGGGGGATTCCTATCCTGTGGAATGGGGACTCTGGAGAGAAAAGCTGGTGCTTTATTCCCTTCCTCAGGATTATCTCTTTCTGCCGGAACATGAAAACTGCACTCCCGAAGAACTGGAAGAACTTTCCCGGATTGCCCGGGAAGAGGGCAAGAGTGGCAATATTTTCTTTCTGAAAGAGGACTATGTGGCATCGAGAAAATCTCTCCTGGAAAACCGGTTTATTCTGGAGTACCGCAGAGATTATGCCGATTATATTTATCGGTCGGAAAAACTGGCCCATCTCAAGGGCGCCAAGCTTGCCAAACGAAGGAACCAGATAAACCAGTTTTACAAGAATAATCGACACGTGCGATGCATATCCCTGCATCCGGAGCTTTATGCGGAATACACTCCTCTTTTGGAACGATGGAGCCGGGGGAAGAAAACCTATGAAGCCTCGCAAATCGCGGAAGAGCGAAAGGCTCTCTGCAGGGCCTTTCGGTTTTACGAAGTGCTGGGGCTTCAGGGTTTGGTGCTGTATGCAGAAAATCATGTGGCGGGCATTTCTCTCTTTAGCAAGTGCAACGATGATTTCGGATTGGTTCACTTTGAAAAGGCGGATATCCGTTATTCCGGGGCCTATCAGGTTATCAATAAGGAAGTAGCGAAAATCCTTGAAACACAGTGTCCTTATATAAACCGAGAGCAGGATCTGGGTATCCCGGGACTGCGCCACGCCAAGGAATCATATCTACCGGACCATCTTTTGGGAACCTATTTTCTCTATCCGAAAAAATAAAACTGACCCGTCCGAAAATACGAATAAATTGGGAAATAGCGCGGGGATTTTTTCCTTCTCTAGAAAGTTGCTGCAAGGAGGGGAATCGTGGTTTCGTTTTCCCTCCTTGCAATACCCCTCAAAAATCAGTTTTTCAAAACCACTGCCAGAAGAGGTTCGCCAAGGTTTATTTTCCCCTTCCGGAGAATTTCCCAGCTCTGGATTCTTTCCATGTTGGTGAAAACCACTGGAGAGAGCAGCGAGGGAGCATGTGCCTGGATATAGTCCAGATCCGCAGTGATAAGCTTATCCCCCGAGCGTACCCGATCACCCTTTCTAACGTGGAGGGTGAAACCCTTTCCGTGAAGTCCCACAGTTTCGATGCCCACATGAATCAAAACTTCGAGTCCTTCGGGGGATCGTATTCCCAGAGCGTGTCCCGTAGGAAAGAGCGCCACCACCTCTCCTTCAAGAGGAGCGCAGACAGTTCCCTCCTCGGGGAGGAGAGCCAATCCATCCCCCACCATTTTCTGGGAAAAAACTTGATCCGGTACTTCTTCGAGAGAAACGACAGATCCTTTCATGGGAGCTAAAAGGTATATTTTCTTTTCCGGCCTCGCCACAGGATCATCTCCTTTTCTTTGTAAAAACACATGTTCAGGAAGTATATTTTTTGGGAAGAAGGTCATCCCCCGCCGCCTCCAGCCGGGAGGCGGCACCCTTATCGAGGATACAGGTGACATCAGGATGCAGCTGCAATATGGACGCGGGAAGCTCGGGAATCACTTCTCCCCGGAGAGCTTCGTAAATAGCATCTGCTTTGGAAGCTCCGCTTGCGAGAAGGAGAATTTTTTTGGCCTTCATGATAGTTTTGATTCCCATGCTGAGGGCAAAGCGGGGAACTTCCTCGAGAGAGGGAAAGAATCGGGCGTTTGCCCGAATGGTACTCTCCTGAAGTTCCACGAGATGGGTTCCTCCTTCGAATTTTTCGTCGGGTTCGTTAAAACCGATATGCCCATCCACGCCAAGCCCGAGAATCTGCAAATCGATCCCTCCGGCATCTTCAATGGCCCTGTCGTAAAGGCGGCACTCTTCTTCCACGTTTTCTGTGGTTCCTCGAGGGATGTGCCACTGTTCTTCCTTCATGTTGATATGCTGGAAAAAATTTTGCCTCATGTAAAAATGATAGCTATAAGGGCTTTCTTTGGAAAGACCGTGATATTCGTCAAGGTTGAAGGTGGTAATGCCGGAAAAGTCAAGATCCCCCGCCCAGTACATGCTGATGAGCATGCGGTAGAGCCCCAGGGGTGTATCTCCCGTGGCAAGCCCAAGAACGCTGCGAGGGTTCAATATGATCTGGCTTGCCACGATATAGGCAGCTCTACGGCTCATATCCCGATAGGTATCCGAAAGAACGATTCTCATAACGTTCCCTTTCCGCCTTTTTTAGAAAAAACTTCTCGTCCCTCCACAAGAGTTCGCTGTACCTCCAGAGAAGCGTCAAGAAATACGAGATCGGCCTGGGCTCCCCGGGCAATACGTCCTTTGTGAGGAAGCCCCAGCAAATTTGCGGCATTTGTTGCAGTGAGTCGTGCCATCAAGGGAAGAGATACTCCTCCAAAATAATATACGTTCCGAAAAGCCTGATCCAAGGTAAGCACGCTCCCCGCAAGAGTTCCATCCGGAAGTCGTGCTTCTCCTCGGGAAACCCGAACTCTTTGCCCTCCGAAATCATACTCTCCTTCACCAAGCCCTGCGGCCCTCATGGAATCGGAAATAAGAACGATCTTTTCCGAGGATTTCATTCGTATCAAGAGATCGAAAAAAGCAGGGTGCACATGCACACCATCCGCGATAAGCTCCGCGTAGAGCGTGCTTTTAAGAACCCCTCCCACTATTCCGGGATCCCGATGATGTATGGGGGGCATGCCGTTGAAGAGGTGAGAAGCTGAAGACGCTCCATACTGCTGGGCCGCAAAGACGTCGTCATAGGAGCCTCCGGTATGGCCCAGAGAAAGCCGGACTCCCTCCCGCACAAGGGCGGAACAAAATTCCCCCCGGGGATCTTTCTCCGGGGCATAGGTGACGATCCGGATATCATCTTTTCTTTCGAGAACCCACTCCGTCATGGGATCCCGAATATCCCGAGGATTCTGGGCACCCTTGTACCGGGAAGCGATGAAGGGCCCTTCCAGATGCACGCCGAGAATGGATGCCCCGGGAACTCCCTCTCGTCGGCATTTGCGAACCGATGCAAGGGCTTTGTCGATAGTTTCCAGCGGCATGGTCATGGTGGTAGGGCAAAAGGAAGTCACTCCCCGGGAAGCGAGAAAGGAAGACATTTTCCTGATGCCCCGAGGATCCCCATCCATGACATCCCACCCTAAGGCTCCGTGGGTATGAATGTCTATCATGCCGGGGAGAACATAAGCTTCCTGGGCATCGTAGACAATAGCATCCGGAGGAAGATCGTCTTCTCCTCCCTGGCGGATCTCTCGAATTCGAGTGTCGTGAAGAATGACGCCAGATTCGAGAATACGATCTTCCAGAACAATGCGTCCATGTATGATAGCCTGAAGCATATGGTTCTCCCCTCGATCTTTCTGCATGATCATCAAAAAATACGGGCTATTTCATAAGCACTTTTATGGCATCCGCCAGAATTTCAGCTTTGGTTCCCACCACCACCTGCATGGTATTCCCCTTGGAACGCAGTACTCCCGTACATCCCAAAATCTTGAGAGGCTCATCGGTCACTGCGGACGCATCCTTAAGAACCAACCGGAGCCTGGTAATGCAGGCATCAAGACTCTCCACATTCTCTCTGCCTCCTAAGGCCTTAAGATATTCCGCTGCAAGGCTTTCCACGGAACGCTCGCCTTCACTGGAAGGAATTTCCGCCGTTTCGAGCTCCACCCTTCCCGGAGTGGAGAGATTGAAGGCCCGGATAAACCACACGAAAAGGAAATAGTAGACAACTCCGAAGAGAAGCCCTAGAGGGACGAGAAGCCACCCCTTGGTGGCCAGCCCCATATTCAGAAAATAGTCGATGGCTCCCGCAGAAAATCCGAAACCGTGGTGTATTCCCATAATATTGCAGACCGCCAGGGCTACCCCAGTCATAAGGGCATGGAATACGTAGAGTATCGGGGCGAGAAACATGAAAGCAAATTCAATGGGCTCCGTAATGCCCGTAAGGAAGGAGGTGAAAGCCACACTGAAAAGAACACCCGCAATGGCTTTTTTGTTCTCCTGCCGGGCGGTGGCGTACATGGCAAGAGCCGCCGCAGGAAGGGCAAACATCATGATGGGATAAAACCCGGTCATAAACACTCCCGCAGAAGGATCCCCCGCAAAGAAGCGACTGAGATCTCCCGTAACGACCTGTCCCGTGGCGGGATCCGTAAAAACCCCGAAGACGAACCAAACCATGCTGTTCAATACATGATGAAGCCCCACAGGAATGAGAAGCCTGTTCAAAAATCCAAACATGAAGGCCCCGGTGGTTCCCGCTTGAATAATCCATTCTCCCGTAGCATGAATGACATTCTGAATGGGCGGCCAGGCATAGCCAAAGAGAAGAGCCAAGAGAATGCTGAATCCCGCAGTAGCGATGGGAACGAAGCGCTTGCCTCCGAAAAAGCCGAGGAAATCGGGAAGTTTGACGTTGTGGAACCGATTATACATGGCTCCTCCGAGAAGCCCCGAGATGATCCCCGCGAGAACCCCCATGTTGATACCATCGTTAATGGTTACCACCGCACTCGTAAGCGTAAGATATCCTACGGCTCCCGCAAGGCCTGCGGCACCGCCGTTATCGAAAGCCATGCCGATGGCCACACCGATGGCGAAAATAAGAGGAAGGTTGTCGAAAATAGCCCCTCCGGCCTTCATGATAAAAGGTATATCGAAGACATCCGGTGCCCCCAGCCGAAGCAAAAGAGCCGCCGCAGGAAGCACCGCCACGGGAAGCATAAGGGCCTTCCCTAGTTTCTGAATCTTTCCGAAAAACTTCATACCTCTTTTCCCCCTCCGTTAAATAAAGTTTTGCGTATGTACCTATACTTCAAGAGACATTTCGTATTTAAAACGCTTTCCTCGATACAGGCACTTGGTATATTCCACGATCACCTCCTCTTCTACCCAGGTTTGGCGCTGAAAAAGCAAAATGGGCGTATTGGTCTCCAGGAAGAGGGCGGAAGCCTCGAACTCCGAAGCCAACACGGGCTCTATGGTTTGTTTCGCCCGAACAAGCCGATAGTTGTATTCCTTTTGTAAAATCCTGTAGAAGGAATCACCTTCAAGACGTTCCCGGGTGAAGCCTGGAAAGAGGTGGGCGGGCACCCAGGCATGCTCCAGGGAAAAAGGTTCTTCTCCCACAAAACGGCGGCGCAGAAAGTAAAAGACCTGGGAATTTTCCCGGGGAAGGTTCAACCGCTCCCGGATGCCTCGAGTAGCTTCTTCGCTACGGAAATCTATAATTTCCGTACGAAAGGTAAGACCCATATCCCGGAGATTTTCGGAAAAACCCGTAATCTTGGAAAAAGTACACGGAGGCTTGGAAGGAGCCACAAAGGTGCCCTTTCCCTGCTCCCGATAAAGTACTCCCTCGTTTACCAGGGTACTGATGGCCTTTCGGGCGGTCATACGACTGATATGAAGCTTTTCACAGAGTTCCCTCTCCGAAGGAATGACATCCCCCGCCTTATATACCCCGTCATCCACCAGAGCGAGAAGTTTCTCCTTAAGCTGATAGTAAAGGGGCAAGGGACTCTTACGCTGAAGCTGTTTCATTCCGCCACCCTCTCGTGTTATGCTGTTGTTATGTGGTATATACCACATAACAACAGCATAACACCCCTCCTTTGGAAGGTCAAGCAAAGGGCCCTCCTTCGAAGGAGGGCCCTTTGCTTTTTTCAGGGGAATCTTTCCAAAAGTTCCGGTCTATGCGGGGGAGGAAATTCTTTTCTTTGCCGCCCCCCACCGCAGGAAGAAGTAAACTCCGAGAACCGCAAGGGCAAGGCCCTTGAAAGTGGGGCTGGGAAGAAATGCTAGAAAGGATACTGCCACAAGGCCAATTCTCTCGGGAATTCCCAGAGAACTGAAACACCATCCCTGAGCTCCCATGGCAAGCCCTAGAATTCCCATGAAGCTTGCTCCCACGAGAAGCAGAAGACTGAGCACTTCCACGTTCTGAAGAAGTATAGCGGGAGTGTAAATAAAGGTATAGGGAAGGAGGTAGGCCACAATGGCAATGGAAGTGGCGGTTATCCCGGTTTTTGCGGGGCTGCCTCCGGCAATACCCGCTCCGGTAAAGGCGGCGAGACAGACCGGAGGAGTAAGATCCGCCATGATACCGAAATAGAAGACAAACATATGCGCCGCCAAAGGGAGCACGTTCATCTTGATGAGTGCCGGAGCTATGATGGTGCTTGTCACGATATAGTTCGCCGTAGTGGGAAGCCCCATGCCCAATACGAGGCAGGCTATCATAGACATGATAAGTGTGGGAAGAAGCTTTCCTCCTGCGAGCTCTACGATGTTATTCGAGATGGTAAGACCCAGGGCGGTAAGGGAGGATGTCCCCACCACGAGCCCTACAAGGGCACAGGCGAGGGCCACACCCAAAGCTCCCCGAGCTCCTTCCTCGAGAGCTTTGAGGATTTCTTGAATGCCCATTCTCGTGTGGCTCCGGATCATACTCACCAGCACCACCGTGATAATTCCCCAAAAAGCCGCAGAAAGGGGGGTGTAGCGGCGCAGGAGCATAAAAACAATCACAAGAAGGGGAATCAGGAGATGTCCATCCTGAAGAAAAACGTTCTTTGCACTGGGAAGTTCCGAAGGATCAAGCCCCTCGAGGTTGCGTTTCTTTGCTCGGATATGGACGTTTATAAAAAGCGCCGAGTAATAGAGCGCCGCAGGAATGATCGCCGCCGCTGCAATGGTGAGGTAAGATATTCCCAAGAACTCGCTCATAATAAAAGCCCCGGCCCCCATGATGGGAGGCATGAGCTGCCCTCCCGTGGAAGCGCAGGCTTCCACGGCTCCCGCATATTCCGGCTTATACCCCACCCGCTTCATGAGTGGGATAGTAAAAGCCCCCGTGGTGGCTACGTTGGCTACGGAAGATCCGTTGATAGTTCCGAGAAGCCCGGATGCCACGATGGCCACCTTGGCAGGCCCTCCTGGAGTATGTCCTGCTATGGCCAGGGCAAGTTCGTTGAAGAACCGGGCTCCTCCACTTTTCGAAAGAAAGGATCCGAAGAGTATGAACATGAACACGAAGGTGCTGGAAACTCCTAAAGCAACGCCGAAGATGCCTTCCGGAGTAAGGTACATATGTTGCACTATCCTGGAGACGGAATACCCCCGATGCATGAAAAGTCCCGGGAAATATCTTCCAAAGTAACAGTATACGAGAAATATCAACGCCAGAGCGGGAAGCACCTTTCCGACGATCCGCCGTCCTGCCTCGACCAACAAAATTATGGTGCCTATTCCCAGATAGAGTTCGTAGTACAGAGGACGAGCCCCCCGGTTGGCAATATCTCCGAAAAAGAGAGCTATATACGCAGCTCCCACACCGGCAGCGCAGGCAAGGAGCCAATCATACCACGGTGTGCTTGTGCGGCTTGCGTTTTTCGATGCGGGATAGAGGAGAAAAACCGCCACGATGGCAAACATAAAATGTACCGCCCGATGGATGGATGTGGGAAGAAGCCCTATACCCGCGGTATAGAGGTGAAAAAGGGACATGGCAATAAGCCACCCGGAGACAAAAAAACCCTGGAAGCCCGAAAGAGTACGATACCGGCTTTCGGCATCGTACTTCTCCACAAGACGCTGTACGTCTTTTTCGGAAACGACTTCCTCGACATTCTGATTGTATAATTCCTGGTTTCCCATGGATCTATCCTCTTTCATGACGCAAACCTCCAGACACAAAAATACGGGGGTGGCAAAAAACACCGCCCCCGTGGAAAAAACCTTTAATTCTACTGAAGAACTCCAACCTCTTTGTAGTATTTCTCTGCTCCGGGATGCAGGGGGATAAGAATCTGTTTTACGTTTTCGGGGGTCATGCTCTCAAGTCTTGTGGAAACCGCAAGGATATCGCCCTTGTTTTCAAAAAGAGCCTTGGTCATTTTGTAAACCAGCTCTTCATCCACGCTATCCTTGATAGCCACAATATTCCAGCTTGCATAGGTCTTTACAGGATCCGGCTGTCCTTTGTAATATCCCGCAGGGATTTCGAAGGGAACCCAGTAAGGGGTTTCTTCCGCCACCAGGGCCACAAGTTCATCCGAAACATCAATAAACTCTACCAGTCCAAGAGTTGTGGGTTCCACCACTCCAGCCATTCCCAAGGAACCTACCATAATCGCCGCATCGATACGCTTATCTCCAAAGGCTCTTCCGGTATCACCCACACCGAGATTTTCCGCCGTGATGTCCTTTTCGGGATCAAGGCCTGCTATCCGGAGAAGCTGTTTGGCCGTCACTTCGGTGCCGCTTGCCACGGCGCCGATGGAAACCCGTTTGCCTCGCAGGTCTTCCACGGACTTAATGCCGCTTCCCTTGGCCACCATAAGCTGGATGGGTTCCGGATAGAGGGGAACCAGAGCACGGATAAACTTCTGAGGATCTCCTTCGTATCTGCCTTTGCCCATGTACGCATAGTAGTAAAGTCCGTCCATGAAGCCGAGTTCGGTTTCGGAATCCGCCATAAGTTGGATGTTGTTCACCGTGCCTCCGGTGGACTGAACGCTTACCTGAATGCCTTCGATGTTGCTATTGCAGATTTTCGCCATGGCGGCCCCGGTAGGATAGTAGGTTCCCCCGGTGCTTCCGGTACCGATATTCAAAAATTCCACCGCAAAAGCTCCCGTGGCGAGGCCAAGAAGACAAACCATTGCAACAACTGTTCCGAAGAGTTTCGATTTTTGCATACCACAAACGCCTCCCTTGTAAAATTTTTTTCAACCTCTCCGTCATGGTACTGTATACAGGAAAAGCGGTCAATAGGGCCGCATCAGAAAAAAAAGAAATTTTTCAATAAACCTCTGGACTTGCATGTTTTTATGTCTTTTTTGTCCTTGTCAAGGTATTCAGAGGAATAATTTCGGCCCTCTCTGCTTTTTTGCACACAATGTTTCTTTGCTTCGAAAAAAGAACCCGAAGGAACTTTGCAACACGTTCCTTCGGGTTCAAAAGGAGAAAAGGGAGACTTTTCATATGTTGGGGACTGCAGGTCCATTGAGCATGGAGAAAGCTTTTTCTTTAAAAAATCCAGATGTTGCCGATCTCCGTCATTCGAAACGAACACTTTTCTCTTTATTTATTACGAAGAAAACATTCGGAGAGGTTTTCTATGCTCCTTCCACAACGATCTTAAGGGAATCTTTCATGGGCTGCATGGTTTCCTCAGGGAAGGGATGGGCCTGCCGCCAAGTTTTCACGGAGGTTCCCCATATTTTGATGAATCCCACGGAAGCTCCATGGTCAAAGGAATCCGCATCGGTATAGGTGGCAAGATTTTCGTTATAGACGGACTCGGGAGATTTCAGCCCCACCACCGTGGCCTGTCCTTTGTAGAGCCGCAGCCGAACGGTACCGGTTACTGTCTGCTGTACATGGTCGAAGAAGCTGTCCAGGGCCTCTTTAAGAGGAGAGAACCACATGCCTTCGTAGGTCAGTTTGGCATAAGTCTTTTCTAGCTCTGTTTTTCCCTGGAGGACATCCTTGCTGAGGGTAAGAGTTTCCAAAGCCTTGTGTGCATTGATAAGAATCATGGCTCCCGGACACTCATAGACTTCCCGGCTCTTAAAACCCACAAGCCGATCCTCGATCATATCGATCCTTCCCACTCCATAGGTTCCGCCTATCTCGTTGAGTTTTTCGATAATGGCCACGCCTCCCAGAGATTCTCCGTTGATTTTGGCAGGTATTCCCTTTTCGAAATCAATTTCCAGATAGAGGGGAGTATCCGGGGTATCCCAGGGATCCTTGGTCATTTCAAAGGCATCTGCAGGAGGCTCGTTCCAGGGGTCTTCGAGAATACCGCATTCGATGGAACGTCCCCACATATTCTCGTCGATACTGTAGATTTTCGACATGTGATTCTGCACAGGGATGTTATGCTGTTTGGCATATTCTACTTCGGCTTCCCGAGAAAAGTGCCAGTCCCGTACGGGTGCCAAGACCTGGAGCTCCGGATCAAGAGCATTTACACACACTTCGATACGTACCTGATCCTGCCCTTTTCCCGTACAGCCATGGGCTACGGCCACAGCTCCCTCCACCTTGGCAATCCAGGCAAGATACTTCGCGATAAGGGGCCGAGAAAGAGCGGAATTCAAGGGATATGTTCCCTGATACATGGCATTTGCCTTAAGAGAGGGCCAGACAAATTTTTCTACAAAATCTTCCCGAAGATCCATGACATAGACACTGCAAGCCCCTGTTTTTTCGGCCTTTTCCTTTACACCTTCCAGATCCACCACGCTCTGCCCCACGTCGGCGGTAAAGGTAACCACGTCATATCCCTGGTCTTGAAGCCACTTAATAGCTACCGATGTATCCAATCCACCACTGTAGGCAAGGACAACCTTTTTTTTGTTCTGCATATGCATCATTCTTCCTCCTCCAAATGTATACTTTTAATAATTTTTAACCTCTATGGGTACATACAAAAAAAGCTCGTCCCTTATAAGGGACGAGCTTTTGCCCGCGGTGCCACCCCACTTGACGGAAATTCCGCCCTCTCTTGATTCGCTCAGGAGAATCACTCCCCTTCCTACTTGGACAAGGCCCTTTCTTCGGAAGGAGGCTCGGGGGTTCTATCGCAATGTACGGTCGCCGGGAAACGCTTTCAGCCTAGGGCATCTCCTCTCTGTCGACGATGATGTACACGCAACTCCCCGTCATTGCCCCTATAGGTGCAACAACACGTCGTCGCATTTCATCGCATCGTCGTCGAAGACGGATACCCTTCACGCTCGCCAGCTCCTTTCAAAAAAACTCCAGGCACATTGCATATTGGGTGGCATTGTACCACCTATTTTCAGCTTGTCAAGCTTAAAGCTCGTAAATCTATTCTGAAGATTTACGGAAGGCGCTCTCACTTTCCGCCATCCGAGCCTGTTCGGTTAAAAGTCTTTTACGAGCTTCCGCTTCCGTTGCGGCAATTTTAGCCTTTCGCGCTCGATCCTCTGCTTGACGCTGCCAAGCTTCGGCCTTGGTGGAAGCCTCGCTGGCCTTTCGGGCCAAATCCTCCGCATGTTTTTTCTTATTCATTGCAAGGGTTGCCGCCTCTTCGGCCTGCTCCGCCTGACGAAGAGCCTCATTTCTCCGGTTTGTGAACCTTGCAAGCTCAACCTCTATTTGATGAATTTTATCTTCCGCCTTTTTCACCTGTTCCTGAGCTCGTCCGGAAGCTCGAGCGGCCCGGGCTTCTTCTTTTTCTACAAGTTCCTGGGCTTCCTGAAGAGCGTTTTGAGCCTTCGCAAGCTGACTCTGGACCTGATCATAAGCGTTTTCGGCCTTCTGAATATGATCCATGGTCTGGGCTATGGTACGCTCCGCCTTTTCCTCTGCAGCTTCCGCCTTTCGGATGGCATCAACTTCTCTTTCCTGAGCACTTTTTATGGTGTACTCCATTTGACTGAGAAGATGCCGGGATGTGGCGGTGGCTTCCTCCGCTTCTTTTTCGATTCTTTCCAGGCGTTCTTCCGTTTCCTTGGCGCTGCTTTCAGCAGCGTTTGCCCGAGAGAGAGCCTCGGTAGCTCGTTCTTCCGCCTGGGCGGCAAGATCAAGCATTTTTGTGAGTCGCTCCTCCGCCTCCCGAAGGTGATCCTCGGCTTGGCGGGAACGCCTTTCAACTTCCTCCAGCTCCCTCTCCTTCTGGAGAGTGGTTTCCTTGAGATGTTTTTCGCGATCTTCATAGTCCTGGCAACGCTCCAGGAGATCTTGCAATTTCTTTTCCGTTTCGGATCGCCGTTGCTCCAGCTGGCGAAGATGCGATTTGGCCTGGGCAGCATCGCTTTCGGCCTTTTCTTTCATCAGCTGCGACTGTTCTCGCAAGGTTTCGGATCGGGCAAAAAGCTCCTCAGCATTCCGGAGAGACTGCCGGGCATCCCGAGTTCGCCGCTCCGCTTCAGCCTCTATTTCCGCTACGGCTTTTTCTGCGGAAAGTCGGGCGCCTTCAATTTGAGAGATTACTTTTTGAAGAGATTCCATGCGTTCCCATATCCTTATCATTACCGCAGGAGCCATATTGGTGTTTGTCACGGCGTCTTCAAGCTTTTTCGTCATATCATCCATAGTGGTTTGAATCACTCCCAATAAGTATACGCTCCAGGGGTACGGAAGCCCTACATCTCATCCTGCGCGTTACGCCTCCAGAGAAGGCTTGAGCTTTTCCAAGCTCGGATAGTGCGTGAGATCCATGTGTACCGGGGTTATGGAGACATATCCCTGGGCTACGGCCCATACGTCAGTCCCTTCCACGAGATCGTCTTCGGGCCTTCCCGCAACCCAAAAATACGAGTTTCCCTTGGGATCCTTGAGGCGATGAATTTTATCTTCATAGAGGCGTATCCCTTTTCGAGTAACCCGAATCCCCTGAAGATCCTGAAAGGGAATGTTGGGCACGTTAATATTAAGGAGCACTCCCCGAGGAAGACCTTGAAGGGAAAAACCCCCTTTTTTCAGAAGATCCCTTACTATTATAGCGGCAGTTTCGTAATAATGCTCCACATCTTCCGCATTGATAACCAGGGACACCGCTACAGCGGGAAGCCCGAGGAGAGCTCCTTCCATGGCGGCGGATACCGTTCCCGAATAAGTGAGATCATCCCCAAGGTTAGGCCCCCGGTTGATGCCGGAGATGACGATATCTCTTTGTTCTTTTCCTTCGATGACCTCAAGGGCCAGGGCTACACAATCCGAAGGAGTTCCGTCACAGGCAAAGATGCCCGAAGAGAATTCGTAGGGCCCCGAATCCACGGGCCAGAGACGCAAAGGTCTGGTGAGCGTGATGGCATGCCCCACACTGCTTCTCTCTCTGTCTGGAGCGCAGATGAGAAGATCGTGGTTTTGAGGAAAGAGAAGATTTGCCAAGGCCGCAATACCCGGAGCGAAGATTCCGTCATCGTTGGTAAGTAATATGCGCACAAAAATCCTCCCTTGCAGAATCTGTAATTCCCCGTACAGGGGTTTCCTCTTCAAAAGAATAGCACAAAAACAAAGGCTCCTACATCCACCCCGGAAGAAAGAGACGCGAGAAGAATATGATGAAAGGACGCATGATGGCAGGAAGGACGTTAAGAAGAATGAGTCCGAAGATGATAAACATGCCGTATCGCTCAAGCCAGAAATAGATTCGCATCATAGCAGGCGGAAGAAGGACGTAAAGAACCCGTGAGCCATCCAGAGGAGGAATAGGAAGGAGATTGAAGACCGCCAGTCCGATGTTGATGTACACCATGAGGAGCATGACCATGAAAAGAGCCCGGTTCATGAGGAAGAGGGACGGAAAAAGTCGCAGCAGCAATCCCGCACCGAAGGCGGTAAGGAGATTGCCTCCCGCTCCCGCCAGGGAGACGAGGATCATGTCCCGCCGGGGGTTGGAGAAGTACCGAGTATTGATGGGAACCGGCCGCGCCCATCCGAAACGAAAGATGAGAAGCATAATGGCTCCGATGGGATCCAGGTGCTTCAGAGGATTGAGGGTAAGCCTCCCCTGGTTTGCCGCGGTAGGATCTCCGAGTTTGTAGGCCATCCATCCATGACAGAATTCGTGAAACGTAATGGCCCAGAGAACTGCGGGAAGGCTAAGAAGAAGTTCCGTTATCTGTGGGAAATGCATTATTATTCCTACCTTTCGGATGTGTATGATGTTGTTCGAGAACCCAGGCAATTTCATCCTCCCGGGTTTCCACTTCTCCATCCAGCCGGGCCAGAAGAAGCCCCCGAAGCAGGGATCCGATAAAACGTCCCCGAGTTATGCCGAGATCCATGATATCCTTTCCTCCCAGCATGGGGCAGGTTTTATGAAGCCTCGTAAGGTACAGGAGAAGACGCCGGCGCACTCTCCATCGAATCGTAGCGGAAGCCCAGAAGAGAGAAGCTAAAAGCTCTTCTTCCGAGAGAAGCTCGTAAATGAAAGAGTGCCTGAAAAAACCGCTTCCTCCGAGATCATGTTCCATTCTTCCGATGTCTGCGATCATTTTCCGCAGCAACCGGGATTCTCGGTCATTGAGGCTCAGCCTGCGGCAGACCGAGAGACAGGTCTCGGAAGGAGAATCATATAAAAAGGCCGCAAAAAAGGCAAGCCAGAGATCGCTGCCGAAATCAGGCAGATCCTTACCTGCCCACCGCAGAATGGCAGAAAGACGGCGCATGGTTTTACGAGACGTTTCGCCAAAACGGATTCCGGAAAAAAGAATCCTCCATACCCCTAAATCCCAAAGACGTTCCACCGGACGAAAAGGGTTCTTTTCCCGGAAAACGAGTTCGATCTCACTCCGAAGCCTTACCCCGGAAAGCATAGTGAGAAGCCCTCCGTGGACGGAGTTGCGAAGAAGTCTAAGAGTGTTCTCTTCCAGATGGAAGCGGAGTCTTTGTTCCAGCCGGACTCCCCGAAGGATACGGGTAGGGTCTTCCACAAAACTCAAATTGTGAAGAACCCGCAAAGCCCGCCTCTGGATATCCCTACGCCCTGCGAAATAATCTACCAGACATCCCCATCCCTTCTGGTTTATGCGTATGGCCATGGCATTTACCGCGTAGTCCCGGCGATAGAGGTCGTGTTTCAGGGAATCCGTACTTACCGAAGGCTGGGCAACGGGGTATTCGTAGAATTCCCGTCGAGCGGCGGCTACATCTACCTTACGGTTTCCCGGAAAGGTGATGGTCCCCGTGGAAAAACGGCTGTGCACCGCCACCCTGCATCCGTCGGAGCGCCAGGATTCAAGAAAGGCCACCGCATCTCCTTCGATCACTACGTCCACATCCTCGGAAGGCATATCGAGAAGCAGATCCCTCACGAATCCCCCCACTACGTAGGCTGTACTTCCCTGGGCGTCCGCCCGGGCTCCGAGACGCTTCAGCAAGGCAGTCATCCAAGGAGAAAGTCGGTCCAGAAGTAAAAGAGAGAGATCCTCTTCCCAAGGGCGGGAACTTTCGAGGGTACGCTCCTCTTCGGGGAGCGATGCGGGATAGAGAGCCCGGAGTACGTCCGTGCGAGTAATGATTCCCCGGAGAATTTCCTTTTCCACCACCGGCAGCCTTCCGATATTGTGAAATACCATGAGGCGATGAGCTTCCTCCACCGAAGCCGAAGGAGATACCGTCAAGGGATTTTCGGTCATAAAATCTTCTACGGGGACGCTCCCCAAGCCATGGAGTTTTGCTTTGTCCAGATCTTTCCTGGTAATGATACCCGAGAGTACATCCTTTGACACCAGGGGAATGGCGGAATGACCGTACCGGAGCATAACCCGGTAGGCTTCGTCTACCGCGGCCCGGGTAGAGAGAACCATCACCGGGCTGCTCATGACATCCTCCACGAGGAGTCTCGGAAGAATTCGAGAGAGAAGGCGATTTTCCAAATCCGCGCAAATCTCCTGGAGGGAGCCATCAAGCACCGTGGCCGCTGCGGCTTGAGGATGTCCCCCTCCTCCCCAGGGAGCGAGAAAATCCCCCATGTGCAATATTTTTTCCCGGCTCCTTCCCACGATATACACTCTTCTATCCATACGAACTGCGGCAATTGCCACATCCGCATCAAAGTAATCCTTGAGGCGATGCACGAAAAGGGAAAGCCCCTCTACGTAGGACGGACTTTCCCCACGGGCAAAGACGATCCGGGCACCCCGGAGGAAAAATTCCCGGGCACTCTCCATGAGGTGATCCAGCAAAATCTGTTCGGGCCCCTGGAGAACGAATTCCACGTGGGTGGCCACCATGGTGAGATCCGCCCCGTAGTGTTCTCGTAAAATCTTCACCGCGTCGAAGTCCCGAGGGGTGGTCCCCCCAAAGGTAAGTCCTCCGGTATCTTCATAGATCCCCATGGCAAAAAGAGTGGCCTCCTGAGGAGATATGGGGATGTTTTTCACCCGAAGAAGCTCCACGAGAAGCGTGGTTACCGCTCCCACCGAGGCAATGACTTCCTTTTCCGCAGGAAGGGGATCCTCCGAGGGGGGATGATGATCGTAGACATGCACGGGGACATGGCGTTTTTCCACAAGAGAACGGAAAGGGCCTATACGGCTCAGAGAGCACACGTCCACACACACGAGAAGGGTTACATCGGAAAAACAGACCTTTTTAGGAGTAAGAACCTTCCAGCGGGGGGCGTAGCGCTTTATGTATTCTCTCACGTTTCTGGTAGCAGATCCGGAAAAGGAAATTTCCGAAGGTCCGTAAAGTTTGGAGGCTGCCACCATGGCCGCAAGAGAGTCGAAATCCGCTCCGATATGACTCGTAATGAGGATCAACCGCATACCTCCACAATTTTTTCGAGAACCTCCAGCTCCATTCTACGGGGAAAGAAAGCCCGAAGATTTCTCAGGCAATCCTCGTTATCCTTTGTTTTTCTTGCGGGAAGGAGTTTTCGAACGCAAGTGAAATGCCTTTCCAGAGACAACCACGAAAGAAGAACTTCTTCCTTTTCTTCCTTTTCGAGGCCATGCCTTGCAAGGCTGAAAAAAATTCCCAGGTTTCGAGACTCCAGAATATCCCTTATTCTCTCGGCTTCTTCAAGAGAAGAACAGGAACATTGCATCTCCACCACGGAAGACATGGACAAAAAACGTTCTCCCAGAAGCATTCCCGCCTCGTTAAAATTCTCTCTGGAAGTGCTGTTTTCCAAAAGTATCCCTGCCAGGGAAGAGCGTTTTTCCGGGGGCAACAGTTTGGATTCCATCATTTCAAGCCATTCCGGGGTTTTTCCGCGTTCCAGGTTCCGCTTCAGGCGCTCTTCCCGGTGAGAGGTCACATATACTGTGGTGTCTGCCCACCAGGGGATCCCCCGTTCGAAAAGCAGGGGGATTTCCGCCACAAACCACCCTCGGGAGTTTCTGTAGGCTTCTTCAAGAACCTTCTCTACCATGGGGTGTATGGTTTCACAAAGATAACGGTATTCCCGAGAATCACCGAAAACTCGAGCACAGAGAAGATCTTTTCGCAATTTCCCCGCATCATCGAAAAGATCTCTACCCCACCGCTCCTTTGCTTTGGAACGGAGAATTTCATGGGTGATCCAGAGTTTTTCCACCACCCGGTCCGCACTCGCCACCGAAGCCCCCATGGAAGCCCAGAGGGAAAGGAGAGTGGATTTACCAGCTCCGATATCCCCGGTAAGGGCCACGGCGAAAACCATGTTCTTCCTTCCTTCTCCGATCATCGGTATAACGCAGCTCCTCGGGAATTTCCCAAAGGAATCGAGAAAACCCGTTGAGCTGCATAGAGCCGAAAAGAGTGCGCCCTCGAGCTCCGCAGAGATAAAGCCGCTCTTCTGCTCGGGTCATGCCCACGTAGCATAGGCGCCGCTCTTCTTCAATTCCCCCTTCTTCCTCAAGAGCTCGGGCGTTGGGGAATATGCTCTCCTCCATACCCACAAGAAAAACCACGGGAAATTCCAGCCCCTTGGCAGCGTGGAGCGTAAGAAGAGAAACCGCCTCCTCCTCTTCGTTCAGGCGCTCCAGATCTGTAAAAAGAGCGATTTCCTGAAGAAATTCCGGAACACCCCCCCCTTCGGAAGAGCTCACCGAAAGAAGTTCCCGCACATTTTCCATTCGCTCTTCACCGCTAAGGGGTTCCTTCTTCAGGAGATATTTCTCATACCCCATCTCCTGGAGGACATACTCCAGAGCTTCGGAGAGGGAGTCTTTCCGCAGAGCAAGTTCTTGCATGTGCTCCGCAAACTCCCGGAGGCCTTTTTCCGCCTTTCCCCGGAGCCCTCCCCCTTCCCGGGCGAGGGATCCCCAAACCTTTTCGGGGGAGAGTTCTTTCATGCCAAACAAGACAGATTCTAGGGTTTCGAGACTTTTACTCCCCAAACCCCGGGAAGGAACGTTTGCCACTCTTTCGAGAGATGGAATATCCAGGGGGTTGCAGGAGAGGCGAAGGTAGGAGAGCACGTCTTTTATTTCCAGGCGCTCGTAAAAAGCTGTACCCCGCACCACCCGGTAAGGAATTCCCCGCTGTAAAAGAGCCTGTTCGATTCCCCGGCTGAGAGCGTTGATGCGATAGAGAATGGCTACATCCTGGTATCGAAATCCCTGGGAGAGAAGTTTTTCGATCTCCTGGGCCACAAAGGAAGACTCTTCACCTCCCGATGAGGCCAATAGCGTATAAATGGGCTCCCCTCTCTCTTGAGCGGTCCAGAGGTTCTTTTCCTTGCGCTCCAGATTATTTCGGATGACCGCATTGGCTCCTTCGAGAATGATACCGGTGGAGCGATAGTTCTGATCCAGGGTCACCACCCTGGCCCGGGGAAAATCTTCTTCGAAATTGAGGATCATGCGCATATCCGCCCCCCGCCATCCGTAAATGGACTGGTCCGGATCACCCACCACCATAAGGGAATTGCGATTCCCTACGAGCTTCTTGAGAAGAGAGTACTGTATGAGATTGACGTCCTGATACTCATCCACGAGAATCCAGGAGAGCCGGCTCTGTTCATGCTCCAGAATTTCCCTCGATGTGGCGAGAAAGTAAAGCGGTAGGGTCAGAAGATCGTCGAAATCAAGGGCGGATTGGCGTTTCATTTCCCTATCGTAAGCCCGGTAAATTTCGAAGAGGCTCTCCTCTCCCTCTTCAAGGGCAAGGACTTCTTTTCCCGGAAGGGTGCTCATCTTAAGCTGGGATATGTATTCTCCCATTTCGCGCAGATCGCCCCGCTCCACCTGAAAACCTTTCTCCAGCATAATCTTTTTGAGAAGGCTTCGGACATCTCCGGGATCGAAAATGGTAGTATTCGCAGAATATCCCAGGTTCAGAAGGGCTTCCTGGTGACGCCAGAGAAAGCGGAGTCCCCAGGAGTGAAAGGTGCTTATTTGAAGTCCCCGAGAGGTTAGAGGAAGGAGCTTTTCCAGTCGAAGCTGCATCTCTCGGGCAGCTTTGTTGGTAAAGGTCACCGCCAGGATCTTCCGGGGATCCTCTCCCTTCTCCAGGAGCCAGGCTATTTTGTGGGTAAGCACCCGAGTTTTACCGCTTCCCGCTCCCGCAAGAACGAGCAGGGGCCCCTCGAGATAACATACGGCCTCTCGCTGAGGCGGATTGAGTTTCTCGAGAAGATCATGGGTCATGAAGGGCTTCTCCGTTTCTTCATGTGGCACCATCCGGAAAGAAGTTCTTCCCAGGAGTTCATGCCCTCTCCCGAAGGCGCGCAGACTTCCAGGATCGCAGCCTTCGGATTAAGAGAATGCACATCTTCCAAGAAACGATTCCGGTCGAAGGGGATATACGGCAGCAGATCCGTTTTGGTGAGTATGACCACCTCGGAGAGCGTGAAAAGGTGGGGATACTTCAGTGGTTTGTCATCTCCCTCGGGAACGCTTGCGATGGCCACCTTACGATCCTCTCCAAGGTCGAATTCCGCAGGGCATACGAGATTTCCCACATTCTCCACCACCACAAGATCCAGATCCTCCAGGGGAAGTTCTTTCAAGGCTCGTTCCACCAACTGGGCTTCAAGATGACAAAGTCCCTTGGTATTTATCTGCACCGCAAGAATTCCGGAACGACGAATACGTTCCGCATCTCTTTCGGTGGCGATATCTCCTTCCACTACACCCGCCCGGAGACGGAGCCGGGAAAAGGTGTGCTCCAGAAGGGTGGTCTTTCCGGCTCCGGGGGATCCTATACAGTTCAGCATCACAACCCCCCGGGCCGCAAGATCCTTACGAATCCTATCCGCCACGAGCTCATCCTTTTCCAGGATGGATCTCTTTATGTTGACAATTTTAGGCATGATCTCGCACCTCCACCGATGCAATTTCCAATTCTTCTCCTCCTGCGAGGAGGCTTTCCGGGGAACCACAAAGAGGGCAGGAACGTTTTCCCGGCTCTCCTTCCCAGAAGTGTCCACAGGCTTCACACTGCCAGACCAGAGGAAGAATCTCCAGTTCCAGAGAGCTTCCCTCAAAAAAAGTCCCCTCCACGCAAGAAGCGTAACAGGAAGTGAGGATTTCCGGAACCACCTGCCGAAGAGCTCCCACTCGAAGATGTACCTTCACCGGAGAAGGCCACTTTCCCTCCACCGCAAGTTCTTCGAGAAACTCCAAAAGATGGGAAACGAGAGAGTATTCATGCATAAGAAATCATTCCTTTGCCAGTTGCACAAGACTTTCCGAGAAGGGCACTCCGTAACCGGGGCTTACCAGAGGGGCCGTAAGGGTGTTGATGGAGGGACTTCCCTGAGGGACCGCACAATATCCGGAACCCATGTGAGGATCCAACCAAACCTCTGCGAAAATACCCCGGGGATTCCGGGAGTTCCAAAGACGCACTCGCTCTCCCGCAGAAACGCCTATCCGCCGGGCTTCTTCGGGGGAAAGGAAGACGGGAAGGATAGTTTCTTCCGGAAGATCCCAGTTTTGCCCGTTAATATACTGCCCCACATGATATGTGACAAGACGAAACTCGAAGAAGCTTCGGGATTCCTCAAGACTTCGTAAAAAGGGAAGTCTCACAGGAAGCTTTGCGGAAGAAGAGGGAGCATCCCAGAAGTTCGGCTCCTTCCAAGCATAGACTGAGGCATGAATTTTTTCCATATCCCGGGAATTTCGAAGTATGAGGTCCATTTGATTCCGAAGCTCCCAAGGGCTCAGGGAAAGGTCGAGGGTTTTTCGGAGTCCCTCGAGAATATCCACATCTCCGAGACATTCTCCGGGAGAAGGTGTTATCTTTTCGGTGCGACACAGCAGAGAATGTCCGTAGGAGCCTCGCCAATCCGGGCCTTCTTCAAAGAACAACCGTGAGGGGAGTACCAGGGAACAGCATCGAGCGGTTTCGGTAAGAATAAAATCCACGCAGACCGAGAAGGGAAGATCTCGAATAATTCGGGCCACTTCATTCCCCTGGGGAGCTTGTTTTACCGGGTTGGCACAGAAAATTCCCAAGGTATGCACCGAAGGAGAGGCTTTTTCCAGAGAACTCCAAAATTGAGCTTCAGGAAACGAACGTTTCGCCGCAGGTTCTTTCAGGAGAGAAGAGGGAAAGAGAGCCATTTCATCCTTTCCGAAAACCAACCCTCTGCCGGGAAGCTCTAGGGCTCCCAGAAGCACTGCCAGAGCTCCTATCCACCAGGCCTGCATTTCTCCATGAGAGTAGCGCTGTATGCCGTATCCCATATAGTGGGTAACCGGAGCAGACTCAAGAAGCCAGTCATAAAGAGATATTGCATCTTTCCGGGAGATTCCGCTTCTTTCAAGGAGGTTCTTCTCATCCAGGTTTTCCAGAAATGCCTCGAATTCATAGGGATTTTCCGCCTTCTCGGTCCACATGGAAGAAGCCCGGCCTTCCCGGAGAAGATGCTTGCAGAGCCAGGCCGCAAGAAAACAATCTCCTCCGGGAGTAAGAAACCATTGCCGATCACACCAAGAAACGCTGGGAGTGTTTCGGATTTCCAGAACGCCCATGCTTCCTCCACGGCGGCGAAGTTCCCTGGCAAGAGGTACAAGGGAAGAATGGTTTTCAAGAAAGTTTCTTCCCCAGAAAAGAATGGATTTTCCATTTCTCTCCAATACGTCAAGGGGTTGTACCGGCACCTGGCCAAAACAGTTGCGGAGTCCCTGGTTTCCTGCAGAGGAACAGAGATTTCCCATAGAGGTGGTATATCCTCCCAAGGCGGCATGAACCGAGGAAAGAAGGTTTTTCGAAAAGTAGAGAGACCCCGCACTTTGGTAGAGGGCGTTTCCCAAGGGGCCGACCCTGTGAAGTCCCTCTTCCAATGCATGGGCCCATATGTCCCAGGCTCTTCTCCAGGAAATGGCATGAAAACCCTCTTCTCCTCGAAGAAGAGGTGTGGTAATACGCCGAGGGTCGTTTCGCCGGCCAAACCAGCGGTGGCCCTTGGCACAAAACCCACCTAAACCCACATTTCCCTCCAAACGTCGAGTAATCAGAGTATCCGAAGATTTTTCATACCGGGCCTCCAGGATACATCCTCCGGGACAATCGTGAGGGCATGCCGTTACTTTCCACTCTTGCGACATGGAAAACCTCCAAAATAAATTAAAAAAGGGAGCTTACGCTCCCTCCTTATAATTCTTTAGTATAGGAATTTCCCGATCCAAAATGAAAGAGGGTGTCACTCCGGCTATTTCTCCGGATGAAGAAGGCCGTAGCCTCCCTCGCGTCTCCGGTACACCACGTTGAACTCTCCGTCTTCGGCGTTCCGAAAGGCAAAGAAGGAATGCCCCAGAAGATCCATCTGCATGGTAGCCTCTTCCACGGACATGGGGCGCACGGGGAAAGATTTAACCTTTACCACTTCCTCTTTCTCGGGGCGACCGTCATCCGGGAGGATCACCGACTCGAGATCGAAGGAAATTTCCATGTCCTGTGCAAGGGAGCGCATGTGCGAGCGATCTTTGAGAGACTCCTTATGCTTTTTGACCTGTCGCTCTATATTCTTGAGAGACTTCTCAAAGGCCTTCCGCATATCCGGGGCGTAATCCTCTCCCCGCATGATAACGCCGTTTACATTCGACGTAATCTCCACTACGAACATACCCCGCTTGTGCAGAATCTCTACTTGGGTATCAAGAATCTTTTGAAAGAATTTCTCAAGTTTTCCAAGCTTTTTCTCCATGAGATCACGAATATCGTCAGGAATTTCGACACCTTTGGCAACGTAACGGATATCCATAGCATCTCCTCCCATCCTTACTTAACTGAACTCTCCGGGCCATTGTACCACCGGAAAGAGTTTCCCACAACATTCACTTCATTTGGTTAATGAAAAAAACAACAAAAAACATATTCTTTCAAGGAGATTTGTCGTATACTCTTCTCAGGGAAACACCTCCCACTCTCTCCGGAAAAGGGAGTATAGCAAACAATTTGCAACTTTGGAAGGAGCGAACCATTTATGAAATTATCTTCAAGAGCTCTTCAGCTTCAGCCTTCGGCGACCCTGGGAGTGGTAAATGCCGCAAAGGTTCTTGAAAAACAGGGGAAAAACGTCATTTCCTTCGGTGCGGGGGAACCAGATTTCACTTCCCCTCCGGGAGCTCTCCTGGAAGCGCATAACGCCATAGACCAGGGAAAGACTCATTACACCGCCGCTACGGGAATACCGGAGCTACGCGAGGCGGTGCAGGAGTACTACCGTCAGCGGTTCAATCTGGATTACGCTCCAGGCTCTATCGTGGTGGGAGCCGGTGCGAAACCCTGTCTTCTCGAAGCCTTGGCGTGCCTCCTGGACCCGGAAGACGAGGCGCTTCTCCTCGCCCCTGCCTGGGTAAGCTACGTGGAACAGATCCGTTTTCTCGGAGGAGTCCCCGTGGTAGTAGATACGGGAGCTACGGGCTTTCTTCCGGACATGGAAATTCTGGAAAAAGCGGTAACTCCGAAAACAAAAGCGCTTCTTCTTAATTCTCCCTGCAATCCCACGGGGATCGTCTATTCCGAAGAAGTTCTTCGAAATCTGGGACGTTTTGCGGAAAAGCACGATCTTTGGATCCTCTGGGATGAAATCTACGAGCGCTTGGTGTACGGCAAGGCCAAGCACTACAATATCCTTCAGGTACTTCCGGAGCTTCGGGAACGGACGGTGATCATCAACGGAGTAAGCAAGGCCTATGCCATGACGGGATGGCGCATCGGCTACGCCCTCGGCCCCGAAGAGCTTATGAAAAAGGTAGGCTCCCTTCAGGGACATTTCACGTCCAATCCATGTTCCATCGCCCAGTGGGCCGCTCTGGGAGCTCTGCGCCATGGGGAGAACGACGTGGAGCACATGCACGAAGCCTTTGAAGAGCGACGTAACCGAACCATCGAGCTTCTCTCGGACATGCCTCACATCAGCTTCCCCGTTCCTGAAGGGGCCTTTTACGTCATGCTCAATATCCGGAACTGTTTGGGAAAAAAACACAAGGGCATAATTCTGAAAGACGACAGCTCTTTCTGCACCAGACTGCTCGAGGAGAAACTCCTTGCCACAGTTCCGGGAACGGCTTTTCTTGCTCCGGGACATTTGCGCATATCCTACGCAAATGCCATGGGGGAGATCGAAGAGGGAATGCGGCGTCTCAAGGAGTTTCTTACGGAAATTTCCTGACCTCCCGGGTTGCGCAACTCAATTTCAATAAAAAGCGGAGAAAGGTCGAAAATGATCGACCTTTCTCCGTTGCAGTACTTGCGTACATGTCCGGGAGAAAACAAGAGAGATGCCGAAAAAATTATTTTCGGGTGATTCTCGTCCCCGCCTTTCCCTGAAGAGCCTCAAGGGCCTGGTCAAGATTGGCGATAATGGCGCGCGTTCCTCCATCCCGAACAAAACGGACTACCGCTTCTACTTTGGGGCCCATGCTTCCCGCCTTGAAATGCCCTTCCCGCTGATAGGATTCCATCTCTTCCAGTGAAACCTCGCCCAAACGGACTTCCCTGTCCGTATTGTAATGGAGAGCTACGTTGGGGACATCCGTGAGAATCATGAACATGTCCGCCCCCACCTCCCGGGCAAGGCGATGCCCCGCAAGATCCTTGTCGATCACCGCTTCAACTCCCGAAAGGATCCCCTTTTCATTGGAAATGACAGGAATTCCTCCGCCTCCAGAAGCGATGACCACCGAACCAGCTTGCACAAGCTGGCAGATCACCGAGGTTTCCACGATATGTTTCGGATTAGGAGAAGGTACTACTCGACGCCATCCTCTACCGGAATCTTCGATCCAATGTTCGCCCTTTTCCTGGATTCTACGCTGCGCTTCTTCCTCCGTAAAAAAGGGCCCCACAGGCTTGGACGGGTTTTCGAAGGCAGGATCCTGGGGATCCACCTCCACCTGGGTTACGACGCAAACAGGCTCATGTCCCTTGACGCCCTGTTCGGTCATAATATTTCGCAGACTCTGGCAAAACATGTACCCGATAAATCCTTGGGTTTCGGAACCGCAGACATCCATGGGCATGGCTGGAACCTGCCGGCTTCCAAGTTCGTTTTGAATGAGAATGGCTCCTACTTGAGGGCCGTTTCCATGAGTAACGATGACTTCGTATCCCGCATCAATCATCCGGACTATTTGAAGCGCTGTATTATAAACGCTTGCCATCTGATCTTCCGCAGTGCCTTTCTGGCCCCGCTGCAGAATGGCATTTCCTCCAAGAGCAACCACAACTCGTTTCGACATGATTCCCTCTCCTCCCGGGTATGTTCTTGAGACCACGCTAGATTATACTGTTTATACCCAAAAAGTCCATTTGCAAAAGATTAAATATAAACATGTCCGAGCAAAAAGTTTATTGACATGCGAAACGAGAGAGCGCAAAAAAAGCCCCTTTCGGGGCTTCGGAGGCTGAAAAAACTTCTGTTCTTTACAAATTTTTGGAAGGGACGAAAACAAGAGCTACTCTTCAAGAATCTCTTTTTCTTTTTTCTCCAGAATCTCGTCCACGTTTTTGATCCATTCATCCGTGAGATCCTGAATTTCCTTCTGATAGAGGTGAAGATCATCCTCGGTAATCTCACTATCTTTCTCCATCTTCTTGAAGATTTCGTTGCCTTCTCGCCGGACATTGCGTACCGCCACCCGGGCATCCTCAGCGTATTTCTTAACGAGCTTCGTGAGCTCCACCCGACGCTCCCCCGTAAGCTCCGGAAGGTTGATCCGAATGTTCTCTCCGTCAGACTGAGGAGTTACTCCGAGGGAGGATGCCATAATAGCCTTTTCGATGGCTTTTATGGATGTTTTATCCCAGGGGGAGATCAAAATCTGACGCGACTCGGGAACAGTTACGGATCCCATTTGCTTGAGAGGAGTCATGGTGCCGTAGTAGTCCACCTTGATGTCCTCCACCAACGCAGGATGAGCGCGCCCGGTACGCACTCCGAGACACTCTTTTTTGAGATGCTCCGCCGCTTTGACCATACGCTCTTTAAGATTTTGCACTTCATTCTTCGGCATAAACGTCACTCCTTCTCCTGAATTTTCGCAACCACCAAGGTTCCCACTTTTTTCCCTTCCATGAGGAGGCGCCGCAAATTTCCCGACTTCAGCACGTTGAATACCACCGAGGGGATACCGTTCTCCATGCAGAGAGAGAAGGCCGCCGCATCCATTACCTTAATCTGCCGTTCCAGGGCTTCTTGATAGGTAAGGGTTTCAAAAAAATGGGCATCGGGATGGCGCAACGGATCTCTATCATATATACCATCCACCTTGGTTGCCTTCAACAGGCAATCCGCACCAATTTCAGCAGCTCTGAGAGCCGCGGCAGTATCCGTGGAGAAATAGGGGGATCCCGTACCTGCCGCAAAGATGACTACTCGCCCCTTTTCAAGGTGGCTGATCGCTCTTCGCCGTATGAAAGGTTCGGCAATCTCCCGCATTTCTATGGCAGTAAGAACCCTTGTCGGAACCCCGATTTGCTCAAGAGCATCCTGAAGGGCCAAGGCATTGATCACAGTGGCGAGCATACCCATATTGTCCGCTTGGGCTCGCTCGATGCCTTTCACTGCCGCCTGAATACCCCGAAAAATATTACCTCCCCCCACCACCATGGCAAGCTGAATTCCTTCGCTTATGGCTTCTCTGATTTCTTTTGCCATTCTATGCACAGTATCGAATTCCAGTCCAAAACGCTGGTCTCCCGCCAGAATTTCCCCGGAAAGTTTAAGGAGCACTCGGTTATAACATTTCAAGAGATAATTCCTCCTCTTTGCTGAAGAAAGAATACCGCCCTTTGACGGTTCATGGATCTTTTCGAAAACCAGAAAAAAGCTCTCGGCCATCCAGATACAAAAATCTCTAAAACGCCGCTCCCCGGAAATTATCATGCCAAAAAGCTTGGAAAACCTTACAAAGAAAGAGCGAGGGAGACTCCCTCGCTCTTTCTTTAATTCTATCTATGCTCCGATGGAGAAACGGCTGAACCTTCGAACAACGATATTCTCTCCGAGTTTGGCAATTTCGTCGGTGACAAGATCTTTGATCTTTTTATCCGGATTTCTCACGTAAGCCTGCTCCAGAAGGCAGCTTTCTTCGTAGAACTTCTGCACCCGTCCCTCGGCAATTTTGTCTACGATATGCTCAGGCTTACCCTGCTCCAAAGCCTGTTTTCTGTAAATTTCCTTCTCCCGCTCCAAATCTTCTCCGGGAACTTCCTCGGGAGAAACATAGGTTGGAGAGGCTGCAGCGATATGCATGGCAATCTCTTTGCCCAGATTTTTAAATTCATCCGTCCGAGCCACAAAATCGGTTTCACAGTTCAGCTCCAGGAGAGTACCCACCTTGCTGTTGGTGTGGATATAGCTGAAAACGCTTCCTTCCGAAGCCTCACGACCAGCCTTTTTGGCGGCCTTGGCAAGCCCCTTCTCTCTCAGGTAGTCCACAGCCTTCTCGATGTCTTCTCCCACTTCGGCAAGGGCCTTTTTGCAATCCAGAATTCCCGCCCCTGTACGGGCGCGGAGATCCTTAATAAGTTCCATCGACATAATACCTTACTCCTCCTTCCAGCCTTTGCGCTCTTCAAGGCCGCGCACAGCCAATTTCTCTCCCGTATCTCCATAGGCATCGTGAAGCTTCTCCCGGACTTCAATGTTGGGATCCGCTACTCCAGCGGCACCTTCTTCATGGGAATCGGCATCTTCATAGCCCCCATCCTCGCCTTGGCGTCCTTCCATCATGGCATTTGCCATAATACTTACCATGAGGCGGATTGCCCGGATAGCGTCGTCATTTCCGGGGATGGGATAGTCGATAACCTCGGGATCACAGTTGGTATCCACGATAGCAATGACGGGGATGCCCAATTTTCTGGCTTCGAGAACCGCGTTGACCTCCCGCCGGGGATCCACTACAAAAAGTGCCTCCGGAAGATCTTTCATATCCTTTATGCCGAGAAGATATTTCTCCAGCTTCGCCAGCTGCTTGCGAAGCTTAATGGCTTCTTTCTTGGGAAGCGAATCAAGAGAACCGTCTTCATCCATGCGCTGCAGCTCCTGCATACGATTCACCCGGCGGCGAATTGTCTGGAAGTTCGTCAGAAGTCCACCGAGCCACCGCTGGTTGATGTAATGTCCCCGGCAACGCAGAGCTTCTTCCCGAATGGTTTCCTGGGCCTGGCGCTTTGTCCCCACAAAGAGGATATCCCCTCCCTGTTGGGCCATTTCCCGAAGATGAGACGTAGCCCTCTCCAGTCCCTTGACGGTTTTCTGAAGGTCGATAATATATACCCCATTACGCTCCGTGAAAATGTACGGCTTCATCTTGGGGTTCCAGCGCCGCGTCTGGTGCCCGAAATGGACACCGCATTCCAGCAACTGCTTCATTGATACTACTGCCATGATACGTACCTCCCGCAATATGGTTTTTTGGATCCCTCCGTGAAAATCCCCTGTCCGAAGAACCCCGTTTCAAGGGGCACCCCTTCAGACATCATTCCACGTGTGTGATCAGCGTTGCAGAGTATATCATACCATTGTATTGACCTGCAAGAAAGGTTACAGATACAATGGAGATGTTTTTTCGCGTACCCACCATAAGGAGGCTCGAAAGGATGATAAAGAAATCCTTGACGCACCAGATCGATACGCTCCCTCAGGATCGAAAAGCCATGCTCAACCGGCTTAAAAGAGTGGAAGGGCAACTTCGAGGGATTCAACGCATGATCATCGAAGGAGAGCAGTGTCAGCCCATACTCGTACAACTTTCCGCAGCCCGCAGGGCCATGCAGCAAGCCTGCGTGGAAGTTGTCAAGGGATATATGAAACGTTGCGTGCAGGAAGGAACGGAGGCTCCCGAGGAAGAGCTGGAAAAGCTTGTAAGGGCTCTGGTGGATATGGCTCCTCCTCCTGGAGAAGAAACTCCCTGATTTTTTAAAAATCATTTTTTCTTTCCCGAATTTTTGGAGGAGTTCAAGTCTCCTTCCGTCGAAAAGGTGCCCGAAATCCGTTTCGGGCACCTTTTCTTTTTTCCCTATCTTTCCTGAGACTCCCAAAGATGCTGCACAAACTCCAATTCCGGGCGCTCTCTCCCGGTAAAACAATCCCGAAAAATTCCTCGTTCACGAACATATACTCTCCAGCAACCCTGAATTTTATCCGTTTGAAGATACGAGAGTATCCCTCGAAACCTTCCTAAAACACCTTGGGTTGCACTTTGCCGCACTGCTTCCTCAGCCATGGCAAGAAGTCGGGAGTATGAGAAACGGCTGGGATAGCACTTTTCGGGAAGCTCTTCAGGTACCGGAGAAAAAGGGGTATCCCAAAAAATTTCCGCATATCCAATATAGGCATCCACGACTACAAGCCCTTTTTTGTACTCCCCCTTGCCGAGAATGCCCCTGACAAGAATCTCTCCGGGCACGAGCAGTACGGGGAACGCTACCGCATCCTTCCGGTTTTCTACGGGAGAACAAAGGGGCAAACACCCGGAAAAGGGGCCTTCCCAAGGTTCCATGCAAATCCCTCCCCACGAATAAATCTTGTTCTTCAATAATCAAGGAATCGGCCCCTTGAGGGGGCTTCAGCACCCCCGTGGCACCCGAAAAAATCTGCTTACCGTTGCTCCCTTCCGGGCCTGGCGGAGTTCGCAGCATTTCGCCGCACGGGACTGAAACCCCCTCAAGGGGCCGCATACGTGGGGCAGTATATCATAGCCCTTGTGGCAAAGCAAGAAGAGCCAAGCCATGGCATAGTTTTCAGAGCATGCAAAAAGCTTATTTCCATAAAAATGAATGAGTGGGGCTTCTTTGTGGTTTCTCCGTAAAATCTTGAAAAACAGCGTATTCTTTCGTAAAAACAATAAAGAAACAGCTAGCTCATCATTGAAAAAAAGAAGTAGCTTGGCAAGATCTTCATACTCTGATAGGATAACGCGATCATCTCCTTGCTCTGCGAAGCCAGACCTGAGTTTTTCAGAGGGAGATTACGAAAACCCTCGGGTTTTCCAACGTAAAGGAGGTTTTTCTATGAAGATTCGTCCCAACCTGGCAAAAATTATTGGTGGTTTTTCAGGAATATTTCTTTTTGCACTTCTCTTTTCTCTTTCGGGACAAGTGCTGGCGGGAGAGCGTCTTGATCGGGTTCTGGAAACAAAAATTCTCAGGGTTGGCACTCCCGGAGACTATCGCCCCTTTTCAATGCTTGATAAGACAACCGGAACCTATGAAGGGCATGACATCGATGTCATAGAACTTCTCGCTTCCGAACTCGGAGTAACCGTAGAATTTGTTCCCTCTTCCTGGCCTTCTCTGATGGAAGACTACCAAAAGGATGCCTACGATATCGCAGTAGGAGGCATAACCCGAAGCCTGGCGCGAATGCTCAAGGCCGATTTCCTCCCTCCCTATGCTCCTAATGGAAAGGTAGCCATCATCAGAAAAGAGGATAAGAATATTCTTACCTCTCTCGAAAAAATGGATGTTTCCGAAAGAACTGTTATCGTAAACCCAGGAGGAACAAACGAGAAATTTGTACAGGCCAATTTTAAGAACGCCACGATAGTCGTACATCCCAATAATGCGGAAATCCCCGGGCTTATTGCCGAAGGAAAAGGGGATATGATGATTACCGAAGTTTACGAAGCGGTGCTCTACTCCCGGAAAGACGAAAGGCTGTATGGAGCATTTACGGACAAACCTCTTACAAAAATCAGCTTCATGGGTTTTCTGATTCAAAAGGATGACCCCGATTTCCTGCGCGTTATGAATTACCTTTGGAATGATGCGAAACTTCGGGGAGATCTCGAACAACTTTTTGAAAAATGGCTTAAGTAAGCAAAGAAACGCATAGCACAAAGAGGCCCCTTTTCTGAGAAAAGGGGCCTCTTTGTTGTGAGAGCGCTTTGATAAAGAAAAGGGATCCGCGTTACTCCGCGAGATGGATTACCTTTACGGGGCACGCATCGGCACATGCGGCACAGCCGATGCACTTTTCCGGATCAATGACGTGGGGTTTTTTGATCTCTCCGGAAATGGCGTGTACCGGGCAAAGACGAGCACACTTGGTGCAGCCGATGCATCCTTCTCCTATCTCGTAAACCGCACGAGCCTCTGCAGCACTGCCCTCTTTCCGGGGCTTGTCTCCCGAATCCCTTACGATTTCCGAACACCTTTCGTAGGAGGAGTTCAATCCCTGATCCGTCATCCAAAGACAGGAGACGGGGCATACATCCACACACTGTTCACAGAAACAGCAGCGATCCACGTGAATCTGGATCTTTTTTTCCTCCGGCAGAAACTCTATGGCGTTGGCGGGACACACCCGAAGGCAAAGCTTACAGCCAATGCACGTCTTTTTGTCGTATCCGATACGTCCTCGGAAATCCTGAGGAATCGTTACCGGAGGATGCAGAGAAATTTCCCCACGTTCCGCCGCACCGATAGCTTCCGTAAGATTATCCGGAAGATGGGGAGCAAGAAAGGGATTGGTAGCGTTTTCCTGGGTTCCCTGACGCAATACCTGAATCATCATTCGGTTGAGCATCTTCTCTCCCCTTTCTACATGAATATATCGAGAGAAATCAGAATCATTCCGGCTATTCCAAGGCTGGAGACGTTAAGCCAGTAAAAGCGGGAAGCCTGCCAGATTTTAAAACGTCCGAAGGAAGTCCGAAGCAAGGTAACTCCCAGGATCTGCATAATGAAGACCTTCGCCCAGAACCAGAAAAAATCTACAAAGTAGACTCCGAATCCCGAAAAACCGAGCGCTCGCCCCAAAGACCAGGGAAAGAAGATGGCCACCACGAAGGCGCACATGGCAAGGGTACGAATTGCGAAGGTAAGTTTGAACATGACCAGATTTCGGCCGGAATATTCCGCGATAAGCCCTTCGAGAATTTCCGTCTTTGCCTCGGGAATATCCATGGGAACTTTGCCGGTTTCTGCAGGAACCACAGCAAGCAGCGTCACGAGAAGAGCACACATACCCACGACGCCCACCTTTCCCAGGGCACCCCAGAGAGGCATAATGACATAGGTTTCCGTGCTGAAGGGGTGTCCCGGAAGTCCCAGGCGATACGCCGCCCAGGCGAGAGTGCAGATAACCAAAGCCAGGGGCAGCTCATAGCTCATCATAAGCACCATTTCCCGCTGAGCTCCCACATTGGCATAAGGTGAGCCGCTGGAAAAGCCTGCCACCACCATGGAAACTGCCGAAAGAGCAAAGAGATAGATAATGAGAATCATATCTCCGTTGCCCGTGAGGATGGGAGGAAGAGATCCTATGGGAATATAGAGAATTACCATCATGGCCGCCACTGCCGCAAGCCAGGGAGCGCCGTTAAAGAGCCAGGGAACAGCCCGGCGGGGGACGATGCTCTCTTTACCCATGAGCTTGAGAATATCATACACAGGCTGGAGCACGGGAGGCCCTATGCGGTTCTGCATCCGGGCATGAACAATTCGGTCCACCCCTTCGTAGATAAGGGCTATGATGATCGAAAGCACCACCAGGGCCATTCCAGCCACGAATTTCATGAAAAAGAGCATCATCCCTGCATCATCCTCCTTGTCTTTTCCCGACAAAGTTCCGTGAGAGCCCGTTTTTCCACAACCTTTTCCGCCCCGGAGGAGGAATCGGTCACCAGAATCCGTTCCATACAGGATATGCAGGGATCCACACTGTTGATTATAAGAGGAACATCCGCAAGCTCCTGGTTTCGGAACATCACGGGCCACGCCACAGCGTTGGAGTACGTGGGAGCACGGACACTCCAGGAAGTGATGTTTTCCTCTCCCTTGGTGAGATACACCACATGGGTATCATCCCCTCGGGGAGCTTCGATAACTCCCATACCCTGACCCTCCGCATTCTTGAGATACGAAAGAAGCTTGGGGATTTTGGGTTCCCACATGAGGTCTCCCTCGGGGATCCCTTCCAGAATCATGTCGAGGATATCCAGGCTCTGCAAGACTTCCATGGTGCGGACCAGAAACCGGTCGAACACGTCCCCCCGGGCCTCTCCAAAATAATCTTGGGGAACCACGGGTTTAATGTCGAAGTCTCCGTATGCCTCATAGGGTTGACTGCACCGAAGATCCGCCCGAAGGCCGCTTCCTCGGGCGGTAGGGCCAAGAGAAACGTAGCGTATTGCGTCCTCCTGGCTGAGCACTCCTACATCTCTCATACGGGCTGCCACGATGGGATCGTCAAAAACGGGATCCGTAAAGACGTGAAAGTGTTCCCGATAATAAGCGATTAAATCTCGTACGGCGTTGGCTGTTTCGGGCGTAAGATCCCGTCGCACTCCTCCCACGGTACCTACTCCATAGTTGACACGATTTCCCGTAAGAGTTTCGAGGGTGTCCATTACCTTTTCCCGCAATTCCATCCCAAGGTGAAAGGCAGAATCGAAACCAATGGTATAGCACGCTACTCCGGCCCAGAGGATATGAGAATGAATCCTCTCAAGCTCCAGCACCAGGCTACGTATATACTGGGCTCTTCTGGGAACCTCGATTTTAGCGGCATTCTCCACTGCCCGCACAAAGGCGGTAATATGACAGAAGGAGCATATGCCGCAAATTCGTTCCGCCAGATAGATAACCTGAATGGGATTTCGTTTCTGAGCCATCACTTCAATGCCCCTATGTACCGCTCCAGGGCGGATGGCGGCATCCACAATCCGCTCTCCATCCACATTGAGCCATGCGGTAATGGGCTCCTTAAGGCCCACGTGCACCGGCCCGATGGGTATGGTATAGGTCGTTCCTTTTTCCGCTGCCATACTAACCATCCTCCTAGGAGAGTTTCCGGATATGTTCGGGCTTCAATCCGCTCTCGTCTCGACGCTTGGGGAAAACGCTCCGATCCCAATCTTCCGGCAGAAAGACCAGATTTTTATTTTCCAAACCCACAAAATCCACACCGAAGAGCTCCAGAATCTCTCGTTCGCTGTACTCTACCCCGGGAATCAGAGGCCAGAGAGAAGGCATGGAAAGATTGTCCTTGGAAAGGCGAACCTTGACTGAAACTCCCACCTGGGTTTCAAAACCTGCGGCCCGATAGAGAGAAAAATGATAATTGAGCATCACCTTCTCGCCCTCATCATTTCCAGAAATAACATGAAAATGAGGAAAATCTAGAGTACCGAGAAACTCTACCAGCTCCAGGAATCGGGAACGGGGAATTTCCACCCAGAGATCTCCCAGCTCGCAGCAATCCTGGACTGTGGAAAAACGCTTATGCTCCTCAAAAGAAAGAAGGTCTTCTCCTAAAAATTCTTGGAGAGCCATCTTCACTTCCGGAAAGGAAAGAACTTCGGAAGGAGAGGTTACTGCAAGGGATGTCTGTTGGCTCATTCGGAAAGCACCTCCTCGGCAGGGATCGTTTCCTGATCCGCCACAATGACTCCTTCAATTTCCCGGTTTTCCTCAAGAAGGCCCTGGCGCATTTTTTCAAGTTTCAAAATTCCCTTGCTCACACCCTCCACGATAGCCTCCGGCCGGGGAGGGCAACCATGGACATAGACATCCACGGGAATGATATTGTCCACTGGTCCCTCCAGAGTATGAGATTCATAGAAAACATCTCCGGAGCATCCGCAGTTGCCTACCACGATGACCACTTTAGGATCCGGTATTTGGGCATAGATACGACGTAAACGATCTGCCATATATCTGGTAACGGGACCTGTCACCAGAAGGGCATCCGCATGACGAGGAGTTCCCACCAGCTTCATGCCAAAACGTTCGATATCGTACCGAGGAGAAATACAGGCTACAATTTCAATATCACAGCCGTTACAGGATCCGCTATTACAATGAAAAACCCAAAGGGATTTCGTTAAATATTCGAGATGCATTTCTGGTTTGAACATCCTTTTCGCCTCCTAAAATACCAAGAGCATGGCGAAGATTGCCGCAGTGAGGGCAAACCACGCCACATAGTCCGTGGCGATTCCCGAATGCCAGGAATCCAGGAAAGCGTAGAAACCATGGAGAGCTTTCTTGAATCCCCAATAAGCGGAAGAGGCCGGAACGGTAATATCCGCTCCATCCGAAGGAACCGGGTTACCTCCGTAAAAAATCTCGTCCTGAGGAGAACCTTCTTTATAATCTTTTCGTCCTTGAGCACGAAACCAGAGCGTCAAGGCTGTTATGACCATGAAGAAGGTCAGCCAGCTGAAGATGTCCCAAAAACCATATCCCGAAAGTACGGTGGTACACATCAGAAACCACCTCCCAATACGGCACCCACGTAAGATGCCTTATCCACGAGAGCTTCTGCAGCAGGAGTAATAAAATGATCCAGCGACCATGATGGGAAAAGGGAAAGGCCGATAATCACGAGGGCGAGAAGCCCCATTCCGAAAAGCATACTCTGGGGAACTTCCCGAACCGTGGAAAATACCTCTTTTTCGGGACCGAGAAAGGCTGTCTGGAATACCTTGACAAAGGACGCCAGAGTCAGCATGGAAGTCACCATGGCTACCACGGGAAGAATAGGGTGTACCGCAAAGGAGGATTCATAGATAAGGAGTTTGGAAACGTAGCCGTTAAAGGGAGGCAATCCCGCAATGGCTGCCGCAGCGAGAAGAAAAAGTACCGTGGTATAGGGCATTTTTCTCGCCAGCCCTCCCAAATCGTTGAGATTTCTCGATTTTGCCGCATAAAAAAGAGCTCCCGCACAAAGAAAGAGAAGAGGTTTATACATGGCGTAGTTCAAGAGATGATAAAGTCCTCCCTTGATGGCAGTCATGCCGTAGGCCCCCATCTCCTGGGGATTTCCCAGGGCAAGAAGTCCTACCCCGAGCCCCAGAAGAATGTATCCCACCTGAGATACCGAATGATATGCCATAAGGCGCTTTATTTCTTTCTGGATCACCGCCATGCTCACTCCGACAAACATGGAAAGACACCCCAACACGATGATCGCCCAGGCCACGGCGCTGCTTCCCATGGAAATGCCGTAAATCGAGAAACAAATCCTGAAAAGGGCGTAAAGAGAAGCCTGGCTTACCGCCACAAGAAGGCAGGTGACTGCAGCGGGAGCTTCTGAATAGGCATCGGGAGTCCACATATGCATGGGCACGGAGCCGCATTTCATGGCGAGAGCCACCACAAGAAATATGAGGGCTACTTTTTCAGGAAGTCCATACTGGAGATTACCCCCAATGGCCGCCATGTTCACCACGTTATAGCGGCCATAAAGAAAGGCGATGGCCAGAAGGATAAACATGACTCCTACGGTGGAGACAAGCATGTACTTGAACCCCGCCTCCACTGTTTCAGGGCGATCTCGCCAGAAAGCCACCAGGCCGAAGGATGCTACGGAAGCAATTTCGATGAACACGAAAAGGTTAAAAAGATCCCCCGTAAGAACCATTCCCTGCATGCCTGCCAGAAGGAGGAAATAGAGGGCGGAATACTTGTCGAGCCCCGTAAATTTTTCCATGAAGCGAAGAGAAAAAAGAGCTCCCGCCAGGGCACAGAGACCTCCGATGAGAGCCATGAGAGCTCCAAAGGAATCCACTTCAAGAAGAATTCGTACCGGCAGGATCATTCCCGAAGGAAGGGGAATATTCCAGGCACTTCCCCCCATAACATAGACCAGCGTTCCCGAGGCACCCACATGTCTCCAGAGAAGCAGGGCAAAGAGGGCCGAAAGGGCTGCAAAGAAAATAAACCACACGTTCCGGGCCATTCGCCCCCCCAAAGAAACGAGAGGAGCGCCGAAGGCACCGAAAAGAGGCACCGCCACCACAAGGGCGGGAAGATGGTTTGTCCAGCTCATCCCCGCAACCTCCTTATCTCGCGAACATCAAGCGTGCCATAGTGCCGGTAGAGCACCATTATCATGGAAAGGAAAAGAGCGCTCGTGGCAAGGCCGATAACAATGGCCGTCAGGGTAAGAGCTTGAGGCGTGGGAAGCACGAAAACGCTTCCCTCTCCTCCCAGGGTGAAAACCGGTATATTCCCTCCCGAACGGTATCCGTAAACGATGAGGAGCATGTTTGCTGCGGACTCCATGACGGTGACTCCCACGGCAATTTTTATGAGGTTTTTCTCGAAAATCACCGCAAAAAGGCCGTACATGAAAAGAAGCCCCACCACAATATAGGGCAAATTACCGATCATGACCGGTTTCCTCCTTCCCAAACTCTTCGGCACCAAGGTTTTGCAAAACTCCATGAAGCATGTAGAAAAGGATGAGAGATAGGCCTCCCACCACCTCGAATCCCACAGCCATATTCATGAGGGCAATGGTTCCCGAGGAATTGAGCACCCCCGAGTTAACTCCCAGGGGTACGGAAGCTCCGAAAAGCCCTCCCTGATTCGCCAGGAAGTTGTAGAAGAACGTAGTGCCCAAAGCGGCGAAACCAGTGCAGATGAAAAGGAGAAGCCCCGCCTGTTCCAGCGTTACAAAGAGTTCCTTCTTGATTCTCGGCAGAGCGAAATCCCCGCCGTGGGTAATCACGAGAAACGCCAGGGCCGTAGCTACTACGGCTCCTCCCTGAAACCCTCCACCCGGGGTAAGATGTCCGTGAATGATGACGTAACTTCCGAAAATCACCATAAACCAGGCAAAAGCGTTGCACACCACTCGGGTAATCACTGAGAGAGGACGCATATGACGCATCTAGGATTTCCCCCCTTTACGGAAAATCAGGGCAATGGAAGAAACCGCAGTAAAGAGCACCGCCGCTTCTCCCAGAGTGTCAAAGCCACGATAGTCAAAAACGACAGCGGTAACAACGTTGTTGGCTCCCCGATCTTTTTGGGCATGTTCTACAAAGTATGTATCCATGGGAGTTTCTCCGGGAAGACCAAAAGGATGCACCGCCTCCATGGCTCCCCAAACCATTCCCGCCACCACGAGAACCGCAATTAGAAAAAGCATCTTGGATTTCATTGCTGGGATCCTTTCTCTCGGGGTTGCCTTGCCTTGCAGACTGCCCGAAGGGCAAGAACATAGATGGCAGTGCTCAGGCCGGCCCCTATAGCGGCCTCTGCAATCGCCACATCCGGAGCCTGAAGAATATAGAACTCTATGGAAAGAAGCAGGCTCAGCGCAGCAAGAGAGATAACCGAGGAAATAAGATCCCGGAACCATACTGCGAAAAAACCTGCCAAAGCCACAAGAATAAGTATGGCAAGGTGAAGGACTTCGTTCATTGAGAACCACCGCCTTTCCTCTGGCTTTTCTGATCTTTCTGCAAAACGTCAATGATGGCCTGTCGAGGGAAAACGCCGCTTCGGTGAGCCGCTCGGGCGATGGCATGAGCCCCCGTAGCATTCGTTACCAGAAGAGCGATAAAGGCGATAATTACATGTATCATCAAGACGAGGAAGCGCCCTTCCCCAGTCTGCACAAAACGCCAGAATCCCCATAAAATGGCGGCGATAGAGATAAACATGGAGCCAAAGGTAGTACATTTGGTAGTTCCGTGAAGGCGGGTATAGACATCGGGAAAGCGGTACAGCGCAATACCCCCCAGAGTACAGAAAGCCAAACCTATGGCCAGGAAAAAAGCGAGTAGAAAGGACATTTCCCGTCACCTCCCAATTTCGAGATACCGGGCAAAAAACATGGTGCTCACGAAGGTGAGAGCCGCATAAACAATGGCCACATCCACCATAACCACCGAGTCGTACACCACCGCAAGAAGAATCATGATGGCAATACCCAGAGTGTTAAGAGCATCCAAAGCCACCACACGATCCGGAATGGTAGGGCCCGCCACAAGACGTCCGAACATCAGCAGGGCCACAAGACCGAGAAGTGCCGCACTCCACGCAAAAAGAAGCGTACTCATTGAGTTATCCTCCTTGCCCAGTCTGCAAAGGATCCGTAAATCTCTTTCGGATCGGGATCGGGGGACGAGAGATCGATACAGTGTACATAAAGAGCCCGATCATCCTCATCCACATCCACCGAAAGAGTTCCCGGCGTGAGGGTAATGGAGTTCGCCAAAAGGGTAATACCTCCGTCCCCCAACCCCTCTGCGGGCACTTTTACTATGCCAGGGCGAATTTTTCCCGTAATGACGAGCTTTGCTACATGCACGTTCGCCTTAGCGAGAGCCACCATAAAAGGACCAAAAAAATAGTGTAAAAATCGACCTCCTCGGACAAGGCTTGCTCCAAGCCCCATTGACCTTCCTCCGCCAAAAAAGGAGCGTTCTACCAAGAACAACACACCCCCGAGGAGAAGAGCAATGACAACTTCGGTTAATGAAATGCCGTCACCACTCCACGCCAAAAACAGATACGTTATGACGGAAAGAAAAAAAATACACATGTGCCCACCTCCCAGAAAATATCCTCATTCCGTACCAAAATGCGTCCAACAAGCCATTTTACACCAACTATGTCATATCCGTCAGGCAACTTGGTGAAAAAACCCCTTTTTCAGTAAATTAAGTAAATCATCTTACGTTCTGCATGCAATCTAAAGAACATGGCATACAATTCTGGGATTCTTTATCCAAAAATTGGGAAGCGAGAGAGAAGGTCGATTAGAAAAGCCAATATTTCTGCTCCCCGAAAAATAAGAATGTGCCTGAAAATTTCATGCTTGGGCCTAATGACATTTAAAGTCCCTCCTTGCCAAAGGGACTAGTTTTTAAGGAAGAGAAACCTTGACGTTATCCAAGGCCACCTCGGAATAGGAGTAAAAGTTGAGGGTTCCTTTTCCGGCAAACCTACCGGTAAGGATTTTATCTATGATCAAGCTCCCATCCACGTAAACCTTCAAGGAATCTTCTATGCGGCATATGCGGTAATGCTGCCAGGTTTGCAGACGTATGTGCTCCCCCATCTTCCACTGAACCGGATCTCTGCTACGGCCGACATGGGAGCGTGTGTTCCGCCACGACCCCGGAACCACCACATACCCATCCCCCTGTGCATTCTGCCACCGCATAGGCAGGCCGTCTTCGCCGCACCAGGCATCGTATTCGATAATAACGTTCTCCAGGGGAATTTCCGTTTTCGATGTGAGGGGCCGATGCTGAGGATCCTGCCAAAAAATTTTTTCATCCTTCCAACGGGCCTGAAAGCCCTGGGCATTCCATTTGGAAGCCCCTTGAGAAAAATCGTCGAAAAAGAGCACCTTCCCGGAAGGTGAATCCGGCTCCAGGGGTTTCGCCGGAGCCTGGTCCAGGAGCAGGATCGGCCGCTGATCTTTTTGCGGAAATTCCCGGGAACGGAACCCATACTGGCATTCCGGAACGTTTTGGGAAAGGGGCCCCCGGGAGACGAGAACCAGCCCGTGATTGGGAGTTCCCCGGAGCCATGCGTTTACGAGATTCGTAATGTCCACATCCACCCACTTGTTCGGATTGCCCCCCGGGCAGAAGCACACTTCCGGCCGGGGATCAAAGGAAGGTTGATTCTCCCATGTAAGATCCCCCGGACGGGGTTCCGCCGGGGAAGAATAATTTCCCCTCCCCTCCTGCCAGGGAGAGGTAACCCGATGAACGCATATATCCAGGGTTCCCGTTCCTGCGGAATGATAGTGATACAGTCTCAGAACCGCAGAGGAAACGGCGTTCACCCGGGGAAGGGCAAAACGGAGATAGGTCCGTTTTTCTCCTCCCAGGGGATGCCACCCCGCTCCCAGAGAGCCATAGGCCCCCCAATTGGAGTTATTCCAATTCCTGTATTTATAGGCATATACATGATTATCCGCCTGGGCCTCCAGCACCGCCGGAGACGCCCCAGCGGCTTCTCGAGACACGACCAGGAGCGAGAACAGCAGAAAAAAGGACATTCTTTTTGATATATGCAACATGGCAAAGACCTCCTTCTAGGAAAAATCGATTCTCCAAGGGGGGATAAAAAGGCCTAGGCTCCCCAATCCTTTTTCACGACTTCTATTTTGGAGACAAGTTCCTGGGATCCCCGGGAAGCCAGAGCATCCAGGATTCTCCTTTTCGTTTTTTTAAGCGGAGGTTCCATAATCCGAAGGACCACCTCCTCTCCTTCCAGCAGGAGAAACCGGGTCACTTCCTTCGGAGCCAGCAGGTTCCGCACCTTTTTCACGCTTCGGAGAGTGCTAACCCGAATATCCCGGAAATCTTTCCACTCCAGTTTGTTGAATCCCGTCATTCCTCTCAAAATGACGCCGCTCTCCTCCACGAACACCTCCTGAGCTCCCGTGGCGGTAATGAACAAAGCCATAACGGGAACGAGGATGAGGGTCATGAAGATTCCCATAACCCGAAACTCCGAATCCCATCCCCGGGTATTCCAAAGAGAGACAAAAAGCACATCGAGAACTCCGTAAGCAAAAACCGAAAGAATCAGGATCGTTATGGCATCCCACAAGAGCAGAATCATGGGACGTGCCACGAGAATGCCTCCCCGGGAAGAACTTCGATAAAGCTTGCCTATCCAGCTTCCGAGAAGGCAAAGAAAAATGCCTCCCAATCCCAAGGGAATATGTCCTTTTTCCAGAAAAGGCACGGGAGCGAGAAAACGATCCTCCTCGAAATGGAGAGAATAGAAAAAAAGCTGCTCCATGGGAAAGATCGGGCTGGATTCCGTGTAGAGAAAACGCCCCTCTTTCTCGGAGGAATCCAGAAATCTCTCCGCAAAAGCTTGCCAATCCCGGGGAGAGACTTCCTCCATCTTCATGGAGTTCTGCCGGTACTTTTCCGCATTTTTCGCACACCACCAAAGGCTCCGCTGAATATTTTCCAGGCCCTCCGGAAAATCCCTCCGGTCTATGCGGGGAACTCCCGAAGAAATCGGCTCTTCCAGAAGAGGGGTTATATAGGGCACACCTCGAATCTTCTCCACCATACGCTCCATGGGGGGAGGGCACACAAGCAGCACCAGGGAAAGCGGGAGCAAAATAAATAAAAGCATACGGGAATAAAGTTTTGCCACGGGAAAATCCTTTCTCCGAATCCTCGGCAATCCGGCATAAAGCATAAAGAGAGAGGAAAAACATATCGGGTAAAAAGGGAAAGGTGCCGTAAAGTCTAACTTTAAGCGTTACTTCTGAAAAAGTCTCTTTATTTTACCAAAAATTCCATAACGCCGGAATGTTGCATTTTACGGCAAGATGAAAATTAAATAAGATTCGATAAAAACAGAGGCCACAACAACTCTTGCAGACTCTGCCGCCCTGAAATCTGCGACAACTTCCTGATCTAAAGGGTTTTTGTGAAAACCTGTCTTTTTAAAAAACACTGGGGTCGAGTATAATACGACCTTACTCGCCATGTTGGCGTACCGGTATTTTCAAATTGGGAAAAACAAAATGCTTGATAAATAACGAAAGGGAGGAACAGATATTATGCTTTTTGCCGCTCTGGCAGCCTTAATTCTCGGACTGATTTTTCTCGTGTGGAGCGCAGACTACTTTGTGGATGGCGCAGTAGCTACCGCACAACAGCTGGGAATGCCTCAGCTTTTAGTAGGAATGCTTATCGTGGGCTTCGGTACCTCCGCACCAGAAATGATTGTCTCTGCCTTTTCCGCATTCCAAGGAAATCCTGGGCTTGCTCTTGGAAACGCCTACGGATCGAACATCGCCAACATCGCTCTGATTCTTGGCATAACAGCTCTTCTATCCCCCATTGCGGTACATACCCAAGTTGTCAAGAGAGAGCTTCCGCTACTTATCGGAGCCACTCTGTTTGCAATTCTACAGCTTTTCAACGGAGAAATTTCCCGCACTGACGCCCTGGTTCTGCTCCTTCTTTTCTTTCTGATCATGGGATGGTCTCTTTACAGGGGAATGAAGGGAGATCCTCCGGAGATGCTCCTTCCGGGGGAAATGGAAGAACTTTCCGAAAAAAACCTCGGATCTCTGAAAAGCTCTCTATTGCAGCTTTGCATCGGTCTTGGGGTGCTTATGGCAAGCTCCAAAGCTCTTGTATGGGGAGCGGTATTGGTGGCCCATGCTCTCGGAGTAAGCGACCTTATTATCGGACTCACCATAGTAGCCATCGGGACATCCCTTCCGGAACTTGCCTCATCCGTAGCGGCAATCCGCAAAGGAAAGAGCGATATCGCTCTCGGCAATGTTCTGGGATCCAATCTTTTCAACACTCTTGCCGTAGTGGGTATCGCCGGAACAATTCACCCCATCAAGGTTCCCCCGGAAGTGCTTTCCCGAGATTGCCTCGTCATGGGGGGGCTCACGCTACTGCTCTTTTTCTTCTGTAAAAAAGGTTCTCGAGAGGCCCAAGGGCGCATAACCCGCCTTGAAGGAGCGCTCTTCTCTTTTACATATTTAGCTTATCTGGTTTGGCTGGTATTTTCGAGTCTTCAAATCTGAAAAACTTTGATCTGACCATCGGGAATCCGCCCCACGTGGGGGAAACTTCGTTACATCAAGAGTGGCTATCTTCCCTAGGGAAAATAGCCACTCTTGATGTAACGAATTATTTTTGTATGATAACTGCAGTATATGGAAGAGAGTAATACCCGCCAGTATAAACATATCCAGGGGAAAGAGGCGGTCCGTAATAATATGCTCCTCCCCAAGGATAGCCTACTACCAAAGGCACCAAAGGCGGCGAAATTATCACGGGTGTCGTCCCGGAAACTACCACAGGCACCATGGGCACCCCCCAAACCGCCACGGGAGAGGCGTAGACTGCGGCTTCTACCGTAGCGGCTCCTGCTCCGGCAAAGGCAAGAAGCACCCCAACAGCAAGGATACGGATTAAAAATTTACTTCGTTTTTCCACTAAAAGCACCCCCTTATAGAAATTATGTAAAAAATATTTTAATTCTCTCCGCAATAGAAGATTCCCCCGCTCCGATCTGATATCTTTTTTTTCGCCTCACCATTTGGGATAGCGATCTCCCCCAGGGGCAAAAAGAGGAATTTCTTTGCGAAAGGGCGTGTTTCTCATTAAAGGATTCTTGCCCCTCACAAGAACCGCAAAGTCTCGCTGTAAATCTCCAATCTCTCTTCCAAGAGAGTCTCTGGAAAAGAAGGGAGTTATGACAAGCCGCGATTCTTCGGTGAGAGGGTCATAATGGAGATGAGCCGCCACTGAGCGTCCATACCAAGTGTAACCATAGAGGTTCTTTTCAAAAATCAAAGGCTTCCCCGGCCCCCACCGCCGGGAAGCTTCCCGAAGCAGCAAGTCTCTGTTTGCCTGGCCGTAAGTTCCGAGGAAAACTCCTGCAAAATGCTGGTTTACAAAATAATAGAGCACGTCATCCAGCTGGGCTTCTCCGAAAAGGAGGCTTTCTCCTTCCCGGCGATACAGCTCCCAAGAACCGTCTTTTTCGAAAAGATAGAGCCTTGAGAAACCATGGATACCAGACCACCAGGAAGCTCCTCGAAAACCCTGAGGTTCGTTTTGAAAAGCTTCGAGACTAAAAGCTCCGCCTTCCAGAATAAGCCAACAGACAAGCAGTAGTTTTCCCCAAAATATTTTGGACACGAAAAACACCCTTCCAGGTTCTCTTCAGCCCCTGCTTTTACTGATGAGGCTGTACAACAAAGCCTCCTGCTCCTGCAGGATAGTAGTATACCTGTCCCGAAGGCGTTAGAGGAGGCAGCACCATTCCCTGGGGAGGCTGGGAAAACTGCTGTATCTGTTGCGAAGGCGCCGGGACAACTCCCTGTGGGCAGGATGTCATTTCCAGGGGGTAGGGATATCCATACATCAGGGGGATTCCAGGACTGATCACAGTAATTTGTGGCCCTGGAATCCGCACGGCCTCAGGATTTACCATGTAAATCCATTCACCTTGAGCGGTGCGCATAACCGGGTATCCATCGGGAGTGAGGTATACAGGACTTCCCGGAAGAGCCTGACGCCCTCCGGAAGTTGTATAAGCATCCGTGTAGTTCGGAGCCACAATAAGTACCGGAGACTGCCCCCCCACATCCTTGGCAAATCCCGCAAGGGCTCCTCCAAACAAGAAAGACATTCCCAGAAAGAGAGCCAGGAGAAACCGGGAAAAACGAGAAAAGCTCATATTCATCCCTCCTCTACCACATGTTCAGAGGCGCCATACGGCCCATCCAGAGAAAACCCCACACCGCAGCCTGATTTGCCAGGGTGGGAGTATCTGCATCGTTCCAGATAAATCCGTTCCGGCGGACGAAGTTCTGCAGAGTCTCTCCGTGGCGTTTCAGAATTTCACCGGGGCTCTCCCCCCCATCCCGGGCGAGCATTTTATACCACTCTTTTCCGGTCCATGCGAATATGCAGGCGGGGCGATCTCCCTTCCAGGCGAGAGGAACCCTGGGACGTTCAAGCATACCCATGCGATCTACCAGGAAATTCCACGCAGCCACTTCTACGAAACGGGTGTTTTGGAGCCAGTAGGGAATCACCGGAACCGGGGAAACCGCCGAAACGATCTGCGTAAAGGGAACAAGGGATACCTGAGCAGGAATGACAGATCCGACTACATAGGCCGAAGGCACAAGCGATTCTCCCGAAGGAACACCATAGTACCAGACACCGCCGAATCCCCGGGAAACGGGATAGCCATCATAGGTCATGTACCACCCCGGAGGAGCCCAGGATGGTTGGCACACGAAAAACTGCATTCCCTCATAAACCGGCTGTGAAACCAAGAGGGGCTGACTCTGGGCCAAGGCCCCTCCGGTACTTCCCAACAGGGCACACGCTACGAAAAGCAAGAGCATTCTTTTTCTCATCGCCTCATCCTCCTTTGCATTCCTTCGCCACGGGGAATTTACTCCACAAAGAAGTAACCCGGGGGAATTTTGGTGTTCCTTACAATACGGCAAATCGGAAGATCCTAGATATTTTCAAAACAAATATTGAAGCTTCTCCCTCCGTTTCTCGTTCCTGTTCGGCTTTTCAAGCGCTTGAATCTCTGAGAAAGGGACTGCCGGGTCTGAAGGAAAGGGAGCATTTCAGATCGGGTTCCCTATTCCTTGGCTGCGATCTTTTTCCAGCTATCCTTGAGCGAAACGATCCGGTTGAACACGAGATGTGCCTGATCACTGTCCCGATCCACCACAAAATACCCCTGCCGCAGAAACTGGAAACGATCTCCGGGAAGTGCATCGCCAAGAGAAGGCTCCATCTTGCATTCTCCAAGGATTACCCGCGAGTCCGGATTGAGATAATCTTCGTAGGTTTTTCCCTCTTCCATTTTACTCATGTCTTTGAGAGTAAAAAGGGTGTCGTAAAGCCGCACTTCTCCGGAAAGGGCATGAGGGACAGAAACCCAATGAAGAGTTCCCTTCACTCGCCTGCCGTCCGGAGCGTCTCCGCCTCTTGTCTCGGGATCATAGGTACAGTAGAGAGTGGTAATTTTTCCTGCGCTGTTCCGTTCCACTCTCCGGCATGTAATAAGATAGGCGTGTTTCAGTCGAACTTCTCCTCCCGGAAAGAGGCGAAAGAATTTTTTCGGAGGATTTTCCATGAAATCTTCCGCTTCAATGTAAATCTCTCGGGAAAAGGGGATTTGGCGAGTTCCCGCCTGAGGATCCTCGGGATTATTCTCCGCCTGCAGATACTCCACCTTGCCTTCGGGATAGTTTTCAAGAATCACTTTTACGGGGTTCTGCACTACCATTACTCGGGGCGCTTGGGCGTTGAGTTCCTCTCGAAGAATATAATGGAGGAACTCGAGATCCACCATACTGTTCGCCTTAGACACCCCTATCTCCCGGCAAAAGCGCCGCAATGCTTCGGGAGAACAACCCCGACGCCGGAGCCCGCTGATGGTGGGCATCCGGGGATCATCCCAGGAATCTACGATCGTGCGGTCTACCAGGGCCTTGAGAAGGCGTTTGCTCATGACCGTGTAAGTGAGATTCAACCGGGCAAATTCGTACTGCCGGGGCCGGGAAGGAACAGAGACATTTTCGAGGAACCAGTCGTAAAGAGGACGATGATCTTCAAACTCCAAAGTGCATATGGAATGTGTCACTCCTTCGATGGCATCTTCATATCCGTGAGCGAAATCGTACATAGGGTAGATGCACCATTTCTCCCCCGTTCGGTGATGAGCCTGCTTGAGAATTCGATAAAGTACGGGATCCCTCATGTTGATATTGGCATGAGCCATGTCGATCTTTGCCCGGAGCACGCACTCCCCTTCCTCGAACTCCCCTCCACGCATTTTTTCGAAAAGTTCCTCGTTCTCCCGGGGAGACCTATCTCGGTAGGGAGAAGGAATTCCCGGTTCCGTAAGAGTTCCCCGGCTGCTGCGTATTTCTTCCGCATTCTGGTGATCCACATAGGCCAGTCCTTTACGGATAAGCTCCAGAGCCCACGCATAAAAGGAATCGAAGTAATCCGAAGCGTAGCAAAGAGAGGCCCAGGAAAAACCCAGCCAGCGGACATCCTCTTTTATGGACTCCACATATTCCGTTTCTTCCTTGGAAGGGTTCGTATCATCGAAACGAAGATTACAGGAGCCTCCAAAAGTTTCCGCAAGACCAAAGTTGAGACATATGGACTTTGCATGCCCTACATGGAGATATCCGTTGGGCTCCGGGGGAAAGCGGGTGACTACCGCTTCCACACGCTGTGCATTCAAATCATCCGTAATAATCTGCTCCAAAAAATTCAGCGTTTTAGAGGCCTCGCTACTCATTCTTCATAACCACCTTCTCCTCTTTCAGAGGCAGACCGTAGAAGTCTTGAAAGAGAGTATTCTTTTTTTAATGCTTGCACACCCCATTATATAGGGAAATCCCGATTTTTTCGATGGGGAAAGCGTATTTTCCCCGCTTTCTTTCCTCTAGCAGGTCGTATCGCATCGGGAAAATATCAGATTGTACCAGCACAGGTTTCTCCCCAACCCATCCGGGGTTTCCTTTTGGTACACGAGGCCCCAGCCGGCGCTCTCGAAAAGAAGCTGGACTTCTTCGGGCTGTCTATGGATAAAGAGCCGTTCGTCATTTTTTCCCCGTTTGCCCGAAGAGAAGGAACAGATAAAAATTCCTCCTTCTCTCAGGAGAGTTCCAACTTGGGAGCACCACTCCAAAAGCTCGAAATTTTTTAGATGCATAAGAACGGCTACCGCTACCACCGCGTCAAATTTTTCTTTCAGAAGTTTGTGACCGGAAGGAAAAGGAACCGAGGCGAGAAAAACCCGGGATGGATCCATGCCTTGCCGGGAAAAGGCCTCCCGGGTAAGGGCCACCATGGAGGGGCTTCCGTCCAAAGCGGTAACGGTACATCCCAGAGATGCCATGAAAAGAGCATCTCTGCCGGTTCCGCATCCGACCTCGAGTACCCTGGCATACCGAGGAAGCCACTGCCGCAGAAGAGCATGAAGCTCCGAAAGATCTGCCGCGTCGTATCGTTGAGAAAGGGAGGTGGCAGCCTTGTCGTAATATTCTCGAGTTTTCGCGTCCAATGGAAAACCTCCCTCCTCAGGGTGATTTACCGAGAGACCGGTGAAATCAGAAAGCTGTTCTTCTCCAGTTCTGCGTGGTTAGCGGAATATTTTCTTGAGAATACCACAGGAACTCTATCTCAAGAAGGTTCCTTATGCCCTCTTTTTTCACCGGCAAACGTGTATTTTATTTCTGTTCCGGGGTAAGATACGGTACGGAACCCAAAAAATCTTTTTCTTGGTTGCATGCCACCACATCACGTTTCGGGGGAATACTCCATGAAAAAAAATCTTTCTGCAGCCCTGCTCTTTCTACTTGCTATCTTCGGGAGTGCCGCCTTTCTCTTGTTTATGCCTGAAAGGTTCTCCTCTAAGCCCTCTTCGGAAGAGTTTTACGCCTTGGGCACCTTCATACGCTTTCAGGCATGGGGGGAAAACGCTCCGGAAGCTTTGGAGGCTGCCCGAATTTCGGTGCAGGCCCTGGAAAACCGATTTTCTCTTTTCTCCCCCTCCTCGGAGGTGGCCATACTGAACTCGGCAGCCGGATTGGAAGAAAGATCTTTTCCCGAGGAAACCCTCTTCCTTTTCTCCAAGGCTTTGGAATATGCCAAACATACCAAGGGAGCCTTCGATCCAACCATAGGACCCCTCACGCAGCTTTGGGGAATAGGTACTGCCAAGGAAGGAGTTCCCTCGCCGGAGGAGATCGAAAAAGCCCTGGGCCTTGTGGATTACCAGAATTTTCAGATATTCCCCGAACGAGGCACTGCAGCTCTCCCCCGAAAAGGACAGGCCGTAGATCTCGGAGCCATCGCCAAGGGATACGCCGGAGACGTGGTGCGGGAAGTGCTTGAAAAACACGCTATTTCCCAGGCCCTTATCGACATGGGAGGCAATATTGTCACCCTGGGAAGCAAGCCTGGAGGATCTCCCTGGAGGATCGGCATCCAAAATCCTTTGGAGCCTCGGGGGAAATATATTGGGATTCTCTCTCTTTCAAACGCCTCCGTGGTTACTTCGGGAAATTACGAACGGTATTTCGAAAAGGACGGAAAACGGTATCATCATATCTTCGATCCCTTTACGGGGTATCCCGCCTCGCAGGAACTTCTCAGCGTTACCGTGATAAGCCCGAGCTCTCTCCAAGCGGATGCCCTTTCCACGGGACTCTACGTTCTGGGGCTTTCTCGTGGAATTCAGCTTGCAACAGACCTGGAGGGAGTGGAAGCCCTTTTCGTCACTTCGGATCGCCGAGTGGTAGGAACTTCGGGTACAGCTTCCATCTTTACTCTTACCGAGGGGAGTTTTTCCCTTGAAATCCGGCGATAAGCTTCTTGTGGTTTTCTTGGGATGTATGGCGCTTCTTTTTTTCGGGAGCATCCTCTTCCGGAGGGTTTGTCTTTTTTTGCCGCAGTCACCTGCCCCTCTTCAGGCAGTTATCCGGAAGGAAGGAACGCTACTGCAGAGGATTAATCTTAAGGAAGTGGCAAATCCCTACATTTTCAGGGTGGAAACGGATCATGGGCATTACAACCTTCTCCGTGTAGAACCGGGACGCATCCGCTTTATCGAGGCGGATTGCCCCCACAAGCTATGCATTAACTACGGATGGATTTCTCGGCCTGGAGAAATGGCCCTTTGCCTTCCCCACAAAATACTCGTATATATCGAGAGAGATTTGCGAGAGGAGACGTCGGTGGATGCAGTGGCCCATTAGAAGCATTCCCTCTTCGGGATCTTCCCGAAAACTCATCATTACAGGGCTTCTCGGAGCTCTTGCCTTGGGAGTACATGCCGCAGAAGCTCAAATCCCACTTCTTTTTCCGGGAGTGAAACCGGGGTTTGCCAATGCGGTTTCCCTGGGCGCCCTTGTGCTTCTGGGATGGAAAAGCGCCTTCTCCATTACGCTGCTTCGCGTCTTCGTAAGTTTTCTTCTGGGAGGAAACCTTTTTGCCTTCGCCTGTAGCCTTGGGGGCGGCCTTGCGAGCCTGGGAGTAACGGCATACCTCTACCGATATGTGCGCCACGCTTTGAGCCTTCCGGGAATAAGCATCCTTGGGGCGCTTACGCATAATGCAGCCCAAATTATCGTGGTGGCTTTCCTTATGCACACGGGAAAAGTTTTTCTCTACCTTCCCATACTTATCTTTACGGGAGTTCTCTCGGGGCTCTGCGTGGGAATACTTGCCTCCCTGCTCTGTACCCGGCTTCAACGACTGGGGATTTCCCCCTTTCGAGATCTTCCATAACGTTCTTCCAGGAAACTTTTCTTAAATAAACAGTGCGGCACGGTCCCGAAAAAACGTAAAAACTCCTGACTTTCCCCGAATCGCTTCCGGAAAATTTTTTCAAGAAACCCCGTCAAAAAGCTTTGCAAGCGCTTTGCTAACGTCACAACGTCCGCGTGCACCGTTTTTCTTGGCATATTTGCATAACAGGAAAGCTTTCTCTCTTTCAGGCCCATAATTCCCTGAAAGGAGAAAGCTTTTCCCCAGATACCGAAAAAAACGTATGTTACCGCAGGCTTTTCAAGACGAGGAAGTTTTGAGAGGAAGCATCCGAAGAATGGATCCCGTAGGGCATGCCTCCGTGCAAACGGCGCAATTGACGCATGTATCCGTATCTATCACCGGGAGATTGTTTTTCATGGTAATGGCCTCCTTAGGACAACTCCTGGCACAGAGGCCGCAGGCTATACACCCTACCTCGCATGTCTGACGCACGTCCTTTCCTTTTTCGGGAGAATTACATGCCACCATAACAATCTGTGAGGCCTTGCGGAGCTCTATAATGTTTTTCGGGCAGATGTCCACGCAAAGGCCGCAGCCCACACAAAGTGCATCGGCGACTTCCGCGATGCCGTTTACGATATGAATGGCATCGAACCTGCATACTTCCATGCAGGTTCCAAAACCAAGGCATCCATATTCACAGGCCTTGGGGCCTCCTCCCGGAGTAATAACCGCCTTGCGGCAATCCCGGACGCCGAAGTAGTCGTATTTCCACAGGGCCTTACTCGGAGATCCCCCGCATTTGACAAAGGCTATCTTACGTTCCATCTTTCCTGCCGCCACTCCCATAACCGCAGCGATGGAAGCTGCCACGGAGCTTCCCCCCACAAGGCAGAGATTTACCTTTGCCTCCCCCGCCGCCACGGCTTCTGCGTAGGCATCGCATCCCACGTAACCGCAAGCTCCGCAATTAACTCCGGGGAGAGCCTGGCGTATTTCGGCAACCCGAGGATCCGCAGAGACTGCACATTTTTTGGAGACATATCCCAGAAGCACTCCAAAAACCAATCCCAAAACACCCAGAGTGAGGCTGGAAAGCAAAAGAAAATTCATGGTTACCATTGAATAATTCCCCCCATTCTCTATACCAAACCGGAAAAGCCCAGGAAAGCAATAGACATGAGCGCTGCGGTAATAAGAGATATGGGAAGCCCCCGAAGAGGCTTGGGCACGTTAGGATTTTCGAAAATTCTTTCTCGCAGTCCCGCCATGAGAAGAATGGCAAGAAGAAAACCCAAGGATGCGCCCAGAGTATGCACCATGGATTCCAGAAGGGAGTACCCCTCGTTCATGTTGATCACCGCCACTCCAAGTACTGCACAGTTGGTGGTGATAAGAGGCAGGAAGATTCCCAAAGCCTTATAGAGTTCGGGATGATATTTACGCACCACAATTTCCACAAGCTGCACCAGCGCAGCGATGACAAGGATGAATGCCAGAGTATAGAGGTAAGTAATTCCAAGGGGTACGAGCACCAGGTTATAGAGAAGCCACGTCATAAGTGAAGCCAGAAACATGACGAATATTACCGCCAATCCCATGCCCAGAGCTGTTTTAACTTTTGAAGACACGCCCAGAAATGGGCATATTCCAAGAAATTTGCTGAGCACGATGTTATTGGTCAAGAGGGCGCCGATAAAAATGCCAAGAAGCGTCATTTACAATCCCTCCCCCGCTCTCTCATTCTCTCAGTGCAAACCATGCTACGAACACTCCTTTCCGGAAGGACAGGAAGAACAATCCTGGCCGCAAGAAGGGATTCTGAGAGGGTTTTTCTTCTTCCGCAAGTTGTGATGGTTGATAAGTCCCATAATAATTCCCAGAGCGAGGAAAGCCCCTGGAGCGAGAATCATGATGAGAGCCGGCTCGTATGCCTGAGGCATCACGGCAAAGCCGAAAAGGCACCCCGCCCCGAGAAGTTCCCGAATTCCCCCGAGCAGGGTCAGGGCAAGGGTGAATCCCAATCCCATACCGAGGCCATCCCAGAGAGAGGCAAGTACGGAATTTTTTGAGGCATAGGCTTCGGCCCTGCCGAGGATGATGCAATTTACCACGATAAGAGGTATGAAGATTCCCAGCGATTTATCCAGCCCCGGGGCCCAGGCCTGCATAAAAAACTGAATGAGAGTAACGAATCCCGCAATGATGACGATAAAGGCAGGAATGCGGATTTCGTCGGGGATGACTTTTCTGAGAGCTCCGATAACCACGTTCGAACCCAACAGAACCGCCGTGGCGGCAAATCCCATGCCCAGGCCATTGGTCGCACTGGATGTTACCGCAAGGGTGGGACACATGCCAATAGCCATAACGAAGATGGGGTTCTCTCTCACTATCCCGTTCTGCAATCGTTCCAGGAAAAGATTCATGACTACTCCCCCTTTCCTTCAGGAAAGTGCTTTTTTACGAAGGCCAGGGCACTGTCCACTCCCCGAGTCACTCCCCTGGTGGTGATGGTGGCCCCCGCTATGGCCTGAATTCCCTCTTCCCGGGAGGGAGGCTTTACTACCTTCAAAGGGGGAGTGCACTTGCCTTGAAACTGCTCCAGGAAGGAGGGATCCGAAGCCTTGGCTCCGAGTCCCGGCGTCTCCTGATGTCCCAGAATCCGGACTCCCGAAACGGCTCCTTCTCTTACGCCTACCATCAGGAGGATATTCCCGCCGTAACCTTTAGTCCGCAGTGTCAGGGCATACCCTGCCAAGGCATCTCCCCGATAGCCCTCATAAATCTCCAAAAATCCTTCTTCCAGGGGTTCCGGAAAGGCAATTTTCTGAAAGGATTCCCCCTGGGGGAGCACCCGTTGAAGGGCTTCCATTTTCTGACGCATTTGGGAGCGTGCAATGGGTTCTTCGGTAATTTTGTAGGCTATGCCTAAAATGAGCCCCGTAAGTCCCGTAATGACAAGAAGCACCGCCCCGAGTCGAAAGCTCTTATTCATGGAGGCATCCTCCTCCGAAAGGACGGGGAATGACAAAGCGGTCGATGAGAGGTACCAAAAGGTTCATGATAAGAATGGAATACGAAACTCCTTCGGCATAACCTCCGTAAAGACGAATTACCGTGGTGAGAATGCCGCACCCCAAAGCAAAGATAATCTCCCCCCGTTTCGTCATGGGAGAGGTGGCATAGTCCGTGGCCATGAAAAAGGCTCCCAGGAAAAGTCCTCCCAAACAGGCCTCATAGAAGGGATTGGCAGAAAAAAAGCCTTCCCTGCCCAGAATAAAGGTAAGACACATTACCGTACCGATGTAGATCGTGGGAATATGCCAGGTGATGACCCGGCGGTAGAGCAGATAGCCTCCTCCGAGTAACAGGGCAAGAGCCGAAGTTTCTCCTATGCATCCTCCCATGTGCCCTAAAAAGGCCTCTCCCAGGGAGGGAAGAACTCCCTGGACTTCAGAACTTTTAAGCAATTCCAGGGCAGTGGCACCGGAAATGCCGTCGATGCTCCACCGGGTCATTTGCACAGGCCAGGATGCCAGAAGAAAAGCCCGGGCTCCCAGAGCGGGGTTCATGACATTTTGTCCAAGCCCTCCAAAAAACTGTTTTACTACGACAATTGCGAAAACTCCCCCCACAAGAGGAATCCACCAGGGCGCATCCGGAGGAAGGTTAAAAGCCAGCAAAAGACCGGTCACTGCGGCACTACCATCTTCCACGGTAATTTTTCTTCCGGAGATTCCCTGCCAGAGAGCCTCGGAGAGGACACAGGCAAGCATCCCCAGGGCCATGAGGTTCGCAGCCTTGAACCCGAAAAACCAGATTGCCCCTATCCCCGCAGGAACCAGGGCAATGAGCACATCCCGCATGATAATCGGAACGGAAACGTTATCCGGCCGGATATGAGGCGATGAAGCCCCTGTATAGAAAGCATCCTGTAGGGTAGCCTGGGGGTTCATCGTGAGGCCTCCTTTTTCTTCCAGATCTCTCGAACGCTGCGCTTTCCTTCTCGTACGGTCTGCACAAGATGCAGCTTGCCCGGGCAGGAATAGGAACAGCACCCGCATTCCATGCAGTTCATGCCGAGGGCATCCTCAAAACCCTTATAGTCCCGCCTCGTGGCGAGGAGATAAAGCCGATAGGGCATGAGGCCCAAAGGACAGACCTCTACACATCGACCACAGCGAATACAGGTTTGTTCGTCTTCGATGGTGGCTTCTTTTTCCGAAAGGCAGACAAAACCCGAAGTACCCTTGATAACCGGCACATCCAGAGAGATAAGGGAAATTCCCATCATGGGGCCTCCGGCGAGCACCATGGCTGGCTTTTCTCGGAATCCTCCCGCCGCGTCCAAGAGATCGTAGAAGGACGTTCCCAGGCGTACCCGGAAGTTTCCCGGTCGGGCTACCGCTCCTCCCGCAATGGTAACGATCCGGGACATCACGGGGCGCCCCGTGGCAAAGATGTCGTAAATCTGGTAGGAAGTACGGGTATTGAGAACCACGCACCCCACTTCGGAAGGCAGCTTTCCCAGAGGAACTTCTCGCCCCGTGGCGGAATAGATGAGCATTTTTTCCGCTCCCTGGGGATATTTTGTTTTTACCACACAGACACGGATCGAGTCTTCCGGGAGGATCTGGTTTCCCAAAGCCTCTATGGCATCGGGCTTGTTATCTTCGATGGTAAGAACCCCTTGAGCCCGGGGGAAAAGGCGCAGTACTATCCGCAGTCCCTCCACAATTCCCTGGGCATACTCCACCATAAGGCGTTGATCACAGGTAAGATAGGGCTCACACTCCGCACAATTTATGAGAACATGGTCGATGTTGCAGTCGGGAGGGGGAGTAAGTTTCGCCGCCGTGGGAAAACAGGCTCCTCCCTTGCCAACCACTCCGGCTTCACGAATGATCTTGCGAATCTCTTCCGGAGAGAGGACATGCGGATCCCGAGGAATCATGCCTTCGATCTGCTCATAGAGACCGTCGTTTTTCACGGCCACTGCGAGGGATTTCGTTCCCATGGGAGTGAGCACCGGAGCTATCTTCTCAACTCTCCCGGAAATGCTCGCATGCACGGGAACGGAAACGAAGGCGGTAGAATCTCCTATCTTCTGTCCCAGAAGAACCCTATCCCCCACCTTCACCAGAGGTTCACAGGGAACACCGATGTGCTGCTGCATAGGAAAAAAGAGAAGCTCCCTCTTCGGCAGGAGATCTTGAATGCTTTTGGCTTCAGTACTCCCTTTGTTATGGGGAGGATGGATCCCACCTCTAAACGTTCTCTGTCTCTTCATGCCCTCTAATGCCCCTCCTCTCAAACTCGAACGGTCTGCGTTTCCTTGTGCATGGAATAACGAGATTTTGCGGCGCATTATAACACAGAAGGCCTTCTTTTTGTACAACAAAATCTTACACATTGCATACCTCAGTAAAAATTATTTCGTTTAGTGGCAAAATTCCTTGTAAAAAAGAAACCCCCCGCTCTTTTTGCAGAAAATTATTTCAAAAAACTCTTCTGAATTGCGAGAAGGATACGATTTTTTCTCCCGACCCTTCCAAGGTCGTGGTATCATTCTGCGGGAATGTGCGCATATGGAAATATCACTTTTTGTAGCGAAGGAGAGCTTTATTCTTATGAACGAACTTCTTTGGCTTCTCATGTTGGGCTGTAATTTTTTCGGCATTTCTCTTGCCTACCGCTTCTGGGGTAAGGCGGGTCTGTACTCCTGGATAGCCCTTGCCGCCATAGTGGCAAATATTCAGGTGCTAAAAACCGTAAGCCTTTTCGGTCTTACGGCAACCCTGGGGAACATCGTGTATGCCACATCTTTTCTGGCCACGGATATCCTTTCCGAGAACTACGGATCCCGGGCAGCGAAACAGGGGGTTTTTCTCGGTTTTTTCATCCTTGTCGCCTCCACCCTGATTATGCAGGTGGCTCTCCTTTTTCGGCCGGATGCCACTGATACGGTTCAGGAGGCTCTGAAGACCATCTTCTCCGTACTCCCCAGAATCACCGCCGCAAGCCTTTGTGCCTATCTTCTCTCTCAATGGCATGACGTGTGGGCCTACGATTTTTGGCGCAGAAAATTTCCTCTGAAAAAACATATTTGGATACGCAACAACTTCAGCACCTTCGTTTCGCAGGCCATAGACTCCGCAGTTTTCGTCACCCTGGCCTTTGCGGGAGTATTCCCTCCCGGAATATTGCTGGAAATCTTCGTGAGCACCTATGTTCTCAAATGGTTCGTAGCTTTGGGGGACACTCCCTTCGTCTATCTTGCCCGAAATTGGAAAGATCGAGGCCTCGTGCGCTCGGATCGGATGTTTTCCGATGAAAAATCCTAAGACTCTTCTCACGGCGCTCCTTCTCTTGTTAGGAGCTCTCTATTTTTGGAATCTCGGGGGACATGGCCTCTTGGAACCAGACGAGGGACGCTATGCGGAAATCCCCCGGGAAATGCTTGAGAAGGGAGATTTCGTAACCCCTACCCTGAATTACGTAAAATATTTTGAAAAACCACCTCTTCATTATTGGCTCACCGCCCTTTCCATGAAAATTTTTGGAGAAAACGAGAGGGCATCCCGTATAATTCCAGCTTTAGGAGGCCTTGGAGGAGTGGCTGCTACGACTCTTTTCGGCCTTCGCTTCTTCGGCTCCGCTTCGGGAATTCTGGCGGGATGGATTCTGGGAAGCTCCCTGATCTGGAGCATTCACACCCAGCTGAACATCATAGACATGACCCTTACGTTCTTTCTTACCATGGGGCTTTTCTCCTATTATTTGGGAATCCGCTCCTCTCGGCGGTGGCTGCTGCTCTTCTACGCCTCCATGGCTCTGGCGGTGCTCGCCAAGGGACTTATCGGCGTAGTGCTGCCCGGAATAATCATTTTTCTGTGGATATGCTGGAGACGGGAATGGGGGCTTATCTTCCAAAGCCTTTCTCTTCCGGGGATACTGCTCTTTCTGGGGATTACCCTTCCCTGGTTTGCGGAGGTGTGGCGTCGTAATCCCGAGTTCGGCTGGTTTTTTTTCGTACACGAGCATTTTTTCCGCTATACCACTACGGTCCATTCCCGGCACGAACCCTGGTGGTTCTTTATCCCCATTCTCTTTGCGGGCACTCTCCCCTGGACTGGAGGAGTGCTAGGAGGATTTGGCGTAAACTTCCGAGAACGGTTCCCCCACGCCCAAAAAGATGGTCTTTTCTCATATCTCCTTTTGTGGTTTGGGGTAATTTTCCTCTTTTTCTCCCTGTCGGGCTCCAAGCTGATTCCCTATATTCTTCCCGTGTTCCCTCCCCTTGCGCTTTTTGGAGCCTTGGGAATGGGGCAAATGCTAGGAGAAAAGGGCCCTGCCGGCAAAAAAGGGCTTTTCTTGATTTGGCCGACCTTCTTTGCCATCGCCCTGGGGGGCTACGCTTTTACGGAAACTCACGTACCCTTCTCCCATGTCCTGCCTCCCCTGGTGCTTTTGGGGATTCTCCCCTTCCTGTCAGCGATATTTCTGGATTTTGGGAAAAAAAACGGATGGCGTAGTCCCGCCCTTCTCCTGGTTCTCCTGCTGGGAGTATCCTTTGTCGGAGGCGTAAAAACTCTTGGCCCCTTACTCGAACCAACTCTTTCAGGAAAGGCTCTGGCAAAGCTCGTCCAGGAAGAGCTCCTTCCTGAAGACACCATACTCTGCTACGGTACCTATGTACAGGGACTTCCTTTTTATTTAAAACAACGAATCGTTTTGGGAGAATATGAGGGAGAACTTGCCTTCGGAAAAAGCCAGGATCCTCAGGGATCCAAAGGCTGGTTCCTTTCGAGAGAGGATGTGCAGAACCTGTGGAAAGATCCGGCACAATCGATTCTCCTGGTTCTTCCGGAAAGAGACGTTTCTTTCTGGGAGAGACTGGACCTGATACCGGGCATCTTTCTCGGAGCCCGGGACCGAATGCTCCTCTTCCGTAAGATCATGGAGAATTCAAGCCATCACGAGAATCCTATAGAACAAGAGTTCGAGACTCACGACTATACAGCCCGGCAGATGCCGGATTCCGAGGAGGAAAAACCATGACGGAAAACTACCTTCCCTTCGCCCGACCCCACGTGGAAGAGGCGGAAATACAAGAGGTGGCGGATTCTCTGCGTTCGGGATGGATTACCACGGGCCCCAAGGTACAACGGTTCGAAAAGGATTTTGCATCCTACGTGAAGACTCCCTTTGCCCTAGGGGTTTCTTCCGCCACGGCGGGATTACATCTTGCCCTTCTCGCCCTGGGAGCGGGGCCGGGAGATGAGATCATCACCACACCCATGACCTTCGTGGCTACGGTAAACGCCATTCTCATGGCTGGAGCCACCCCGATACTGGCGGATGTGGATCCTCTAAGCTGGAATATTTCTCCTCAAGAGGTGGAACGCCGGATCACCCCCCGCACCAAGGGTATCCTGCCGGTACACTTTGCCGGACGCCCCTGCAATATGAAAGCTTTGGAAGAAATTGCGGCAAAACACGATCTTTTTCTTCTGGAGGATGCGGCCCATGCTTTGGGGAGCCGTATCGGCAAAGAACACGTGGGCCGGGGAGCGGGCAAAAAACGCATGGGAGTCTTCAGCTTCCATCCCGCCAAGAACATCACCACCGGTGAGGGGGGCATGGTCTGCACCGAGGATGAGAATCTCGCAGAAACCCTGAGCGTTCTTCGCCAGCACGGCATGTCCAAAGGAGCCTGGAAACGGTTCTCTTCTTCGGGAACCCCGGAATACGAAGTGCTTCTTCAGGGCTGGAAGGCGAACATGATGGATATTCAGGCAGCCCTGGGACTGCACCAGCTTCCCCGGCTCGAGAAGTTCAACGAAATCCGCCGGAGCATCGTAGCTCGGTACCGCAGAGAGCTCGAAGATTGCCCGGGCCTGGTTCTTCCCTCGCCGGAGGAAACCGGAACCACCCACGCCTGGCATATCTTTTCTCCCCTGGTTCTGGAACACCGCCGAGCTTCTCTGATAGAACATCTGCGGAATCTCCAAATCGGTACGGGAATCCACTACATGGGAGTGCATTGCTATCGATACTATCAGGAAAGGTTCGGATGGTCCCGGGAGGAATTCCCCCAGGCCACTCGAATTTCCGATGCCATTCTTTCGATTCCCCTCTTTCCGGATATGACGGAAAATGATATCGCCCGAGTGATCCGGGGAATCCGCAGCTTCTTCGAGGGATCCCCCGCATGACCGCCCCGATCCTCTCGGTAATCGTTCCCGTTTATAACGAAGAAGAGGTGCTTCCGGCCCTTCTGGAACGATTGCTTCCGGTTATGCAAACCCTGAAGGTTCCGGGAGAACTGGTTTTCGTCAACGACGGCAGCCGTGATCGCTCCCTTGCTCTTCTTCTGGCCTGCCGGGAAAAGCATTCCGGACTCCTGCGGATTATCGACCTGAATGGAAATTTCGGCCAGCATATGGCAATTCTCGCAGCCTTCCAGGAGTGCCGGGGAAAATACGTCATTACCTTGGATGCAGATCTCCAAAATCCTCCGGAAGAAATTCCCCGGGTGCTCGAAGCTCTTGAAAAGGGGCACGATGTGGTGGGCACCGCCCGGCAAAATCGACGGGATCCCCTCTTTCGAAAAACGGTCTCCTGGATGGCCAACGCCGTAACCAACCGGATCACCCGTCTGGACATCCGGGATTACGGATGCATGCTCCGGGGATATTCCCGAAACGTGGTAGATCTTATCAACCAATGCCGGGAAAGTACCACCTTCATTCCCGCCCTGGCCAAAACTTTCGCCCAGAACCCCGTAGAGATTCCGGTACAGCACGAGGAACGTACTCTGGGGAAATCCAAATACGGCATCTACAAGCTTCTGCGGCTGAACTTCGACCTTATGACGGGCTTTTCCCTTTTCCCCCTTCAGGCCCTTACCATGCTGGGGATGACGGTTTCCTTCGGGAGCCTTCTCTTCGTGGTTTTCCTGGCCCTCCGGCGTCTTTTCCTGGGCCCCGAGGCGGAAGGGGTCTTCACTCTCATGGGGATCAATTTCTTCCTGATGGGAATCACCCTGCTCTGCCTGGGCATCGTGGGCGAGTATGTGGGGCGCATCTACCAGGAAGTACGGCGGCGGCCGCGATACGTGATACGGCACATCTGGGAAAGCTCTCCGAAGACTCCCGAACCGGAGAAGGAGCACAAACCCCATGAAGCATAAGGGCTCTCCCCGGGTGGTTCTCTGCGCTTACAGCGAGGTGGGAGCGGTCTGCCTGGAAACCTTGCAGCGTCTCCGGGCCAACCTTGTGGGAGTGTTCACCTATCGAGACAATCCAAAGGAACAGGCTTGGTTTCGCTCGGTGGAAGACCTTGCGGCGAAAGCCCGAATCCCCGTGTACACTCCGGAAGGCTTTGAGGATCCCCGGGAAATAGAAAAACTTTTGACCCTTCAGCCGGACATCCTCTTCTCCTGCTACTACCGGCATCTTCTTCCACAGATCCTTCTCGAGGCTCCTCCTTTGGGAGCCTGGAACATGCACGGATCACTCCTCCCCAAGTATCGGGGCAGAGCCTGTATCAACTGGGCCCTTATCAAGGGAGAGACAGAAACGGGAGTAAGTCTCCACGCCATGACGGAAAAACCCGATCAGGGAGATATCGTCGATCAGGAACGGGTACTCATCCCCCGGCACTACACCGCCCTGGATCTATCTCTAGACTGTGCCTCCGCAGCAGGCAGAGTTCTCCGCCGCTCCTGGAAAAACCTTCTTTCAGGAAATCCTCCCCGAACTCCTCAAAATCCCAGTCAGGCCAGCTATTTCGGAGGACGCAGACCCGAGGACGGCCGTATCGACTGGCAGGCCCCCGCCGAAGAAATCTACAACTTGGTACGGGCAGTCACCCGCCCCTGGCCGGGAGCCTTTACCACCTGGAAGGGGAAGAAACTTTTTCTCTGGTGGGGATATCCTCGCAAGGAGGCCTCCTCGGGAACCCCGGGAGAAATCCTTTCGCTGGACCCTCTGGAGATCGCCACGGGAGAGGGCATTTTCGTGGCGGAAACCCTGCAAAGCCAGGACGGCCCCGAGCAGACCGCCAAAGCCTGGGGAGAAAGCCAAAAGCTTGAATGCGGAAGTATACTGAAATAATTAAAGCATCATCAAGGGAGGATGTTCCGTGAAAATTTTTATTCTCGGCATTAACGGCTTCATTGGCATGCATCTGCTTCGACACATTCTGGCGGGAACGTCTTGGGAAGTTCGGGGATTCGATATTCAGGACACCAATATACAGGGCCTTTCCTCTCCTCGATGCAGTTTTTTCAAAGGGGATATTTTCCGGGAGGATCTCCTTCTGGAAGAGCACGTGGCATGGGCGGACGTAGTGATTCCTCTCGCGGGCATCGCCAAACCAGCCCTGTACATCACGAATCCTCTTCTGGTATATGAGCTGGATTACGAACAGAACCTCAAAATAGTTCGGATGTGCGTAAAACACGGAAAGCGAGTGATCTTTCCCTCCACCTCCGAGGTCTATGGCATGACCGAGGGCATTCTGCACGAAGACCGAACCCCTCTCACGGTGGGCCCCATCGTAAATACCCGCTGGATCTACAGCTGCGCCAAACAGATGATGGATCGGGTCATAGCCGCCTACGGCATCCAACAGGAGCTCCGATACACCTGCTTCCGTCCCTTCAATTGGCTCGGCAAGGGGCTGGACACCTTCGAAGATGCGGCACAAAACCAGGCCCGGTCGGTAACCCAGTTTCTTCATAACATCCTGGAAGGCAAACCCATCCGCCTGGTCAACGGAGGCAATCAGCGGCGGAGCTTTACCCATATCGACGACGGCATCCGAGGCCTTATGGCCATTATCCGCAACGAAAACCAGGCTGCGGAGGGACAGATCTTCAACCTCGGAAACCCCAAGAACAACGCCTCCATACGGGAGCTTGCCGAGGCGGTACGAAATGCCGTAAGCGAACATCCCACATACGCCGAAAAGGGCAGAAACGCCGTCATCGAGGTGGTGGAAGCCGAGGCATACTACGGCAAGGGCTACGAAGATGTGCCTGATCGGATTCCATCCATTGAAAAGGCCCGGGAACTGCTTCACTGGGCTCCGGAGTTTGGTTTTGCCGAAACCATCCGCAGAGTGGTGGCGGACTATCTGGAGGAATAGATCATGGCTCGTATCGGCTTGAAGGTGGATGTGGACACTCTGCGGGGACATGTCGAAGGGGTTCCCCGGCTTCTGAATCTTTTCAAAAAATATGCCCTCCGGGGAAGCTTTTTCTTCTCCCTGGGGCCGGACAACTCCGGAAGGGCTCTGGTTCGCGTTCTTCGCCCGGGTTTCCTCCAAAAAATGCGCCGCACCGGGGCGGTAGGAACCTACGGACTGAAAACTCTTTTCTACGGCACTCTGCTCCGGGCCCCCAAGATAGGCGCAACGGCCCCGGAAATTATTCGAGCCACCCATGATGCGGGGCATGAGGTAGGCCTTCACGCCTGGGACCACGTAACCTGGCAGGACTGGCTCCCCCGATTTTCTTCGAAAACCCTGGAACGTCACGTACACCTGGGAAGGGAGGCTTTGCAAAATCTTACGGGAGCTCCTCCGACAAGCTGCGCCGCTCCGGGATGGCAAATCTCCTCTCCTGCGCTGGCCATGGAAGAGCGATGCGGCTTGCTCTATGCCAGCGATACCCGGGGCGTCTCTCCCTTCTTTCCCATCATGGATGGGAAAAGCTTTTCAGTCTTGCAGCTCCCCACAACCCTACCCACTCTGGACGAACTATGGGGACGCAAAGACCTTCCTCCCGAGAGGATCAACTCTCTCTACCTGGAACAGCTTGAAAAATCGGATTTTCAGATACATACCCTTCATGCGGAGATGGAAGGCATGGCTCACCTGGAGCTTTTCGAGGATCTTCTTATACGCATGGCCACAGAGGGACATGAAATTGTCCCCCTGGAGGAGATGGCAAAGGATCTCCTTGAAAAGGAGCAGAGAAACCCCGGTACCATTCCTCGGGAAGAAATTCTCTTTCGGGAAATCCCCGGCCGGGGGGGAAAAGTGGCGTGCCAGGATAGCATGCTGCAAAATTAAAACAAAAATCCTTGGTTCAAAAAACGCCGTATCCATGGTAAGAAGGACAGGAGGATTCGATACATGGGCACACATCAAAAGGGAAAACTGGGACTTGCTCTGGGAAGCGGTGCCGCTCGGGGGATGGCTCACATAGGAGTACTCCGAGCTCTGGAAGAAGCGGGAATGACGCCGGATATCCTTGTAGGCACCAGCATCGGAGCCCTGGTTGGAGGCGTTTATGCGGCGGGAAAACTTGAGAACTTTCTGGAAATTGTCCTTCAGTTGAACTGGAAAGAAACCGCCCGATATTTTGCAGAAGTCTCCTTTCCCAGATCGGGATTGCTTGAAGGGACCAAGATAACAGAGCTTCTCACCGAAATTGTGGGCAAACAGAATCTGGAAGATCTCCCGATTCTCTTTCGAAGCGTAGCCACAAACATTCTGAGCGGTGACGAGGTAGTCATTCAGGAGGGAGATCTTGTGGCGGCCATCCGGGCAAGCATCGCCGTACCGGGAGTCTTCACCCCCGCTCGGTACAAAGAGGCGTTTCTGGTGGATGGGGGGATGGTCAACCCCGTTCCAGTGAACATCTGCCGGGATCTCGGAGCAGACCGGGTTATTGCGGTGGATCTCAACTACGGCCGCATGGAAAATTCTTTTCCGGAAAACGCGTCCAAAGAAGAGGGTAAGCTTAATTCCTCCACTCAAGAAAGCCGGAAGGATACTAAAAAAATCTTCGCATGGATCGAGAACAACGCCAAACAATTGGATGTGAGCTTTCTGGATTCTTTCAAAGAGTGGGTGGAGCGGAAGCCCATGCCGAACATCTTCGATGTATTGGGCAACTCCATACGGATCATGGAAGAACAAATTGCCAACAACCGGCTGAAAATCGACGTCCCGGATCTGCTCATCCAGCCTTCGGTAGGTTCCGTCCGCTTTCTGGAATTTCATCTCACCCGGGAGATGATCCAGGAAGGATATCGAGCCGCCAAAGAAGCCCTGGAAAAGGCTGATTTCTGACTTTGTTCAAGAGAGAAGCGTCTGATCAAGAGAGAAGCGTCTGAAAAGAAGTTGTCCGAAAATATCAGCCTCCACAGAACAAAGAAGGGCGACACTCTCCCAAGGAATCTCCCGAGGGGGATACCGCCCTCTTTCCATATCAATGCTCGGAATAGCCCGAGCTCCTTCCAGGAAGGATAAAAAGAAAGACCCTCATGGATAAGAACCAAAGGTTTTTCCGATTCTTCCGGGAAAGCTTTGGTTTGGTGGGAATGTTATTCTTTAGGACAGTATCCCACGCCATCGTAGGCAAATCCCGCCTGGAGAACCACCTTCGGAGGAATGAGATTCCGAAGATCCACAAGAGCGGAATTTCTCATACAGTTTCGGGCTCTTTGAAGATCCAGATTCCGGTATTCGTTCCACTCCGTAACGATGACCATGGCATCCGCTCCGTCCAGGGCCTCGAATTCGTCTTCGTAATATCCCACCCGCTCTCCGAAAAGGCGGGAAAAGTTGGCCAGCCCTTTGGGATCGTGTACCCGCACCCGGGCTCTTTTCTCCAAAAGGCGCTCCACCAGAACAATGGCGGGAGACTCGCGGACATCATCGGTCTCCGCCTTGAAGGCCACCCCCAGCAAGGTCACAATCTTTCCGTCCAGAGAACCAAGAAGGCGCTCCACTTTGCTTATGGTGCGTTCCTTTTGTTCCTCGTTTACCCGGATAACCTGCTCCACCAGGGTGACGGGCACTCCAAAACGCTCCCCCACCCTAACCAGGGCCTTGGTATCCTTGGGGAAACAGCTGCCTCCGTATCCCGGACCGGGCTCCAGAAAATGCGGCCCTATCCGGTGATCCATGCCGAGAGCCTTTGAAAGCTGATGCACATCCGCCCCGACCTTCTCAGAAAGCTCCGCCATCTGGTTGATGAAAGAAAGCTTTGTGGCCAGAAAGGCGTTGCTGGCGTACTTGATCATCTCTGCGGTCTCCAGAGTGCAGAAGATAAAGGGAGTGTTTTCGAGCTGTCGGGAACGGTAAACCGACCGCATAAGAGCCTCGGCTCTTTCACTTTCGCATCCGATCACCACTCGATCGGGGCAGAAAAAATCGAACACCGCCCTTCCTTCCCGGAGAAATTCCGGATTGGAAACCACGTCCACCTGGCAGGCGGGGAACTCCCGATCCAAAAGGCCCTGCATGGCCCGGCAGGTGCCCACGGGAACCGTGGATTTGAGAACCACCACCTTATACTCGTTACAGGCTCTTCCTATAGCTCGAACCGCCTCTTCCACCTGAGAGAGATCCGCCTCTCCCCCCGGCCCCTCGGGAGTTCCCACGGCGATGAAGATAATGCGGGATTCCGTCACGGCTTTCTCCATATTGGTAGTAAATTGCAGGCGCCCCCGGGAGAGATTGCGTTCCAGATATTCTTCGATGGCCTTTTCATAAATGGGAGATTTTCCCTGTTGTAACAGAGCAATTTTAGAGGATACTTTATCCACTCCTACCACATGATTGCCAAAATCCGCCAACCCCACCGCTGCCACTAACCCCACGTATCCCGTACCCACCACTGCGATTCGTTCCGACATCCCTTGAAATCACCTCGTTATTTTTTCGTTCCCTCAAGTATGGTGCACACATTTCTCTTTGGAGTTTCAAATTTCTTACGATCACGTAAAGGCCATCCTTCAGGCATCGAAAAAGCTTAGTCTCCGAAACAACTTCCCCCAATGAACTCCCGAAGGATGGAGGTGTTCGGCACGTGATCCGAAGGAATGGCGGGAACGAATCGAAGCATGGCAAGCATCCGCTGGGCCTCTCCAAAGGCGGGAGAAGTTTCGGGAATCCGTCGCAGCAGAGGCTCCACATACCCTTTCAGAACCGGCAGCTCGTAAACCAGGGCGGTATTGAACATGGCATCCGCCCGACACTGATAGGGAAAGATATAGTCGAAGGCTCCCTGATTCACTCCGGGCCACTGAAGAATGGTCATCTCGGGAGTTTTTCCCCGGGTACGGTAGTCTCTCACGAGCCTCCGGAAGAAACGGTTGTCCGTAGTGCTGGTTCGATTATGTCGATCCAGGCAAACTCCCGTGAGAGGGGAGATGAAAATGCCGAATTTCATTTCCTCCGGAACCGAATGGGTTATACGCTCGTTCAGCCCGTGAATACCTTCGACGATAAGCATATCTTTCTGGCCCAGTCTCAAAAGACGTCCCTTTTCCCGCTGCCCCGTAATAAAGTTGAATTTCGGAAGCTGGACTTCCCGTCCTTGGAGCAATTCGGAAAGCTGTTCGTTGATAAGGGGCACATCCAGGGCTTCGAGACACTCGAAGTTGTATTCCCCCTTCTCATCCCTGGGGGTATCCTCCCGGTTTACGAAATAGTCGTCCAGGGCGATGGCCACGGGATGGAATCCCATGCTCTGAAGCAGCACGCAGAGTCTCCGGGAAGTAGTGGTTTTTCCCGATGCAGAAGGCCCCGCCATACTGATAAGACGCACGGATCTTCGCTGTACGATTTCCTCGGCAATCCGGTTGAGACGCTGGTCGTGAAAAGCTTCGGAGACGAGCATGAGATCCAGGATTTTTCCATCCACGATTTTCTCGTGAAGGTTCGCCATGGTGCTGACTCCCAGAATGTCCAGCCAGGAGCGAAACTCCTTGAACACCGACAAAAGCTTGGGTGCCGGCTGATAGGGGGGAATGCTCCGGGGAAATTCTTCGGTGGGAAAGCGTAAGACCATACCGCCATCCTGGGGGGCCAGGTCGAAAACCGACACGTACCCTGAAGAAGGTGCCAGGGGAGCATAGAAAAGCCCGTAGGTTCCATCGCAGCGGTACAGTTCCACGGGATCCTGGACAGCCCAGCGCAGGAGGTTCGCCTTATCCTCGTTGTTCTGGGACATGAAAATTTTTACCGCCCGATCCAGGGAATGCACTTCCCGGCGAATGGGAACGTTTCGGCGAATAAGGTCGGTCATGAAGCTTTTGATCTCCTCCACCTGCGCCGGGGTTATCTCTCCCGAAGGAGCCTCGCAAAAGTAGGCCTTGCTCAGAGAGTGCCGGATATCCACATCCTTTCCAAGCACCTTTCGGGAAGCGAAAATAAGGAGAAGCGAAAGGGTCCGCCGATAGACATTGAGTCCCTCCCGGCTCGTGGTATCCACAAGCTCTACCTCGGCGTTATCGTCCAATGTCCAGTGAAGGGAACGAAGATATCCGTTCACCCGCCAGGCCACCACTTCGTCTTTCAAGGAAAGCCCCAGAGACTCGAGAACCTCCTGGCCCGTAATGGTTTCTCTGAAGTGAAGACACCCTCGGTGCAATACGTTTACACAAAACGACATGAAACTCCTCCTCCATTCTCCGTTTCTCCCGGATTTCCCCGGATAGCACACAGGAACAGTCTTTTCAAACAGTGACATGAGAAATTCCTGGGAGTCTCGAAAAGGTGCGATTTCGGACCTCCTCATATTGTACCTTCTTCACCGTTCTTGCCAAGAGAAAAGACGTACGGGCGCATTTCCTCTGGGCGGTCCGCCAGTATACACAAAAAATACTCTTTTCGGTCCGACCAAATGAGATAATTATACTCTTAAAAGCCGAGACTTTTTCTCGAAAATAGAAGAATCCTCCTTATTTTGCAGGCTTTTAGAGTGCCATAAACTTACCGTGAACAATAACGCTGCGGCAAATTGCGCACAATTGCAAGACTTCTCGATAACCCTTGCACAAATAGGTCGAAAAAGGTATAAAGTGTACTAGGCGGTCCAGACAGGAGGCGACGGGATGACCGAGAAAAAGGTACGCCAGACACGCATATACGAAAAGGTGGTGGAAGAGCTCAAGGGTTTCATCAGCACGGGCTCTCTCCGCCCGGGAGAACCTCTTCCTCCGGAACGGCAACTCATGGAGGATATCGGCGTAAGCCGAAGTTCTCTCCGAGAGGCCTTTCGGGTTCTGGAGCTGATGGGACTCATCGAGAGCATTCCCGGCAAGGGGCGTTTCGTTCGAAAACCCCGCAAGGAGACAGGAGCTCCCATACGAACGGAACAGCTTGAGGATAACGCCATTCTCGAGCTTATGGAAGCCCGGAGAGTTCTCGACCCCGCCATCGCCGCAGAAGCGGCACGCCGGGCCTTTCCATCGGATCTCACCAAGCTCCGGAGACTCCTCTCTCCTCCCTCTCAGGAAGGCATGGAAGAGATCGAGTTCCGGGCAAAAACGGACTTCAACTTCCACTATGCCCTGGCGGAAGCCACAAAGAACTTCGTCTTCGTCAACATTGTAAAGATGACCTTCAACCTGATTATGGCCACCCACGAGCGCATCTACACGCTTTTAAGCGACAAAGAGGCCTACATCAACGAGCACCGGGTCATCTACGAGGCTATTCTGGATCATGATCCCGAAAAAGCCTCCCAGGCGGCGCATCGGCACATCGAGCGGATTTACCGAAATCTCCAGGACTCCATCGCCCTGGAGGAGTCGAATCAAACGGCACCGTAATTGGTGTCTTATATTCCGAGGAGGGATTGCATTATGAAAGACCGTATCAGAAAGTGTTTTCCGGAAATCGAATGGATTAAAGACAAGGATCTCCAGGAGAAAGTGGTAGTCACCTTTGAGGATGCTCTGAAAATCGGCGGATGGGAACCCGAAGACATGGCAAAAATTCCTTTTACCCTTCTCATCAAGGATTGCCCCGCATCCTTCCTCACCCATACCCGGGGAGTCACCCGGATCTGCAAGGTCGCCATGGACGAATATAACGTTCTTTACAAGGACGAGGGCGGTTTTTGCCTGAATAACGACGTTCTCATCGCCGCCGCCCTTCTTCACGACGTGGGCAAGCTGGTGGAATACGAGCGCAATGCCGAAGGCAAGGTCGTAAAATCCAAGATGGGCAAGGATCTGCGCCATCCCTTCTCGGGCACTGCTCTTGCCATGAAAAACGGCATTTCCTCCGAAATTTGTCACTGCATTGCCGTACACGCCGGAGAAGGCGACGGAAGATACCGCTCTCCCGAAGGCGTCATGGTCAACAAGGCAGACTTTATGAACTTCGAGACTATCAAGTCTTTCATGGGGATCTAGAGAATTCCGGAATTTTCCCTTCCAGATAGCAAAAGAGCAGCTGTCTATTTTATTCAGGAGGTGTCGGCATGGGTAAGACGATGATCGAAAAGATCATTCAGCGAGCATCCGGAAAGGATGCGAAGGTAGGAGACCGGGTATGGTGCAATATCGACCTTTCCACCGCCCGGGATTTCGGAGGAGCCAACTGCGTGCTGCAGTTCGAGGAAATCACCGAAAAAAAGGTCAAGGTCTGGGATCCCGAGAAGGTGGCCTTTACCTTCGACCTTCAGGCTCCGGCTCACACGGAAAAAGTTTCGAACAACCAGAAGATCATCCGGGAATTTGCTAAAAAACAGGGAATTTCCAAAGTTTTCGACGTTAATCACGGCATCGGGCAGCACGTACTTCTGGAGAACGGCCATGTACGCCCTGGAGACGTTATTCTCGGCACGGATAGCCACATGAACCTTCTGGGCGCCGTAGGAGCCTTCGCCACCGGAGTGGGCAACACGGACATCGTAGCCTCCTGGTTCGAGGGCACCAACTGGTTCCGGGTTCCCGAAAGCATGAAAGTTACCGTAAAAGGCTCCTTCGCCAAGGGCGTCTGCATGCGGGACTTCCTCACGTTCGTGGTGGGCGACCTCGGCGCGGCGGGGATGTTCTTCCGCTCCACGGAGTTCACCGGCCCCACCATCGAGAAGGCCAGCCTGGCGGACCGGATCACCCTCTGTTCCATGGTTACCGAGATGAGCGGCAAAGTCGGTCTCATTCTCCCCAGCGGAGATGTCCTCGAATGGCTCGCAGGCCGGGCAGGGGACGTGGTTCGGGAACGCGTGGAAGCCATCAAACCCGATGCGGATGCGGTCTATGTGGAAGAGCTTTCCTACGACGTAAGCGACCTGGAGCCCATGGCCTCCTGTCCCGATGCACCGGATAACGTCAAGAAGGTCAAGGAAGTGGCGGGAAATCCCATCGACCAGGTACACATCGGCTCCTGCTCCAACGGACGCTACGAGGACATCAAAGCTGCCTACGACATTCTCAAAGCTGCGGGCTTTCCCCAGGTTGCCTCCTCTTGCCGCACCATCATCACCCCCAGCACCACCGAAGTGATGAAGCAGTGTGTTAAGGAGGGATTTGTCGGGGCCTTTTTGGAGGCGGGAATCGTCTTCACCAACCCCACCTGCTCCCTCTGCACGGCGGAGCACTACGGAGCTCTCCCCAGCGGGGATGTGGGAATTTCCACCACCAACCGGAACTTCATCGGCAAGGTGGGCAAGGGAAGTCATACCTACCTCATGAGCCCCATGTCTGCCATGGCCTCGGCTATCCGCGGGGTTATCACGGATCCCCGGGATATTCTCGGTTAGGATGGAAGAAGGAGGAACGATGATGAAAGATACAATCCTTCGCGGACGGGCCTGGGTTTTCGCGGATGACGTAGATACGGACCTTATCTACCACAATAAATATCTCGCCGAAACGGACCCCAAGCAGATGCCCCAGTATTCTTTTGAATACTACCCCGGCAAGGAACATTTTGCCAAGGAAGTAAAGCCCGGAGATATCGTGGTAGCGGGACGCAACTTCGGCTGCGGCTCCTCCCGGGAACACGCTGTGTATTGTCTGAAATATGCGGGAGTTCCCGTAGTGCTGGCAGACTCCTTCTCCCGGATCTACTACCGTAATGCGGTGAACAACGGTTATCCCGTACTTTTCGCTCCCGGAGTTGCCAAGATGTTCAAGGACGGGGACGAGATCGAAGTGGATATGGCCACGGGGACCATTACAAACCTCACCACGGGCAAATCCATGCATGGAGACGCCGTGGCTGATCTGGAAAAGGACATTATGGCCGCCGGGGGACTCATCGAGTATCTCAAGTCCAAGGCAGTCAAGTAGGAGGCGTAAAATGGGCAAAACGTTCGCTGAAAAGGTTCTCGGCAAATTTGCCAAAAAGGACGTAGTGGCGGGAGAAGTCGTCACCGTGGAACCTCATTTCTGCATGAGCCACGACAACGCAGCCCCCATAGCCAAGAGCTTCAAGAAAATCGGCGTGAGCAAGGTCTGGGATCCGAGCCACATCGTTTTCATCCTGGATCATGCGGTGCCCGCTCCCTCGGATAAACACGCCATCAACCACTACGAGATTCGAGAGTTCGTGCAGGAACAGGGTATTCCCAACTTCTACGACGTTACCAGCAAGGGCGGCGTCTGTCATCAGGTCATGTGCGAGGAAGGTTTCGCCCTTCCGGGGCTCATCATGGTGGGCAGCGACAGTCACACTTGCACATACGGAGCCTACGGCGCCTTCTCCACCGGTATCGGCCGCACCGAGATGGCCGCTACCTGGGCCACCGGAAACATCTGGTTCAAGGTTCCGGACAGCATGAAGATCACCGTCAAGGGGACGCTTCCCAAGGGAGTGACCTCCAAGGATCTCATTCTCAAGATCATCGGGGATATCAAGGCGGACGGAGCGGATTACATGTCCGTGGAGTTCCACGGCCCCGGCATCGAAGCCATGTCCGTGGCGGAACGCATGACCCTTACCAACATGGGCATCGAGATGGGAGCCAAAAATGCGGTATGCCCTCCGGACGCCAAGGTCATGGCGGCCATCGAAGGCAAGCAGAAAACCAAGGATTGGGAGGCCATCTGGGCGGACGAGGATGCCACATACGTCCAGGAGCTGAACTACGATCTGGGAGATCTCGTGCCATGCGTGGCGAAACCCCACACGGTGGATAATTACGCTCCCATCGACGAAATGAAGGGACAGAAAATTCATCAGGCCTTCCTCGGAAGCTGCACCAATGGTCGCATCGAAGACCTTCAGGCGGCGGCGAAGGTTCTCAAGGGTAAGACCGTGGCGGTACGCACCGTGGTGATTCCCGCCTCCTGGAAAGTCTACCGTCAGGCCATGAAGGAAGGACTTCTGGATATTTTCCTCGATGCGGGCTGTGTCATCTGTAACCCCGGCTGCGGCCCCTGCATGGGAAACCACGAAGGTATTCTTGCCCCCGGAGAGGTCTGCATCTCCACGGCGAACCGGAACTTCCAGGGGCGCATGGGGAATAAGGAGAGTTTCATCTATCTTGCCAGCCCCCTCACCGTGGCAGCCTCGGCACTCAAAGGCGAATTTGCGGATCCCCGGGAGGTGCTGTAATTATGAAAATCACAGGAAAAGTCTGGAAGTACGGTGACGACGTCAACACGGACGTGATCTTCCCCGGCAAATACACCTACACCATCAAGGAGCGTTCCGAGATGGCCAAGGTGGCTCTGGAGGATCTCGATCCGGAGTTTACCAAAAACGCACAGCCCGGAGACATCATCGTGGGAGGCAAGAACTGGGGCTGCGGTTCCAGCCGGGAGCAGGCGGTAAGCTGTCTCAAGGAACGGGGCATCGGAGCCATCATCGCCAAGGGCTTCGCCCGAATCTACTACCGCAACTGTCTCAACGAAGGGCTCCCCATTGTGGTAAGCCCCCAGGCGGTGGATGCCATCAATGCGGGGGAAGAAGTTACGGTGGATTTCGATGCGGGCAAGGTAATCACCTCCAAGGGAGAATTTGCCTTTCCTCCCTATCCGGATTTCGTGAAGGGTCTCATCGAAGACGGCGGGCTCATTCCCCACGTGCGTAAATCTCTGGGTATCGACTAAGCCAGGTATTCTAAAAACATAGTTTCCCGGGGGCCCTCAGGCCCCCGACAATAACCAAGGAGGTTAGACCTTATGGCTGACAATCGTAACGTTATGCAGGTAAAGGAAAAGAAGGATCGCTACCAGGTATGCTATATTCCCGGAGACCACTCGGGATTCGACGTCATGGAGGGTTGCATGATCGTCATGGAAGCCCTAAATCTTCCCATAGACTGGGTACGGGCGGACATGGGCTGGTGCATGTGGGAAGAGACATGCGCCAAGTATCCCGAAGGAGACGAGCGGCGCAACACAGTTCCTCAGGAGACCCGGGATGTCATCCGCAACACCGATGCCACTCTCATGGCGGCCATTACCTCCAAATCCGGCGTAAAGGGCTTTAAATCCGCCATTCTTCAGATGCGGCAGCTCTTCGACCTCTACATCAACATCCGCCCCGCCAAGCTCATGCCCGGCATCTCCTGCCCCCTCAAGGGAGATCCCAACATCGACCTGGTCTTCTTCCGGGAAAACACGGAAGACCTCTACTCCGCCGTGGAATGGCGCCCCCTCCCCAAGGAATTCTACGACCTGCACCCCGGCATGGAACGGTTCAAAACCAAGGGTGAGACCGCCGTTTCCTGGCGGGTCTTCTCTGAAGAGGGATGCGAACGTATCATCCGGGCGGCCTTCGAGTACGCCAAGGCTACGGGGCGCAAGAGCGTTACCAACTGCAACAAGGCCAACGTTATCCGGGCCACCGACGGCATGATGAAGGAAATCTTCTTCAAGGTCGCCAAGGATTATCCCGAGATCAAGGCCACCGAAGAGAACGCCGACGCCACCGCCATGTGGTTCATCAAGAATCCTCAGAATTACGAAGTCGTAGTGGCCTCCAACGTCTTTGGGGATATTCTTTCGGACGAAGCGTCCCAGCTCATCGGCGGGCTCGGATTCTCCCCCAGCGGCAACATCGGCAAGGAAGCGGCCCTCTTCGAGCCCAGCCACGGCTCGGCTCCCAAGTACGCCCACCAGTATAAGCTGAATCCTTGCGGGCTTCTTCTCACCGCCAAGATGATGCTGGAGTACCTGCGCCTGGACGACAAGGCGGCCCTTCTCGAGAAGGCCATCGGCGAAGTTCTCGTGGAAGGCAAGGATCTTACCTATGATATCTTCCGCGACCGGGGCGACAAGGATTGGGAAACCAAGGCAGTCTCCACCCTGGAAATGTCCAAGGCTATTGCCCGGAAAATCGATCCCGCCTTCGACAAACGGGCGGAGGAAGTAGCCGCCAAGGCCAAAGAGATGTGCGCCTGGCAGCATTTGAAGGGACAGGAAGCGTACTAAACAAGAATCGTGTCCGGGGATAACGAGGGGGTTCCCCCCTGCCCCGCAGCGGGAAGACCTCAAGGGGGCCTTCGGGCCCCCTGTTTTGTGATCTGCCAAGGATCACCAGGACACACGGAGGAGGGAATTTTTATGAAAACCACGTCCGCCGGGACCATCGAGTCCATGGACTGTCTGGTAACCGTTACCGAAGGAGCCTCCGGAAGCGGCATAGCGGTCACCATCACAGGCTCCAGCGCAGCCCGGTTCGGTACGGCCATGAAAAAGACCGTTCTTGCCACGGTGAAGGATCTCCAGTACACCGGAGACGTCAGCATAGCGGTTCAGGATAACGGAGCTCTGGACCTCGTCCTTTCCGCTCGAACCAAAGCGGCGATTCTCCGCTTTCTGGGAGGTGCGGCATAATGCGTCTACGTCGAACCAAACTCTATCTTCCGGGGAATAACCCCAACATGCTCCTTCGGGGACATCTTTTCGAGCCCGACGGAGTTATCCTCGATCTTGAGGATGCAGTGGCCCTTTCCGAGAAGGACACCGCCCGAATTCTTATTCAACAGGTACTTAAACGAGGAGAGTTCGGCGACTGCGAGGTAACGGTACGGATCAACGGCATGGATACGGATCTGTGGCGCCAGGACATCGAAGGAGTGGTTCCCTTCGGAGTCCACGGAGTCCGGGTTCCCAAGGTGGAAGATCCCAAAGAGATGCAGATTCTGGACGAAGCCCTTTCGGAAATCGAAGACAAGGCGGGGATCGCCCAGGGAAGCACTCTTGTTTTTTGTCTTCTTGAAACAGCCCTCGGCATTCATCGGGCCTATGACATCGCTACTTCTACCAAACGAATCGCGGGGATCTGCCCCGGCGGGGAAGATCTTACCGCAGATCTTCATACCAGCCGTTCCGACAGCGGCGTAGAGCTCGTAGGGCCCCGGCGCATGGTGGTTCTCGCGGCGCACGCTGCGGGAGTCTGCGCCCTGGATACGGTCTTCTCCCGAATCGCCGATGAGGAAGGACTCAGGAAGGAAACCGAATTTGTCAAACAGCTGGGTTTCGAAGGAAAGAGCGTGATCCATCCCAACCAGATTCCTATCATTCACGGCGTGTTCACCCCTACCCCAAAGGAAATCGACAAGGCCAAACGTATCGTGGCCGCCGCCAAGGAAGCTGCCAAGCGAGGCCTCGGAGCGGTACAGGTGGACGGCAAGATGGTGGATCGGCCGGTGGTAAAGCGCGCTGAGTTCACTCTTCAGCGGGCGGGCATTACCCAGGAGGAGGTGCAGCAGGGATGATTACGAACGCTCTGGGACGCAGACTTCCCGAAGAAATTCCCGGCTATGGCAAAGTACGACCCTACGAAGGATGGAACGCCCGAAAACCCGAAGGACATCGGGACGGCCCCCGGATTCGGGCTACCTTCAATGACCGCACAGACAAGGTGCTGCGGGATATCAAAAGCGCCATCAAGGCCTCGGGGCTCCGAAGCGGCATGGTTATATCCTTTCATCATCACCTACGGAACGGAGATTTCGTGGTCAATGCAGTGCTGGATGCCTGTGCGGAAATGGGCATTCGAGACCTTACCCTCTTTCCCACCGCCCTCTTCGGAGTGCATAAGCATCTTATTCAGCACATCAAGAGCGGGGTAATCACGAAAATATGGGGATCCGTAAACGGCCCCATCGGACAGCTCGTATCGGAGGGAGGCATGGAGTACCCCGCCATTCTCCGGAGCCACGGCGGACGCCCCCGGGCTGTCACCAGCGGAGACGTACATATCGACGTGGCCTTCATCGCCTCTCCCACGGCGGATCGATACGGTAATCTTTCAGGAGTGGGCTCCCGCTCTTCCTGCGGCTCCCTGGGCTACGCCTATACCGATGCCCTCTACGCAGACGTGGTGGTGGCCCTCACGGACAACCTTCAGCCCTACCCCATCGCCAATATCGGTATCTCCCAGCTCAACGTGGATTTCGTGGTGGATATGGAGAGTATCGGAGATCCCGCGGGAATCGTCTCCGGCACCACTCAGGTAACCCGGGATCCTTTGCGGCTTCTCATCGCCAATCATGCGGCGAAGCTCATCGAGGCGAGTCCCTACTTCCACGACGGCATATCCTTCCAGACCGGAGCAGGAGGCATCTCTCTGGCGGTGGCCAAGTTCGTCCGAGATGCCATGCGGGAACGCAAAATCAAGGGGAGCTTCGGCCTCGGAGGCATTACGGGCTTCTTCGTGGACATGCTCAAAGAAGGGCTCTTCGAGCGCCTGCTGGACGTACAGTCCTTCGACCTCGATGCGGTGCGTTCCATCGCGGAAAACCCGAACCACGTGGAGATCTCCGCAGACTGGTACGCCAACCCCTGGAATGCGGGATGTGCGGTGAACATGCTGGACGTGGTGGTTCTGGGAGCCACGGAAATCGACCGAAGCTTCAACGTGAACGTGAATACCGAAGCCACGGGAGCCCTGCTCCACGGCATAGGAGGGCACCAGGACACCGCTTCGGGAGCCAAGCTCACGATAATCACCCAGCCCCTCCTCCGGGGACGCATTCCCTGCGTGGTAGACGACGTCTACTCCGTCACCACTCCGGGAGAAGTGGTGGATGCCCTGGTTACGGAGTACGGGGTCACTCTCAACCCCAAAAGAACGGATCTTCTGGAGGCGGCCAAAGAGGCGGGAAACGTACCTCTGGTTTCCATGGAGGAACTGGTAGAAAAGGCTCACAACCTCACAGGGCCCATGGACCCCGTGGAAGTGGAGGATCGTATCATCGGCGTTATCGAGTGGCGTGACGGGACGGTACTCGACGTGGTGCGCCAGCTCAAGGCGTAGCACGTTCTTCCGGCGGAAAAAGCGCAGAAGTTCCGCCTCCCTCGCCGAAAACCGAATTCAAACAAATAGCCCGAACCTAGACCCTCCGAAGAAACAGGCACATGGAAAGCCCTGGTTTTTCGGAGGGTCTTCCATAATTGAAAAGACGCTGGGAATCTGATGGCGGAAACGCTCCATATCGGGGGGATCTTCAGGTGAAAGTTTTCTCAAAATCAATTTCCCGTTGTTTTTTCTCGCTAGATGTAAACTACAAGTGCAACGGGGCTAAGATTTACAAGATTTAATGATA